>NZ_JBITIZ010000022.1:0-119821 GCF_044459525.1 Streptosporangium sp. NPDC050284
ACTGCACCGGGGACGGTGTGGGAGAGTAGGTCACCGCCGGACAATCTTTTACGAAAAGGGCTCCCACTGTTTGGTGGGGGCCCTTTCGTGCTTTCCAGGGTCTTTTCCTTTCAATAGATCCGGGCAACGGAGAAGCCCCGGTCCTTCAGGACCGGGGCTTCTCCGTTACACCGCTGCTTCCCGTCAGGGGGTGATGAAGAGACCGTCACCCACGGTTCGCTCCGCGCCGTCCGAAGGCCGGTTCACGGCCTTGTGGTTGACGACCATCACACTGGAGCCGCCGCCGTCGAAGTTGATGGCCTGCTTGGCTCCCAGCCACCGCATCAGCTGGGCGGCCTCCACCATCGAGGCGCCCACGCTGACGCCGGGGTTGCGTCCGTCGACCGTGGCCAGGATGAGCCCGCCCGACTTGTCGACGCCGACCATCGTGCGCGGGTGACGCCGGAGCATCATGTTGATCGAGGCGTGTCCGTCGGCCGCCGCAGTGATGCGCACCCGGCCGTTCCTGACCAGCCCGACCCCGCCACCCATGATGTGTGTCTCCGGGGTGAGCGGTATGGCCCGCTGTGTGCGCAGGTCGATCACCTTCCCGTCCACCTTCATCCAGGTTCCCTGCCCGTGCTCCTGGAGCCAGACGGCTGCCAGGCCGGTGCCGTGGAGCAGGTAGGTACCCCGGGCGACGATGCCGCCGGCCTGACGGACCTTGATGACCCTGCCGTCGGCGGCGTTGACGACGACCTCGATGCCGCCGTCGGTTGCTGTCTTGCCGCCGAACTCCTCGGTGTAGAGGACGAGCTCCTCGGCCCCGGCGGCCCGGTTGATGCCGTTGATCTCGGCCTTCGTCCCGTCGGAGGAGATCGCGGTGACCGTGGTCTTCAGCTCGGTGATCCGCGCCTTGCGGCCCTGGGTGATGACGAGACCACTGCGCCCCGGCACGGCCTCGCTGAGGAGCCTGCCGCCCACGACGGACACACCGACCGGGTCGCCCTGGAGCGCCTTGGCCGTGTGGATGTTGAAGAACCCGCCGTTGACCCCGGCGATGGCGCCGGCCAGCTTCGACATCGAGCTGGTGCTCTCACGCTTGGCCACGCTCTTGCCGACGCTCGTCTTGAAGGAGCCCTTGAACAGCTTCGGGTTGACCATCAGCACGCGCATGTCCCAGGGGCCGGTGGTGTCTGTGCCGTCGTCGCCGAGATAGTCGGTCTTGGCCCGGACGCCGGCCGCCTTGAGCTCCTTCACGACCTTGTCGGCCTTGGCCCGCTGGCCGAACGACCACAGGCCGGTCCTCACCATGTAACGCTCCACGGCCGGAGCGTCCGAGGCTGCGGGCTGCACGATTCTCAGGATCTCAGGGGCGAATCCGGCGTCCTCCATCGCCTGAGCCACCGTCTGTGCCGTGACCAGGGAACCGGAGTCATGCCCGTTGGGCATAAGAGCGGAAACTGTCCACCCTTGGGTGGATTTGCCGTGTTTCACACTAAAAAGGGTAATTCCCGGTGCCACGCTCTGCTGCTTCTTAACCGGCGCCATACTCACACCCAGCGGGAACGCGGAGGAGGGAAACCCGACACTCGCCTGTTTCGCCTCGGCGGGAACCGCCACAGCGGTGAGTGTCAGAGTCATCAATCCAGCGACAAGGTGTCGCGACATGTGCATCTCTCCCCGTTGGTCTCCGATTTCGTGAACCATCGTGCCGAGATCTACGGGTCAAGGGGAGTGAAACAGGTGAAACATCCCAAGAAAGTGTTGTTGCTCACGCTGAAGGTCCCGCGTACCTGATTCCGTCAGCCCACGCAGTGATACACCTTGCGCAGCGTCTCGTGGACGATCCAGACGGTCTTGGCGCCCTCGGCGAGCAGGCAGACCGATCCGGGCACGAGCTCCAGGGTGGCGCCGCCGTCGATTTCCAGCGTGGCACGGCCGGACAGGACCACGAACATCTCGTCACGTTCCACATCGACGACCGTGCCTGGCGTGATCTCCCAGATGCCCCGGCTCTGCCTGCCGTCCGGTGAGGACCACAGCTCGATCGACGAGACGCGCGGAGAACCCGCCAGGATCTGGTGGGGCTCCAGCTCCTCCGGTGACAGCCGTACGTCGTCGGTGGGGACGGAGAACGCCCCGGCGGCGGCGACCATCCGGGTCAGATCGGCGGCCTCGGGAACGAAGATCTCGGGCATGGGGACCTTTCAGGAACGGGGACTGTCTCTCCGGAAGGACTCCAGAGCCAGGAGGGCGACGTGGAGGGAGAGACAGGATTCGACATCGTCCAGATCGGTGTCGAGGACGCGCTCCAACCTGCGGAGACGGTCGTAGAAGGCGGGTCTGGACAGATGGGCTCTCTGGGCGGCGACGGCCTTGTTGCGGCCCGAGTCGAGATAGACCCGCAGGATCCCGGTGAGATCGCCGCCGCGCTGGGCGTCGTGGGCGAGTAGCGGCCCGAGTTCGCGCTCCGCGAAGGTCTGCAGCCGGGCGTCGTCGCGCAGAAGATGGAGCAGGCCTCTCAGGCGAAGGTCGGGCAGCCGGTAGAAGGCGCGGCCGTCGGGGTGCCTGACGGCCACGTCGGCGACCTGCTCGGCCTCCAGGAAACTTCTCCGTACGTCGCGGATCGACTCGACCAGGGAGCCGGCGGCGAGGACGAAGGGGACGGTGAAGGCCGCACGCAGGTGATCGGCGAGCGTGGTCAGCGCGGCCTCGGGGAGGACGCGCGGCGGAAGGGGGAGCAGGACGCCGACCCGGTTCTGATCCAGGGCGCCGACGAGGGCGGGAAGGCGGGCCTCGCGGCAGGCGGCGGCGGCCGCGTCCGCCAGCTCGCCGAGTTGGATGAGCTGCTCCTGGCCCTCGAGCGGCTTGTCCGCGGTCTCGGCCAGGCGGAGCACCACGCTGATGAGTTTGCGGCCGGTGAGTGACACACCGACCGCGCGGGCGCGTGCCGCGGCCTCCTCGGGGTCGGCGTACGCGTGGGTGAGGATTCCGGTGATGATCGTGCCGTGCGCCTGACGTTCCAGTGACTCCTGGTGGCGCTCCAGCAGGCGGCCCAGGGCGAGGGTGGTCGCGGCGCGCTCGGCGAGCACGATGTCGCGCGGCCCTGGCTCCGTGTCGCAGAGGATGATCAGGCGGCCCCAGTCCTGGCCGCGTGCGCCGACCATGGTGACCAGCCAGCCGGAGGCGGCGTCGTAGGCGGTGCGCAGGTCGGGTGCGACCGCGCGGGAGCGGGTCTCCCAGCCCGCGAGCAGGGAGCCGGTGTCGCGGCCGGCGGTCTCGCAGGCCAGCACCTGGTGGGCGAGGTTCTCCAGCAACGCGGGGCGCCCGGACAGCCTCGCGACCTGGCCCAGGACATCCGCCGGAGAGGCGCCCTCGACCGACAACTCGGTGAAGACCTCGTGCAGCTGCTCGGAGGCGCGGAGCTCCTCCAGCTGGATGTCGATGATCCGGGCGTGCACCGACTCGGTGATCTGCACGAACGGTGTCTCCCTGGCCAGGGTGACCAGAGGCAGGCCGTGAGCCTCGGCGGCGCGGACCACGGCGCCGGGCAGCTCCCCGATGAACTTGCGGCCCAGTTCCACGATCAGCCCCGACGCGCCCACGGCGACGAGCTCGCCGATGTAGTCGGCGAGCTTGCGGGGATCGTCGGGTAGGGCGATGCCGGTGGTGAGCACGAGCTCGCCTCCGCGCAGCAGGTGGGCGATGTCGGTCACCTCGCCCACGTGCACCCAGCGCACCCGGCTGTCCAGCCGGTCGGCCCCCGCCACGACCCGTGGATTGCCCCGACGGACGGTGTCCAGGGCGAGGACGTCGGCGACAGTAGGGAGCACCTGTCGAGAATATCCGATCAGCATGTAAGCGCGAGGGGGTCACGCTTTACAGCCTGTTTGCCCCACCCTCCCCGCCACCTGCTTTCTCCCCGCGAGGGGGTCACGGCTCGACTCCTGTGGGGGCGGTCCAAGGATCGAAGAGCCGCGCCGCGACGGTCCATCCGACGGCGACCCCATGCTCCATCGCCGCCCCTCACCCGCTCCTGCGTGCCTACCGGCGCAACTCCCCGGTTTCTTCGAAGTCCGCACCAGGCGTCGAGCGGCCCCGCGGCGCCGGAGGTGGGGCGGCGCGCTTCAGGCGGGCCTCCAGTCCGTCGAGGAAGCAGGTCAGGCCGAACTCGAAGTTGAGCGCCCTGGCGGCGTCGACGTCCATGCACCGGTACTCGGCGTAGCGGGCGGCCAGTCCGGGGTAGTCGGCCGCCGCCTTCTCCACCACGGGCTGCAGGGCCTCGTTCAGTTCGTTGGAGTTGAGGCCCGCCTTGGCGGTCATCGCCCGCCAGGAGAGTTCGGGCGCGGTGACCCCGAGCACGTACGCCAGGAGCGTCGAGGCGGCGTGGTCCTGGTCGAGGCCGCGGAACCCGGCGTGGTCGAAGGTGGTGACGAGCCGGTTCATCATCCGCATCGCGTTGGGGCCGATGGCGGGGGTGATCCCGATGTAGCCGATGACCCAGGGGTGCGCGAACAGCGCCTGGCGGATGGAGTACGCGAAGGAGGAGGCGGCGTTGCGCCAGCTGGTCTCCCGGACGTCCGGGATGTCGAACTCGCCGTAGACCTCGTCGAGGACCAGCTCAAGCAACTCGTCCTTGTTCGCCACGTGCCAGTAGATGCTGGTCGTCCCCGAGCCGAGTTTGGCGCCCAGGCGGCGCATGCTCAGCGCGTCCAGCCCTTCGGCGTCGAGCAGCTCCATCGCCGTGCGAACGATCTGCGCGCGGCTGAGGGTGGGGCTCTTCGCGGTGCGCTGTTCGCGGGTCCAGACGGAGCTGAATTGCTGTTCCACTCCTCAAGCATAAATCTTGTGGCACGCTGTTCGAGCTTATCGTACAGTGTGCGAGTGGAATCGAACACTGTACGAGTCGAACGTGATCCGAGGCGCTGGTGGATCCTCGGAGTGCTCTGTCTGAGCCTGCTTGTCCTCGTGGTGGACAACACCGTTCTGAATCTGGCGATCCCCGCCCTCATGGTTGATCTGGGGGCGAGCCCGGCGGACATCCAGTGGATCATCGATGCCTACGTCCTGGTCTTCGCCGGGCTACTGCTCACCTCTGGCAGCCTGTCGGACCGCTACGGTCGCAAGCGCTTCCTGATCATCGGTCTGGTTTTGTTCGGCGGTGCCTCGCTGCTCGCCGTGCTGGTCACCGAGCCCTGGCACCTGATCGGCGCCCGCGCGCTCATGGGCGTCGGTGGCTCCATCCTGATGCCGAGCACCCTGTCGATCCTGATCACCGTTTTCGACGAGGAGGAGCGCCGCAAGGCGATCGCCGCGTGGAGCGCGGTGGCGATGGTCGGCGTGATCGCCGGTCCTACGCTGGGCGGCTTCCTGCTCGAACACTACTGGTGGGGATCGATCTTCCTGCTCAACGTGCCGGTCGCGATCGTCGCCGTGATCGCCGCGGCGCTGCTGATGCCCGAGTCGCGCGGTCCGGCGAGAAGGCTCGACCCGGTCGGCGTCGTGCTGTCCACGACCGGCATGAGCGCCCTCGTCTACGTGGTCATCTCCGCGCCGACCGCGGGCTGGACCTCGGCGGAGTCGCTGGTCGCCGCCGGGCTGGCGGTGTCGGCGCTGGGGGCGTTCGTGATCTGGGAGCTCAGGACGGAGCACCCGATGCTCCCGCTGGAGCTGTTCCGCGACCGGAACTTCAGCGGGGCGTCGTTCTCGATCGTGCTGATGTCGTTCGGCACGGGAGCGCTGCTGCTGATGCTCACCCAGTACCTGCAGTTCGTGCTGGGCTACAGTCCGATGCGCGCCGGTCTCGCGCTGCTGCCGTACGCCGTGGCCGCCGCGGTGTTCAACGGGGTCGGCGCCGCGCTGGGGCAGAAGGTCAGCAACCGGATGCTGGTCGCCGTCGGCCTCGCCGTGATGGCCGGTGGGTTCGGGGTGCTCGCCGTCATGACCGCCGACACCGGGTACGGCCTGCTGATCACCGGTCTCATGCTCATGGGGGTCGGCGGGGGCCTCGCGGGGCCCGCGGCCTACGCGACGCTGATGGGGGCGGTACCGCCCGCGCACGCCGGCGTCGGGTCGGCGCTCAACGACACCGTCCAACAGGTCGGCATGGCGCTGAGCGTCGCCGTGCTCGGCAGCGTGCTGGCCGGGGTCTACACCGCGTCGATGCCCGACGACGCCCCGGCCGCCGCGCGCGAGTCGATCGGTGGGGCGCTGCGGCTGGGGGACGGGGGGGTGATCGAGACCGCGCGCGAGGCGTTCGTCTCGGCCATGTCGTTCGGCTCCTGGGTGGGGGTCGGCTTCACCCTCGCCGCCGCCACGCTGGCGTTCCTGGTGTTGCGCCCCGCGCCCGTGTCCGGAGCCGGTACGGAGGAGGGACTGGTGAAGGCGGGGAGCTGAGAGGTCGTCCAGGTCGTCGGCCCCGTGCGGCTCGCGCCACGCCAAGGATGGCGCGAGTCGCCGGGGGTCCGGGGCGGAGCTCAGGTCGCCTGCGCTTCGGCGCGAGCCGCACGGCTTCGTTGCGGGATGCGAGGGCGCCGTGGGATGCGAGCCGCACGACCGCCCGGTACCCCTCAGTGCCCTGCGGCCGCGTCAGGGACCTTTTCCCGGCGGAGCGGACGACCGCCTCCCGGTGCCCCCCAGTGCCTCGCGGCCCCCGGGGAGGGTGATCCTCACGGGCGGAGCTTGACAGTGTGCAGGGTTTGGCGGGGATATGCCGACATATTGTAGGTATGAGCGGTGGCCCCGAGAGGCGATACTCGATGTATGTCGGACCTCCTTGCGCGCCATCGCGCGGTAATGCCCAACTGGCTGGCCCTTTACTACGACGAGCCCATCGAGATCGTCTCGGGCAAGGGAAACCGCGTCGTCGACGCGTCGGGCAAGAGCTATCTCGACTTCTTCGCGGGCATCCTGACCAACATGATCGGGTACGACGTGCCCGAGGTGCGCGAGGCCGTCGAGCGGCAGATCGCCACCGGCGTGGTGCACACCTCCACGGTCTACCTGCTGCGCGGTCAGGTGGAGCTGGCCGAGAAGATCGCGAGGCTCTCCGGCATCCCGGACGCGAAGGTCTTCTTCACCAACTCCGGCACCGAGGCGAACGAGACCGCCCTGCTGCTGGCGACCTACGCGCGTAAGTCCGACCAGGTGCTCGCCATGCGGCAGAGCTACCACGGCCGCTCCTTCGGAGCGGTCAGCGTCACGAGCAACCGCGCGTGGAAGAACAA
This sequence comes from Streptosporangium sp. NPDC050284, assembly GCF_044459525.1. NCBI lineage: Bacteria > Bacillati > Actinomycetota > Actinomycetes > Streptosporangiales > Streptosporangiaceae > Streptosporangium > Streptosporangium sp. NPDC050284. The sequence goes on from NZ_JBITIZ010000022.1 coordinate 7,209, forward strand.
CTCGCTGTCACCGCTGAACGTGCACTTCCTGCACGGCGCCGACCGGCATCTCACCCGGTTCCGCGGCCTGTCCGACGCCGACTACATCGCGGCGTGCGTCGACGACCTGCGCCACGTGCTGTCCACCGTCGTCGCCGGCGACGTGGCGGCGCTCATCGCCGAGCCGATCCAGGGGGTGGGCGGTTTCACCATGCCTCCCGACGGGTTGTTCGCCGCCTACAAGGAGGTCCTCGACGCCGAGGGCATCCTGTTCATCTCCGACGAGGTGCAGACCGGCTGGGGGCGCACCGGCTCGGCCTTCTTCGGCATCCAGAACCACGGCGTCACGCCCGACATGATGACCTTCGCCAAGGGGCTGGGCAACGGCTTCGCGGTCGGAGGCGTCGTCGCCCGCGGTGACCTGATGGACAACCTCCACGCCGTGGGCCTGGCCACCTTCGGCGGCAACCCGATCTCCATGGCCGCCGCCAACGCCACCCTGGACTACGTCCTCGACCACGACCTGCAGGCGAACGCCGCGAGGACCGGCGCCCTGATCATCGACGGGCTCCGTGAGGCGGCGCCGAGGCTGCCGATCGTCGGCGACGTCCGTGGCAAGGGCCTGATGTTCGCCGTCGAGCTGGTCGACCCGGCGACCGGCGAACCCTCGCCGGCCCTCGCCACCCGGTTCATGGAGGAGACCAGGAAGTCCGGCCTGCTCGCGGGCAAGGGCGGCCTCAAGGGCAACGTGCTCCGGATGGCCCCGCCGCTCACCCTCTCCCTCGACGAGGCCGCGGACGGCCTCGGGATCATCGTCAACGCGCTCGAAACCATCAACGCCGAGGTCGTCTCGTGAAGAACGTCACCCACTGGATCGGCGGAGGCTCCGTCGAGGGCTCCGGCCGCACCACGGAGATCTTCGATCCCGCGACCGGGGAGGTCGCGGGTCGCGTCCACCTCGCGTCCGTGGGCGAGGTGGACGAGGCCGTGGCCGCCGCCGTCGAGGCCTGGCCCGCGTGGCGGGACGCCTCGCTGGTCAAGCGCTCGCAGGTGCTGTTCCGCTTCCGGGAGCTGATGTACGCCAACCGCGACGAGCTGGCCCGTCTCATCTCCGAGGAGCACGGCAAGGTCCACTCCGACGCGCTGGGCGAGGTCGCGAGGGGCCTGGAGGTCGTGGAGTTCGCCTGCGGCATCCCGCACCTGCTCAAGGGCGGTTTCTCCGAGGGCGTCTCCACCCGGGTCGACTCCTACTCGATCCGGCAGCCGCTGGGCGTCGTGGCCGGGATCACCCCGTTCAACTTCCCGGCGATGGTGCCGATGTGGATGTTCCCGATCGCGATCGCCGCGGGCAACGCCTTCGTCCTCAAGCCGTCGGAGAAGGACCCCTCGGCGTCGCTGCTGATGGCCTCGCTGTGGAAGGAGGCCGGGCTGCCCGACGGCGTCTTCAACGTCGTCCAGGGCGACAAGGTGGCGGTGGACCGGTTGCTGGAGCACCCGGACGTGCGCGCGGTCTCGTTCGTCGGATCCACGCCCATCGCGAGGTACGTCTACGAGACCGGTACCTCCCACGGCAAGCGGGTCCAGGCGCTCGGCGGCGCCAAGAACCACATGCTCGTCCTGCCCGACGCCGACCTCGACCTCGTCGCCGACGCGGCGGTGTCGGCCGGTTTCGGCTCGGCGGGGGAGCGCTGCATGGCGATCTCCGTCGTGCTCGCCGTGGACCCGGTCGGGGACGAGCTGGTCGACAAGATCGTCTCTCGGGTCTCCGCGCTCACCGTCGGCCCCGGCGACGACCCGTCCTCCCAGATGGGACCCCTCGTCACCGGGGCCCACCGCGACAAGGTCGTCTCCTACCTCGACCTGGGTGTTTCCGAAGGTGCGAAGCTCGTCGTGGACGGCCGCCTGACCCCCGTCCGCGGGGGTGGCGCCGCCCAGGACACCGCCGGATTCTGGCTCGGCCCCACGGTCCTCGACCACGTGGCCGCCGGCTCCCGGGTCCACCGGGAGGAGATCTTCGGCCCGGTCCTGTCGATCGTCCGCGTCTCCTCGTACGAGGAGGGCCTGGAGCTGATCAACGGTGGCGAGTTCGGCAACGGCACCGCGATCTTCACCAACGACGGCGGCGCGGCCCGGCGTTTCCAGAACGAGGTGGAGGTCGGCATGATCGGCATCAATGTGCCGATCCCGGTGCCGATGGCCTTCTACAGCTTCGGCGGCTGGAAGGCCTCGCTCTTCGGGGACACCCACGTCCACGGGACCGAGGGCGTGCACTTCTACACTCGGGGCAAGGTCGTCACCTCCCGATGGCTCGACCCGAGCCACGGTGGCGTCAACCTCGGCTTCCCGACCAACGGGTAGCCTCCGACCCGCGAGGCCCGCGCCCCTCCTGCCGGGGCGCGGGCCTCGCGTCTTTTTCCCGCCCCTTTCCCGGTGTGACATGCGGATGCCCGGGGCGGGCGCGGGCCGGTAGGCTCCCGGCAGGTCGGTGGCGATGTCGGGAGGAAACCTCGTGGGCCTCGTAGGCAGGGACAGGCTTCGCCCGGCGCGTCTGGGAGCGCTGCTCGGAGTGGGCGTGCTGGCGCTCGCCGCCTGTGCCCAGGCGGGAGCCACGACCACGGCGAGGCCGATGCGCGGCCCCTCGTCCTCCGCGACACCCGTCACCCCCTCCGCGACGCCCACCGCCGTGACCCGTGAGGCCACTTCGAGCCCGACGCCTTCGCCGTCCATCGGCGAGGGCGAGGGCACGCTGCGGGTGCTCACCTTCCAGGGGTACGTCGAATACGGCGGGACCAGTTCGCAGGTCAACTGGCTCGCGCCCTTCGAGCGGGAGAGCGGCTGCGTCGTCAAGCTCGACCGGGTCCGTACGAGCGAGGAGATGGCCGTCAGGTTCGCCACCGGCGCCTACGACGCCGTCTCACCCGCCCCCGACCTGGCAGGGCTGCTGGTGGCGCAGGGGAAGGTGGCGCCGCTGGAGACGGCGTTGGTCGACGACTACCGGAGGATCCCCAGGCGCCTGCGCGAGCTGCCCGGTCTGCGCGAGGACGGCAAGGTCTACGGCATCCCCTACCTGTGGGGGGTCAACCGGGTCCTCTACGAGGAGGGCAGGCCCGAAAGGCCGTCGGCGCTCTACGAAACGTCCTCCGCGGCGATCAGGAACAGCCCGCTGAGCATCGCCGACGCCGCACTCGCCCTCGGCGGGAGGCGTCCCGAGTCGAAGAGGGAGGATCCGTTCCAGCTCACTTCCGCACAGCTCGACGCCGCCCTGAGGCTCCTCGCCGAGGGCGAGGGCGCCGACCGGGTTTACTGGGACGGCTCGCTCGACCTGGTCAGGGCCCTGTCGGCGGGACCGGTGCGGATCGCCCAGGCTCTCCCGTACCACCTGGACCTCTTCCGGCGCGCGGGCCGGCCGATGAAGGCGCTGGAGGGGGTGCCGATGACCGGGTGGGTCGACTCGTGGATGCTCGCGGCGAAGCCCGCCAGCCCCAACTGCGGCTACCGGTGGCTGAACTGGGTGAGTTCGGCGTCGGCGCAGCGCCCCGCCGCGGCCTGGACCGGGCTGGCCCCGGCCAATCCGGAGGCGTGTGGTGGTCACGCCCGCCGGATGTGCGAGATCTACCACGTTCGAGACAGCCGGTGGCTGCGCGATGTCGTCTTCGCCGCCCGCCCGACGCGCGACTGCGGGGGCCGTGGTGGGGAATGCACCGATTACACCGAGTGGGCGGAGCGCTGGAAGCAGCTCCTGAAGTGACCGGTTTCCCGCCGGTCCGAGCCTGAAGGGCCGCGGGCCCGTCCTTCCCTCCTCGCGACACTCGCCCCCAGTCATGCCCGTGTATCTCGTGTTTGGCCGCGCTTTTCGTTGTCTTGATCGTGTTTGGCGATGGATTCGGTGGGAAAATCATGCTCTCGATATCGACTGGTTGACCAGTCAGTGGGTAGTCTGGTCGCCATGAGAATCCTTCTTGTTGGAGCGGGCGGCGTCGGTTCCGCCGTCGTGCCGATCGCCGCACGCCGAGATTTCTTCGAACACATCGTGGTCGCCGACTCCCAACAGGACCGGGCCGCCGCCGTCGTGGCCAGGATCGCGGACCCGCGCTTCAGTGCCATCGGGCTGGACGCCTCCGACCGGGTGGCGGTCGAGGCCGCCCTCGCCGAGCATCGCTGCGACGTGCTCTTCAATGCCGTGGACCCCCGCTTCACCATGTCCCTGTTCGAGGCGGCGCTCAACGCCGGGGCCCACTACCTCGACATGGCGATGTCGCTGTCGCGACCGCATCCGCGCAGGCCGTACGAGCTGACCGGGGTGAAACTCGGCGACGAGCAGTTCGCCCTCGCCGAGGCCTGGCGGCAGAAGGGCGGCCTGGCGCTGGTGGGGATGGGGGTGGAGCCGGGGCTCGCCGACGTGTTCGCGCGCTACGCCGCCGAGCACCTGTTCCGGAGCATCGAGGAGATCGGCATCCGCGACGGCTCCAACCTGGTGGTCGACGGCTACGACTTCGCGCCGACGTTCTCCATCTGGACGACGATCGAGGAGTGCCTCAACCCGCCGGTGATCTGGGAGAACGGCGGCTGGCACACCACCGAGCCGTTCAGCGAGCCCGAGGTGTTCGACTTCCCCGAGGGGATCGGGCCGGTGGAGTGCGTCAACGTCGAGCACGAGGAGGTGCTCCTCGTGCCCCGCTACATCGACGCCAAGCGGGTGACGTTCAAGTACGGCCTGGGTGAGGAGTTCATCGGGGTCCTGAAGACCCTGCACAAGCTCGGCCTGGACAACGCGGACAAGATCAAGGTGGGGGGAGTCGAGGCCTCACCGCGCGACGTGGTCGCGGCCAGCCTGCCCGACCCGGCCACACTCGGCGACCGGATGCGAGGCAAGACCTGCGCCGGGACCTGGGTGAAGGGCGTGGGCAAGGACGGCCGGCCGCGCGAGGTCTATCTCTACCACGTGGTCGACAACGAGTGGTCGATGCGGGAGTACGGCTGCCAGGCCGTGGTCTGGCAGACGGCCGTGCACCCGGTGGTCGCCCTGGAGTTGCTGGCCACCGGCGCCTGGTCGGGCAGCGGCGTGCTCGGCCCCGAGGCGTTCGACGCGGTGCCCTTCCTGGAGTTGCTCAACGCCTACGGCTCACCGTGGGGCATACGCGACGAGACCGTCGAGACGCTCCTGTCCGCCTGACGCCCCTCCCCGCCGCCTCCTCGGCTTACTTCGTAAAGGCGTTCCGGGGATTCCGGCCGCACCGGCTTCGCGAGGGTGATCGGGGCGCCGACGGAGATCGCGGCCGTACCGGTGATCAACCGGTGCGGGGCCGCGGACTCGCACCGGTTGTCGGGAAGAGCTCAGAAGAAGGCCACGCGCCGGGGTCGGGAGCGGGCGTCGTCCTGCTGCGGTAGCAGCGCGTCGGCGCACTCCGGGCAGGCGAAGAGGGCCGTGCCGTCGGGGAGGCGGCCGATCCTGGTCCGCGGGCGGGGCCACTTCTTGTGGCAGGCCACGCAGGCTTCGCCCTCACGTTGGGTGCGGGTCAGTCCGTCGGGATCGAAGGTCATCGTGGCGTGTGCCGTTCTGGGCGGCCTCCAGTTCATCGTGTTCCTTTCAGCGCGGAGACCCCGCCTTGAGGCGTGGGAAGGAAACGCGGCAAGGCGCCGCACGGGTTGGTGGCATGCGCGCGCGGTGGTGACAACCAAGCCGCCGTACGCATGACCCGCACCACCCTCGCCGCCGGACCGGCGGAGAGGGAAAACGCCTGTGGAGTTGGGGTAAGACCTCAAAGGGAGAGTTTTTCTCCTGGCGGGCAACTGGCGGTGAAGCAGGAGCCCTAACCCGTGAGGGCAGGAATCCCCTGGCTTCGGTCGTGGGGAGGAAGCCGATTACATTCCTCCAGCGTGGTGACTCCTTGTTCTCTCCCGTGGCTCGGCCGCGAGGAGGACGTCGACACGTTTCCTGTCTTGATCGCGTACTTTCATATCGGAACCGTTATAACGCGGTCACGACCCGTGATCGCTGTGGCGGATGTCAAGCGGTGGTTAAATCACGGCCTACATGCGGGCCGTATAACGGCAAAAGGGACACTCGGCATCAAGCCGGGTGCCCCTTTTGGTGCGTTCTAAACAGTCAGGCCTCGTTCACGGCCTTCTCCAGGATCGCGAGACCCTCCTCCAGAAGGTGATCGGGGATGACCAGTGGCGGCAGGAAACGCAGCACATTGCCGTAGGTGCCCGCGGTCAGCACGAGCAGACCCTCGGCATGGCACCTTTTCGCGATCTCGCCCGCCGCCGTGGGGTGGGGCTCCCCGGTGCCGGGGACGACCAGCTCGATAGCGATCATGGCGCCCCGGCCACGTACGTCGCCGATGATCGGGTTTCTCTTCGCCATGGCGCGCAGCCGCGGAAGCATGGTCTCGCCGATGCGGCGGGCCTTCCCGATCAGGTCGTCGGCCTCGATGGTCTCCATCACGCCCAGCGCGGCCTCGCAGGCGAGCGGGTTGCCGCCGTAGGTGCCGCCCAGCCCGCCGACGTGGACCTTGTCGAGGATCTCGGCGCGGCCGGTGACGGCGGCGAGCGGCAGGCCGCCCGCGATGCCCTTCGCGGTGACGATGATGTCGGGCACGATGCCCTCGTCCTCGCAGGCGAACAGGTGGCCGGTACGGCAGAAGCCGGTCTGCACCTCGTCGGCGACGAAGACGATGCCGTTCTCGCGGCAGAACTCCAGGATCCTCGGCATGAAGCCCTTGGCGGGCTCGATGAAGCCGCCCTCGCCCGCGATCGGCTCGATCACCACGGCGGCGACGTTCTCGGCGCCGATCTCCTTGGTGATCTGGTCGATCGCCTGGGCCGCGGCCTCCTCCGCGCAGTTCTCCGGGCCGGTGGGCCAGCGGAACGGATAGGCGAGCGGCACCCGGTAGACCTCGGGTGCGAACGGGCCGAAGCGGTGCTTGTAGGGCATGTTCTTGGCCGTCAGCGTCATCGTCAGCAGGGTCCGGCCGTGGTAGCCGTGCTCGAAGACGACGACCGCCTGGCGGCCGGTGGCGTGGCGGGCGACCTTGACCGCGTTCTCCACCGCCTCGGCGCCGCTGTTGAGCAGGAAGGTGCGCTTCTCGTGGTCACCGGGGGTGATCTCGTTGAGTTTCTCGGCGACCCGCACGTACGACTCGTACGGCGTGATCATGAAGCAGGTGTGGGTGAAGTCCGCCACCTGCCTGCTCACCCGCTCGACGACGCGCGGGGCGGAGTTGCCGACACCGGTCACCGCGATGCCGGACCCGAAGTCGATCAGGGAGTTGCCGTCGGCGTCGACCACGACACCGCCCCCGGCGTGCGTCACGAAGACGGGCAGCGTGGTGCCGATGCCCGGCGGTACGGCGGCCTGCTTGCGCGCGAGCAGTTCGCGGGACCTCGGGCCGGGAATCTCGGTGACGAGGCGGCGCTCCTGCGGAAGCGAGGGGCCGCCCTCGGTGACGGTGCTCATGATGTGAAGCTATGTCGCCAATGCCGGTGTGCCGATGATGCGCTATGGCAAAATTGCGAAGAGCGGAATAGACATAACGTACAAAAAAGGGGGTGGGGATGGCGCCGACGCTGAACACCGTCGTACGGCGGCTCGCTCTCGGGCTCGTCGTCCTCACCGGGCGGGAGGCGCTCGACCGGCCGGTGCGCTGGGTGGCGGTCAGCGAGCTGGAAGATCCCACCCCGTTTCTTGAGGGTGGTGAACTGGTCCTGACCACGGGCATGCGCCTGGACGCCCGTAACGCCGGCCCCTACGTCGAGCGCCTGGTCGCCAGAGGCGTCGCCGGACTGGGATTCGGCGTCGGACTCGGGCACGAGACGATCCCCGAGGCGCTGGTCGAGGCCGCCACGCGGGCCGGGCTGCCGCTCGTCGAGGTGCCGCGCGACACCCCGTTCGTCGCCATCGGCAAGGCGGTGAGCGAGCTGATCGCCGCCGAGCAGTACGACGAGCTCAGCAGCGCCTTCGCCGCCCAGGGACGTCTCACCCGCGCCGCGCTGCGCCCGGAGGGCCCTCGCGCGGTGATCGACCGCCTTGCCCGCGAGCTGGGCGGCTGGGCGATCCTGCTCGACGAGGCGGGGGCCGTACGACATCTGGCGGGCAGAGGTGCCGCGGCGGCGGCCGGAGACCTCGGCCCCGAGCTGGAACGGCTGAGAAGGATCACGAGCCAGGGCGCTCCCGCGAGTGTGGCCCTCTCCTCGCCCGAGGAACACGTCATCGTGCGGCCACTGGGAGCCCGTCGGGTGAGGGGATTCCTCGCCGTCGGCATCGGCCGGTCCTTCACCCCGGTCGCGCACACCGTGGTCAACGCCGCCGCGTCCCTGCTCACGCTCACCGTCGAGCACGGCGTGGAGCACCTGGCCGCCGAACGCCGGGTCCGCTCCGCGGTGCTGCGGCTGCTGCTGGCCGGGCAGCTGGAGGCCGGGTGCGAGACGTTGGAGCGGCTCGGGGAGCGGTTCGCCGACGAGCCGCTGGTGGCGATCGCCTGCGCCGGGGAGCCGGAGGCGGTGCTCGAGGCCGCGGGGGCCGAGTTCGCGGCGGCCGACGGCGACAGGGTGGTCCTGCTGGTCCCGCCCGCGCGGGCCGACGCCGTGGCCGCGACGCTCGGCGAGTACGGCCCCGTCGGGGTCGGTGAACCGGTGGGTCTCGACGACCTGCGCGCGGGACTGGAGCAGGCCGACCGGGCGCTCGCCGCGGCCGGGCGCGGCACCGCGCCGGTGGCGCGCTTCGCCGACCTGGCGGGTCAGGGGCTGCTCTCCCTGCTCGACCCGGGCGTGGCGGAGGCGTTCTCCTCCGCGCTGCTCGCCCCGCTCAGGGAGTACGGCTCACGTGCGGATCTGCTCGGGTCCCTCCGCGTCTACCTGGACTGCAACGGCCACTGGGACGCGGCGGCGCAGCGGCTCGGGGTGCACCGCCACACTCTGCGCTACCGCATGCGCCGGGTGGCGGAGCTGGTCGGCCGCGACCTTGAGGATCCCGCCGTCCGCGCCGAACTCTGGGTCGCCCTCGCCGTCGCCAGGTGAGGGCGGGGGCCCAGATCGGGGGACGCCGTCGGGGTCAGTCGCGGTCGACGACCAGATAGCGGGAGATGACGGCGTAGGTGACCGTCTCGTAGGTGGCGCTGTCGCGCAGGTGCCCGGCACGTTCCAAGCCGATCGCGCCCTGGGCCGCGGCCCACACGGCGTCGGCGATCTTCCTGGGCTGGGTGGGGACGATGTATCCCGCCGAGATGCAGTCCGCGATCACCCGATCGACGATGTTCAGCGCCGCGCGGGCGAGGGTCCTGGCCCGCTCGCTCGGCACGAAGCCGGGGATCGCGCGCTCGAACATCAGGGCGTAGTAACCGGACTCGTCCAGTGCGGCCTCCCGGTAGACGGGACCCAGCGCGATGAGGTGCTCCAGGGCGTCCTTGCGCGAGGGCACGGCCTCCAGACGGCGCCGGAAGCGCTCGAAGCCTTCCAGGTACAGCGCCTCGGCGAGGCCCTCCTTGCTGCCGAACATGGTGTAGATGACGGTCGTCGAGCATCCCGCCTCGGTGGCGATGCGGCGCATCGAGAGGCTCTCCGGCCCGATGGTGACCAGCAACTGGCTGGCGACGTCGAGCAACCTGGCACGAAGCTCGTCCTGAGATGCCCGCTCACCGACAAGGTAGGCGCCCTGAAGGCCGCGCGGCGCCGAGGAGGTCATGCGCCCACGCCCTTCCGCTCTCATCGTCATCCGGTGACTTAGCCACGGTGAAGATCATTCAAACCGGTGCCTTGTAAGGAATATCCCCGATTACCCCTGTTTTCGTTACAGGGAACGGGCGGGCGGGTTTATGCGGAACGGCGTGCCGTCGTGAGGCTGTTGTGCGGAGTGGAGTAAGGCCGCTCCCACGCCGGTGACATAGCGTCTGGGTATGGACGTGCGCCCCTTCTGGCTCGCCGGACGCTCCGCCAAGGGCGAAACCGAGCTCACCGTGACCAACCCGCACGACGGCCGCGTCGTCGCCGTCTGCTCCGTGCCGACCGACGGCCAGGTCGAGGAGGCCGTGGCCGCCGCGGCGGCCGTGCGGAAACAGGCCGCCGCGCTCCCGATCCACGTACGGGCCGAGGCCCTCGCGCACGTCTCGCGTCGCCTCGCCGAGCGCGCCGGCGAGATCGCCGCCCTGATCACCGCCGAGAACGGCAAACCGATCTTCTGGGCCCGCGGCGAGGTCGGCCGGGCGATCTCCACCTTCAGGTTCGCGGCCGAGGAGGCCCGCCGCCTCGGCGGCGAGACCGTGCGCCTGGACACCGAGGCCGCCTCCGCGGGCCGCCTCGCCTACGTCTCCCGGGTCCCGCACGGCCCGATCCTGGGCATCAGCCCGTTCAACTTCCCGCTCAACCTGGTCGCGCACAAGGTGGCCCCGGCCATCGCCGTCGGTGCCCCGATCGTCCTCAAACCCGCACCGGCGACGCCGGTCTCCTCGCTGGTCCTGGGCGAGATCCTGGCCGAGACCGACCTGCCGGAGGGCATGTTCTCCGTGCTCCCCGTGCCCAACGACCGCGCCGGCGCACTGGTCGAGGACCCACGCCTGCCGGTCGTCTCCTTCACGGGCTCGGCCCCCGTGGGGTACGCGATCATCGACCGGGTCCCGCGCAAGCACGTGACCCTGGAACTCGGCGGCAACGCCGCCGCGGTCGTGCTCGCCGACGCCGACCTCGACTGGGCCGCCTCGCGGATCGCGCTGTTCTCCAACTACCAGGCCGGTCAGAGCTGCATCGCCGTACAGCGGGTGATCGTCGAGGCGTCGGTCCACGACGACTTCGTGGCCCGGCTCGTCCCGGCCGTCGAGGCCCTGGTCACCGGTGACCCCGCCGACGAGAAGACGCAGGTCGGCCCCCTCGTGTCGGCCGAGGCCGCCGAGCGCGTGGAGCAGTGGGTCGGCGAGGCCGTCTCCGCGGGCGCCCGCCTGCTGACCGGCGGCACCCGCGACGGCGCCACGTTCGCGCCGACCGTGCTCGCCGACGTGCCGGCCGACGCCAAGGTCTCCCGCGAGGAGGTCTTCGGCCCGGTGATGGTCGTCCAGAAGGTGTCCGGTGTGGACGAGGCGTTCGCCGCGGTCAACGACTCCAGGTACGGCCTGCAGGCAGGGGTGTTCACCCGCAACCTCGACCACGCCTTCCGCGCCAACCGGGAGCTGGAGGTCGGCGGTGTGATCATCGGTGACGTGCCGTCGTACCGCGCCGACCAGATGCCCTACGGAGGGGTCAAGGACTCGGGGGTCGGCCGCGAGGGACTTCGCTCGGCGATCGCGGACTTCACCTACGAGAAGGTGATGGTCCTCACCGGTCTCACCCTCTGACGGGCCGGGGCCCGGCTCTCGGCGCCGTCGAACCGACCTTGCGGCGCTCTCGGCGCGGCCTCCGCGTCGAGGTCACGACGCGGAGGCCGTGGCGTAGAGGGCCTTGGCCGAGTCACCGAAGTAGGGGCCGTACATGGTGCGGCGGTCGTCGCTGTACTTGAAACTGCTGACCGAGACGATCGTGCCCCGGCCGGTGGAGGCGTCGAAGCCGCTCATCCAGGGCCCTCCGCTGGATCCGGCGGTCATGTCGCAGCGCATGCCCTGGTCTCGGGTCTGCCCGTTCGGGTCGTCGCGGAGCGGGCCCGCGCAGTAGACCAGGTGCTCGCCGTCGTAGGGTGCGTCGGCGGGAAAGCCGAAACCGCTCGCGAGGCGCCCCCTGGGAACGCCGAAGGCGATGTCCTGGCCGCCGACGACGTCGCCGAGGTGCCTGCCGCCGCTGGTGGCGACCGCCACCATGCCGATGTCGTGGCTGTCGTCGCCCTCACGCGACCAGGGGCCCGCGACGAACATGCGGCGTGCGGTGTACTGCCCGTACGGGCGGCGGCCCTGGCTGTAGCCGGGGACGAAGGTCCAGTTGTCGGCCCAGGCGCCGGTGCCGTCCTTGACGCAGTGGCCGGCGGTCACCACCAGATCCTTGTTGGCGCTCCTGACCGAGCTCGCCGAGCACACGAAGTCGCTGCCCTTGATGGTGAGAAAGACTCGCCCCGTGGTGCGTGCCACCGCCCCGCCGGAGGTCCACCGGGCGCCCGCGGTGCGGGACACGGCGCCGTGCGAACTCTGGCGGGAGGCGACCCCTCGGCCGGCGGCAGAGAGCCGCCCGAGCGTTCCGGTGACCTTGTCGAGCCGGTCGAAGGGGGTCGCGGAGGCCATCCGGCGAGGGGTCCAGTAGCCGAGCAGACGCTCCCGCTCCGACGCGGTGGGAGCGGGCGCGTGCTCGGCGACGTCCGTCATGCCGGACGTCGCGACCGTCGTGGGTTTTCCCGCCGTCTCCGTCGTCCCGGCTTCCCCCGTCGTCTTCACGGAGGGGTGGGCGGGGGACTTCGCGGACCGTTTCCCGAACTCGGTGACCGCCTGCCAGGTGGCCGTCGCGCCGGCCGCCGGGGCGCTCAGCGACCCGGCGAGGAGCGAGGCGGCCGCAAGCAGGGGGAGGCTTGAGGTCATGAAACCCGAGTTTGCACTACGTGTGGTGTTCCTGTGATTACTTTTGGTCAATATCAGGGGGTGCCGGTGGTCTGGGCCGCCTCGTAGACGGCCCGCGCCTCGGCTCCGAAGTAGGGGCCGAACATCCAGCCCTCGGCGAAGCCGTACTTGAAGCTGTTCACCGAGTTCAGGGTGCCGAGGCCGGTGCTCTCGTTGAAGTCGAGGAACCAGGGCCCGCCGCTCGACCCGCCGGTCATGTCGCAGTTCAGCCCGATGTCGCGGGACATCAGGAAGTCGTCGAACGCACGCCCGGCGCAGTAGACCAGCTTGGAACCGTCGTACGGGGCGGCGGCCGGGTAGCCGAAGGAGTGCATCTGCCGGCGTCGCGCCTGGTTGAAGGAGACGCCCTGGCCGCCGACCACGTCGGTCAGCGATTTGCCGTTCAGCGGGGCCACCACGGCCGAGGCCACGTCGTAGTTGATGTCCTCGCTGTTGTTCCACTGCGGGGTGGTGTAGAGGGTGGTCGCCACCCACGTGCCGTGGGGCCGGTCGCCGTTCTGGTAGCCGGGCACGAAGACCCAGTTGCCGTGGAAGGCGCCGCCCATCCTCACGCAGTGCCCCGCTGTGATCACGGTGCTCTTGTTCTCGCTGGTCACCGCGCTCGCCGAGCATGAGGCGTTGCGGCCCTGGTAGGTGAAGAACACCCGGCCCGCGGTCTTGGCGATCGCCCCGCGACGGGTCCACGCCGCGCCGGTGGAGGGGCGGGCCGCCGCCGAGCCCTTGGTGACCGTGACGGCGTCGCCGTCGGGCTCGGTCGCGGGGACGGAGACGGGGTCGGCCGCGGTCTGGGCCGCGATCGCCCCCGCGGTGAGCCGGGCGCCGTCCTTCTCGGGGACGAGGGCGGCGAGCGGCTTGGCCGCCTCCATCTTCGCCTCGGTCCAGTAGCGCTGGACGGTCTGCTGCTCCTTCCTGGTGTCGGCCGCCTCCTCCTCGACCGGCTGGGGAACGGCCCGCGCCGGGGTGACGCCGCCCCCGCTCCTGCCCGCCGCGCCCGCTGTGGCACCCGCCGGGGTGTCCAGCCTGGCATCCACCGTGGCATCCACGGTGGCGCCGTGCGCGACCGTCGCGGAGAGCAGTGTGCTTCCCGCGATGGCGGTGAGAATAGGGACGAATCGTGCCGTGCGCCGCATATGTACCTCCCGAGGGCCTGTCGCTGTTCCGGGAAGCTAGTGCGCTGTACGTACGCATTTCTCAGGCTTTACAACTATTGATATGACGAAATTCGGACTTAAATACTGCCTTTTATCGCGTGTTCCACGGCTAACAGTTTTTCGCCGTGATCCTGCCTGATCACCACTGACGTACGCCGATCCGGATTGATCAATCCCGGTACGGCCGATTCGACGATCCCTTGGGGCGTCGGATCGCGGACGGGGGCCGATTCACCCCGGTACGGCCGATTCGACAGCGCGGTCCGAGCCGGGAGAATGGGGCGGTGCAGCCAGACACCGTTCGTTCCGTCGTCCTGCTCGGCTCGACCGGGTCCATCGGGACCCAGTCCCTCGACGTCATCGCCCGCAACCCCGGCAGGTTCCGGGTGGCCGCGCTGGCCGCCTACGGTGGCCGGGTCGATCTGCTGGCCAGGCAGGCGGCCGAGTTCCGGCCCGACGTGGTCGCCGTCGCCGACCCCTCCGCGCTGCCGGAGTTGCGAGAGGCCCTCGCCGCGCACGGGGTGGGCGCGCGGGTGCTGATCGGCCCCGAGGGGGTGGCGGAGGCCGCCGCCTGGCCCGCCGACGTCGTACTCAACGGAATCACCGGGGCTTTGGGGCTGACCTCCACGCTGGCCGCGCTCGAGGCGGGCCGGGTGCTCGCGCTCGCCAACAAGGAGTCGCTGATCGTCGGCGGGCCGCTGGTGAAACGCCTGGCCAAACCCGGCCAGCTGATCCCCGTCGACTCCGAGCACTCCGCGCTGGCCCAGTGCCTGTGGGCGGCGGGCCCCGCCGGCCCCGACGCCTCCGCCGTACGCCGCCTGGTCGTCACCGCGAGCGGCGGGCCGTTCCGCGGCAGGTCGCGCGCGGACCTCGCGGACGTGACCCCCGAGCAGGCCCTCGCACACCCCACCTGGTCGATGGGGCCGGTCATCACGGTGAATTCCGCCACACTCGTCAACAAAGGCCTTGAGGTCATCGAGGCCCACCTGCTCTTCGACATCGGCTTCGACCGCATCGAGGTCGTCGTCCACCCGCAGTCGGTCATCCACTCGATGGTCGAGTTCGTCGACGGCTCGACCATCGCCCAGGCCAGCCCGCCGGACATGCGCCTGCCCATCGCCCTCGCCCTCGGCTGGCCGGAGCGGGTCGCCGACGCCTCCGCCGCGGTCGACTGGACCGCGGCGCACACCTGGACGTTCGAGCCGCTCGACGAGGAGGCCTTCCCCGCCGTCGCGCTGGCCAGGCACGTCGGCGAGGCCGGCGGCACCGCCCCCGCCGTCTACAACGCCGCGAACGAGGTCTGTGTCGAGGCCTTCATGGCCGGGCGCCTGCCGTTCCCCGGCATCGTCGACACCGTGGCGGCGGTGGTCTCCGAGCACGCGGTGACCGAGGCCGCCTCGGTCGCCGAGGTGCTCGACGCCGACTCCTGGGCGAGGATACGGGCACGCGAGCTCACCGGGACTGCCTAGACTGATGAATGTC
This sequence comes from Streptosporangium sp. NPDC050284, assembly GCF_044459525.1. Taxonomy (NCBI): domain Bacteria; kingdom Bacillati; phylum Actinomycetota; class Actinomycetes; order Streptosporangiales; family Streptosporangiaceae; genus Streptosporangium; species Streptosporangium sp. NPDC050284. The sequence goes on from NZ_JBITIZ010000022.1 coordinate 22,342, forward strand.
GTCGACTCTTCAAGGGCTGAAAATGACTTCTGTTGCTCTCGGAATCCCGTCCGTCAGGACCAGGCCGATCGCCGAGCGACGCATATCCCGTCAGATCATGGTCGGCTCCGTCCCCGTGGGCGGGGACGCGCCGGTCTCCGTCCAGTCGATGACCACCACGGTCACCGCCGACGTCAACGCGACGCTCCAGCAGATCGCCGAGCTGACCGCCTCGGGCTGCCAGATCGTGAGGGTCGCCGTCCCCTCCCAGGACGACGCCGACGCGCTGCCGATCATCGCGAGGAAGTCGCAGATCCCGGTGATCGCCGACATCCACTTCCAGCCGAAGTACGTCTTCGCCGCGATCGAGGCGGGCTGCGCGGCGGTCCGGGTGAACCCCGGCAACATCAAGAAGTTCGACGACAAGGTCGGTGAGATCGCCCGAGCGGCGGCCGAGCGCGGCGTGCCGATCAGGATCGGCGTCAACGCCGGTTCGCTCGACCCCCGCCTGCTCCAGAAGTACGGCAAGGCCACCCCCGAGGCGCTGGTGGAGTCGGCGCTCTGGGAGTGCTCGCTGTTCGAGGAGCACGGCTTCCGTGACATCAAGATCTCCGTCAAGCACAACGACCCGGTCGTGATGGTCCAGGCGTATCGCCTGCTCGCCGCCCGGTGCGACTACCCGCTCCACCTCGGCGTCACCGAGGCCGGTCCGGCCTTCCAGGGCACGATCAAGTCCGCGGTCGCCTTCGGCGCCCTGCTTGCCGAGGGCATCGGCGACACCATCCGTGTGTCGCTGTCGGCCCCTCCGGTCGAGGAGGTCAAGGTCGGCAACCAGATCCTGGAGTCGCTCAACCTGCGCGAGCGCGGCCTGGAGATCGTCTCCTGTCCCTCCTGCGGACGCGCCCAGGTCGACGTCTACACCCTCGCCGACCAGGTCCAGGCGGGGCTCGAAGGACTGAAGGTCCCGCTGCGCGTCGCGGTGATGGGCTGCGTCGTCAACGGTCCCGGCGAGGCTCGCGAGGCCGACCTCGGCGTCGCGAGCGGCAACGGCAAGGGCCAGATCTTCGTCAAGGGCGAGGTCATCAAGACCGTCCCCGAGTCGCAGATCGTCGAGACCTTGATCGAGGAGGCCCTGCGCCTCGCGGAGGAGATGGGCGTGGAGGTCGACCTCGACGACGACGCCCCCGGACCCCAGGTCGTCGTCGGAGGCTGACCCCGCATCCCGCACGTGCTCCCGTCCGCCCCGGGGTGACCACCTCCTCGCGGCGGATACAGCCGCCGACCGCGACGGCGCGGCACGTGCGGAGAGCGGGGCAGACGGCCGCCCTGCCGCGAAGTTCCCCTCCGCCCGTCCCCGAAGATCGCGTTCGCGCCGGGGCGGGCGGTTTCCTTTGGCGTTCAGCCCCGCGCCGCCTCGCCTCAAGGCGCGGCCGGAGCTGTGTACTCGCCGGTCTTACGGGCGCCGCACCTCGCCGCACCCGTACCGCGGCGCGGGCGGGTCGCCGCGGCCATCGGGGCCCCGATGGCCGCTGTCGGCGTTCATGGCCCCTCAATCGGGCCGCTTCACCTTCGATCATTACAGTTAGCAATTATCTGACTACACTTTGCCAGGTGTTCGGCTGTGTTCAGGATGACCGTGCCGCGCTCGGGAGACCATCGCCTCTGCCGTATGAGTAGGGGGATCACACAGTGAAGAAGAGGGTCGTCGGGATCGCCGCGAGCATCGCGATGCTGGCCGTGGCGATGGGGGTGCCGCAGGGGGCGGTGGCCCAGGAGAGAAAGGCGAGGGAGGGGCTGGTCTGGGGCTCCTGCGAGGGCGGGGTTCCGGTGACCGGGGTGGTGTCCACCGGAGGGGGGGCCAACCCGATGGAGTGCGCCACCCTGAGGGTGCCGCTCGACTACGCCAACCCGCAGCAGACCATCGGCATCGCCCTGAACCGGATCAGGGGGAGGGCGGTGCACGACCGTCTCGGCGCGCTGCTGGTCAACCCGGGTGGCCCCGGGGCGTCCGGCCGCGACCTGGTCAGGACCGTGGTGGCAGGGCTTCCCGACGGCCTGGCCGACCGGTTCGACGTGATCGGGTTCGACCCGCGCGGGGTGGGGGCGAGCGATCCCGCGCTGAAGTGCGTCGATCCCAAGAAGTACTACGAGGCGCCGCGTCCCGACCAGGTGCCGGTCACCAGGCGCGACGAGAACGTGCTGATCGGCCGGGCCCGCAGGTACGCCGAGGCGTGCGGCGAGCGCTGGAGTTGGATGCTGCCGCACATGACCACCGAGAACTCCGCCAGGGACATGGACGTGATCAGGGCGGCCCTCGGCGAGTCGAAGATCAGCTTCCTCGGTTACTCGTACGGGACCTATCTCGGGGCCGTCTACGCGACGCTCTTCCCGGACCGGCTCAGGCGGCTCGTCCTGGACAGCGTGGTCGATCCGCGCGGCATCTGGTATCGCTCCAACCTCGACCAGAGCGTCGCCTTCCAGGACAGGCACGAGGACTTCCTGAAGTGGGTCGCCCGCCACAACCCGGTCTACCGGCTCGGTGCCACGGAGAAGGCGGTCTCCTTCGCCTGGGACGCCATGCGGGCCCGGCTGGGCGGCCGCCCAGCCGGAGGGGTGGTCGGTCCGAGCGAGCTCGACGACGTCTACACCCTGGGCGGCTATTCCGACGTCATCTGGCCGCAGCTGGCCAAGGCATTCTCCGCCTACGTCAAGAAGGGGGAGGCGACTCCTCTGGTCAACGCCTACCGCAAGCACGCGGTGAACGACGACAAGGACGAGAACAACTACGCGGTCTATCTCGCGGTGCAGTGCCGCGACGCCGTCTGGCCGCGCGACTGGGCACACTGGCGGACCGACATGACCAGGGTCCACGCCAGGGCGCCCTTCCTCACCTGGCCCAACGCCTGGTACAACGCGCCGTGCGCGTTCTGGCCCCAGCCGGCCGGGACTCCGGTACGGATTCACGACGACGCCAAGCTGCCGCCGGTCCTGTTGATCCAGGGGCAGCGCGACGCCGCCACCCCGTACGCCGGGGCGGTGCGGATGCGCGCTCTGTTCCCCCGCTCCCGGCTGCTGGCCGTGCCCGGCGGCAACCACGGGATCGCGCTCAACGGGAACGCCTGCGTCGACCGGCGCCTCGCCGCCTACCTCAGGGACGGCACCCTTCCCGGCACCCGTCAGACCTCGGCCCCTGACGCCCGCTGTCCGGGAGTCCCCGCCCCCGTGCCGGTGGCCGCTCCCGCGCCCGTCCGCGTCCCCGCCGGTCACGCGGCAGGTCGCGTGGCGGGGCACATGGTTGGGAACACGGTGAGGCACTCGGTGGAAAGAGATGGCCAAAGCAGGTAGATGAGAGGCTCTGTGTTGGTTCCTGCCAAAATCGAGGGGGTCGCGTAGGCTGAGCACGTGATGCTGCGCACAACGGCGTCGCGCGTGCTCGACGACAACGATCGAGACGAGGTCCTGGCGCTTCTCGACACCGATCCCGTCGGCAATGTCTTCGTCGCCTCCAGGGTCCGTTCGGTCGGGCTCAATCCGGCCAGGCTCGGTGGCCAGATGTGGGGGTTCGGGCCGCGCGGCGGCCTGACCTCCATCTGTTACGCCGGGGCGAACCTGGTTCCGGTCAACGCCGGTACGGACGCCGTCCACGCCTTCGCCGATCGTGCGCGCAAGCAGGGCCGCCGCTGCTCCTCGATCGTCGGCCCCGCGGACGCGGTGGAGTTGCTCTGGGAGCGGCTGGAGCCGCACTGGGGGGCTGCCCGCGCGATCCGCTGGGCGCAGCCGGTCATGGTGATCGCCGAGCCGTCGCCGGTACCCGCCGACCCGCTGGTGCGGCGCGTCCGGCCCGACGAGTTCGACATCCTGCTCCCGGCCTGTGTGGCGATGTTCACCGAGGAGGTGGGCGTCTCCCCCGAGGCGGGGGACGGTGGCGCCCTCTACCGCTCCAGGGTCGCCGAGCTGATCAGGATCGGCAGGTCCTACGCCCGCATCGAGGGCGGCAGGGTCGTCTTCAAGGCCGAGATCGGCGCGGTGACGCCGCACGCCTGCCAGATCCAGGGTGTCTGGGTCCACCCCGACCTGCGCGGCCGCGGCCACGCGGTGGCGGGGATGGCCGCGGTGGTCAAGCACGCGCTCGACTACTTCGCGCCGGTGGTCTCGCTGTACGTCAACGACTACAACGCCCCCGCCAGGGCCGCCTACCGCAGGGCGGGTTTCGTCGAGGTCGGCACCTTCATGTCCGTGCTCTTCTGAAACCCGCCCCCGGACACGTCCGTGCTCTCCCAAGACCGCCCTCTGTTTTCCGAGGCCGGACCATCTGGGCCGCCCCAGGGGCGCCCGGCCGGGCCGGAATGTGGCGATCACGTCGGCGAGCGGCGCCGATCTCCCGAGGGCGGGCGACCCGGGCGGCCTCGAACCAACGTCGAACCTCCGGGGCCGGACATCTCGGGCCGGTCAGGGGCTGCGGACCAGCCGGGTCACGAGGCGCTCCAGCTCCGTCTCCGGGTCCTCGGTGAGGCCGGCGTGGACCGGGCCGGTCTGCACGATCGTGCTGCGCGGGGCGGTCAGCCAGCGAAAGCGGCTACCCAGCGGCTCCTTGGTCAGGGGCCCCGAGTCGCTGCCGCAGGAGCGCTGGTAGGCGCCGAGGGCGTGCCGTACCCCTTCGAGGTCGACGCTGTCGTCGAGGGCGCGCAGGCGCGCCTCGTCCAGCTCCACCCGGGCGCACAGGTAGCCGCGGGGCTGGCAGTAGAGCAGCACCCCGGCGTTGATCAGCTCGCCGCGTTCCACGCGGGGGACGACCCGGATGATCGCGTACTCGTAGACGTCCTTCACCGGTTGTCCCTCCAGAACGCGCCCACCGAGCCGGTCTTCCTCTCCTGGTCCTGTCCCGCCTCCTGGGCCGCGGGCCCCGGCAGCCAGGTGCGCGGCCCCTGGGCGCGGGCCAGCAGATGCTCGACGTACGCCTGCCGCACCGCCTGCGCCCCGTCGAACCCCGGTTCGTCCTCCAGCCACTCGTCGGGAACCTCGTCCACCACCCCGTCGAGCAGGTCCCTGGTGATCATCTCACTGAACTCGGCGTCGGCCTCGGGTATCAGGGTGGCGAAGGGCGCCATCACGTGGTCGCTCGCGTCGAAGTCGCGCAGCGGGTTGGCCGAGGGCCAGTTGTGGTGGAACCAGAGCGCGGCGCCGTGGTCGATGAGCCAGGTGTCGCCGTGCCACAGGAGCAGGTTCGGGTTGCGCCAGCTGCGGTCCACGTTGTGGATCAGCGCGTCGAACCAGAGCAGGCGGGAGGCGAACCCGGGCTCGGGGGGCCAGGCGAGTGGCTCGAAGCCCAGCGCGCCCGGCAGGAAGTCGACCGCCAGGTTGTTGCCCTCGCTCGCCCTGAGCAGGTCCTGGATCTCCTCGTCGGGCTCGCGGGCGCCGAGCTGCGGATCGACGTCGATCACCTTCAGCTCGGGTGTACGGAACCCCAGACGCCGGGCCAGCCCGGCGGCCACGATCTCCGCGACGAGGACCCGGCGGCCCTGCCCCGCGCCGCGGAACTTCACGACGTGGGTGCCGAGGTCGTCCGCCTCCATGATCCCGGGCAGCGAGCCACCCTCACGCAGAGGTGTCACATAACGGGTGGCTTTGATCGCTTCAAGCACCTCGCCAGGCTACCGGCTGGTCCGCGGAGCGACATGGCGGGCAGGGAGAATAAAGGCGGCTGCGTATTCGGGGGATGTGTTGTGTCTTGCCCTGACCTGAGCATCACATGAGTGTCACGGTGAGGAAGACAAGACCTTCATCCCCGTTGACTGTCGGCGATGCTTCTTCTTGAGTGAGAAGGGTGGCGGCGAGGGGAGGCTCGCGTGCCGTATGCGCAGCCGCTCAAAACGGGGGATCCGGCACGGCTCGGTGAGTACGAGATCATCGGGCGTCTCGGAGAGGGTGGGCAGGGGGTGGTCTATGTCGGGGTGCGCCCCGGCACCGGCTCCGAGCCCTACGCGGTCAAGCTTCTGCACGGTTCGGTGGGGGAGGATCCCGACGTCTTCCTGCGCGAGGTCGAGCTGGCGAAGCAGGTCGCCAGGTTCTGCACGGCCCAGGTGATCGACGCCGGGCTGGACGGCGACCGGCCCTACATCGTCAGCGAGTACGTCGACGGCCCGTCGCTGCACCGCGAGGTCGCGGTGAGCGGGCCCCGCGAGGGAGGCAGGCTGGAGCGCCTGGCCATCGGCACGGCGACCGCGCTGGCGGCCATCCACCGGGCCGGGATCGTGCACCGCGACTTCAAGCCTCAGAACGTGCTGCTCGGTCCCGACGGGCCAAGGGTGATCGACTTCGGGCTGGCCAGGGCGCTGGACGCCGCGGCCACCCAGAGCGGGCGCGGCGCGGGCACCCCCGCCTACATGGCGCCCGAGCAGGTGGAGGGCGCCGAGATCGATCCGGCGGCCGACGTCTTCGCCTGGGGGGCCACGGTGTGCTTCGCCGCCAACGCCCAGGCGCCCTTCGGACAGGACTCGATCGCGGCCGTGCTGAACCGGATTCTCACCGCGGCCCCGCAACTGGGCCGTCTCGACGGGCTGCTCGGCGCGCTGGTGGTCGACTGCCTGGACAAGAATCCCCGCAACCGCCCCACCAGCCGGGAGTTGCTGCTCGCGCTGCTCGGCGACGACGGGGGCCGCTCGGTGGTCGGGTCCCGGTTGTCGCCGGTGCCGGGGTTCCCGGCCGTGCTCGGCGGGCCTGACGCCTCTGGCCCCTCGGGGTGGTCCGGTCTCACGGGCGCTTCCGGCCGATGGAGCGTCTCCGGGTCCGCCCGGCGGGCCGGGGCCGGCCGGTCCGGCGAATCGGGCGGTGCGTCCTCGGCGGGCGCGAGGTCCGGCGGGCGCGCGTTCCCCGCGGAGGGTGAGAAGTTCGACGAGCCCCGGACTCATCCGGGGCGTGCGGCGACCAGGGCCTCGGTCGCGGTCTCCGGCGCGCTGCTCGTCAGTGCCGCCGTGCTGGTGGGGGTGCTGGTTCCTGCACTGAGCGGTGTGGCGCCGGGAGGCGCGTCCGCGCCGCCGATCGTCCCCGTGGTGGAGGCCACGGCCCAGGGCGGCACCACGTCGCACGAGGGCAGGGCGAGCGCTCCGATCAAACCTCTCCCGGTCGTGCCGACCGTCCCTGCCGGGCCCCCGCGCGCGGAGGGCGTCAAATCCTCCCCGCTGTCGCCCCCCGCCGCCACGGTGGTCGTGCCCGCGCTCATCGGGCTGGATCGTTCCGAGGCGGCGCGCCTGATCAAACGGGCCGGACTGGTCGCGGGGGCCGTGAAGGCGGTCGACTCGGGCCGGCCGCTCGGGGAGGTGCTCGCGAGCAGCCCGGCGCCGGGGACGGCCCTGCCGAAGAAGGGCAGGGTCGATCTGCAGGTCTCCGGTGGCACCCAGGTGCCCACGCTGGTCGGTCTCGCCAGGGGAGGCGCCGAGGCGGCGCTCGCCCAGGCCGGGCTGGTCTCCGGCGGGGTCAGCACACGCTGCTCGGACCAGCCGGCCGGGCGGGTGCTCGCGAGCACTCCCGGTGCGGGCAGGCGCGTCTCTCCGGGGAGCGCGGTGGCGCTCGTCGTCTCCAGGCACGGTGTTCCGGTGCCGCCGGTCACCGGTCAGGGCGCGACCGACGCCTCCAACACCCTCGGCGGGGCGGGTTTCGCGGTGCGCACGCGGGCGCGTCTGGTCACCAACGAGGCCCAGGACGGAGTGGTGCTGGCGCAGAGCGTGGCGGCCGGCACCTGCGCGAGACCAGGCGCGACGATCGTGCTCACGGTCGGGGTCGAGGCGCAGAGCGGTCCGGGCCCGGGACCGGGACCTGGGCCGGACCCGGGGGAGACCATCGAGCCCCCCGACCCCACGGTCCCGCCGACGTCCGTTCCCGGGGAGGCGGCTCCTTCCGGGTGAGGCGCTCCTTCGGCCCGATACACCTGAGGGCCGGTCGAACGCGGTGAGGGTTCGCCGTCCCGGCCCGATGTGAGGGGACCGGGGTGGCGGGACCTTCGGAGGCAGGCGTGGAGAGTTCAGCGCCGTCCAGCGTGGTCACGCCCGGGAGGAGCCGCGTGCGGCGCCGTGCCCGGGGTGTTCACAGGGAGGCGAGGACGGTGGCGAGGAGGGTCTTCCTGACCTCCTCCTGGGGGAGGTCGATCGTCTTGATCACCGACTGGAGCGAGCCGAGTGTGGCCCACGCCCAGACCTGGCGGGCGGGGTCGGGGTCGGGTCCGGCCAGACGGTCGTAGATCGCGTCGCGGAAGGCGCGGATGGCCTCGCCGGGGGAGCCGGGAGGCGCGTCGTCGGCGCAGTGGATGTCCTCCATGATGAGCCGGATGATCGCCCGATGCCTCACCGTGAAGGTCACCAGGGCCTCGACGAAGGCGCGGTCGTCGGTGAAGTCGTCCTCGATCAGAGCCACGATGTCCTGGCCCGCGGGTGCGATCAGCTCTGTGGCCAGACGGTCCTTGGGATGGAAGTGGTAGGCGACGGCCGTCTTCGTCAGGCCGACGACGGAGGCGATGTCGGCCAGCGAGGTCGCGGCGTAACCGCGCTCGGCGAACAGTTGACGGGCGGCGTCGAGAATTCGCTCCCGCGTTTCGTGCCCGTGCTCAGGTGTGGTCATCGTCTCAGTCCCACGCTGCTTACAGCATTTACCGATTTATCCCCCTACGCTCTCCCGTAGGTACTGTACGAGCGTACAGTACGAGTTTTCAGGATGTTTGATACTCCAAAAGCGGGGCGGTCACCGATGTCTGGTTTGCTGGGGCGGCTGGGAAGTTGGTGCGCGCGGCACGGCAAGGCCGTGCTGGCCCTGTGGGTGATCGCGGCGGCGTTGCTGACGGCGGGCTCCGTGCTCTTCCCGGGACCGGTCAGCAACGACGTCAGCATCCCCGGCACGGACGCCCAGCGTGCCGTCGACCTGATGAAGGACGGCTTCGGCCCCGGCTACGGAGCCGGCGGCTCGGCCCAGATCGTCCTCTACTCGCCCGACGGCCCCCTCATCTCCGAGACCAGGAAGCGCGCGGTGGAACGCGCCGTGGACCTGATCCGCGAGGTGCCGCACGTGGTGGAGGTGAAGTCCCCCTACCAGGTGGGCGGTCTCGCCCCCAGCCTGGAGATCGGCATCATCGCGGTCAAGCTGGAGGGGAACGACACCACCAAGCTGGCCGAGACCACCAAACTCCTCTCCGAGGCGGCCGAGCCCGCACGGGCCGCGGGCATCGAGGCGGTGCCCGCGGCCTCGGCCAACCCGGCGGACAAGGAGATCAAGACCGGGACGAGCGAGATCATCGGTGTGATCTGCGCGCTGCTGGTCCTGCTGCTCGCGTTCGGCACCCTGGTGGCCGCGATGATCCCGATCTTCACCGCGCTGGTCAGCATCGCGACCGGACTCGGCGTGGTCAGCCTTCTCGGCCACGTCGTGGACGTGCCCAAGCAGGCGTCGATCATGGCGACGATGATCGGTCTCGGCGTCGGCATCGACTACGCGCTCTTCCTGCTCAGCAGGCACCGCAAGCTGCTGGCCGACGGCCTGCCGGTCCGCGAGGCGGTCCGCCGGGTGGTCGCGAGCTCCGGCGGCGCGGTGGTGTTCGCCGGAGCCACGGTGATCATCGCGCTCAGCGCGCTCATGCTCGCGGGCTTCCCCCTGCTGCAGACACTCGGCTGGATCACCGGCATCTCGGTCGTCTGCGCGGTGGTCACCTCGGTCACGCTGGTCCCCGCGCTGCTCGGCCTGCTCGGGCACCGGGTCAACGCGCTGCGCCTGCCGTTCATGGGACGACAGGGCAACCACGGCTCGTCGGGCTGGACCTCGCTGGGCAACTGGGTGGCCAGGCGGCCGTGGAGCGTGCTCGCGCTCAGCATCGTCCTGCTGGGCGCGCTGGCCGCACCCGCCCTCGCCATCAAGCTGGGCACGATCGACAACGGCTACGCCGACCGCGGCACCGACACCCGACGCTCCTACGAACTCCTGCAGGCCGGTTTCGGACCCGGCATGAACGGCCCGCTCGTCGTGGTGGCGGACCTGGACACGAAGGTCGTCGACCGGGAACCGACCCCGGCCGTGCTGCGCGACCTGAAGGACCGCGTCGCGGACGTCGAGGGAGTGGCCCACGTCGGCGATCCCGTACTCAACGAGGACGGCACGGCGGCGCTGGTGCAGGCGATCCCCGACTACGCTCCGAGTGACCCCCGGGCGCTCGACGTGGTCAGGGCGGTGCGCGCCCTCGACGTCGAGGGCGCCCAGGTGCACGTGGGCGGTCAGGTCGCCGGCATGGCCGACGCCGGCGACAGGATCGCCGGACGCACGCCGCTGGTCGTCGGCGTCGTGGTCCTGCTGAGCGCGCTGCTGCTGTTGCTGGCGTTCCGCTCGCCGGTCGTCGCGATCAAGGCCGCGCTGATGAACCTGATCTCCCTCGGCGCCGCCTTCGGAGCGCTCTCGCTGGTCTTCTCCCTGGGACTGGGCAGCCGCCTGGTCGGCATGGACACGCCGGTCAGCGCGGACGACTCGTACCTGAGCACGGTGTTCTTCACGGTGCCGATCGACAGCTACATCCCGCTGATGCTGTTCGCGATCCTGTTCGGCCTGTCGATGGACTACGAGGTCTTCCTGCTCACGGCCGTGCGGCAGGCGTACCTGAGGCACGGCGACAACCGCAGGGCGGTGGCCGAGGGGCTGGGGTCGACCGGTAGGGTCATCACCTCCGCCGCCCTGATCATGGTCTCGGTCTTCGTCGCGTTCATCGCCTACCCCGACCCCATGGTCAAGATCTTCGGTGTCGGACTGGCGGTGGCCATCGCGGTGGACGCCACGATCATCCGGGGACTGCTCGTCCCGGCGACCATGGCCCTGCTCGGCAGGGCCAACTGGTGGTGCCCCGCCTGGCTGGACCGTATCCTGCCCAACCTCTCCGTCGAAGGCCACGAGGAGGACGAGGAGGCGGAGGAGCCGGACAGGGAACTCGTCGGCGCCGGTCGCGGCTGAAGGGCGGGACGCCGTCCCAGTCGCTTCCAAGTCCTCCCCAAGTGGCCTCCGCCATGCTCTCGCCTGGGAAGCGAGTTTTGGGAGAGTACGAAGATGTGGGGAAGAATCAGCGCCGTCGCCGGCCTGGTGCTGGCGAGCACGCTGGTGCTGCCGGGCACCGCGGTGGCGAAACCCAAGGAGGTCGACGTCCCCGTCGGGACGTGGCTGGCCGCCAGGACGCACCCGGCCGTCCAGCTGACCTCGGTGTCCTACACGGCCGACGTGGCCGTGCCGACGCCCGAGGCGAACCTGGAGGCGATCAGGGTCCTCACCCAGCAGGGAGTGAACGCCGTGCAGAGCGGCAAGATCTCCTCCGACGAGAACAGCATCTACCGCTGGGTCGTCCAGCAGATGGCGAAGGACCCGGGCCGCTACTTCTCGCCCGGCGGGCGTGAGCGGGTCGTCGAGGCGACGGCGGGCGGGCTGTGCACCGGCTGGTGGGTCACGCCGGACGGCTACATGGTGACCGCGGCGCACTGCGTCGGCCAGGAGGAGACCGAACTGGCGCGGACCTTCGCGGCACAGGCACTCACGAAGATCAACGAGAAGGACGCCGCCGACCTGGTCGCCGACCTCGGGGACATCGCCTCCGACGAGGAGATCCTCAGGACGGCGACGAAGATCTTCCAGATCTGGAACGCGGACAACATCAAGATCCGCAACGTTCAGAGCTCGCTCTCGCTGCTGCAGAGCCTGCCGGGCGGCGGCGTCGACAAGACCACCAAGACGGTGCCGATCGAGCTCGTCGCCAAGGGGACGGTCTACCCGGGCAAGGACGTCGCGATCCTCAAGGCCAACGGGCAGAACAATCTGCCGACCGTGCCGCTGGGAGAGGACTCCGACGTGCGCGTCGGCGACACCCTCTACATCAGCGGGTTCCCCGGCACGGTGACGCAGACCTCGATCTTCAACCTGGAGTCCAAGCTCGATCCGGCCTTCACCGAGGGGCCCTACAACGCCGCCCGCCAGACCCCGGAAGGGGTGCCGTACATCCAGACCCAGGCGCCCTCCTATCCCGGCAACTCGGGCGGTCCGGTGTTCGCCAAGAACGGCAAGGTGATCGGTGTCCTCGTCGGCGGCCTGGTCCAGCAGGACGGCGGCTCCACCGAGGCGGAGAGCTTCGTGCTGCCGGTCAGCATCGTCAAGGAGAAGCTGAACGAGAAGAACATCAAGCCGGTCGAGTCGACGACGACGAAGGCCTACAACGAGGCGCTCGACCTGTTCTTCCAGAACAGGTACTCCGACGCGCTGCCCAGGTTCCGCGAGGTGCAGGCGCTGCAGCCGAACCATCCGTACGTCGCCAAGTACATCAGCGACTCCCAGCAGGCCATCACCGCGGGCAAGGACGAGAGCGGCACGCCGATCCTGCCGTGGCTGCTGTGGGGTGGCGGCGGCCTGGTCGTCCTGTTCGTGATCGGTACGATCGTGGCGGTCGCGAGGGGCAGGCGCCGTTCCAGGGGACCGGCCCCGTTCCCGCCCACCCCCTACGGTGCGCAGCCCGGCTACGCGGCACAGGTGCACGGCGGTGCCGCGTACGGGCAGCCGCAGTACGGACAGCAGGGACAGCCGTACGGCGCGCCGCAGCAGTACCAGCAGCGGGCGCCCTATCCGCTCCCGGCCGCGCCGGAGGAGACCCGGGCGGTCCGGCCGCACTCGCCCTACGGTCCGCCGAACCCCCAGCCCGGCCCCGGGAGCGCAGGGGGCCCGGGGGCCAACACCCGCATCGCCGGTCTGGAGGCCGAGCTGGAGCAGTTGCGCCGTTCGATGGGGCAGCGCCCGCCCGAGCAGCGTTGAGCGCGCCATCCCGGATGCGCCGGGGTGCCCTCGGGGCGCCCGGCCTCCGGGTCCTGGTGAACGCGGTCCCCGCCGGTGCCACACCGGCGGGGACCGACCCGTCTTCCTGGCCCAGGAGAGACCATCTGCCTCACCTGGGCGGAGGGAGGTTCCAAGGGTGACGTGTTCACCGTGACGCGGCGGGCGAGACCTAGATCCAGCCCTCCTCCCAGGCGCGGTGCGCGGCGGCGTGGCGGGAGCCGACACCGAGCTTGGCCATCGCCGCCGACAGGTAGTTCCTGACCGTGCCGGGGGCGAGATGGACCTGCGCCGCGATCTCGTTGACCGAGGCGCCCGCCCGTGACGCGCGCAGCACCTCCAGTTCCCGTTCGGACAGCGGGCAGTCGTCCTCCGACAGCGCGGAGGCGGCGATGTCGGGATCCACGTAGCGCCGGCCTGCGGCGACGTCGCGGATGATCTCGGCCAGCCGGGTGGCGGGCGTGGTCTTGGGCACGAACCCGCTCACCCCCGCGGCGAGGGCTCGCCGCAGCACGCCGGGCCGGGCGTGCCGGGTGACGAGGACGATCCGGGTGGGCAGCTCGGCGCGGATCGCCTGCGCGGCGCGCAGCCCGTCGGCGGGCGGCATCTCCAGGTCGAGCACGGCGATGTCCGGTCGCCGCTCGCGTGCCAGGCGCACCGCGTCCGTAGTGGTGGCCGCCTCGGCGACGACGTCCAGGTCGTCCTCCAGTGAGAGCAGCGCCGCCAGGGCCCCTCGGATGAGGTCCTCGTCGTCGGCGACCAGCAACCGGATCACCGTGCGCCCGCCTCGGCCGGGTACGCGTGCGCGTCGGCGGGCAGGGCGGCCACCACCTCGAAGAGGTCGCCGTCGCACCGCCAGTCCAGCGTGCCGCCCGCCCGCTCCAGCCGTTCTGTCAGGGAGCGCAGCCCGGTGCCGGTGCCCGCTCCCGCAGGGGGCCGCTCGGCGCCCCCCTGCCAGGCGCGGTCCTCCTCGGCTCCTTCGCCACCGACGCCTCGACGGGCACGGTCGCGGTCGGTCCCTTCGCCGTCGGTCCCTTCGCCATCGATCCGGAGCCGGGCGTGGCCTTTCTCGGCTCCCTCACCGCCCGCTCCCCGCTGGAGGCGACCGTCCTCGACGCCGTCGTTGCCGATCCGGAGCCGGGCGCGGCCGTCCTCGACGTCGTAGGCGATGCGTGCCCGACGCGCCCGGCTGTGGCGCAGCACGTTGGTGGTGGCCTCGCGCATCACCAGGCCCAGGATGTGGCGGGCGGGCTCGGGCAGAGTGTCCGCCCCGCCGGCCCGGCCGTGCTCCACGGCCGTGTCGATGCCTGCGGCGGTCAGCACCTTCGCGGCGTTGGCGATCTCGTCCTCCAGGGTCGTGCGCCGGTATCCCTGCACCACGGCACGGGTGTCGCGGAGCGCGTCGGACGCGAGCCGCCGTACCTCCCGCATCTCCGCGGCGGCCCGGGCGGGATCGGACTCGGCGAGCCTCTCGGCCAGCTCGCTCTTGAGCGCGACCACCTGCAGGTGATGTCCCTGGATGTCGTGCAGGTCGGCGGCGAACCGCAGCCGCTCGTCCTTGACCGCCAGTTCGGCGGCGAGGCGCCGTGCCTGGTCCAGCCGGTCGGCGACGTCCCAGGCCCACAGCATGCCCAGCGCCATCCAGGCGAAGGAGACGACCGTGCCGACGGGGAAGGCCACCGCGAGGAGCCAGTCGGAGTCCCCCGAGGCGAGGGCCACGGACCCGCCGAGTGCCGCCGCGACGACCACCGCACCGGCGATGAGGGTGCGCCGGTGCGCCGGCCGCAGGAACATCGCCGTGATCGACACCATCACCGCCGGTGCCACCGCCCACAGCCCGTCGTCGCGCGAGGCGAGCGGGACCGCGCCCAGCACGGTCGTCGCGAGACCCCCTGTCACCAACCAGCCCACCGGCGGCCCGGCGGCCCGTTCGCGCGTCGGTGAGGCGCGGAACCGGTCCCGCTCGTCACCGGGTACGCGCGGCAGCCGGCGGCCGAGCAGCACGCCGACGGACACGATCAGCACGGCGAGGGCCAGGCCGGTGACGCCCCTGATCTGGGAGGGCACGCCCTCGTCCATCGCCCAGGCCCTGACGAAGAGCACCAGGGAGACCGTGATGCCCCCGGTGAGGCTCCACCAGGTGTAGCGGCGGAAACCGCTGAGTCCCGTTCCGTGCTGACCCGGCTGCTGAATCGGTTGCTGAATCGGTTGCTCACTCGGCCCGTCACGCACGCGGCCATTGTCCCCCGCCAGGTGGAGGCCATGGGGTGCCCCGATGACAAATGTCACGAAATCTCGTGACACGACCATGCCGGGACGTGCCGTTTCGCCACTACTGGCGGCTGCCGCCCTCCCGCAGTCTGGGGGCACGTACCCCGACCCCGTACACCGGAGGAGCACGAGATGACAGTAAGAACCGTCCATGTCCGCACCTGGTGGCCGTTCTGGCGCCACTACCTGGAGATGCTCGCGGCGATGGTCGTCGGCATGGCGGTGCTCGGTGCCGCCGTGCGCGCCGGGCTGGCGCTCACGGGCCTGGAGTTACCGGCGCGACCGGAGGTGGTCGCCTCGGAGATGGCCGTCAACATGTCCGCCGGGATGATCGTCTGGATGCGGTACCGAGGTCACGGCTGGGCCGCGACGCTGGAGATGGCCGGGGCCATGCTCGTTTCCGCCCTCGCGTTGTTCCCGCTGCTGTGGATGGGGGTGATCTCGGGTGACGCGCTGCTCCTGCTGGAACACGTCCTGATGCTCCCGCTCATGCTCCTGGTGATGCTCCGCCGCCGCGACGAGTACGGGGGTCCCTCCCGTGTCTGACGTCATGGCGCGCGGTACTCGCTGGAAGGCCGTGCTGCGGCGCTGGCCGACCGTCCTGGCGGGCGGGACGGCGGCCGTGTCGGCGGTGTCGGCGGCGTCGGCCGGAGGTTCCTCGGCGGGGGAGATCACCGCGCTCACCGAGATCCTGCTGCTCCTGCCCCTGGTCTACCTCGTGGTGGCCAAGATCCGGCGACGGGAGGCGTCGTGGCCGGCGCTCCTCGTCTCCGTCGTCCTCTACCTGGTCCTGCGGACACTGGACGTGGTCGCCGTACCGGTCGTGGTCGCCGTCGTGGCACTGGCCGTCCTGGTGTGGGGCGCCGTCTCCGGCGACCTGCGCCGCTCGGGCTCGTTCCGGGCGCAGTCCCTGGGAATGATCGGATTCGGCGCTCTGGTCCTGGCCGCGCTGATGGTGGAGCCCGACCTGGGCCGCCATCTGGTCGCGGCTGGTTGGTTCCTGCACGGCGTCTGGGACTTCGTACACCTCAGGAGGAACGCGGTCGTGTCGCGTTCGTACGCGGAGTGGTGCGGTGTTTTCGACATCCTCACCGCCGCGCAGCTCGTGTTCCTCGCATGAGCGGGCGCGCGGGTACGGATCCGCGCGTCCGTCCGGGGCGTCCCAGGTCTCGCCGTCGAGGTGTCACGGCCACCTCCGGTGGGACGGCCGGGTGACGGGGCGCCACGAGACTCGGCCGTCACTTCGACGACGTCGCCTAGACCGGTGTCTTCGCCCGGCGCCGTCCCCGATAGCCGCTGTGGACCAGGATGTCGCCCGGCTCCGCGAGGAGCGTGGCGGAGGCCGCCGGGATGGCGGGTTCACCCCGGCCGGTCCGTACCGTCGAGACCGGAACGGCCGTTCTCGGTCCGGGGACCGGGCGGGCGGACGTGGTGGACCGGGTGGGGGCGATGGGGCGGACAGGACGGGCGGGGCGCGTCGGGGGGGCCGGGACGGTGGTGACGACGGGGTCGGCCCGGCGGTGGCGACGCCCGCGCGGCGGGGAATCCTGGACCCAGGTCGACGACTCCGCCACGGCCTGCTCCTGCAGGCGACGCCTGCCCCGGTAGGGGGCCCGGGGGCGGTCGTCGCGAGGGCGCGGTACGGGGGAGAGCGCGGCAGGGCGCCCTGAGGGCTCCTCGACGTGGGCGACGGAGGTCGTGACCGAGGGGAACCCGGCGGCGGCGGCCGGGGCGAACGTGCTCTCGGGAACGATCTCCCTGGGACTCGTGGCCCTGCGGGAGGGGAAGAACGGGTCCCCGAGATCGGGGGCGATGGGCGTGTTCTCCGAGGCGTCGGCCGGGATCGGCGCGTACAGGGGATCGCGGGAGACGAGCGTGTTCTCCGGGGTGCCGACCGGGGGCGGCGTGTACGAGAGATCGCGGGCGGAGGCGTTTCTGGGCATGCGACGGCGGCCCGGGGCACGACGGCGGCCCGGAGTTCTGCGGGACGAGGATGTGGGGGCCGCCACCGCGGCGCGCCCCGAGGCGGATGCGAGGAGCCGTACCCTCGACTGCCTCGCCTTGCCGTGCGCGAGGATCGCGGCCGCGGCGAGCAGGACCGGGGCGAGCACGGCGGGGGTGTCGAAACCGGGGACGGGCGTGGCGAGGTCGCGGGCGGTGGCGGTGGGGGTGACGGCGAGCGCGCTGGTGTCGGCGGTGGAGGCCTTGGCGTGCTTGCCCGGCGAGGTACGGCCGGTGGCCGGCGCCTGGGTTTTGCCGGGCGCCTTCGTGGTCGCCCGGTCGCTCCGCTGGGTGTTCGCGGCGGGGTTCCCTCCGGACGCGGCGTGGGCGTCGCCGCCCGGAGCGGCCTTCCCCGTCGCCGTCGCGGCGGTGTGCCCGGGAGTCGGCTTGCTCGTCGCTCCCTCCGAATTCCTGTCCGGCCTCGTGGAGGCCGAGGTCTCCCGCGTCGGCGCGGGGGCGGGGACCATCGCGATCAGGTTGGGCCCGGGGCCGATCACCACGGCGTTGTCCCCGGTCGTGGCGGGCGTGACGATGGTCTGCTTCTCGGTGGCCTCCCGGTCCAGCCGGGCCTTGATCTTCTCCGGATACCCGTAGCCGACGACCTTGCCGGTGTCGCGCTCCTTGCGCTTGGCGACCCCGCCGTCGATGTTGCCCTCGATCGTGTGGATCCGGTTTCCCTCGACCCTGGTGACGATCCCCACGTGGTCGATGTGGCTGATCTTGTCCGAGCCGCGCCAGTCGAAGAAGACGATGGCGCCCGGCTTGGGAACGGTGCCCCAGGCGTCCTGCTGCCGGAACCACTGGGCGTGGTGGACGGTGTAGGCGAACTGGCCGATCCACTCCTGGTAGCCCAGCTTCTCCGCCGCCCACGACAGATACATGTCGCACCAGGGGGCCGAGGTGTAGTCGGCGTCGAACTCGACGTTCTTGCCGTACCAGTCACCGAACTTGGTGTAGCCGCCGCTCTTCTCGGAGTAGCCGAGCTGACTCTCCAGCAGCTCGATGAACTTGCGCATCTCAGGTGTCATAGAGGATTTCAGGGGGACCCCCGGTGGCCGTGCGGGCATGGTCGCTCCGCCTCGCGACCTGGCTACCGGCAGACGAGGTTGAGCGACGGCGCGTTCACGCGAACCCACCGAGGGTGAGGAGGGACGCGTGTGGCGGCACCACTGGCCGGTTGTCTTCCGTGACGAGGGAGGTTACCCGCCCTCAAGGATAGGTCAAGACAGACTAAAGGGCGCGTCAAGTCGATCAATGTCACATAGGCGGACAAAAGTCGACGTCAGAGCGCTTCTGTGTGATCTTCAGTGGTAAAGCGCCCATGAAAAGGATCTACCGGAGGTCGTGAGCGGGGCCGGGACCGCCGTGGCCGCGCCATTTGATCTTGTCGATCGCCCTTTGCCTCGATGTCCGGTTTCTTTGCCTTTGGGGGAAATGGGTAGACATGTGGGTATTTCTCCCGATATGTAGGTAGTGGTCTCGGGAGATGCTGGTCACACCAGGTAAGGCTCAACAGCAGTCAGAGAAGGTTAAAAAAGGTACGAGCCATGTGTCAGCACCAGCCGAGATGCCCACTCGCCAGCGCACCCGACCACGAAGCCGCGTCGCTCGTGGCCTTCCACCCCGAGCAGGGGTGGGGTCTGCTCTGCAACGGTGTGGTGGTCTTCGAGGACACCGGAGCGCTCATGCCTGACGGCCGCAGCACTCCCGTCCACGACATGCCGCTCCCGCTCCACCCGGTCACCCTGGGCCAGGCGGCATGACCTCGCGCCGCGCGCCCGCCGTGCCGGGACCGAACGCGCCACGCGGACGAGTGGTTCCGCGGCGGCCGATGGTCTCCGGCGGGGGACGCGCGTGCGATCCGCATCCGATCGAGGTAACCGCCGACCAGGGAGGTGGACAATGAACCCACTCCTCGAAAAGCCGTACGAGCAGGCAGAGCTGGACGGCCAGGAGATGTCGTACTCCTTCGCGCCCGAGCCGGCGTCGGTGCCCCGTGCCCGCCACCTGACACGCGCCCACCTGGCGGACTGGGGGCTGGACGAGCAGAGCATGGTCGCCGAGCTGCTCGTCAGCGAGCTGGTCACCAACGCGCTGCGCCACTCGTGGGGGGCCATCGGGCTCGTCCTCTCCTTCCAGGACGGTCTGCTGCGCTGCGAGGTCGAGGACGCCGACCCCTTCCTGCCCCGCGCGTGCCGGGCACGCGACGACGAGGAGCGGGGACGAGGGCTTCACCTGATCGAACTTCTCGCCTGCTGCTGGGGCAGTGCCCGCACCTCCGAGGGCAAGGCCGTCTGGTTCGAGCTCACGACGGCGGACGCGCTCGCGGCCTGACCGCGAGGCCACCGGGAACGCCAGGTGAGGAAACCCTCCCGCGAGGCTCCTTCGGGAGCCGACCACACAGACCATCTCCGAAGGGCCGGGGTCGAGTCCCCCGACTCGACCTCGGCCGAATGCCGGAGCCGGGTCCCCCGACCCGGCCTCGGCAGGACGCCGGAGCCGACGAGATCATCGCACTCGCCGGCTCCGGCGTCCCGGCTTCCCCGGCCTCTCCGTCCCGTCCGTCAGGTGCCGGGCGGGCGCTCCCCGTCCACGTTCAGGATGTGCTCGCCGGTCCATACGGCGATCTGGGCCCGCGAGTGGAAACCGAGCTTGGTCATGATGTGCTCGATGTGACCTTCCGCGGTGCGCTGCGCGATCGTGAGCGAGGCCGCGATCTCCTTGTTGCTCAGTCCCTGGGCGACGAGCCTGGCGATCTCCGTCTCCCTGCGGGTCAGTGGCGAAGGCTCCTCGGCCTCGCCCGCGGGCTCGCCGCGGGGCGCGCTCTCCTCAAGGGCGAAGGCGATCGCCTTATCGCACCGCATCTTCGAGCCCTGCCTGAGCATGGTGTCGAAGGACTGCCTTCCGAGAGCCTCGCGCGTACGCTTCTCGCACTCGTCGTGGTAGCGCCTCAGGTGCCCGAAACCGGACAGTGGCGCTCCGAACACCTGCCAGACCTGCTCCAGGATTCCCAGCAACCTGGCGGCCCGCTGGTGGTCGTCCTGCGCGGCGGCGATCCAGGCCAGCACCTCCAGGTTCACGCCGACGCCCAGAAGGTCATCGAGCGAGCGGTTGAATCTCAGGCTCTCCTTCTCCAGCTCGGTGGCGCGCCGGGCGTCGCCCTGGCACCAGACCCCGAAGCCGAGCGCCATCATCGCGTACGCCCGGTGCCAGCCCTCCTCGTGGGCGTCGCACAGCGCGATGCACTCCTCGCCGGCGGCTACGGCGATCGACCAGTCTCCCCGGAAGGAGTGGGCGAGGCAGAGACGAATGAGCGCCAGGGCCTGACCGGTCGGGTCGTCGTCGGCGCGGTGACGCGCCGCCGCGTCCTCGTACAGGCTGATCGCGCGATCGACGTCTCCACGGAACATGGCGATCATCCCCGAGTAGAGCGCGACGTAGGCCAGGGTCCGCTCGCATCCGGGACGCTCCCCGATCTCCCTCGCCTCCTCCAGCATTCTCGTGGCGGAGACGACATCGGCCTGGATGATCGCCAGCCAGCTGTTGGACCACAGCGCGCGGCCCCGGACCTCGTCCGGTCCCGTGCCGTTGAGCAGGCTCAGGTCCATCCAGCGGCGTCCCTCCTTGAGATAGTGGCTGGTGGTCCAGTGGTAGAGCAGGTCGGCGGCCATCTCCAGGGCGGCGGGGGTCTCCCCGGGGTCGGCGAGGCAGTACTCCAGGGCGGTGCGCAGGTTGGCGTGGTCGAGCTTCAGCCTGCCGAACCAGAACACCTGCAGCGGGCCGAACCGCTGCGCGTACGCCTCCGCCGCGAGTCGCCGGTAGTGGTCGCGGTGCAGCCGCTGCAGCGCGTCCTCCTGCCCCGAGGCCGCGAGTCTCTCCCTCCCGTACTGCCTGATCGTCTCCAGGAGCCGGTAGCGGGTCGCGGTGGAGGCCGAAGGAGGGTCCTCCCGGATCAGGATCGACTTGCCCACGAGTTCGATCACCAGGTCGACCACGTCCTCGCGCTCGATGCCGTTCCCCGAGCAGACCGCCTCGGCCGCTTCGAGGTCCAGGCCGTCGGTGAACACCGAGGCGCGCTGCCACAGCAGCTGCTCCTCCTCGCCGCACAGGGCGTAGCTCCAGTCGATCAGCGCGCGCAGCGTCTGCTGGCGGGGCAGCGCCGCGGGTGAGCCGCCGGTGAGCAGCCGGAACCGGTTGTCCAGCCTGGACAACAGATCTTCGGGGGAGAGGGCGCGCAGCCGCACCGCCGCCAGCTCGATCGCGAGTGGGATGCCGTCCAGACGGCGGCAGATCTGTTCCACGGCGGACCGGTTGGCCTCGGTGAGGGTGAAATCCGGCAGGACGGCGGTGGCCCGTTCGGTGAACAGACGTACCGCCTCCGACGGCGCCGGCACCTCTGTGGACAGCCTGGGGAGGCCGGGGTCCGGTGGCAGCGGCAGCGTGGGGACGACCAGCGTCTGCTCGCCGGAGATGCCCAGCGCCTGCCTGCTGGTGGCGAGGACCCGCAGTGAGGGGGCCGAGCGTACGAGGGCTCCCACCAGTACGGCGCAGGGTCGCAGGAGATGCTCGCAGTTGTCGATGACCAGCAGCGCCCGCTTCTCCCGCAGGTGGTCGACGAGCACATCCAGGGGAGACCGGTGGGAGACGTCCCTGATCTCCAGGGCCTCGTTCAGCGATGCGGCGAGCAGCTCGGGATTCTCCAGCCCGGCGAGCTCGACCAGCCACACCCCGTCGGGAAACGCCCGCTGGACGTCGGCGGCGACGCGCAGGGCCAGCCGGGTCTTGCCGACGCCGCCGGGACCGGTGAGGGTCACCACGGGTGCCCCGGACAGCAGGCGTTTGACCTCGGCCATCTCATGCCGACGCCCCACGAAACTGGTCACCTCGGGGGGCAGGCTCGTCGCCTGCCACCGCTTCGGGGTGGCCGATGCCACCTCTCCCATCAACCCTCATGCCTGTTTTATCGATTAAATCCCTTTATGTCCGGATACGTTTGACGTAATCCATGGGTTCGCCCGTCGGTCACCACGCGGCGTGGGTGTGGTCACCTCACAGGCTCCCCGCTCGGGTTCGCGCCACCAGCCCCAAAGTGACTCTGCGTAATGTTTCTGGTTTAGTACGTAGTGGTCACGGCTGAGGAGTACCGGGTCGTAGCCATGTCTGTGCCGAGCAGGGTGCTTGGGAATCTTCGGTGCGATCGGGGGAGAAGGGATCCCTGCCGATGCGCAGAGAGTGACAGCTGGAAGACCTCATCGAGTGCTGGACTTTGGATGAGGCCGAAGTCGAATTGCTGGCGAACAAGAGCGGCGCCACCCGTCTCGGATTCGCCGTAATCCTCAAGTTCTTCGAGCTGGAGGGCCGTTTCCCCCGCCGCGAGGACGTCCCGAAGGCGGCCGTGGACTACGTGGCGGGCCAGGTGAGGGTCGATCTGGACGCCGGTGGAGACGGGCGGGACCCCTCCGACCGGCTGGACGGACCCGTCGGAGGTGAGCAGGAGGAGCCTGCCGGCCTTCTCGGTGACCACGACACGGCGGTCGGGCAGGAAGGCGAGAGCCCAGGGCGTGTTCAGGGCGGCGATGGTGACCGTTTCGAACGGGCGGCTCTGGCCGACGGCGTCCTGATCGGTGGTGCGGCCCTCGGGGGTGGTGATGGTCGTGGCAGCGAGGCGTGTGGGTGCCACAGTGGTGCGCATCCGCCGGCCACGATGAGCGCCAGGGCCGCACACGCCAGGCCGGTCAGACGCGGCGGTCGGCGTGTCCGGAGGCGTTCAGGACGCAGTCGCGGGAGGCGCGCACGTCTTCGCGCAGGGCTGCCAGGTCGACGTCGAGGACGTTGCCGGCCCATTTGCGGACCTGTCCGGCGATGAGGACGGCGTCGATGTTGCGGGCGTCGGAGCCGAGGACGAGGGTGCCGATGGGGTCGTTGAGCGGCATGTTGTTGAGGTCCTCGGCACGTACGACGAGCACGTCGGCCTGCTTGCCGGGGGTGAGGGAGCCGGTGACGTCACCCAGGCCGATGCTCCTGGCGCCTTGCAGGGTGGCGAAGTCGAGCACGTCGTGCACGCCGATGCGGGTGGGCTGGTGGCTGGTGCCGTAGGAGGTGCTGACGGCGCGCATGCGCTGGATGGCGTGCAGGACGCGCATCTGGGTGAACATGTCGCTGGCGAGGGCGACTTCGACGTCGATGCTGAGACCGGGGCGGATGCCGACGGCGAGTGCCTCGTCGATGGCGGGGATTGCGCTTTCCAGGCCGATCTGGGCGTCGGAGGTGGGGGCGAGGGCGACGTTGGCGCCTGTGTCGGCCATCGCCTGCCAGGCTTGCGGGGTCAGACCGGTGCAGTGGATGAGGGAGACGTCCGGGCTGAGGAGGCCCTGCTTGGCCCAGTCGAGGATGGCCTGGGAGGAGGTCTGGCCGAAGACGGCGTCGATGCTGACGCCGATGCCGAGGTCGCGGGCGGTGCGGGCGAGGTGGTCGCCGTAGGCGAGGTCGGGGCCGGCGACCTCGTCGGTGGCCAGGGCGGCCAGGCGCAGGGTGAGCAGGGGGTTGCCGGCGAAGTGGGTGTCGTGCAGGCGGGGCAGATCGGCGGGCCACTGGCCGTCCCAGTCGCCGAAGTGGGGGCGCATGGAGGCGTGTACGCCGCGGATGCCGGTGTCCGCCAGCGCTCGGATGGCGGCGTCGGAGTGGGCGGCGGTGCGGGAGTTGTGGGAGAAGTCGAGCATGGTGGTGATGCCGCTGTCGATGGCGGTCAGCGCGGCCAGGCGGGTGCCGATGTACATGTCCTGCGGCTGGTAGGCGGGGGCGATGCCGGCCAGGGTGGAGGTGACGTACTCGCCGAGGTCGTTGACGTCCGGCATGATGCGGCGCAGTTGCGCCTCCCAAGCGTGGCGGTGGGTGTCGACGAAGCCGGGGCCAGGACGGCGCCGGTGACGTCGACGATGAGCGCGTCGCCTGCTGGCAGGTCCACACCGACGGCGGCGATCCGGTCGCCTTCGATGAGCAGGTCGGCGCGGGGCAGGACGCCCAGCTTCGGATCCATGGTGACGATGGTGGCTCCGGTGAGCAGGATGCGGCGGCTGGGAACGGGTCGGCGCAACTGCTCCAGGGTGGCGTTCATAGGCTTCCTCCGAGAGGTGAGAAAGGTCAGTCGTGGGTGAGGTATTGCCACTTGGTCATGCGGTGGCGCAGGTCCACGGTGGCGGCGTTGGCGGAGAAGGTGCCGTCGCCGCGGTGGTGGAACTCGCCCGCGCCGCGCCGGTCGGGGTCGATCCAGGCCCGCTCGGCCTTGAGGATCCACAGGTGGTGGTCGTCGGCGAGCCGGTCGTCGGCGACCGTGCATTCGAGGTTGGCGAAGCACTCGGCCACCAGCGGCGCGTTCACGGTGGCGGCGGGTACGGGCGTGAAGCCGAAGCGACTCCACTTGTCGATGTCGCGGCCGGAGGTGTTGCCGGCGTCGACCACCTGCGCGGCCAGGTCGATGGAGGGGATCGCCAGGACGCACTGCCCGCTCTCGCGCAGGGCGGTGTGACTGTGGTCCCACGGGCCGACGATGAGGGCGATGAGCGGCGGCTGGTGGGAGACGGGCATGTTGAAGCCGTTGGTCATCAGGTTGGCCCGCCGGCCGTCGAAGGTGGACACGAGCAGGACGGGCCCGGGCTCGATGAGCCGGTGCACCTGCTCCAGCGGGTAAGGCGTGAATCCGGCAGGGTTCATGGGGTGCTCCTTGACGGGCCGGCCCGGCTCCTCGGAGGAGCCGGGCAGGAGGCCGGTCAGACGGCCTGCGCGGTGGGCAGGATGGTGATCTCGGTGAGGTTCACGTGGCGGGGCGAGGCGGCGATGAACGCCACCGTCTCGGCCACGTCCGCCGACTGCAGCGGGTCGATCTCGGTGAGCAGCCCTTCCATGAGGGCGCTGGCGTCGGGGTCGGTGACGTGGCTGGGCAGCTCGGTGTCGACCATGCCGGGCTCGATGGTGGCCACCCGGATGTTCTTGGGTCCGAGTTCGACCCGCAGCAGCCGGGTGAGGTGGCTGATGTAGGCCTTGGTGCCGGAGTAGACGGAGAACTTCTCCAGGATCCGGGTGGCCGCGATCGAGGAGGTGGTGATCAAGTCCGCGTGGCGGCCGGCCTCGGCGGCGATGGTCAGGTGCGGCAGGAAGGCGCCGATGACGTTCATGACACCGGTGATGTTCAGGTCGATCTGGCGCTGCCAGTCGTCCTGCTTCAAATCGGTGATCGGCGAGATGAGCTGGACGCCGGCGTTGTTGACCACCAGATCGGCGGTGCCGAGCCGGTCGGCGACCTGCACGGCGGCGTTCGCGACGGCTTCCCGGCCGGTGACGTCGACGGCGATGGCGATCGCGGTGCCGCCGGCGGCGCTGATGGACGCGGTCAGCTCCTCCAGCTTGTCCTTGCGCCGGGCCAGCATGGCCACGCTCGCGCCGAGTTCGGCCAGGCGCAGGGCGGTGGCGGCGCCGATGCCGCTGGAGGCGCCCGAGACGACGGCCACGCGGCCGGCCAGCGGGGTTCCGGTGAGCAGAGCAGCAGGAGACATGGCAAAGGCCTCTTTCGTGTGCGTGTGCGGGGTGCCCGCGGTCAGGGGCAGGCCGGGTGACGTGCGGGGAGGGAGGGCGCCGGCGGAGGTCGGCGCCGTTCGCAGACTCCCTCGCGAAGGTGGAGCCGTGCTCGCCTGGTGCGGCGGGCTGTTGGTCAGGCTGCGGCGTCGTCGTGGGCGGTGGCGGCGGACTTTTCGCGCCAGGGGGCCACGTCCTGCTCGATCTGGTCGAGCTTGACCTGCAGCCGCTCCAGGGTGTCGGGGCCCAGGTACAGGTGCGTGGGCAGGCGGTCCTGGGCGGTGACCTCGTAGATCAGCGCCGCGCCCTTGACCGGGTCGCCGAGCTGGGTGTGGTTAGCGGTGCCGGCCCAGTCGAGGGTCACGTGGGCCGGGGTGCCGTCGTAGGCGTCGATGCGGGCGGCGGCGACCGATAGGGAGGTGGCGTCCAGGAAGTCGGTGCGCAACACGCCCGGCTCGACGACCATCGACTGGATGCCGAACGGGGCCAGCTCCTTCGACAGCGCCTCGCTGACGCCCGCCACCGCGAACTTCGAAGCGCTGTACATGCTGACCCCGGGCTCGCCCTCGAAGCCCGATCGCGAGCCGATGTGCACCAGCTTGCCGGAGCCCTGGCGGCGCATGACGGGCAGGACGGCGCGGGTCATGTCGATGAGGGCGAAGACGTTGAGGTCGAACAGGGAGCGCGCCTCGGCGTCGCTGATCTCCTCCAGCGCGCCGAGCAGGCCCCGGCCGGCGTTGTTGACCAGGACGTCGATCCGGCCGAACCGGTCCACAGCGGCCCGCACGGCGGCCGGGATGGCGGCACTGTCGGTGACGTCGAGGGCGACGGTGAGCACGTTGCCGGCCTTGGCGAGGTCGTCCGGGACGCGGTCCGGATTGCGGACCGCGATGACGACGTCGTCGCCCTGGGCGAGGGCGGTGCGGGCGATCTCGGCGCCGAGCCCGCGGGATGCTCCGGTGATGAACCAGGTGGCCATGACGGTGTCCTTTGCTTTCGTCGCGATTGGCTTACATTTGAGAGTTTGCTCAGTTCAGCGAGGCGGAAGAAGGTCGCGGAATTCCTGGGAGTGCCATACCTAGGAACCGGGCCGGGCGGGGAAATGGCCGCACACACGAGAAGAGGCCGGGGCATGGCCCCGGCCTCTCGGCATGGTTGTGTGATGTCGTGTCGTGGTGGGTCAGCCGGCTCGCGCGGTCAGCGCCTCGTCGGCGTCCTGCAGCGCCGTGGACAGCGCGTCGTCGGCGCGGGCGCGCAGCCGTTCGAACGCCTGAGCGGTGGGTGAGGCGGGCTCGGCCTGGTAAACGACGAGCTGCTGGTGCGGCGCCCCGTTGACGGTGAACGCCGAGAACAGGATGTGCAGGTCACCGACGTGCGGATGGCGCAGGTGTTTGCCCTCCTGGGTCTTGGGCTTGACGTCGTGGCGGCCCCACAACTCGGCGAACTCGTCACTGGCGGCCGACAGGTCCGCCACGACCTCGGCGATGCGCGGATTGTCGGGGTCATGGCCGTAGGCGGCGCGGATCTCCGCCACGCACGAGTGCGCCGCCCGCTCCCACTCCTGGTAGAACTCCCGTCCGGCAGGGGCGGCGAACACCATGCGGGCCAGGTTGTCGGGCGGGTGGAAGCCCTCGTGCAGGGCGGCGGCCATGGGGTTGCAGGCCAGGATGTCCAGCGCGGGGCCGAGCGCGAAGGCCGGCGAGGAGGACCAGCCGTCCATCAGCTGCAGCAGTTGCGGGCTGACGGTGGTGTCCTGCGCGCCCCGCCAGGTCCGTGCCTCCGGCGGCTGGACCAGCCGCCACAGGTGTTCGGTGGCGGGCGCATCCAGGCGCAGCGCCCGCGCGACCGCGTCGACGACCTGTGGGGAGGGGCTGGACTCGCGGCCCTGCTCCAGCCGCACGTAGTAGTCGCTGCTCATGCCGGCCAGCATCGCCACCTCCTCGCGGCGCAGGCCCTTGACCCGGCGGCGGCCGTACTCCGGCAGGCCGACGTCTTGCGGTTTGAGCGCTTCGCGGCGGGCGCGCAGGAAGTCGCCCAGCGGGGTCCCGGTCACGCTGTCTCCCCGGCTGTGGCCTTGATCGGGCTCTTGACCGGCGCGGCCTGCATGACCGTACCGAGCGGGCTCGTGCGGGCTGTCATGTCCGTCCTTTCAACGTGCGGAACCATCAGAAGGTGATGGTCACCTTCCCTCGAGCGGGGAAACCAGTCGGCCGCCCGAACTGGCCCGGCCCGCCCTGGACGAGCTCGCCGAGCTGACCGAGGTGGCCGGCACCGGCTGGGCGCTCGGCGTGCTGGCCCTCTGCCGCGCCCTGCTCAGCGACACCCCGGGCAAGCTGTATGAGGAGGCCGTCGACCGCCTCGCCGGCACCCGCGTCGCCGTCCAGCTGGCCCGTACCCACCTGCTGCACGGCGGGTGGGGGCGCGGTTGCGATCAGCCAACCTGGGAGTAACACACCCAGGCAGCCGCACCCGCGTTTGCCTAACCTCGGATGTCATGGACAGTGAGCGCAACGACCCGCTGGGGAGGTTTCTGACAGAGCGCCGTGCGCTCGTGCGACCCGAGCAGGCCGGGCTGCCCCCGGACGGCCGCCGTCAAGTGAAGGGCCTGCGCCGCGACGAGGTCGCCCACCTGGCCGGCCTCAGCCCCGGCTACTACGCCCGGCTCGAACAGGGCCGCGAGCGCCCCACCCGGCAGACGGTGGAAAGCCTGGCCCGGGCGCTGCGCCTGGACGAGCACGCCCGGGCAGAGCTGTACCGGCTGGCCCGGCCCACCGTCGCCCGCCGCCGGCCCGGCCGCGTCGAGCGCGTCGCGCCCGAGGTGCTGGCCCTGCTGCACGACTGGACGGTGGCCCCGGCGTACGTCCTGGGCTGGTCCTTCGACGTGCTGGCCTGCAACCCGCTGGCGGCCGTGCTGCACAACCGTTTCGTCCTCGGGGACAACCTGCTGCGCATGATCTTCCTCGACCCGGCGGGACGGCAGTTCTTCCGCGACTGGACCGGCACCGCCCGGGCCGCCGTCCACGACCTTCGTCATGCGGCCCGTCAGAGCCCGGACGAGCACCACCTGCGTGAACTCGTCGGTGAGCTGGCGATCGCCAGCCACGACTTCCGCCAGTTGTGGGCCGCCCCCGAGCCGCGCGGCGCGCTCACGCCCGGCAGCCACTTTCACCACCCCGACGTGGGCGACCTGCATCTGCGCACCGAAATCTTCCCTATTGCCAGCGGGCCCGGCCTGCGGCTCGTCGCCCACCCGGCCGAGCCGGACTCGCCCTCCGCCCAGGCCCTGGCCCTGCTGGGCACGCTGGCTATCCGGCCAGCGGAGTAGCCCGCATCATGCCAGATGCGTTCACGCCGATGGCCCGGCTCGTCGACCGCCTGAACGCGGCCCGGACAGCCACCTTCACCGGTCGCGCGACACACCTGGCCGCCTTCCGTGACGCCCTGGCCGGCGGCCCGGCCGCAGTTTTGTTCGTCCACGGGCCTGGCGGCGTCGGCAAGACCAGCCTGCTGCGCCGCTACGCCGACGAGGCACGCCGCGCCGGCCGCCACGTGATCGCCATCGACGGCCGCGATCTGCCCGCCTCCCCCTCAGCCTTCTCATCCGCGGCCGCCGCCGCGCTCAACGACCCCACCGTGGTCCTGCTCGTCGACGACTTCGAACGCTGCCAGGGACTCGAAGGCTGGCTGAGCGGCACGTTCCTGCCGCGCCTGCCCGCGACGGCGCTCACCGTCATCGCCGGACGCAACCCTCCGGCCCGCCGCTGGAGCGACGACGCCGGCTGGGCACAGGCACTGCGCGTGCTCCCGTTGGGCAACTTGGGCGAGCAGGAGGCGAGAAATATGCTGCTCGCCGCCGGTGTGGCCGCCCAGCAGCACGAGCACGACCTCGCCGTTACCCAGGCGCTGCACGACCTGCGCCTGCCCGACCGGCTGGCCGCCAACCCGCTGATCCGCACCCGGCTCCTCGCCGAAGCGGGGGCAGGCGAGCGCGCCGACCGGCTGCGGCATCTGCTGACCACCGCGCTCGGCGCCCTGGCCGGCGACGCGCGCACCGCCAAGTTCCACCGCGCACCGGCCACCGCGTACCTGCACGCCGCCCCCACCCAGGAGGCCAGCGCCGAACGCCTGGCCGTCTCCCTGAGCACCTACCGCCGCCACCTGGCGCGCGGCACCAACCTGATCGCCCAGCAGTTGTGGGAACGCGAACTGCACGGAAATGACCAGTGATTGACGTGTGCCTGCTCTGGCCGCTGACGTGCCATCGCACCGAACATTCCGGTCATGACGATTCACGACGATGATCTCACCCTGGTCGGCACCGCCGACTTCAAGGCCGACGCTCATGCCCGCTACGCCGCGCTGCGCGCCCAGGGCCCCATCCACCGGGTCGCTCGGCCGACGGCACCACCTCCTGGCTGGTCGTCGACTACGAACTGGGCCGCCAGACCCTCACCCGCCCCCAGTTGAGCAAGAACCCCGAACCGTTCGCCGAGCAACTGCGCGCCTCGGGACGGCACATCCTGCTCGCCGGCTCCGGCTCCGGCTTCGGCTGCGGTTTTGCGAGAGGTTCTGAGAACGAAGATCAAGGACAAACCGGACATACGTCGGGGAGTCACCAGTTCTCGCAGAACTGGTCATTTCTGAGAACACGAACAGTAGCAATGATTACACAGAGCTACTTTGGGGCTGGTGGCGCGAACCTGAGCGGGGAGCCTCACAGGATGCCGCTCAGGTCGAGGTCCAGGTCGAGGTCCACCAGGCCCGGCTCGCTCCCCGTGGGCCCCTCGGAGTCCCGCGGCTCTCGCGGGCTCGGGGTCGCGCCCGCATCCGGCTCCTGGTCCGTGCCCGGACCGGGAGGGCAGGGGGGCAGGTCGATCCTGGCCGTCCGGGAGGATGTTTCCCCTTCGGGAACGGTGCTGATCGTCACCAGCCGGGTGACATACCCCCCGCACCCGGGCAGGTCAGGGAACTCCCCGGTCACCTCCCGCTCGTACTCGGTGTCGCCGGACAGCTCCAGCTCCCGTGCGCCGCCGGTCAGGGTCTCACGGGTGTCCCCGACTCTCTGGGCGAATCCGAGCCGCACGATCACCGTCGAGGTGGTGGGGGTCCTCACGCGGAACCTGACCGTGGTGCCGTCGAAGGAGGTGATCGAGACGGCGGGTGGCGCGCACGGCTCACCGTGGACCCTCTCCGTGCGGCTGGACGTCCCGCCCGTGGAACGGGGCGCGGTGGAGACCGTGACGCGGCGGTAGAGGGTCTGCCCGCAGGCGGGGACGGTGAAGGCGTGCGGGACGGTGTGGGAGTAGGTCTTCAGCCCGCCGATCACGGAGGTGCGCGAGGCCGCCCGGACGAGCCGGTCACGGTCGGGTCCCTCGGCGAAGGTGACGGTCACCGCGACGTTCCCGGTCGTGGAGGCGCGGAAGCCGACCGTGGTCCCGTGCGCGTCGATTCCCACGACCTTCAGGCCGCTCACCGTGTGCGCGGGCCCCGGTGTCCCCGTTCCCGTGGGCTCGGGGGCGGGCGTGGGCGGGCGTGTGGGGGTGGGCGTGGGCGGCGGGGGTGGCGGCTGCGAACCGGTCGGTGTGGGAGGTGTGGGCGGTGAGGAGGGCGGGACGATCACCGTCCGCGTGGGGGACGGGACCCGTGAGGGGGGCGAGGTGGCCTGGCCGGGGTTCGCGCCGCCCGAGGGGGAGACGGGCTTTTTGACGGCGGCGCTTCGCGAGGGGGCCTCAGGCCCCGGGGAGGGATCCGGCGGCGCCGACACCCGGCTCTGCCGCCGCTGCGCGGGGGTCTCCTGGATGATCGCGGAGCTGGGCGGCGGGGTGAAGATCGTGTCCGCGGAGAGCCGGTCCTGCGGCCGGTTGGCCGCGATCACACCGGCGGTCATCGCGACGGTGATCACTCCCAGCCCGGCGAGGGTCCGGGGGCCCAGCCGGGGGCGGCGCGCCCGCCCCACCCGGCCGAGCACCGTCTGGGCGACCGAGGAGCCGGCCTTCGGCGTGGGCTTGGCCAGCGGGAACGCCAGCGCCAGCAGCGTGGCGAGCTCGGCGAGGTGCCGCCGCCCGCGCTGCTCCCAGTCCGGTCCGTACGCCGCCCGCGCGGACGTCTCCAGCTCCTCCAGGAACGCCCGCGCGCTTCGCGGCCGGTCCGCCGGGTTCTTGGCCAGACCTCGCGTGACCAGCCCGCGTACCGACGCCGGCACCTCCTCCGCCGGGATCGGCGCGTGCCGGTGCCGATGCATCATCACGACGCGGTGATCGGCCGCGTACGGCCTGTGGCCCGTGAGGCACTCGAAGAAGACGCACGTGGCCGCGTAGACGTCGCTCGCCGCGCTCGCCGGCGCCCCCTCCCACTGCTCGGGGGCCATGTAGGCGGGGGTGCCGGCGGTCACCCCCGCCTCCCCGACGTGGGCCGCGATGCCGAAGTCGGCCAGCTTGCTGCCGCCGTCGGCCTGGATCAGCACGTTCTCCGGCTTGTAGTCGCGGTGCACGATCCCGGCGGCGTGCGCGAAGGCCAGGCCGAGCAGCGAGCCCTTGAGCACGGCCAGCGCCGCCTCCGGGCTCGTGCTGCCGTGCTCGGACAGGATCCGCCTGAGCGCGACCCCGTCGACCAGTTCCATCACGATCGCGGCTTCGAGGACGTCCTCGTAGTACTCGTAGAGCTGGACCACGTTCGGGTCCTGCAACTCCACCATGACGCGCGCCTCCGCGCGAAAGCGCGCCAGGAAGCGATGATCGTCCTTGAGGGTCGTGTTGAGGTATTTGATGGCAACGTAGGCGCCGGTGGGGGCGTACGTGGCCAGCACCACGCGTCCGCCTCCGCCGATGCCGAGTTCCCGAATCTCGCGGTATCCCGGAACCATCCCGTCCCCTTCCGAGTGCCGTCGACTTGTTCGACGGTCTCACCCCTGCGGTTGGTTGTCACGATTGGTCAACTTTGGCGGAGGGTGACATTGGAATAATGCCCGGTAACCGATTTAGTGGCATATGAGATTAATGAGTCATGCGAGTCCTGAAAAGGGAGTCGCGGACGTTCTCGGCCGAGGGATCGCCGGGAACGGTGATGCGTGACGCGGCCTGGGAAA
This sequence comes from Streptosporangium sp. NPDC050284, assembly GCF_044459525.1. Classification (NCBI taxonomy): domain Bacteria; kingdom Bacillati; phylum Actinomycetota; class Actinomycetes; order Streptosporangiales; family Streptosporangiaceae; genus Streptosporangium; species Streptosporangium sp. NPDC050284. Next base: position 55,067 of record NZ_JBITIZ010000022.1, read on the forward strand.
CCCGCCCCGTACGCGAGGCCAGCGGACCGTTCCAGGACGGGTGGGCGTAGCGGGAAAGCCTGTACCGGCAGTGACTAGAATAGTTGTACTAACATCTGAAATTAATTCCCCGGGGGAGAAGTATGAGCCGTCCACAGCGGGGGACCCTTCGTGACGTGCGCAAGGGCAACCGGTCCGTGGTCCTGTGGACGCTGTACTTCGCAGGCGAGTTGAGCAGGCACGATCTCGCCCGGTTGACCGGGCTCAGCGCGGCCACGGTCAGCAACGTGATCGGCGACCTCATCGCGGACGGCATCGTGGTGGAGACGGGCTCCGTCGACTCGGACGGCGGGCGGCCGCGGATCATGCTCAGGGTGGATCCCTCGTACGGATACGTGGTCGGGGTGGGTGTCGGGGAGACCCGCGTCCGCGTGGAGCTGTACGACCTGGCGCTGGAGGGGCGGGCGAAAAAGGAGTTCGCCCTCGACCCGAGCCACCACGAGCCGGCGGTGGTGGCCCGCCACGTCCTCGACGGTCTTGAGGCGGTCCTGTCCGACGCCGGAGCCGGCGAGTCCGAGGTGCTGGGCATGGGCCTCGGTGTCCCCGGCGTCGCAGAGCAGGGTTCTGACCTGCTCATCCACGCCCGCGCGTTCGGCTGGGACGGCGTTCCCCTGGGCGCGCTCATCCGCGAGGGCACCCCGCTGCCGGTCTTCGCCGACAACGGGGTCAAGACGACGGGCCAGGCCGAGCTCTGGTTCGGCGCGGGCAAGGGTGCCCAGCACCTGGTCATGGCCTTCATCGGCACGGGGGCCGGGGCGAGCGTGGTCAACGGCGGCGTCACCTACCGGGGAACGGCGAACGGCGCCGGCGAGTGGGGACACACCAAGATCGTTCTTGACGGGCGTCCCTGCCGATGCGGCGGCCAGGGCTGCCTGGAGGCCTACGTCGGGGCCGAGGCGATACTCGCCGGCGCGGGCAGGGACCTGGGAGGTGACGACGAGGAGAGCGTCTTCGCCGAGCTCCTCACCGACCCGCTCGCGCGGCCCGCGCTGGAGGAGGCCATCGGCTCCCTGGGGGCCGGCCTGGCCAACCTCATCAACCTCCTCAACCCCGAGCGCGTCATCCTCGGTGGCTGGGCCGGGTCCCTTCTCGGGCAGCGGTTCCTCCCCGAGATCCGCGCCGCGGCCTCCCGGTACGCCCTGCCGCTGCCCTTCTCGCAGACGTCGATCGAGCTGGGAAGGCTCGGCGCCGAGGCGGTCGCCCTGGGCGCGGCCACCCTGGTCGTCGAGGACTTCCTGCTGCGCAGCCACGCGGTGCGCCCGGCGGGCCGCGTCGCACCCCCGGCTCCGGCCCCTGCGGGGCACGCGCCCGCCTGAACCGGCGCGGTGAAGCCGTGCCCCGGGCGGCATGCGAAGGCGAGAACGGGCGCACGGGTCCGATAAATTTCCGTGGGTGACTGTCCTTCTGCCCGGTGTGGCGCTCACCGACCACGTGTTCACCGTTCCCCTCGACCACGCCGACCCCGGTGGCGAGACGATCGAGGTCTTCGCCCGTGAGGCGGTGGCTCCGGAACGACGGGGGGAGGATCTGCCGTGGCTGCTTTTTCTGCAGGGCGGTCCCGGAGGCAAGTCACCTCGCCCGGCCTCCGCCGACGGGTGGCTGGGGCACGCGCTGAAGACCCACAGGGTCCTGCTGCTCGACCAGCGGGGGACCGGCCGCAGCACCCCCATCACCGCGAGGACCGTACGCGGCACGGACGCCGAGCTCGCCGCCCGCCTCGCGCACTTCCGGGCCGACTCGATCGTGGCCGACGCCGAGCTGATCCGGCGCGAGCTCTCCGGTGACCGGCCGTGGGAGACCCTCGGTCAGAGCTACGGCGGTTTCATCACGCTGACCTACCTCTCCCGGGCTCCCGAGGGCCTGGCGGCCTGCTACCTGACCGGTGGCCTGGTCGGGCTCGACGCCACCGCCGACGACGTCTACTCCCGCACCTACCCGCGCGTCCGCGACAAGGTGAACCGCTACTTCGCCCGCTACCCGCACGACTCTGAGCGCCTGGACGCGATCGCGGCCCACCTGCGTCTTCGCGAGGTCCTCCTCCCCGACGGCGACGTGCTGACCGTACGCCGCCTGCAGACCCTCGGCATGTGCCTGGGCATGAGCGACGGGGCCGAATACCTGCACTGGGTGCTGGAGGAGGCCTGGAGCGGCGGCAGGCTCTCCGACCTGTTCCTGTACGAGGTCATGATGGCCACCGGCTTCGTCGGCAACCCGCTCTACGCGGTCCTGCACGAGTCGATCTACGCCCAGGGCGCCGCCACCGGCTGGGCCGCGCACCGGCTGCTGCCCGAGGAGTTCCGCGAGGACGCCGGGCCGACGCTGCCCACCGGAGAGATGATCTATCCGTGGATGTTCGACGAGATCGCCGCGCTCCGCCCCTTCAAGGGCGCCGCCGAGATCCTCGCCACCGTCTCGGACTGGCCCGCCCTCTACGATCCCGCCCGGCTGGCCGCCAACCGGGTTCCGGTGACCGCCGCCGTCTACTACGACGACATGTACGTCGATCAGGGCCTGTCCATGCGCACCGCGAAGGCGGTGGGCAACGTGCGGACCTGGGTGACCAACGAGTGGGAGCACGACGGTGTCAGGGTCTCCGGCGGCAAGGTCCTCGCCCGTCTGATGGAGATCGCGGGCGGCGCCCACGGTTCCTGAGCGCCCATGACCGCTGAGCGTCCACGGCTCCTGAGCACCCGCGCTTCCCGAACGCCCACGCCTCCCGAACCGCGGTAACCGGCCGGACGTCACGGAGGCCGTGGGGTCCTCCCGCCGCCGGGCAGGAGGACCCCACGTTCCGGTCTCAGCCGGGAGCGGCCGTCTCGGTGAGGGGCAGACGCACCTCGAAGCGGGTGTCGCCGGGCTTCGACTCCACGCGCAGGTCGCCGCCGTGTCGGCCGGCGACGATGCGGAAGGAGATGTCCAGGCCGAGCCCCGTGCCCTCGCCGACCGCCTTCGTGGTGAAGAACGGCTCGAAGATCCGCTCGCGCAGGGCCTCGGGGACGCCGGGGCCGCTGTCGCAGATCTCGATCAGCGCGATCGTGTCGTGCTCAAGGCGGGTGCGGACGGTCAGGACGCCGGTGCCGGCCATCGCGTCCAGCGCGTTGTGGATCAGGTTGGTCCACACCTGGTTGAGCTCCCCGGCGTAGGCAGGGACGGGCGGCAGTTCCGGGTCGTAGTCGGTGACGATGCTGATCCCCGGCGGGATCTTGCCGCGGAACATGGTGAGGGTGCTGTCCAGGAGTTCCCGCACGTCCACCGTCTGGTACGGCGCCCGGTCCATCTGGGAGTACTGCTTGGCGGAGGCGATCAGCGAGGAGATCCGCTCGGTCGCGTCGGTCACCTCGTCCAGCATCTGGGTGATCTCGATGGCCTCCGCCAGCCAGTGCATCGCCCCGGACAGATACCGTTCGCCCAGTGCCTCGCGGATCTTGTCCAGCTTCTCCGGCTTGAAGCCGGCCGCCACCAGAGGCGAGGCGATCTCCCAGGGGTCCTCCACCCCCGCGTCCTCCATGGCGTCGGACAACTCGTCCTCGGCGTCGGAGATCTCCATCGGGGAGCGGGGCGGCATCTCCGCGAGGCTGGTGGCGCACGCCTCCTGCAGGTCGACCAGGGCGCCCAGCCGGTGGGGCTCGATGCCGTCCTCGGCCAGCACGGCCAGCCGCCTGCGCGAGGTCTTCATCCTGACCCGCAGGTCGTCGACGGCCCGCACCGCCGCCGCGGCCGGGTTGTTGAGCTCGTGGGTGAGCCCGGCGGTGATCGTGCCGAGCGCGGTCAGCCGCTGCCGCCGGTCGATGAGCTCCCGCTGTGCCATCCCGCCCAGACGGGCCCCGTCCAGAAGGTGCACCGCCATCGGGAACCACTCGGCCATGATCATGCCGTACTTCCTGGCGGGGAGCATGAACATGCGGGTCGGCTTGGTGGCGCGCAGCGTGTGGGCGTAGGTGGCCGGGGCGCGGTCTCCGAGGTAGGCGAGGACCGCGCCGCCGTAGGCGCCGGGCTGCGAGGTGGGGTTCATCGTGACAGGTCCGGCGGTGGTCTCGGTGACCATCACCACCTCGCCCTCGACGAGCACGGCGAAGCATTCGGCGGGATCTCCCTGCTTGACGATCGGGTCGCCCGCCTCGTACTCCTCCTCGTCCCCGTACCTCGCGAGCCACCGGAGCTTCTCGTCGTCGAGCTTCTCGAAGAGGAACAGGCCGCGGAGCACCTCGATGTCGATCATGTGACCTCCTTCGTGAGCGCCGCAGGAGACCTCGTCGGGGGCACTCACGTCTTCTCCAGGTAGCGGTGGACGAGGGCCACGGCCATCGCGCCCTCACCGACCGCGGAGGCGACCCGCTTGATGGAGTCGGCACGGACGTCGCCGGCGGCGAACACCCCCGGCACGTTCGTCTCCAGGTGGTACGGCCCGCGCCGGAGCGGCCAGTTGCGCGGCCTGTTCTCGTCGGCGGTCAGGTCGGGGCCGGTGAGGACGAAGCCCTTCGCGTCGCGTTCGACGGTGTCGCCGAGCCAGTCGGTGAACGGCTGGGCGCCGATGAAGACGAACAGCCACTCGGCCTCGACGGTGCGCTCGCCCTCGGGACCCTTCAGTGTGATCCGCTCCATGTGGCCCTCGCCCTCGGCGCCGACCACCTCGGTCTCGGTGTGCACCTCGATGTTCGGGATCTGGGAGATCTGCTCGATCAGGTAGTGCGACATGGTCCTCTCCAGCCCGTCGCCCCTCACGATCAGGTGGACCTTGCTGGCGTACCCCGACAGGTAGACCGCGCCCTGGCCCGCCGAGTTGGCGGCGCCGACGATGTAGACCTCGCGGTTCGCGCACTCGGGCGCCTCGGTGAGGGCCGCGCCGTAGTAGCAGCCGGAGCCGATGAAGTCGTCGAGGCCGGGGGCGTTCAGCCGCCGGTAGGAGACGCCGGTGGCGAGGATGACGGTGTGCGCGGCGATCGAGCCGCCGTCGGCGAAGCCGACCACCCTGGCCTGGCCCTTGACCTCAAGGCTGGTGACCGTGCGGGCGGTGAGCAGCTCGGCGCCGAATTTCAGCGCCTGGCGCCTGGCGCGATCGGCGAGCTGGGCGCCGGAGACGCCGTCGGGGAAGCCCAGGTAGTTCTCGATCCTGGAGCTCTGGCCCGCCTGCCCGCCCGAGGCGTGCTGCTCGACCATCACCGTGCGCAGCCCCTCCGAGGCGCCGTAGACCGCGGCTCCCAGGCCGCCGGGACCGCCCCCGATCACGATCAGGTCGTAGAAGTCGGTGGCCGGGGCGGTGGACAGCCCCACGGCCTCGGCCAGCTCCGAGGTGCTCGGCGCGGTGAGCTTCGTGCCGTCGCCGGTGATGACCAGTGGCAGCCTGGCCGGGCCGGCGGACCCCTTCTCCCCGGTCTCCGCGGCCGCCGCGAGCAGCTCGGCGCCCTCCGAGGAGTCGTCGAGCATCCAGCGGTAGGGCACCTGGTTGCGCGACAGGAACTCCCTGACCTCGTACGACGGGGCCGACCAGCGCGCGCCCACCACCCGCAGCTCGTCGGACTCGCGCCGATCCGTCCGCTGCCAGGCGTCGAGCTGGGCGTCCAGCACCGGGTAGAACTTCTCCTCCGGCGGGTCCCACGGCTTGAGCAGGTAGTGGTCGAGATCGACCACGTTGATCGCCTGGATCGCGGCATCGGTGTCGGCGTAGGCGGTCAGCAGTACGCGGCGCGCGTAGGGATACAGGTCCATCGCCTGCTCCAGGAACTCCACGCCGTTCATCTGGGGCATCCGGTAGTCGGCGAGGATCGCCGCCACGTCGTCGCCCCTGAGCCGCAGCTCGCGGACACTGGCCATGCCGTCGACCGCGGTGTCGGCCCGGATGACGCGGTAGGCGTGGCCGTAGCGGCGCCGCAGGTCGCGGGCGATGGAACGGGACACGCCAGGATCGTCGTCGACCGTCATGATGACCGGTTTTTCCATGTCCTGCCTTCCCCCGAGATGGAGATAGCCGATATTAAGGACAATCTCTCCGAAGGATGTCACACCCGTGTTAAAGCCAGCATTGATCAGGCGTGGTCATGAGAGGTGGGAGTCGCGGGGGGCGCGAGGGAACCGTAGGGACGGTGACCGGGCATCCCGGCGGCGCGCAGCAGGGCGGCCGGGCGGTCGCGGTCGGTGAGGAAGCGTCTGAGTTCGGGGTCGGTCGTCCAGATCTCGCGCATGGCCTCGCGTCCGACCCGGTCGGCGACGATCTGCAGGGCGATGTCCTGCCTCACGTACTCGACCGCCATCGCGACGACGGCCGGGTCCTCGGTGTAGACGCCCCACGCGGTACCGCCGGCGAAACCGCCGACGAGGGCCTCCCGCCGGTCCCCCGTGACGACGAGCAGCCGGTGGTCCTGGTCCTCCTTCACGTTCCCCTCGCCCTCGTGAAGGGGTACGGGGAAGGGGAAACGGCGCTCGTACAGGTTCCCGACCGGCTCCCGCGCCGCGCCGAAGTGCATCACCGAGGTCTCGACCCCGCGCTCGACGGCACGCTTGATCAGCGGGGAGAGCGGTTTCATCTCCTCGGGCCAGATCGACACGAACAGGTCGCCCCGTGCCCCGGCCACCACGTCCTCCGCCCGGTCGAGCAGCGCCACGGGGTCCTTGAGGCTGTGGATCAGATAGGCCTTGGGCGGCGCCACGATCGCGGGCAGCGCGACCTCCAGTGCCCCGATCGAGTCGGCGAACTCCCTGCGCATGCGCTCCAGCAGGGATCGTGGCGGCAGCGGCAGGTAGTCGGTGGCGTCGTCGGAGCCGCGCAGCTCGTAGGCCGCGCCCTTGGCCACCAGCTTGCCAAGCGTCTCGTAGACCGTGCTGCGCGGCACCCCCGAACGTTTGGCGACCTCGTAGCCGTTGAGGGGCTGTCCGGCACCGACCAGGGTGACGTACGCCTTGGCCTCGTAACCCGACATGCCCAAGCGCTGTAATTGCTCCACTACGTCCCGCATCGCAGTTATGGTACGGCGCGAGCTACCCGTTTAGCGCTGTCCTAAAGCACCTGTTTGTAGGATTTTTGTGACGTGAGGTCGTCCGGACCCATGGAACGGGGGCGCCGAAGCGTGGGAGCGCTCCACCGGGAGGCGTTTCGCTCTTGTCCGGTCGCTGACGTCATCATGCGTGCTCAGGTGCCTGCGACGGGCACCGCCCGATCCTGTCCGGGACCGGAGCCCGCCGGCTCCGGCGGCCCCGGCGGCCTCCGCGGGAGGGGGCGCCGCGGGCCGGGGCCCGTCCCGCGCGGGTGGCGTGCGCGGTAATTTCGGTCGCGGTCTCCGCGCCTCCGCTATGCCGCCTTCAAGGCCCGCAGGGCGAACTCCACGAGCGTGTCGGCGTACTCGTGGGTGAGAGGGGCGGTGCGCAGCATCCAGCGGTGGTAGATCGGTCCGTACAGCAGCTCCACGGCCACGTTCAGATCCGCGTCCTCGGCGACCTGGCCCACCCGCTGGGCACTGCGCAGCCGTTCCCTGGTCGCCTCCAGGTGCGGCCCCAGGAGTCGCGCGGTGATCTCGGTGCTGATCGCGGGGTCGTTCAGGGACTCGACGGTGAGTGCCCTGGTCATCGTGTCGAGCCCGGGATCGTTGTACTCGTCGACGATGGCCCGCAGCGTGAGGCGAAGGTCGGCCCCGAGGTCGCCGGTGTCGGGGAGTGCGACGCTCCCCTCCTCGTCGGAGGTCCTGGAGAGGAAGGCGTCGATGAACACGGCGCCCTTGGAAGGCCACCAGCGGTAGATCGTCTGCTTGCCCACTCCCGCGCGGGCGGCGATCGCCTCTATCGTCAGCTTGGCGTATCCGGACTCGGCGACCAGGTCGAAGGCGGCGCTCAGGATGGCCCGGCGCGACTGCTCGCTGCGACGGGCCGGGTTCGGGGTCTTCACGTGCCCGAACGTACCATTTAGCGAGTCGAAACGTATCGTCTTGCTCGGCTCGCGGTATTGGCCGCGTTCGCGGGTTGATTCTCCGAGAAGCCCCGGACACCGCCGCCGAAGGGGCGCGGGCGGGTGAGCGACGAGAGGAACGCCGAAGACCGCGGAGACCCCCGGCAGGGCTTCCGCGGCCTTCGAGTCTGCGGTCGGATCAGACCTGGCCGGCCTTCTCCAGAGCGGAGCAGCAGGTGTTCACGATGAGGCGGGTGACGAGGTAGGGGTCGACGTTGGCGTTCGGACGCCGGTCCTCGATGTAGCCCTTCTTCTCCACCTCGACCTGCCACGGGATGCGGACCGAGGCGCCGCGGTCGGAGACGCCGTAGCTGAACTCGTTCCAGGGGGCGGTCTCGTGGAGGCCGGTGAGGCGCTCCTCGATGCCGGCGCCGTAGTGCTTGACGTGCTCCAGGGCGTTCGTGGCGAGGGCCTCGCAGGCGGTGACGATCGGGTCGTACTCCTCGCGCATCGCCTTGGTGGAGAAGTTGGTGTGCGCGCCCGCGCCGTTCCAGTCGCCCTTCACCGGCTTGGCGTCCAGGGTCGCGCCGACGTTGAAGTCCTCCGCGGTGCGGTAGAGCAGCCAGCGGGCGATCCACATGTGGTCGGAGGCCTCGACGGGGCCGGCCGGGCCGATCTGGAACTCCCACTGGCCCGGCATGACCTCGGCGTTGATGCCGGAGATGGCCAGGCCCGCCTCGATGCAGTAGTCGAGGTGCTTCTCGACGATCTCGCGGCCGAAGACCTCGTCGGCGCCGACGCCGCAGTAGTAGCCGCCCTGCGGGGCGGGGAAGCCGCCGATCGGGAAGCCGAGCGGGCGGCCCTCCTTGAAGAAGGTGTACTCCTGCTCGATGCCGAACCACGACTCCTGGTCGGCGTACTTCTCGGCGACCTCGACGAGGGCGGCGCGGGTGTTGCTGGAGTGCGGGCTCATGTCGATGTTGAGCACCTCGCACAGCACCAGCACGTTGGCGCCGCCGCGGATCGGGTCCGGGCAGGTGAAGACCGGCTTGAGCACGCGGTCCGAGGAGGAGCCGTCGGCCTGGTTGGTGCTGGACCCGTCGAAGCCCCAGATCGGGAGCTCCGCACCGTCCGCCATCACCTTGGTCTTGGAACGAAGTTTGGCGGTCGGCTCGGTGCCGTCGATCCAGATGTATTCAGCCTTGAAGGTCATCGGCGGAGTCCTTGAGGATGGAGGGATCTTCTGCTCTCAAAGATTCGCAAGTCGCGATTTCGCATCTGTTGCCCATGTGTGAACAGAGTGTTACTCAGGCCTATATGGGCAGGCAGTGGCTGTATTGAAATCCTCACAGATGTTTTCCAGGGCTGTGAGCTGCCCTTTCATAGGACGATTGGAACGATTGAGACATCCGTCACAGGTGACGCTGGTTATTGCGCTGAGTCATTTTCGTCACCTTTGTCTCATGTGATATCAGGTGCCGAGGAGACGGGCCGAGACCGACTCGTGGGCGAGCCGCCGCATGATGTCGAGGACCCTGCCGTGCACGACGGTGCCAAGGACGAGGGCCTCGACCGCGGCCTCGCGGGGTCCGTCGAACGGGACGGTGCCGATCTCGTGCTCGGTCACGAGCCGCAGGGCGACGTCGGCGTAGGGGCGCAGGGCCTCGCCGTCGGCGGGCATGCCGAGCCGGCCGAGGGTGAGGACGGCCTGGGCCAGCTCGTCACGGGCCGGGGCTTCGGGATCGATCTGCCAGCCAAGATCTGTGATCATGGTGTCGGCCTCGGCGCGGGCACGCGTCCACTCCTCGTCGGGCGTGTGCGGCTCGACCGCGGGCGCGAGGGCGTACTGCGCGACCCCGAGGACGTGGTGCAGGTCCAGGCTCTCGTCGTCGACGGCGGCCACCACCTTGCCGATGGAGGCGATGGGCAGCCGCCCGACCTCCAGCAGCGCCCGGATCAGCCGCAGCCTGCGCACATGGCCCTCGCCGTACCGCGCGCTGGTGGCCGAGGTCTGCTCGCCCGCGGGAAGCAGGCCCTCGCGCAGGTAGTACTTGATCGTCGGGATGGACACGCCCGATGCGGCGCTGAGCTCGGATATCCGCATCATTGGATAGTACAGATGGCCAGTGTGGGGGGCGTCTAGCGCAGCGAGGGGCGGACGTCGATGACGGTCATCCCCGCGGCGAGGGCGGAGGCCACCCCCTCGTCGGTGTCCTCGTAGGCGACACAGGCGTACGGGGCGACGTCGAGGAGGCGCGCGGCGAGGAGATAGACGTCGGGGGCGGGCTTGCCGTAGCGGACGTCGTCCCTGGTGACCACGGTGTCGAAGAGGGGGCGTAGGCCGGTGACACGCAGGGTCTCCTCCACGGCCTGGCGGGCGCCTCCCGAGGCCACGGCCATCGGCACCCGTCCCCGGTGAGCCTCGGCGACCGCGCTGACCGGCCGGTGCGGGGTGACCGTGTGGATCAGCCACTGGTAGGCGTCGAGCGCCGCCGCCCGCACCGCCTGGTAGTCGAGTTCGGCTCCGGTCTCGGTCTCCAGCTCCGCCAGCAGACGGTCGGACGACAGGCCCGTGCGCGCCCGGTACCACGCGGAGTCGAGGTCGACCTGCCACCCGGCCAGCGCGGTCCGCCACGCGCTCTCGTTGGCGGAGGTGGTGTCGACGAGGGTCCCGTCGCAGTCGAAGATCAGGGCGGCGTAGGGGGTGGAGGGCTGGAGTCGCTGGTGGAGCATGGTCGCCTAACACGTGACGGTGGATCTACGCCCACTTTAACCCGCGCTGGAAAGGGAGGGCGCCTGTCCGGGGGGTGGTCGCGTCACCGTGACGGGTGGGATCGCGACGGCGGGTGCGAGGGGCGGTCAAGGCGGCGAATGTGCGGTTTTCGGCTTCCGCCGGTAGGGCGGGTAAGGCTTCCGAACTCGTCCGGCCCGGCGGGTGCGCGGTAGCCCGCGTACGGCCGAACGTGCCGATCCGTCGGAGCGCGGCCGGTGCGGGAGGACTCAGCTGATCTCGTCGCCCCAGCCGTCGTGCCGTGCCCTGGCCAGCTCGGTCTCCATCTCCTCAAGCTCCCGCATGAACCCCTGGAACCCCCGCGGGCCCAGGCGGCGCCAGACGAGCAGCTGCAGGGAGCGCGTCTCCTCGTCGATGAGCGGCTCCTGGTGAGGCGGCGATGTCAGCAGCTCCTGGGCCTGGCGCTCCGCGGCCCTGAGTTCTTCGGCGGTGAATCGGATGCCGTGCTCGTGCTCCAGCAGCCGGATGTGCGGGTCGTTGCGCAATCTCTGGTCCCGGGCGCGCCGTGCGCGCCGGGCGGCGAGCTCGTCGTGGACGTGCGCGCCGGAAACCTGGTGCGGCGTGTCGGCCGGACGTGGAGTCATCGTGGGGTTCGCCTCCGTCAGGCGGCTCCTTTTCTGGAACCTCTGTTGAGAACGACGCTCGAAAGGCGCCGAAGGTTGTCGATTTTTCCCCCCAAACCCCGGCCGGGTGGGCGCGGCGCCTCGAACGGTGCCCCCGACGGCCTTGACGCGAGCTTGACTTGATAATAATTTTCATCCAGAAGAATTCTGGTGAAAGGAATGCTTGTGGCCGCAGGTGCGCTCGGACGCATACAGACCGAGACACCCGCGCTGCCCGAGGCGCTGCGCAGGGTGGGGGAGGCGATCCTGGCCGACCCCGCCGAGGCCGCGCGATCGACGATCATCACGCTCGCCGAGCGGAGCGGCAGCTCACCCGCCACGGTGACCCGCTTCTGCAGGGTGTTCGGCTTCGCCGGGTACGCCGGGTTGCGGGTCGCCCTCGCCACGGAGAACGGGCGTGCCGCGCAGGCCAACTGGGACGCGGGGGTGGGCCACGAGATCGGTCCCACCGATCCGCTCGACGCGGCGATCGGCGTGATGGCCGCCGCCGACTCCCGGCTCATCCAGGAGACCGCCGCCCAGCTGGACGTGGGCACCGTCGCCACAATCGCCGACGCCATCGTCGCGGCCCGCCGCGTCCTCATCTTCGGGGTCTCCACCAGCGGGGCGGTCGCCGTGATGATGGGCGGGCGGCTGCGCCGCATCCGGATCCCCTGCTGGAGCCACGCCGACGCGCACGAGGCGCTCGCCGACGCCGCGCTGCTCGCCGACGGTGACGTCGCGATCGGCATCTCCCATCAGGGCCGCACCCGCGAGGTGCTGGAGTCCCTCGGCGAGGCGGGGGACCGGGGCGCGCTCACCGTCGCGGTCACCTCCTTCGCCCGCTCCCCGCTGGCCGAGCTGTCGGATCGGGTGCTGACCACCGCGAGCCGCGAGACCACCTTCAGGCTGGGCGGCCTCGCCGCCGTCCACTCCCAGCTCTTCGTCCTCGACACCGTCTATGTCGCGGTCGCGCAGCGCACCTACGAGCAGACCAACGAGGCGTTCGAGTTGACGATCAGGGCTCTGGAGAGCCATCGCGTGGAGAGGAGCTGACCGTGCGGATCGGTGCTGCCGAGTACGTTCACGAGGTCAAGGAACTGGTGGACGAGGTCTTCGGGACCCAGCAGGACGCGGTGGGGGCCGCGGCGGCGCTGATCGTCGAGTCCCTGCGCGGTGGCGGCGTGATCCAGGCGTTCGGCTCCGGGCACTCCGAGGCGATCGCGATGGAGATCGCCGGACGCGCGGGCGGCCTGGTGCCCAGCAACCGCCTCGCCCTGCGCGACGTCGTCCTGTACGGGGACGCCCCGGTCGCCACCCTTCTGGGAGCACCCGGCGAGCTGGAGCGCGACCCCTCGGTCGCCCGGCGGATCTACGACCTGGCTCCCGTCCGTCCCGAGGACGTGTTCGTGCTGATCTCCAGTTCAGGGGTGAACGGATCGGTGGTCGAGCTCGCCTCGATCGTCAAGGAGCACGGGCACGCCCTGATCGCCCTGACATCGGTGCGGCACAGCACCGCGATGACCTCCCGCCACCCCTCGGGCCGCAAGCTCCTCGACCTCGCCGACGTGGTGCTCGACAACCGCGCCCCGTACGGCGACGCGGTCCTCCCGCTCCCGGACGGCGGCACGTTCGGTGCGGTCTCCACCATCACCTCGGCGCTGCTCGCCCAGATGGTCGTGGCCGAGGTGGTGCGCGACCTGAGCGAGGCGGGCCTCACCCCGCCGATCTACCGCTCCGCCAACGTGACCGGCGGTGACGAGCACAACCGCGCCCTTGAGAACCGCTACGCCGGAAGGATCCGGCGAGGTGCCTGAGCACCGCCCTTCACTCCCAGGCCACTTCCAGGAGGAAGCATGACCCAGCTATCCAGGCGCGAGCTCCTGCGCGGCGCCGCCCTGGCCGGTCTCACCGTGCCGGTCCTGTCCGCGTGCGCCACCCCCGCGGGCAACGGCGGCGCCGCGTCCTCGGCGCCCGTCGTCGGGGCCACCAGCGCGGCCAACCCGCTCGGCCTCGTCGAGGACAGGCCCCTGGAGGTCTGGATCTTCGACGGCGGTTTCGGCGACGCCTACGCCACGGACGTCCACGAGCCGCTGCTCAACACCAAACACCCCAACCTGGAGATCAGGCACAACGCCACCAAGGAGATCGCGAAGACCCTCCAGCCGCGCTTCGCCGGTGGCGACCCGCCGGAGTTCGTCAACAACTCCGGCGCCAACGCGATGGACTTCGGCGCCCTCGTCCAGGACGGCCAGCTCGCCGACCTCACGCCGCTGTACGACGCGCCGAGCTGGGACGACCCCGCCGTCAAGGTGCGCGACACGATCGACCGGAACGCCATCGAGCTGGGCAGCTACGACGGCACGCCGTACGTCCTCAACTACGCCAACACCGTCTGGGGCATCTGGTACTCGCGAAAGCTCTTCGAGGCCGAGGGCTGGCAGGTCCCCAAGACCTGGGCCGACTTCCTGGCCCTGTGCGAGACCATCAAGAAGTCGGGCAAGATGGCGCCCTTCACCTACGCGGGCAAGCACCCGTTCTACATCTACGAGGCCATCCTCACACTCGCCGCGAAGATCGGCGGCAAGGACGTGCTGAAGAACATCGACAACCTCCAGGACGGCGCCTGGAAGGCCGAGCCGGTCAGGCAGGCCGCGGGGGCCTTCGTCGAGCTCGGGTCGAAGTATCTGCTCCAGGGCACCGCGGGGCTCGACCACGTGCAGACCCAGACGGCGCACAACAAGGGCCAGGTCGCGATGCTGCCCTGCGGCTCCTGGCTGGAGAACGAGCAGAAGGACTCCACGCCCGAAGGCTTCGACTACGCGATGTTCGCGCTCCCCGACTTCGGCACCTCCGACGCCCTGCCGTACGGCACCCTGCACGCCCAGCCGGGCGAGGAGTACGTCGTCCCCGCCAAGTCGGCCAACCCCCGCGCGGGGCTTGAGTACATGCGCGCCATGCTCTCCAAGGAGGGCGCGGGCAAGTTCATGGAGATGGTCTCCACGCTCACGGTCGTCAAGGGCGCGGACGCGGGCCGCACCCTCCAGCCGGGACTGAAGAGCGCCTCGGCCGCGCTGGAGGCGGCGGGCGACAACGCCGTCTGGTTCCTGTTCCGCAAGTGGTACGTCGAGCTGCACGACGAGGTGGCCGCCGCGACCGGGCAGCTCATGGCGGGCAAACTCACCGTCGACCAGTGGGCGGACCGGGCGCAGAAGAAGGCGGACGCCATCAAGAAGGACGCCTCGGTGAAGAAGTTCAGCCGATGACGGTGGGAGGCGACGGGGCGCCCGGGGGACGGCCCGTCGCTCACCGGGCACCGGTCATGGGCCGTTCCCTCGGTGGCGTGACGACGCCGAGGAAACGGTAGGCCGGCGATGGACCACGGCAGGACGCGGTTCGTCGCGGGGTTCCTCGCGATCCCGGTGACGCTCTACCTGATCTATGTGATCGCGCCCTACGCGCAGGCCTTCTACATCGCGTTCACCGACTGGCGCGGGGTGAACGCGACCCCGCGCCTCGTGGGGCTGGAGAACTTCCGGCGGCTACTGGCCGACAACGTGTTCTGGCAGGCGGTGAGCCACAACCTGATCCTGCTCCTCCTGCTGCCGATCCTCACGCTCGGGATCGCTCTCTTCTTCGCCTTCCTGCTCAACGCGGGCGGGCGGGGCGGCACCGGGGGCATCTGGGGGTCGAAGTTCTACCGGGTGGTGTTCTTCTTCCCCCAGGTGCTGGCCGTCGCCGTGGTCGCCGTACTGTTCCAGCAGGTCTTCAGGCCCGACCGCAGCGGCATGCTCAACGCGCCGCTCATCGCCCTGGGGTTCGAGCCGATCGGCTTTCTGTCCAGCACCGACGTCGCCTTCTGGTCGATCCTCGCCGTGCTGGTCTGGCAGGCGGTCGGCTTCTACGTCGTGCTCTTCTCCGCGGGCATCGCCTCCATCCCGCGCGACCTCTTCGAGGCGGCGGCGATCGACGGCGCCGGGGGGCCCTCGCTGTTCCTGAGGGTCACGCTGCCGCTGCTGTGGGACACCATCCAGGTCGGCTGGGTCTATCTGGGCATCGCCGCGCTGGACGTCTTCGCCATCGTGTGGGTGATGACGGCCGAGCACGGCGGCCCCGACCACTCCACGACCGTGATGGCGGCGGAGATCTACCGCACCGCCTTCCAGTACTTCAAGTTCGGCTACGCCTCCGCGATGGGCGTGGTCCTGTTCTTCTTCACCATCGGGTTCGCGGCGCTGGCCCTGCGCCTGTCGCGGCGTGAGCGGATCGAGTTCTAGTGGCCGACGTCGTGACATCCCCGAGCAGGGCGTTCGCCCGCGAGGAGCGCAGGCGGCGCCTGGGCCCCCTGGCGGCCCTGACGCACGTCGCGCTGCTCGTCTGGACGGTGCTGGTCGTCGTGCCGATCGTGTGGACGTTCCTCGCGTCGGTGAAGAGCGAGGACGAGATCTTCGGCGACGCCTGGTCGCTGCCCGCCCACCTCCGCCTCGACAACTGGGCCCGCGCCTGGGAGCAGGCGCACATCGGCCAGTACATGATCAACAGCATCGTCGTGGTGGCCTTCGGCACCCTGGGCACGATGCTGTTCGGCTCGATGGCCGCGTACGTGCTCGCCCGCTACCGCTTCCGGGGCAACCGGGCGATCTATCTGCTCTTCGTCTCCGGCCTCGCCTTCCCGGTCTACCTGGCGCTGACCCCGCTGTTCTTCGTCGTACAGAACATGGGGACGGTCCCGGTGATCGGCCCGTTCATCGGCCTGAACACGCACGGCGGGCTGGTGCTGGTCTACATCGCCTACTCGCTGCCCTTCACCGTCTTCTTCCTCGCGGCCTTCTTCAGGACGCTGCCCGGAGCGGTGGCCGAGGCGGCCTTCGTGGACGGGGCCTCGCACGCCCGGGTGTTCTTCCAGATCATGCTGCCGATGGCCAAGCCGGGCATCGTGAGCGTGACCATCTTCAACGTGCTCGGCCAGTGGAACCAGTATCAACTGCCCCTCGTCCTGCTCAACTCCAACCGGGACAAGTGGGTGCTCACCCAGGGCATCGCCGACATCTCCACCGCCGCGGGCTACGACGCCGACTGGTCGGCCCTGTTCGCCGCCCTCAGCATGGCCATCCTGCCGATGCTGATCGTCTACACGATCTTCCAGAGCCAGATCCAGAAGGGCCTCACCGCCGGCGCCCTCAAGTAGAGCGCCAAGCCGCTGTAGCCTCGGCAGCCTCGGCCGCGTTCCCAGTCGCCTCCGCGAGACGACCGGGTCTATCGGTTGGGGAGGTTTTTCAGGGCCTCGCGGCGGCTCAGGCCGCTGATGCGGGTGTGGTCGACGTAGCGGACGACCTCGTCGGGGTTGGTCTTGGCGTACTCGCGCAGGGCCCAGCCGATCGCCTTGCGGGCGAAGAAGTCGTTGTCGGACAGGCTCGGCTCGATGCAGGCGTACAGCAGGCCGGTGTCGGTGGCGGACTTGAAGCGGTTCTGACTGAGGATGGCCGTACGGCGCTTCCACAGGTCGGTGCCGCGGGCCCAGCGGAGCATGAGGGGGCGCATGGTGTCGGGGAAGGCCGCGAGCAGGCCGCCGACGCGGTGGACGGCGAGCTCGTCGACGTAGTCCCACCAGGCTCCGGTGACGATCATCTCCTCGTACATCGGCAGCGCGTCGAGCGTCTGGAAGGAGCGGTAGAGGCGGAAACCGGTCAGCTCGACCGCCGCGTAGCGCTCCTCGCGGTATTCGGCCTCGCGCCACAGAGTCAGCGCCGCCTCTCGCCACGCGGACGCCTCGTCGACGGGATAGTCGGCGAAGACCCGCCTCAGCGCGGCGCGGCGGGGCGCGGCCTGCACGCCGAGAAACGGCATCGACGACCTCATGTAGGTCTGCATCACCGGGGCCTTGGCGGGATCGGCCACGTCGGTGAGCGCCATTCGTACGGCCTTCTGCAGAATCTCCACGCTGCCCACCACTTCCCGTTCGCTTCGCGGACGCTTGATTCTCACAGGCCGCGCCGCCCGCCGCGCCGGTTCCGTGGGCGTTATTCCTTCTGGCTACTCCGCTCGCCGGTCGCCAGGCCGTCGAACAGGATGGTGATGTAGTGCTCGGCGAGGCCCGCGGTGTTGAGGCGGCCCCCCGGTCGGAACCAGCGCACCGTCACCCAGATGGTGTCGCGGATCATGCGGTAGGTGAGCTTGGGGTCGACGTCCGCGCGGAGCAGGCCGGCGGCCTGGCCGAGCTTGATCTGCCCGACCCACATGCGTTCGACCTCCTCCTCGGCCCTGACCAGGTAGTCGAAGCGGTCGCCGGGGAGCGACCTCAGGTAACTCCAGTCGTTCTGCATGACGGTGATCGCCGCGCGGTGGGGCTCCAGCGTGCCGAACCCGATGCGCACCATCTCTGAGAGGATCGTGCGGGGGTCGCCGTTTCGGTCCAGGGCGGCGCGGTAGCGGCCGACGAGGTCGTCGAGGAAGGTGGTGAGCACCTCGTCGACGATCGTCTCCTTGGAGTCGAAGTGGTGATAGAGGCTTCCGGACAGGATGCCCGCCTCTTCCGCGATCTCCCGGACGGTCGTCGCCTGGAAACCCTTGCGGGCGAAGAGCTCGGCGGCGAGTTTGACGAGATGGTCACGGCGCTCCGAGGCGGGCCCTGATGTGGCCGCGCGCTTGGTCCCGCCCTGGCGCCTGATCCGGGTCGTGGTCGCGCCGCCGGAGTTCTTTCGCGTGTTCACGCCCCCATTTTGACATCCTCCCCGCTCGTGAACGAGCGGGATTCCCACGGGGTCGCCCGTGAGGGTTCCTGCTTCAATGCCAATCGCCCGCCCGAGAGGACTCTCGTTGAGGTCTTACACCGGCTCCACAGGCGTTTCACCTCTCCGCCAGCCCGGCGGCGAGGATGTTCTTCGCGGCGTTGACATCCCGGTCATGGACCGCGCCGCAGGCGCAGGTCCACGACCGGACACCGAGCGGCATCTTACCCTGCGACGCCCCGCACGCCGAGCACAGCTTGGAAGAGGGAAACCAGCGATCCACGATCAGTAGCTCCCGCCCGTACCACTGCGCCTTGTACTCCAGCATCGAGCGCATCTGACGCCAGGAGGCATCAGAGACGGCGCGGGCCAGGCTGTGGTTCTTGACCAGGTTGCGCACGGTCAGGTCCTCCACGGCGATCACTTGGTTCTCGCGAACAAGCCGGGTGGTGACCTGGTGCAGGTGATCCCTTCTGCGATCGACGATCCGGGCATGCACCTTGGCGACCTTCAGCTTCGCCTTGGCCCGGTTGGCCGACCCGTTCTCCTTGCGGGCGAGGTCGCGCTGGGCTTTGGCGAGTTCGCGCCGGTCGGCCCGCTCGTGCCGGGGGTTGTCGATCTTCTCCCCGCTCGACAGCGTGGCCAGTGCGGTGATGCCCGCGTCCACCCCCACATTCTGATCGACCGGAGGCAGCGGGCTGATCGTCTCCTCGATGAGCAGGGACACGAACCAGCGGCCCGCCGCGTCCCTGCTCACGGTGACGGTGGACGGCTGCGCGCCTGCGGGCAGCGGACGCGACCACACGACGGCCAGCGGCGCATCCATCTTCGCCAGCGTCAACTCCCCCTCCCGCCAGCGAAACGCCGGCCGGGTGTACTCGGCCGCCGCCCGTGCCTTCTTCCTGCTCTTGAACGTCGGGTACCGGGCGCGCTTGGCGAAGAAGTTGGTGAACGCCGCCTGAAGGTGGCGCAGCGCCTGCTGCAGGGGCACCGACCTCGGGTTCAAGGGGTCGTTGCAACACTGCCTGTCAGCGAGCGTAGATGCTCGTTGAACGCCTCGGCGGGAGTACGCCAGCCGAGTGTCTTGCGAGGTCGGCTGTTGAGCGCGGCGGCGACGGCGTCCAGCTCGTTTCGGCTGTGCCTGCTCAGGTCGGTTCCCTTGGGGAAGTATTGGCGCAGCAGGCCGTTGGTGTTCTCGTTGGTGCCGCGCTGCCACGGGCTGTGTGGATCGGCGAAGTAGACCTGAAGCCCAGTGTCGATGCGCAGCCGAACGTCCGGACCAGCTCATCGGCCTGCTCCGGGGTCGGGTGGAAGCGGTACCTGTAGGCCCGCCTCACGATCTGCGCCATGGCCCAGATGTTAACCACGACCGGCTAAAGATCGTGCGGGTTCGGTACGACCCTCCGACTGACGGCGAATCGCCAATCCTTGTCCTGCTCCGCGGGGGTCAGATTCCTCTCCGTGGAGACCCCCGCCCTGAAGGCGGGGGTCTCCACGGAGAGGAATCTGACGAGCTCTTGCGCAATCGCTTGTTCATCGGAACGCGCCAGCTCATCCCGGTTCTCCCCCGCGACCGAACGCTCGTCACCTTCGGCGCCCTGCGGGTCTCGCCGTACGCGCGGGCCTCTCGTTTTCCGCCGGCCTATCAGCGGACCTTCGGCTCGTCCATCGTCGCGATCCGCAAAATCCTGAGCGGAAGCCCTATGGTCAGCCCACTAGCAATTAGGAAACTTTCCTATTAGATTTGCGCAGAGCCGCCGTGGGAGCGCTTTCCCCGGGGGTCCGGTGACAACGCGGTGCCTGCGCGTTCACGGCAGGAACGCCGACCGGTCGTCAGGCGAGGAGGGGTGAATGAAGCGCGGCCCAGAGCTGCTCCGTCTGGCGGAGACGGTCGTCTTTCCCGGGTTCGAGGGCAAATCGCCGCCGGACTGGATCCGACGCCGGATCGGCGAGGGACTGGCCGGAGCGGTGCTCTTCTCCAGGAACATCGCCACCCCCTCCCAGGTCGCCGACCTCACCGCCGTACTCCGAGGAGAGAACCCCCAGGTCCTCGTCGGCATCGACGAGGAGTCCGGCGAGGTCACCCGCCTGGAGGCCGCGGGCGGGAGCACCCGGCCGGGCAACTTCGCCCTCGGCGTGGTCGACGACACCGATCTCACCGAGGAACTCGCCGCCGACCTCGGCCGCGACCTCGCCCTCGCCGGCGTCAACCTCAACTTCGCCCCCTCGGCGGACGTGAACTCCAACCCCGACAACCCGGTCATCGGCCTGCGCTCCTTCGGCGCGGACCCCGACCTCGTCGCCAGACACACCGTGGCCTGGATCCGGGGCATGCAGTCGGCGGGAGTGGCGGCCTGCGCCAAGCACTTCCCCGGCCACGGAGACACCTCCGTCGACTCCCACCACGGCGTACCGCTCGTCACCGCCACCCCCGAGGAACTGCGCGACGTGGCGCTGCGGCCCTTCCGCGCCGCCGTCGAGCAGGGAGTGCGCACGGTCATGACCGGGCACCTGCTCGTCTCCGCCCTGGACCCCGCGATGCCCGCCACCCTCAGCCGGCCGGTCCTGCACGACCTGCTCAGGGTCGAGCTGGGCTTCGAGGGCGTCATCGTCACCGACGGCATCGAGATGGCCGCCGTCTCCGGCCCCTACGGCATCGGCGGCGCCTCGGTCCTCGCCGTCGCAGCGGGCGCCGACGCGATCTGCGTGGGCGGTGAGCACGCGGACGAGGAGACCGCGCTCGGGATCCGCGACGCGATCGTGGACGCCGTGATCGAGGGCAGGCTCTCCGAGGAGCGGCTCGCCGACGCCTCCCGGCGCGTCTGCGAACTCGCCCTCTGGACCACGGCCACCCACCGAAACGCGTCGGCGGGCTCCGCCTCCGGCCGACCCGGCGACCCGTCGATCGGCCTGACCGCCGCCCGGCGGGCCCTGCGGATCACCCGCCGCTCCTCGACCGCGGTCTTCCCCCTGTCCGCACCGCCGCACGTCGTCGAGCTCGCCCCCGAGATGAACCTCGCCATCGAGAAGGACACCCCGTGGGGCGTCGGGGAGCCGCTCGGCAAGCTTCTCCCCGGCACCACGGTCACCCGGCTGACCGCCTCCGGCGCCACCGGAGGCGCCATCGAGGCCGCACTCGCCGCGGCGGCCGAGCGTCCCCTCGTCGTCGTCGTCCGCGACGCCCACCGCCACCCCTGGCAGGCCGACGCGCTCCTGCACCTGCTTGCCGCCCGCGCCGACGCGGTCGTGGTCGAGATGGGACTGCCGGGCCGCTCCGACCTCGGCGCCGTCCACATCGCCACCCACGGCGCCTCCCGCGTCTGCGGCCAGGCCGCCGCCGAACTCCTCGCCGGGGATCAGGGCACGGCCTGAGCGGGAGCGCTCCCACCGACCACGACGACCCCGGAGCGCCGTGGCCTCGCGGAACGCGGGACCTCTTGGACCACAGGGCCTTCCGGAGTACGGAGTCTCCGGAAGGCCCTGTGGTCTCCCGGAGCGGGGGGTGAGAATTCTGTCGGTGCGGGCTGCTTGAATCGCGGAATGAATGCGGCACGGTTGCTGACAGAGCAGCGGGAGATCCACGGGGTCGATCTGGCGGGGCTCTCGCTCGGCGATCATCTGACCGGTGAAGGACCCTACGTGTTCAGGGAGTGTGATCTCACCGGCGCGGACCTCGCCGGGGCGTCACTGGTGGAGGCCTCGTTCGAGAAGTGCGTGCTGGAGCGGACCGACTTCCGCCGCGCGGACCTGGACGGGGCGCGTTTCTCCGGCGGCGGGGGAGCGGGGCTCAGGTTCACGAACGCCGAGCTGGTCGACGCGACCTTCACCGACGTCGACCTGTCGGGCGCGCGCTTCGAACTGGCCCTGCTCACCGACGTCACCTTCACCGGTTGCCGCATGATCGGCGCGGTGCTCTCCTCCTGCCGGGGCACCGGCTACCGGTTCGACGGCTCCAACCTGGCGTTGGCCGACCTCGCCGGCTGCTCGATGCGAGGCCTCCACCTGCGGGGCGTCCGCTTCGACGACGCCAACCTGTCGGGCTGCGACTTCACCAAGAGTGTGTTCGAGGACTGCCGCATGATCGGCGCCCGCACCGTCGAGACGGTCTTCACCAAGACGGACCTGCGCGGCGCCGATCTCGGCGAGGTCGACGACACCCGGCTCCGATCGCTACGCGGAGCGGTCGTCAGCCCCACCCAGGCTGCCCTGATCCTCGCCTCCCGGGGACTGACCGTGGGCTGACGGAGGCTCACCGCAGACCAGACACACCGGTCCCGACCGGCCGGCCCACCTCGACCGCACCCGCCTGGAGCCGTGACCCCCGACCCTTGTCGAGCGGGAATCGCGATCGGTCAGGGCCGAGCGTTGACCGGACGCCGAGCCCTCCAAGACCTGACAGAAGGTCGGCCGCCCACCTCGCGAGCGCCCGGACTTCCGGCCTGGTCAGAGCTGTCTGCCCGCATTGACGCTCTCGACTCCCAGCCACGGGATCCTGGTGGCGCGCTCAACAGCATCACTGAGACCGCCGCCGTGACCTGGGGGCGGCAGGGGGTCCGTGTGAACGGCACCACCCCCGGCGGCACCGCGACGCAGATGATCGACGAGTGGGAGGCGGTGTCCCCGGGGGCGTCGAGCGCATCAACGTGAGCATCCCGCTCGGCCGGATGGCCGAGCCTCGCGAGGTCGCCGAGGTGGCGGCGTGGCTGCTCAGCGATCGGGCCTCGATGGTGACCGGCGGCGCCGGCGCTTGAGTCCGCGCTAATCAGTAGCTTGGGCAGTTACTGAGACCAGCTCTCCAGGGTTAGGCCGGTTCGAAGGGCAGGTATCGCCTGCGTTGTCCCGCCGGATGACGCGGGCTGACCGGCCAAGAGCCGTAGCCGGTGCACCGCCCCACCAAACGTGCCCCTCGTGCACTTCACAGGGGATGTGCACGAGGTCATCCCGTTCGATGGCAGATCCGAAAAACAGCGCGTAGGCCACAGCGCAACCAAGTTCCACAGTGGGCCGGTCCGGTCGGCGCATTTCACCTGCTCCGACGACATCGGCCCTGCAGTGGTGCGTGAGATACGCGTCAGCTACGGCGATCGACCCTGAGCGGTCCCGTCGCGGGGGCTTCAGCATCGGAGAGCGCGCTGGGCGGTCGGAGAGTGAGCGACTACGGTCCGCGCATCGTACGGCGGGGTGGGGGAGCGCGGAGGTGGGTGGGTGTTCCGGCCGGCGTACAAAAGCCCGCAACCATCGCGCCCGAGCAGGCCGGAGGCCTGAAACGCCAGGGAGCAACTGAGACGGCCGGCCGGAGCACCCGCCTACCGGAGCGCGCACATCGGATCAGCCGGGAAACAACCGCAGCGCCCCCGTAACCCGAGAACACCACAGAACACGACCCGCACAGACCGACCCGCAGCCGAAAACACGGCCATAGGTAAGGTGCCTTATGTCTAATTGATACTGACATAGGGGGATACCTCATGCCTGCTTCCGCGGCCTACGTGACCTTCACGGATCCGGACAAGATCGATGACGAGAAGGGAATCGCCGTCGCCGCCTGGGCCGACCAGGGGATCACCGGTCACATCGTGCGCTGGGACGACCCCGACGTCGACTGGGCCGCGTTCGACGCCGTCGTGGTCCGCACCGCCTGGGACTATGTGGCGAGGCGGGCAGAATTCCTCGACTGGGCGCGCCACGTGGAGTCCGTCACCCGGTTGCTCAACCCGGCCGCCGTGCTGGAACGCAACACCGACAAGGTCTATTTGAAAGACCTGAAGGCGCCGATCATCCCCACCTCCTGGGGCGCGCCGGGCGAGGCCGCGGACCTCCCGCACCTCGACGAGTATGTGGTCAAGCCATCGATCTCGGCCGGAGCCCGCGACACGATCAGGACCACGGACCGCGCACAGGCCGAGGAGCATGCGGCCAAGCTGGCCGCCAACGGCCGGACCGCGATGGTCCAGCCGTACCTGGACATGGTCGAGGGCGAGGGGGAGACCTCGCTGCTCTACTTCGGCGGCAGGTTCAGCCACGCCGTCCGGCGCAGCCCGATGCTGACCGAGAGCGCCACCAAGCCGGGACAGGGTAACGACCACGGGGAGCTTCGCACCCCGGACCCCGACCAGTTCGCGCTCGCGGAGCAGGTGCTTGGCGAGTTTCCCGAACTGCTCTACGCCCGGGTGGACCTGGTCCGGCTGGCCGACGGCAGCCCGGTGCTCATCGAGATCGAGCTCACCGAGCCCTACCTGTTCCTGGGCTACGCGCCCGACGCCGCCGCGAACCTGGCGACCGCCCTGGCCAAGGCGATCTGACCGATCGCGTTGGTGTAGAAGCACGACGCTCTTGCTCAGCGGCTCCGGACCACATTCCTCCGGTGCTTCGAAGCCGAAAATGCTCCAAGGTCCGATGGCGGAGGACTACGCGCAGCCGGAGATGCCGCCGTCGACGGGGATCACGGTCCCGGTGAGGTAGGCGCCGGCGCGCGAGGACAGGAAGATCGCGGTGCCCGCCATGTCCTCCGGGCTGCCGATCCTGCCCAGTGGGACGTGCGAGGCGACGGCCGCACGCATCGCCGGGTCGTCGAGCGCGAAGGCCATCATCTTCGACTCGAACGGCCCGGGAGCGATCGCGTTGACCGTGATCGACTCTCCCGCGAGCCGCTGGGACAGGTGCCGGGTGAGCATGTGCACGGCCGCCTTCGCCGCCGAGTAGGCGTAGTTCTCCATCGCCGGCACCCGGAGACCGTCCACCGAGCCGATGTTGATGACCCTGGCAGGGTCCTCCGGGCTCGCGGCGGCGCGCAGCAGCGGCAGGAACCGCTGGGTGAGGTGGAAAACGCCCTTGACGTTGATCCCCCAGAGCTTGTCGAAGGCGTGCTCGGGATACTCCTCCAGTGGCGCCCCCCAGGTCGCCCCGGCGTTGTTGACCAGTACGTCGAGCCGAGCCTCCCGCTCCGCGACCGCCTCGAACAGCGTGGACACCCCCTCCTGTGTGGACAGGTCGGCGGGTATCGCGGTGCACCCCAGCTCGGCGGCCGTCTCGCCGACCTCGGCCGCCTTGCGCGAGGAGATGTAGACCGTGGCCCCCGCGTCGACGAACCCGGACGCGATCATCCGGCCGATTCCCCGGGATCCGCCGGTGACGACGACCGTCTTGCCTTCCACCGAGAACAGAGTCATGTTCCGCAGCATGCCGCACCCCGGTGACCTCGTCCATACCAGCCGGTCGGTGCAGCGCATCGGCCGCCCCTTTCTCGAATAAAAATCCCTTTTGTCAGCATTCGTCCCAGGGAATCTGAAAAATAATGTCGCCAAATAAAACGAGAGTGAAACAATCTTCCACCGCCCGTTGACACGCGCTGTTTGTATGGTGTGCCTTCGTTGTCAGGGAGTCACCGATCCGGAGGTGGGTACGGCATGCTCAGAAGGGGTGCGCGCCTGGCGGCGCTGAGCCTGGGACTGTCAATGGCACTCTCGACAACGGCACTTCCCATGGCACACGCCTCACCCCCGGAACACCTCCCGTCGTCTCCAAGGCACTTCCCCCCACTTCCCGAACGCCCTCCGTCTCCCCAGCCCCTCACACTCTCCGCCGCGGGGGCCTCGCAGTCGCAGCCACAGCAGCAGAAGAGGATCGTCCGGCTGGGCGCGACGCAGAGCGTGGACTCGATGAACCCGTTCCTGGCGGTCCGGGTGGTCTCCACGTCGATTCACCGCTGGATGTACGGCTTCCTCACGGTGCCCGACTTCAAGACCCTGAAGCCCGGCCCGGACCTCGCCGAGTCGTGGGAGACCTCACCGGACAAGCTGACCTGGACCTTCACCATGCGTGCCGGAGCCACCTGGTCGGACGGCAGGCCCGTCACCGCCCAGGACGCCGCGTGGACCTTCAACAAGATCATGACGGATGACGGGGCCAAGACGGCCAACGGCCCCGCCGTGGAGAACTTCGACACCGTGACCGCGTCCGACGACCGGACCTTGGTCATCACCACCAAAAAGCCTCAGGCATCGATGCTGGAGCTGCCGATCCCGATCATGCCCAAGCACGTCTGGGAGAGCGTCCCTGACATCGGCACCTACGAGAACGAGGCCTACCCCGCCGTCGGCAGCGGCCCCTACATCGCCGTCGAGCACAGGAAGAACGCCTATGTGAGGCTCAAGGCCAACCCGTCGTACTGGCGCGGCGCTCCCGGCATCGACGAGCTGCACGTCATCTTCTACGAGAATCCCGAGGCGGCGATCGCCGGTCTGAAGAAGGGCGACATCGACTGGATCGGCCGCCTGCAGGGCCCGCAGTTCCAGGCCCTCGCGAACGACGCGAACATCACGCAGTGGAACACCCAGGGCCGCCGGGCCGCCTACCTGCAGTTCAACCCGGGCGCCGCGACGGCCGACGGCGAGCCGATCGGCGACGGGCACCCCGCGCTGAAGGACGTCAGGGTGCGCCGGGCCATCCACCACGCGATCGACAAGAAGACCCTCGTCGAGCAGGCGCAGAACGGTCTCGCCGTACCGGCGGACGGTTCGATCGTCCCGCCGATGTACCAGGAGTTCTTCTGGAAGGCCGAGGGCGAGGCGGCCGTCGCCTTCGACCTGGCGGAGGCCAACCGCATCCTCGACGAAGCCGGCTACACCAAGGGCGCGGACGGCATCCGCACCATGCCCGACGGCGGACGCAGGCTGGAGATGCGCTTCAGCATCCACACCGACGAACCCGTCGAGGACAAGATCGCCCAGTTCCTCACCGGCTGGCTGAAGGACATCGGCATTCAGGTCACCACCCGCAAGCTCGACTCCAACAAGTTCACCGAGGAGACGGGCAGCACGGCCCTCTACGACATCGCGATCAGCGGCTGGTCGGTCAACCCGGACCCGGAGGAGATCCTCGCCACCCACCTGTGCAGCCGCAGGCCCACCGCGAGCGGCCAGGGCGGCGGCACCGAGTCGTTCTTCTGTGACAAGGAGTACGAGCGGCTCTACCAGGCCCAGCTGGCCGAACTCGATCGGGCCGCCAGGGTCGAGCTGATCAAGCGGATGCAGGAGCGGCTCTACACCGAGGCCCCCGTCGTCGCGCTCTACTATCCCAACAACCTGGAGGGCTACCGCAAGGACCGGATCGCCGCCATCACCCCGATCCCCGAGGACAGGGGCATCCTGTACGGCGGGAGCAGCTACTGGCCGGTCTACTCGCTGCGTGCGGTGGAGCGCGTCGCCGCCCCGGCCGGGAGCGGTTCGGGAACCGGCACCGTGGTGGCCGTCGCGGCGGCCGTTGTACTGGCTCTCGGCGCCGGGGCTTTCCTCCTGCGGCGCCGCCGCGCCTCCGTCGACGACCGCGAGTAGCAGCCGATGCTCACAACACCGCAGGAGATGAGGGACGGCACCGAGGAGGGCGGTGCCCGCCGGGCCGTGGTCCGCTACGCGCTGGGCAAGCTCGGCGGGGCGCTGCTCGGCATCGGGCTGGTGATCGTCGCGACGTTCTTCCTGTTCCGCCTGATTCCCGGCGACCCGACCATCGCCTACACCCGCGACGTGCCGGTCACCCCCGAGCAGCTCGCCCTGCTCAGGCGGCAGATGGGCCTGGATCGGCCGCTGGGCGAGCAGTTCCTGGACTTCGTGCTGCGAACCCTGCGGCTGGACCTCGGCACCTCGTACGAGTACCGCAGGCCGGTCGCCGAGCTCATCGGCGAGCGGGTGGGTCCCACGCTGCTGCTGGTGGGTACCGGGCTCGCCGTCGCGGTCGGCCTGGGCATGTGGCAGGGCACGAGGGCCGCCTGGCGTCACGGCGGTCGGTTCGACCGCCTCTCCACGGGAACCGCGCTCACCCTGTGGTCGGTGCCGACCTTCTGGCTGGGACTGCTGCTGCTCATGGTCCTCGCCGCGGGGGCGGGCCCGATACCCGGCCTGTTCCCCACCCGGGGCATGCGGGACGTCGACGCGCCGGACGGGCCGCTCTACCTCCTGCACGTCGCCCATCACCTGGTGCTGCCGTGCCTCACCCTGGTCGCCGTCGTCTACGCGCAGTACCTGCTGGTCATGCGCTCCTCGCTGCTGGACGAGATCGGCCAGGACTACGTGACCACCGCCCGCGCCAAGGGATTGCGCGACGACGACGTGCGGCGGCGCCACGCGGTGCCGAACGCGCTGCTGCCGACGGTGACCCTGGTGTTCATGCAGATCGGTTTCGTGGTCGGCGGCGCGGTCTCGGTGGAATTCGTCTACTCCTGGCCCGGTCTCGGCCTGCTGTTCGTCGAGGCGATCAGGGGACCCGACTACGCGGTCATGCAGGGGACCTTCATGCTCGTCTGCGTCGCGGTGATCGTCATGAACACGCTGGCCGACGTGGTCTACCACGTCCTGGATCCGAGGGTGAGGTCGGCGTGAGCACGAAGGAGGAGGACGCGAGGGACACGAGTGAGGAGCGGGCAGGCGAGGAAGGCTCACCGGTAACCGCCGATGGAGCCGCCATGACGTCGCGAACCGCCGATGGCGACTCCGCGACTCCGCGCACGATCGCCAGGACGCGCCGCCGTGCCGCGTTCGCGCGATTCCGTCGCGCGTACGGCCGCGACAGGGCCGGGCTGTACGGCGCGGCGATCCTGCTGGTCGCCGTCCTGGCGGCCCTCGTCACGCCGCTGGTCACCGACCCGTCCGGCCTGGACGTGACCAGGGCGACGGGAGCCAAGATGGCTCCGCCGGGCGTCGGCTTCCCGCTCGGCACCGACGAGTCCGGCCGCTCGGTCCTGCTCATGCTCCTGTGGGGCGCGCGGGTCTCGCTGCTCATCGGGTTCATGTCGGCGCTGCTCAGCATGGTGATCGGTACGGTCTTCGGCATCGCCTCCGGGCACTTCCGGGGCTGGGTCTCCGCCGTGCTGATGCGCGTCACCGACTGGTTCCTGGTGCTGCCCGCCCTGGTCCTCGCCCTGGTGCTCGCGGCCGTACTCGGCGGCGGCACCTCCACGATCATTCTGGCGATCGGGGTGACCTCGTGGGCCTCCACGGCGAGGCTGATCCGGGCACAGACGCTCGCGGTCGAGGCGAGGCCCTACATCGAGAGGTCCAGGGCACTGGGCGCCGGGCACTGGCACGTGATGACCCGGCACGTGCTGCCGAACGTCGCCCCGCTGGTCCTGGCGAACACCACCCTCACGGTCGCCGGCGCCATCGTCACCGAGTCCACCCTCGCCTTCCTCGGCGCCGACTCCGGCCAGGTGTCGTGGGGCGGCATGCTGCGCGCCTCCTACGACTGGGGCGCGGCCACCTCGGGCGCCTGGTGGTACGTGCTGCCGCCGGGCCTGTGCATCATCCTGGTCGTCCTGGCGTTCACCCTCTGCGGGCGCGCCCTGGAGACCGTACTCAACCCACGCCTTCGGAGGGCCTCGTGACCGTACTCGACCGATGGTCTCCGGGGGTCTCGTGAGCCTGCTCGAACTGCGCGACGTGGCGGTGACCTACCGGAGCACGACCGGAGACGTCCCCGCGGTGCGTGGGGTCTCACTCGGCCTGGCGGAGGGCGAGGCCCTCGGCGTGGCGGGGGAGTCGGGGTCGGGCAAGTCGACGCTGGCCATGTCGCTGCTGCGGTTGCTGCCCAGGGACGCGCTGGTGTCCGGGGAGATCCTGCTGGACGGCGAGGATGTTCTCACGATGAGCTGGGGGCGGCTGCGCGCGGTCCGGTGGGCGTCGGCCTCCCTGGTCTTCCAGGGGGCACAGCACGCCCTGAACCCGGTGCGCAGGATCGGTGACCAGATCGCCGAGCCGCTGCGGGTGCACGGGATGGCGACCGGCGCGGCGGCGCGGCGCAGGACGGCGGAGCTGCTCGAGCAGGTCGGCCTGCCCGCCTGGCGGGCTCGCGGCTACCCGCACGAGCTGTCCGGCGGGCAGCGCCAGCGCGTGATGATCGCGATGGCGCTCGCCTGCTCCCCGCGCCTGATCGTCGCCGACGAACCGACCACCGCGCTGGACGTGATGATCCAGGCGCAGGTGCTCTCGCTCATCCGCTCGCTCATCGCCGAACACGGGATCGGCCTCATCATGATCTCTCACGACCTCTCGGTCCTCGCCGCGACGTGCGACCGGCTGGCGGTGATGTACGCGGGCCGCGTGGTCGAGTCCGGTCCCTCGCGCGAGGTCTTCCTGGACGCGAGGCACCCCTACGGCAGGGCGCTGGCCGAGGCGTTCCCCACCGTCGGTGACCCGGCCTCCAGGATGGCGCCGAGAGGGCTGGGCGGCGACCCGCCCGACCCGGCCCACCTGCCCGCGGGGTGCTCCTTCCATCCCCGCTGCCCGGTGTCGCTCGTCTCGTGCGCGTCGGAGCCGGTCGAGCTCAGGGCGGTGGGCCGTACCGGGCCGGGTGGCGCCGAGGTGCCGCACAGCGCCGCGTGCGTCCACGTCTCCGAGGAGGCCCGATGACTCCGATCGAAACGCGGGACGCGGAGTTCTTCGTCCACGTCCTGTGTTCCCGAGGAGGCTCGATGATCCCGCCCGACGAGTGCGTCCACGGCGTCCCCGAGGAGGCCCGATGACCCTGCTCGAAGCGCGGGACCTGCGCGTGGAGTTCGCCTCGCGCGGGCGCCGCGCCCGCGCGGTGGACGGGGTGAACCTCGCCGTGGGCGAGGGGGAGATCGTCGCGCTGGTCGGCGAGTCCGGCTGCGGCAAGACGACGCTCGCCCGCACCCTGCTCGGCCTGGAGCGGCCCGCCTCGGGGTCGGTCCAGTACGGCGGGGCACCGCTGGCCTACTCCTCACGCGCGCTGCGGGCCCACCGGCGCGAGGTGCAACTCGTGCTCCAGGACCCCACGGGATCGCTCAACCCCCGGCACACCGTCTACGAGGCGGTGGCCGAGGGGCCGCGCATCCACCGCCTGCCCGCGGAGGCGGACCGGGTCGCCTCCGCGCTGTCGCGCGCCGGGCTGCGGCCTCCCGAGCGGTTCTTCGGCCGCTACCCGCACGAGCTCTCCGGCGGCCAGCGCCAGCGCGTCGTCATCGCGGGAGCCCTCGCGCTGGAGCCCAGGGTGCTGGTCGCCGACGAGCCGGTGGCCTCGCTGGACGCGTCGGTACGCGGCGAGATCCTCGCCCTGCTGCTGCGCCTCCGCGACGAGTTCGGCCTGTCGGCGCTGGTCGTCACCCACGACCTGGGACTCGCCTGGAACATCGCCGACCGTGTCGCGGTGATGTATCTCGGCAGGATCGTCGAGGCCGGACCCGTGGAACGGATCCTCACCGCGCCCTCGCACCCGTACACCCAGGCGCTGCTGTCGGTGCTGCCGGAGTCGCCGTCGCCCGTGGTGCTGGGCGGCGAGC
This sequence comes from Streptosporangium sp. NPDC050284, assembly GCF_044459525.1. Lineage (NCBI taxonomy): Bacteria > Bacillati > Actinomycetota > Actinomycetes > Streptosporangiales > Streptosporangiaceae > Streptosporangium > Streptosporangium sp. NPDC050284. The sequence goes on from NZ_JBITIZ010000022.1 coordinate 86,388, forward strand.
CACCGGACCCGACCCGCGTCCCGCCGGGCTGCCGCTTCCATCCGCGCTGCCAGGTCCTCGCCTCGGGCGCGGCGGCCGAGGCGGGGGTCGACGGACTGTGCGCGTCACGGCCGCTTCCCGTCCTGCCCTCCTCGGCCGAAGCCCAGGTCGCCTGCCACCACGCCGAGGCCCGCCGAGGGGTGAGAGGTTAGAAGCGGGAGACGGTGACCGGGAGAGGTCACAGACCGGGGAGGCGGCCGTTCCTGAACAGGTCGACGAAGAGACCGTGGTCGGCCCTCGCCCGTGCCCCGTAGGTGTGGGCGAACTCGACGAGGCCGCGGGTGAAGCCGTCGGTGTCGCCGTCGATCACGGCCACGATCGCGTCCTCGGTGGAGAAGTCGACCAGGTCGTGACTGGACTCGTCGTCGGCCACCGAGTGCATCCTGGCCACGGCCCGGCCCAGGTCGCGGATGACCGAGGACAGCTCGTCCGGCTCGTTGACGTCGCCCCAGTCCAGGTCGGCGGAGTAGGGGGAGACCTCGGCGACCATCTGGCCGACGCCGTTCAGCGTGGTGTAGCCGAGCCACGGGTCGGCGTACGCCTGCAGGGCCCGCTGCGACTCGGCGGTGCGGTGGCCCTGGTGCTTGAAGTAGCCGTGCACCTTCTCGTCGGTGATGTACCGCGCCACGGCCGGCACCTGGGCCTGCTTCATGTAGAGGATGACGTCGTTCTCCAGGGCCTGGGTGTGGCCCTCTAGGAGCATGTTGTACGAGGGCAGCCCGGCCGAGCCGATCCCGATGCCGGTACGCAGCGCGAAGTCCTTGATCGTGTGCTCGATCTCGGAGGCCGCGGGGAGGGTCGTCAGATAGTCGCGGAAGGCCACCTCCACCGCCTCGCGAGTCTCCTGGTCCACCGGATAGCGGCCGTCCATGACGGCGAACCTGCGGTCGAAGTTCTCGATGGTGGTCTCCAGCTCCAGCAGCGCCACCCGGGTGTTCAGCCGGGCGTGCTGCAGCACCCGGTGCAGCACGCCGGTGGTGGTCTCCAGGGTGAGCGAGCCGATCGCGTCGTCCCCGCCCTCCGAGATGCCGTGCAGCTCGGAGAGATAGGAGTGGGTGAACCCGGTCACCAGCTCGCCGATGACATCGTCCGACAGCGCCTTGGCGTACCCGATGAGCGCGACGCTGGCCGCGAACCGTCGCAGGTCCCAGATGTACGGGCCGACGTAGGCCTCGTCGAAGTCGTTGACGTTGAACACCAGGACGCCCGAGGCGTTCATGTAGGTGCCGAAGTTCTCGGCGTGCAGGTCGCCGTGGATCCAGACGCGTCGCGTCTGGTCGTCGAGGAAGGCGTCGTCGGTGAACTCGCCGGTCATGTCCGCGTAGAACAGGCAGGCGCTGCCCCGGTAGAAGGCGAAGGGCGAGGCGGCCATCTTCCGGAACTTGCGCCGGAAGGCGGCGGGGTCGCGCTTCATGGAGTCACCGAATTCGGTGATGAGGACGTCGAGAATGCGCGCCGAGCGCCCATCGGTGGTCATGGTGGGCAGATTAGGTCGCGGGACCGAAATTCCGCCAGGGCCGGAGCATTACGGATCTGGAACGCACCAAAGAACCGGCCCCGTTCCCATCCGGCGCGCGAGCTCGGGCGCGGCCGTCCAAGAGGACGGAGAGGCATCGACAAACACGCCGGTTGATCATAGATTCGCGGGAAGCCGAGGGCACGGACGGGGAGCGAACGCGAAGGCGCGGTCGGGGAGTTCACGGGAGAGGCGGAGATCGGCATGGCGGTGCTCGAAGGCAGGACGGCGGTGGTCACCGGGGGGTCCAGGGGCATCGGCCGGGCGATCGTGGAGCGCCTCGCCCGCGACGGGGCGGACGTCGTCTTCGGCTACGCGAACGCCGCCGTGTCCGCGAACGAGGTGGAGCAGATCGTCAAGGAGGCGGGCGGCAGCGCCCGCGCCGTCCAGGTGGACCTCGCCAGGCGCGGCGCCGCGGAGTGGCTGATGGAGACCGCGGAGCAGGTCCTCGGCGGCCTCGACATCCTGGTGAACAACGCCGCGCTGAGCTTCACCCCGATCTCCATCGCGGAGACCAGCGAGAAACTGTACGACCGCGCCATGGCGGTCAACGCCAAGGCCGCCTTCCTCACCATCCGGTACGCCGCGAGGCACATGCGCGACAGCGGCCGCATCGTCAACATCTCCACTCTCAACACCGTTCGCCCCGCGGCCGGTATCGCCCCCTACGCGGCGAGCAAGGGCGCGCTCGAACAGCTGACCGCCGTCGCGGCCCGCGAGCTCGGCGGGCGGGGCATCACCGTCAACACGGTCTCCCCGGGCGCGACGGACACCGACCTGCTGCGCGGTACCAACCCGGAGAAGGTCCTCACCGAGATCGCCGCACTCACCCCGCTCTCCCGCCTCGGCGCCCCCTCGGACATCGCGGACGTCGTCGCCTTTCTGGTGGGACCCGACGGCCGCTGGCTCACCGGCCAGAACCTCCAGGCCAACGGCGGCCTCAGCTGAGCCGCGCGGTCCACGACGTCGAGGAGACGTCCGAGCGCGAGCCGTGAGTGGTGTCAGGTGACCCGGCTCGTGTGGGTGAACAGGCCGCTGTAGGCGTTCAGCGCCGGCTGGCCGCCCAGGTGGGCGTACAGGACGGTGGAGTCGCGGGGGATCTCCCCGCCGGTGACGAGGTCGATCAGGCCGGCCATCGACTTGCCCTCGTAGACCGGGTCGATGATCACGCCCTCCAGTTCGCCGGTGAGCCGGATCGCGTCCAGGGTCGACCGTACGGGGATCCCGTACAGGTCGCCCGCCCACCCGTCGAGGATCGTGATCTCGTCCTCCCTCAGGGGGCGGCCGACGCCGATGAGCTCGGCCGTGGCCCGCGCGATCCGGGCCACCTGGTCGCGGGTCTCCTCAAGCTTCGCGCTCGCGTCGATCCCGATCACGCGGCGCGGCCGGCCACCGGCCTCCTCCAGGGCGGCGAACCCGGCGATCATGCCGGCCTGGGTCGAGCCGGTGACCGCGCAGACCACGACGGTGTCGAAGAAGACGCCCAGTTCGCGTTCCTGCTCCGCCACCTCGTACGCCCAGTTCGCGAACCCGAGCCCGCCGAGCCGGTGGTCGGAGGCGCCCGCCGGGATCGGGTACGGCGTGCCACCGCGAGCCTTCACGTCCTCGATCGCCCGGTTCCACGAGTCCTTGAAGCCGATGCCGAAGCCGGCCGGGTCGAGCCGGACCTCGGCGCCCATGATCCGGCTCAGCATGATGTTGCCGACCCGGTCGTTGACGGAATCGGGCCAGTCGACCCAGTTCTCCTGCACCAGCACCGCCTTCAACCCCAGCGACGCGGCGACGGCGGCGACCTGGCGGGTGTGGTTGGACTGGTATCCGCCGATCGACACCAGCGTGTCGGCGCCCTGGGCGAGCGCGTCCGGGACGATGTACTCAAGCTTGCGGGTCTTGTTGCCGCCGTAGGCGAGCCCGGAGTTGCAGTCCTCGCGCTTCGCCCAGATCGCCGCCCCTCCGAGATGCCGGGTGAGCCGCGGCAGCGGATGGACGGGACTCGGCCCGAAGGTCAGCCGGTGGCGGGGGAAATCGGACAGGGTCATACTCGCTCCACGGTGGCGGGGAAATCGGACAGGGGCATGCTCACTCCTCGGTGGCCGGCAGCGTGCGCCAGGTGTCGAAGGCGATCGCCGCCGCCTGGTCCGCGTCTCCGGCGGCGCAGAACCGGATCAGCTTGTCGTGCCGGGTGAGGGAGGCGCGCCCGCCCAGCGACGAGAAGCGCAGCCGCTCGGCGCGGCGCAGCACCGGCGTGAACTGGTCGAGGACCGAGGTCAGGGCCCGGTTCGAGGCCACCCGCACGGGGATGCCGTGCAGTTCGTCGTCGGCGCGCAGGGCCGCCTCGACGTCACCCCGCTCGATCGCCGCGCGGAACCGGTCGTTGGCCTCGCGCATCGCGTCGAGGTCGGCTTCGGTGAGATCGCCCACCGCCTCACGGACGGCGAGTTCGTGCATCGCCGCCACCACGTCGCGGGCCTCACGGATGTCGCGCAGGTTCAGCGAGCTCACCGTCGTGGAGCGTCCCGGCTGGGCCACGACCAGCCCGGCCTCCGCGAGCCGCAGCAGCGCCTCGCGGACAGGGGTGCGGCTGACCCCGAGCCAGGTCGCCAGCTCGACGTCGCGTAACTGCTCGCCCGGCGCGAGGCTGCCGTCGACGATGGCGTCGCGCAGACGGTGGTAGACGTCGTCACGCAGGAGGCGTCGGTCGATGGCGGGCAGGTCCCTCGGGATGGGCATGCAATATATTGCACACATTAAACGGAAATCTTCAACCGGAGCCGATGTCGACGTGCGCCGTCGCGCCGGATGTCGTCCGGGATTCCCGTCCGGCCGAGCGCGGTGAGGTGCGCCTCGCGGGGAGGCGGGTGGCCACGCCCCGGCGGGTCCCTTCCCGCCAGGACGCGTTCCCGTGATGGGAAGCGCGCCCTGGCGGGCGTGGGGGACCCGCCAGGACGCGTTCCGCCCCCGGCGCGGCGACGGAGGACCCCGGCGAGGGATGGGGTCCTCGGTCCGCTAGTCGCGCTCGGAGCCTGTGGCGGCGAAGGCGTGGACCGAAGGGTCCGCCGCCTCCTCCGGGAGGTCGTCGTCGGGTGTGGGCCGCCGGTAGTGCCGTGAGATGAGACGGGCCGCTCCCGCCGGGTCGTCGGCCGGGTGGGACGACTCGACGCCGTCCTCATTCCAGACAAATAGCCCGTTTTTGCACCAAACGGTTAGATCGGTCATTACCGAGAGTACGGACATGCCGTTTCCGTTGCTCTGGTAGGTGTGGGTGAATCCCTGACGGTGCAACGCGTGACGCAGCAGACGCGTCGCCTCGCGGGGCTCACGCCAGGGCGCGTGCGGCGTATTCGTGCGGACCGACAGCACCGGCTTCCACCCCCTCGTAGACCTTTCGGTGGATTTGTACCAACGATTGGATGATGCGGGTCTTGGGAGGTTGGGTCAAGGGGCTGTTCCCCACTAGAACCAGATCGTCTAGTTTTGTTGGCACAAAGGGGACTTAATGGCACGGTCAACGCTGTATCAGCAGGTGGCCTCCGACCTGCGGAGGACCATCTACTCCGGTGCGCTCGGGCCGGGAGATCAGCTGCCGACCGAGGCGGAACTCATGCTCGTGCACCAGGTGAGCCGCAACACCGTACGGCTCGCCCTCGGCGAGCTCGTGAACGAGGGCCTGGTCACCCGCACCCCCCGCAGGGGCACCGTCGTGAGGGAACGCCGCCCGCTGCTCATGCACCCCCAGCGCGAGCTGCAGCCGCGGCGCGAGGAGACCATGGAGGCCTTCGCCTGGGCCGTCTCCCGCGAGGGGCGCGCGCCGAGTCAGGAGATCGAGGTCTCGATCGTGCAGCCGGCCGAGGAGATCGCCAGCAGGCTGGAGCTCTCCGACGAGGAGCTCGCCGTGGTCCGCCGCAGGCTGCGCTTCGTGGACGGCCAGCCGTACAACACCAACGACTCCTACTTCCCCCTCGCCCTGGTCGCGGACTCCGAGATCACCCGTCCCGGTGACATCAAGCGCGGGGCGAACAAGGTCCTGGAGGAACTCGGCCACCGTCAGGTGCGGGTGGTGGACGACATCTGGGCGCGGATGCCCAACAGCGCCGAGAGCGAGCGGCTCCAGCTCCAGCTCGGCACGCCGGTCGTCGTCTACATCCGGGTCGGCTACGACGAGGACGACACCCCCGTGCGCGTGGCGGTCTCCGTGCTGCCCGCGGACAAGCACCTGATCCGGTACGAGCTGGAAAGCCGTTGACGTCTCCGTGACCGCCCTGACGGGCCGGCCGCCGTTCCGCCCGCGCCGCGGGCGAGCACAGGGCCGCGCCCGCCGGGTGGCTAGACGCCGCTCTCCGCGCCTGCCCGCGCCTCTCGTCCTGGCGGGCCTCTCCGCGCCGCCTCTCCCCATCGCGGTCTCGCCGCTCACCCCAGACCCCTAGGCATCCGCCTAGCCCGGCATGGCTGCCGTGCGCCATCCCATGGTCACGCTCCGTGTCATTTCACGCACCAAACGCAACGAAGGGATGAACCATGCACTCGAACACCGCCAGTCCCACCGCCACGCGCCCGTTCACGCTGCGCAGGGCCACGGACGGTGACCTCGAAGGAGTGCTTGCGCTCCTCGCCGAGACCGCCGGATGGCTGAACGGCCGCGGCGTGCGGCAGTGGCCCGCGGACGGCTTCCCCGCCGGGCGCATCACCCCGCTGATCGGCGAGGGGGTCCTGTACCTGCTGGAAAGGCAGGCCGGGGAGGAGCAGCCCGACCTGGACGCCGACGACGGACGGGTCCGGGAGGGCGGACCCGTCGCAACCCTCGCCCTGGACGGTCACGCCGACCCCGAGTTCTGGAGCCGGGACGACGAGCCCTCCTCAGCGCTCTATGTCCACAAGCTGGCCGTGGCGCGCGACCACGCCGGTACGGGCCTGGGAGAGGCGCTCCTTGACTGGGCGGGCCTGCGGGCCCTGGCCTTGGGGAAAAGATGGCTCAGGCTTGACTGCTCCAAGGACAACCCAAGGTTGCAGGACTACTATCGGGGACAGCGTTTCGCGCATCTCCGCACGGTCGACCTGCCGCACCGCGCCTCCGGCGCCCTGTTCCAGCGGCCGGGGGGCCTGCGCGCTCGCGCGTCCGGCCTCGTGCTGCCCTTCTCGGACCGGCGCGGAGCGTTCGTCTCCGAGCATGTCTGAACCACGGCGATCCCAGGACAAAACCATCCGATAACCTCCATTCATGACCGGATCCTTACTTGAGGTGATCACGCTCGATGTGCGTGACGCCGTCGCCGCGGAAGCGGGCGGCGCCGATCGCCTGGAGGTCGTCGCCGACATGACCTCCGACGGGCTCACCCCGGCGGTGGAGACGGTCGCGGCGATCTCCAGGAAGTGCGCGCTTCCGCAGATGGTGATGCTGCGCGGAGAGGCGTCGTTCCTGGCCACGCCCGAGTCGCTGAAGGCCCTGAGCCGCGCTGCCAGGGCCCTCGCCGACGCGGGCGCGGCCGGGTTCGTGTTCGGTTTCCTCGACGAGGCGGGAGCGGTCGACCTGGCCGCCACCGAGACGCTCATCCATGCGGTCGCGCCGCTGCCCTGGACCTTCCACCGGGCGGTGGACCACGCGGCCGACATCCAGGCGAGCTGGCGCGCCGTCCGCCTCCTGCCCAACCTCGCCACCGTGCTCACCTCAGGCGCGCCCGGTGGCGTGGCGGACGGGCTGCCGGTGCTCAAGACCCGGTGCGAGGCCGGCGACGGCCCGCTGATCATGGCCGGCGGCGGGTTGCGGCCCTGCCACGTCGGAGCGCTGATGGAGTACGGCGTGCGGGCCTTCCACGTCGGCAGCGCCGTGCGGGCGTCCTGGTCGGACCCGGTCGACGCCCACCGGGTCCGCGAGTGGCGCACCCTGATCGACTGAGCCCAACTGAGCCTCGTCGGGCCGTGTCGGGTCCCGACGAGGCCTTCGGGGCGCGGTGATCGGCCGCGAGGTGGCGGGATCCCCGCCGTACCACTCGGCTCGGGCGTCGCTCGGCGGAACCCGTGTCCGGAACCCGTGTCCGGAACCGGGTCCGGGAGGTGACCGGGGTCAGGCCGGTGGCTTCGCGAGGCCGTCGCCCAGTGCCAGGTCGGCGCGGCGGAGAGCGGCGGCCATGGTCTTGACCGTGGCGGGCTCGTCCATCACGCCCTCACCGGCGTCGCGCCGCTCCTCCCAGGCGCGCACCCGGTGGGCGTACTCCCCGTACCGGGACAGGTGGAAGGCGTAGACCGCCGCGTACCGGCTGACCAGGTGTGACGGGTGCATGTCCCAGCCCTGGTAGAAGCCGTGTCTCAGGGAGTGCCCGACGAGCTCCGCGTGCCGCCGCCACAGGGCCCGCACCTCACTCCCGCCGTCCGAGGCGGGGGAGGCGGCCAGCGAACCGTCGGACAGCTCCACCCCGGTCCCGGCGAAGACGGTCTGCATGACGTGCCTGGCGTGGTCACAGGCGGGGTGGTCCAGCCGCTGCTCGTGCGGGGGAAGGGCGCAGCTCGCCGTGTAGTCGAAGACGCCGAAGTGGGCCGCGGCCAGCCTGCCCCGCAGGGAGGTCACCAGGCCCGCGTCGAGGAACAACACCGTCTGCGGCGCCTCCACCTGGATCTCGAACCTCAGCGCGCCCCGGCCGAGACCCAGTCCGTCCTCCAGCGCGTCGAGGCAGTCGGCGAACTGGTACAGGTAGTCCCTCATCAGCACCTTCGGGAAGGTGACGACGAAGCCCTCGGGCAGGTGCCCGGCCCGATCGAGCACGCCGGTGAGGAAACCGTCCAGGGTCCTGACGGCGCGGACCGGGTCGCCGTCGGCGAAGGACTTCACCCGCAGCCCCCAGCGGCGGGGGAGCGTCCCGGACGCGTGCATGGCCGCGATCGCCCTGGCGGCGGAGGAGGCGTGGCCGTCCTCCTCCGCGGGGTGCGTTCCGTAGCCGTCCTCGAAGTCGATCCGCAGGTCCTCGACGGGCTCCCCGGTGAGCTTGGCGGCCACCATCCGGTGCACGGCTCCGGCGACGTCCTCGCCCGCGCCGAAGGGCGCACCGAGGGGAGCATCGAGAAAAACGCCGGGGGTCGTGTCGAGGATCGCGGCGAGGTCGCCTTCCGGCAGGTGCCGCCGGAACAGCTCCAGCGCCGTGTCCCCCCACTTCCGCGTCGTCGCGGCGTCGAACCGGTCGGCGGGGACGTAGACCGTGTGCACGGGCTGCCACTCGACCGGTCGGTACGGGTACAGCGCGGCCTGCTCACGATGGGTCTGCTCGAAACCCGGGATCAGGGCGGACGGGTCGGCGAGCGTGACGCGCATGCTGGTGCTCCTCCTGGACGTGCTGGTTCGCGCGGGGGCCGGTTCGGGGTGGGCATGCCGATTCGGCCGGGGCGCGCGGGCGCGGAAGCGCCCCGATCCCCGGCCATCCCCGGCCATCGGCCGGTAGAGCCTGCCCGGCCGGTTGCCGGTTCAGCCTGCCTGGCCGGTTCGGTCGGCCTCCAGGTCGCTTCCCGACCGTAGCTCCCGATCGCAGGCGGTGAGCATGGCGGCGAGACCGAGGAGCTTCACCCGATCTCCTCGGTCGAGGGACCTGGCCAGAGCCGCCTCGGCCGCCTCGATGGCGAGCCAGTGCTCGTAGGTGATCGGCGAGACGCCCCGGGAGGCGAGAAGCTCGTCCGGGTCCGCGCGAGGTACAGGATCGAGGTCGGCGAGGTCGGCGAGGAGGGTGCGGACCGTCTCCGCGGCGTCGGACTTGTTGGTGCCGATCACACCGGTGGGACCCCGCTTGAGCCAGCCCGCGACGTATTCGCGGTCGCGGACCCGGCCGGCCTCGTTCGGCACGGTCATGCTGGTCTCCGAGAAGGGAACGCCGGGCAGCGGCACGCTCTGGTAGCCGACCGAGCGCAGCACCATGCCGACCGGGAGGGTCTCGAACTCGCCGGTGCCGACGACCCTGCCGTCCTCCAGCCGGGTGCGCTCCAGCCTGAGCGCCTCCACCCGCCCTTCGCCGAGGATCTCCACCGGGCGCATCCAGAACCGCACGTCCAGCCGCCGGGGGAGGCCCCTGGAGGGGCGGGTCGCCCAGCTCCGCAGAACCTCGACGTTCCCCCGGACCTGCCGGGAGGCCGCCGTGACGTCCGCCACGCACTCCTCGGGCCGTACGCGCACGTCCGCGTTGGCCAGCTCGCCCAGCTCCCTGAGCTCCTTCAACGTGAACTTGGCGTGCTCGGGTCCCCGGCGCCCGATCATGTGGACGGTCTTCACCTCGCTGGCGGCGAGCCGGGTCAGCACCTCCTCCGGCACGTCCGTGGCGCGCAGCTCTTCTGCGGTCTTGGCCAGGACGCGCACCACGTCGACCGCCACGTTGCCCACGCCGATCACCGCGACCTCGGGGCTGTCGAGGACGAAACGGTCGGCGGGCATGTCGGGGTGACCGCAGTACCAGTTGACGAAGTCGGTGGCGGCCACGCTGCCCGGCAGGTCCTCGCCGGGAATGCCCATCCGCCGGTCCACCATCGCGCCGGTGCAGTAGACCACGGCGTCGTAGCAGTCGAGCAGGTCGGCGACGTCGACATCCTTGCCCAGCTCGACGCCACCGAGGAACCGCACCTCGGGAAGCTCCAGCACGCCGCGCAGGTAGCCGGCTATCGACTTGATCGAGGTGTGGTCGGGAGCCACCCCGTACCGCACCAGCCCGTACGGCGTCGGCAGCCGTTCCAGCACGTCCACCCTGAGAGGCACGGTGGCCTGTTTCGTCAGAGCCTCGGCGGTGTAGATCCCGGCGGGTCCTGACCCCACGATCGCGACTCGCAGTGACATATCGCCTCCTCGGCGTTGGATGTCATGAACGCGACGCCCTGCTCGATTCTGTATCACCGAGGGGGGCGACTGCCAGACTCACGCGCTGACATGATCGAGCTTTTCTTCGGTGAACGGCGGATGTGGTGATCAAGATGTCATCCGATGCCGGGTTCCGCCTCCCGTCGTCGCCGGAAGATCCTTCACGGGAGCGTCAGGGACGTGTTCCCGTGTTCTCCCACGTGGCCCCCCGCCCACCCGACGGTGAACCGGTCCGGGGGTCCGGAGGCCGGAATGCCGGGGGAGAAAGGCGCAGGCGGCGTCGCGAGGCTCCGGCGGAGCTCCGTGAAAGATTAATCAAATGCTCAAGGAAAGCCGGGAGGCAGCAGTTTGGCCAAGTGCTCGCTTGCTTTGCGAATTTGATATATTCGAGATGTTGTCGCAGGTCAGATACACTGCCGATGGCCACTAGCAAATGTGATCGGGGGATCAGTGGCTTTGGTGGAACGCAATTACACGCTTGACTTCGCCGCGGGAGACCGCCGGGACCGCGCCATCCTTCGGCACATGCTCCTCTCGCTCTTCGTGGGAATGTTGCTCGGGGGCATCGGAGCGCTGGCGGCATACGGGCCCGATCTGCTGTACGCGCTTTACAACCCGTACGCCTACCTTCTCCTCGTCGTCGTCGTGGGGCGGACCGCGACCGGCTTCGGCTGGGCGGTGCTCTCCAGCGTGCTGGCCACGTTCGGGCCGATACTCTCGCTGCTCGTCGCCGCGATCTTCGAGTCGAGTGCCTGGAGCATGAGCCTCGGCGACGACGGCACCTCGATAAACCTCATGATCACGAACCTCGTCGCGATCGGCGTCCTCTCCTACCTCGCCAAACGCCGCGACCGCTGGGGGACCACCGCGGCCGGCGGCGCGGCCGGGCTGGCGCTGCTCGACGGGATCGACAAGACGATGCCCGGTGGGCCCGAGTACGTCTCCGGTTTCTGGCCGTGGGGCGTCGCGGCGGTGGCCGCGATCGCGGTGGGGATGCTGGGCTCGCTGGGGCGCGGACGCGACCATGTCTGCTCCGCGCTGATCGCACTGGTCCTCGGGGCCTCGTACTTCGTTTTCCTCACCGGGCTCTGAGGGGCGCGGTGAGGGTTCGGAAGCCGCCGACCGCAGACAATCGGCTTGCGAGACTCGATAGCCTGTAGGGCATCAAACCTCGCTAGCTAGGAGTAGCCGTGCTGCTGCGCATGTCGTCGCTGTTTCTTCGAACGCTGAGGGACGACCCGGCAGACGCGGAAGTCCCGAGCCACAAGCTGCTCGTCCGCGCCGGTTACGTCCGCCGCGTCGCGCCCGGCGTCTATTCCTGGCTGCCGCTCGGCAAGGCGGTCCTGGAGAACGTCACGCGCGTCGTGCGCGAGGAGATGGACCGCATGGGCGGCCAGGAGGTGCTCTTCCCCGCCCTGCTGCCCCGCGAATACTACGAGGCGACCGGCCGCTGGACCGAGTACGGCGACACGCTCTTCCGCCTCAAGGACCGCAAGGGGGCCGACTATCTCCTCGGGCCCACCCACGAGGAGATGTTCACCGACATGGTCAAGGGGGAGTACTCCTCCTACAAGGACTATCCGGTGACCCTCTACCAGATCCAGACCAAATATCGCGACGAGGCCCGTCCCCGGGCCGGCATCCTGCGCGGGCGCGAGTTCGTCATGAAGGACTCCTACTCCTTCGACCTCGACGACGACGGCCTCAAGCGTTCCTACGAGCGCCACCGCGAGACCTACATCAAGACCTTCGACCGCCTCGGCATCGCCTACAAGATCTGCTTCGCCACCTCGGGAGCGATGGGCGGGTCGGCCTCCGAGGAGTTCCTCGCTCCCGCTGCCACCGGTGAGGACACCTTCGTCGCCTGCCACAACTGCGGCTACGCGGCCAACGCGGAGGCCGTCGTCACCCCCGCGCCGGCCGCGATCACCGGTGAGCGGCCCGCGATGCGGGTGCTCGACACCCCCGACACCCCGACCATCGAGTCACTGGTCGGCCACGTCAACGAGCACCACGGCCTCGACATCACCGCGGCCCAGACGCTCAAGAACATCGTGGTCAAGGTGACGGTTCCCGGCACCGGCAAGACCGAGACCCTGATCATCGGCGTGCCCGGAGACCGCGAGGTCGACTTCAAGCGGCTGGAGGCATCCCTCGCCCCCGGCGAGCCCGCGATCTTCGAGGCCGAGGACTTCGCCAGGCACCCCGGCCTGGTCCGCGGCTACATCGGCCCCCAGGTCCTCAGGGACCTCGGCATCCGCTACCTCGTCGACCCCCGCGTGGTCGACGGCACCGCCTGGGTGACCGGCGCGAACGAGCCGGGCAAGCACGCCGTGGACGTCGTCGCCGGCCGTGACTTCGTCGCCGACGGCACCATCGAGGCCGCGGAGGTCCGCGCGGGCGACGCCTGCCCGGTCTGCGGCTCCGGCCTGTCCATCGACCGCGGCATCGAGATCGGCCACATCTTCCAGCTCGGCCGCAAGTACGCCGACGCCGCGAAGCTCGACGCACTCGGCCCCGACGGCAAGCCCATTCGCGTCACCATGGGCTCCTACGGCATCGGCGTCTCCCGGGCCGTGGCGGTGCTGGCCGAGCAGAGGCACGACGAGCTCGGCCTGATCTGGCCCCGTGAGATCGCCCCCGCCGACGTCCATGTCGTGGGCACCGGCAAGGACGGCCAGATAGAGGCCGCCACCCGCCTCGCCGAAGAGCTGGAGGCCCGCGGGCTGCGCGTCCTGGTGGACGACCGCGCGGGCGTCTCTCCGGGTGTGAAGTTCAAGGACGCCGAGCTGCTCGGCATGCCGACGATCCTGATCGTCGGCCGAGGTCTCACCCAGGGGGTCGCGGAGCTGCGCGACCGCGTCACCGGCGCCAAGGAGGAGATCCCGCTCGCCGAGGCCGTCGACCGCGTCGTGGCGGCCTGCCAGGGCTGAGAACGGCCCATCGGGGGTGATTCCGAACGCGTGGAACGGCCCCGCGGAGGATGACCCCAGAACACGTGAGAGCGGCCCGCCCCTTCGAAGGGGCGGGCCGCTTTTTCGAGTGCGTGGCCGCGCGTCAGTAGTGGTGGTGTTGACGCCGGGAGCTACGGCCGATCGCCTTACCCACGTGAAACCCGCCGGGCAGGTTGACGGTCACGTATTTGCGGCCGTCGGGAGTTCTGGTGACGTGAAATCCGCGACCGCCGAAACTGTGGCCGACCCCGCGCGGAGACAGGTCGATCCTGAAAGGACCGACTTTGATTGACTTCCTGTATCCCCAGCCCATCGTCTTCTCCCCGGACTCGCGGAAACGCCGTGTCGTCTCGTGAGAACGAGCGGCGTCCGCGAAGGGTTCCGGAGTGATGCCCATCAGCGACGGCTGCTGCTGACGGTCTTGCGCCAGTGGAAGCCACCGGGAAGATTGATGCTCAGCGTGCGGCGCCCATCGGCCGTTCTGGTGACCCTGAAGGCGCGGTTTCCCCAGCTGTGGCCCACTCCACTCCGCGAAAGGTTAAGACGGAACGGACCGAACTTCATGGATTTCCGGTATCCCCAGCCCATTACTTCCTCCTTAGGCGTATTCAGCGAGATCCAACTACCCGGTAACCGCGGTGCAAACGTGGTCGAAAGCGGGTTTGATTCGCGACTCGCGACCCCGGAGACCTCTATTGGAGATCGATTCCCGCGTTGACCAGTCCGTTCTGCCGGAAGGCGGTCACCCGTGAAATGCGGAGGGAAAGGTCACTGGGACGTGGCCGGGGTGGCAGTGGGCTCCGGGCTCGGCGGCGCGGTCCTGGGCGGCATGCCGGGAAAGGCGTCGATCTCGGGCCGCAGGCTGTAGGAGCGGGTGACGCACTCCTGCATGACCAGAGCGGCCATCTTGCGCAGTGTGGTGTCGGTGGTCGCGGCCAGCTCCAGATAGGCGCCGGTCACCCCCCGCTCGACCAGCACGGCCAGCTCCACCGCCTGGGCCGGGCTGGAGGGCGTGATCGGAAGCTCGTACACCGCTTTCGGCTCGGCGGGCGTGCCACCGGCGGTGATGATCATCGTACGGAGCTGGTCGCGGCGGGCGCGATGGGCGTTGTAGGCCGTCGTCATCGCCGCCCGCAGTCTGCCCGTGGTCCTGGCCCCGAGGATCCCGTACGCGTACACGGCGGCGTGCTCGGCCGCCAGCGCCGTGCCGAGCCCTTGATCGGCCCCTGCGGACCCCCGCGCGCCTCTCACAGCGACCTCGACAGGGCGAGGGCGTGCGCGGCCTCGCAGGCGCCGATGGACGCGAGCAACTGGGCGAGCGGGGGTGAGACCCCTTCGATCTGACGGGTGCGCAGCGCCGCGGCCTTGCGTTCCAGGTCGCGCAGGGCCCGCACCGACGTGCTCCGAGCCGGGCCACCTGACGGGGACGGCGTGGGCGAAGGAGAGGGGGGCGCGACCGTGGACGCCGGAGCGGGCGGGAGGCGGCGGCGGAGCTCGGCGAGATGGGCCTCGTGCCGCTGTCTGAAGGGCTCCAGCCGGGGCGAGGCGGCCGAGGCGTACAGCGCCACGGTCCGCTCCTTGCCTGCGATCAGCTCGCGCAGGAGCAGCGTCTCGGGGTCGGGCGGCGCGGCCACGGGCGGCACCGGCTCCTGGGTGGCGCACCCCGTGACCGTCACGGCTGCCACCCCGAGAGCGCCGCCCCTCAGCAGGGCGCGCCGGGAGACGGAACGCACGACGACCTCCGGTTCTGTATCGGGCAGCTGACGCACTTAGCATCGTACGGGCTTGGAATAATGGCACTCACCTCGCTTCTCGGGCGGCTCCGCCACACCGAGTGGCGCTGTTTCTACGCCCTGGTGTGGATAGGCTGGTTAATCGCATGGGCGAGGTCCGCCCGGCTGAGATCGTGACAATGGGAGGTCGGCATGGGCAGCGCCACATCCCGCGACCGCCTGATGAAGCTTCTGGAACCTGTCGTCGGAGCCGGAGGGCTCGACTTGGAGGACGTCACGGTCACCCCCGCGGGCAAGCGGCGGCTGCTGCGTGTCGTGGTCGACCGTGACGGCGGCGTGAGCCTCGACGACGTCGCGGAGATCAGCCACGTCGTCTCCGAGACACTGGACGCCGACGAGGCGATGGGAACCACCCCGTACGTGCTGGAGGTCTCCTCTCCAGGAGTCGACCGCCCCCTCACCGAGCCGCGTCACTGGCGCCGCGCGGTGAAGAGGCTGGTCAAGGCCGACCTGCGGGACGGCACCGCCGTGGAGGGCCGGATCGTCGCCACCGACGAGACCGGCGTGGAGCTGGACGTCGACGGCGCACCGCGCCGCATCGACTATGAGGACCTGACCCGAGGACGGGTGCAGGTGGAATTCCGCCGGCTCGACGACGCCGAAGACGACGGCGAAGACGGCGGCGAGGGCTAAGGGGGAAGCCTCGTGGACATCGACATGAGCGTCCTGCGCAGCCTGGAGAGGGAGAAGGACATCTCCTTCGACCTGGTCGTCAAGGCGATCGAGGACGCGCTGCTGATCGCGTATTTCCGGAGTGAGGGCGCGGCGGCCAAGGCGCGCGCCGAGCTCGACCGCAAGTCAGGGCATGTGACCATCTTCGCGGCCGAGCTCGACGACGAGAGCGGGGAGGTGCTCAGGGAGTTCGACGACACCCCGGGCAACTTCAGCCGCATCGCCGCGACCACGGCCAAGCAGGTGATCCTGCAGCAGCTCCGCGACGCCGAGGACGAGATCAACTTCGGTGAGTTCGCCAGCCGTGAGGGCGAGCTCGTGGCGGGGGTCATCCAGCAGGGCAAGGACCCGAGGGTCGTTCTGGTCGACCTGGGCAAGATCGAGGCGGTGCTGCCGCACAGCGAGCAGGTCCCGGGCGAGGAATACGTCCACGGCGACCGCATCCGCTGCTACGTGGTGCAGGTCAAGAAGGGCCACAAGGGGCCCTCGGTGACTCTTTCGCGCACCCACCCCGGCCTGGTGAAGAAGCTCTTCGCGCTGGAGGTGCCCGAGATCGCCGACGGCACGGTCGAGATCGCCGCCGTCGCCCGCGAGGCCGGTCACCGCACCAAGCTCGCGGTCCGGTCCCGGCGCCCGGGGGTGAACGCCAAGGGTGCCTGCATCGGCCCGATGGGCTCGCGGGTACGCAACGTGATGACGGAGTTGCACGGCGAGAAGATCGACATCATCGACTGGTCGGAGGATCCCGCGGAGTTCGTGGGGAATGCGTTGTCCCCGGCCCGCGTTTCCCACGTAGAGGTGATCGATTTCGACGGCCGCGCCGCGCGCGTGACCGTGCCTGACTACCAGCTCTCCCTCGCCATCGGCAAGGAGGGGCAGAACGCCCGGCTCGCCGCCCGCCTCACCGGTTGGCGGATCGACATCCGTCCCGACACCCAGCCGGGGGACGCGGCCGGTTCCGCAGATGCGCCCACACGGTAAGCTGGAATATGGTGGCCAGGCTGCCCCACGAAGAACATGTGTGGGGTGCCGGGTTCGCACGGTTTCCTCCGAGCTGCTCCGCCTGGTGGTGGTTGAGGGCGTTATCGTCCCTGACCTGCGAAGACGGCTCCAAGGGCGTGGTGCTTCACTGCATCCCACCTTGAGCTGTCTCGAACTCGCAGAGCGTCGCCGAGCGTTTTCGCGGGCTTTTCGCGTCGCGGAATCGCTCGACCTGTCGCGACTGCGCGGCCACCTGGAAGAGCAACAGGCTGAAAGGATCGGGTGAAATGGTTACCGACTGTCATGTAGGACGCCGAACTGATGGGCTGGTCAGATAGCTATGAGCGCCTGATGAGCATGCGGCGATGAGTACGTCAACGTAACGACGGTCCGGCGGCACCGCCTCCCGGGCCGAGACAAGGGAGTGCAGTGGCGAAGGTCCGGGTATACGAGCTCGCCAAGGAGTTCGGTGTGGAGAGCAAGGTCGTGATGGCCAAGCTCCAGGAGATGGGCGAGTTCGTGCGTTCGGCGTCCTCGACTATCGAAGCACCGGTAGTCCGCAGGCTCACGGAAGCTCTGGGCGGCCCCAGTAAGGGTTCGTCCGACAGGGGCAGAGGCCCCAGGCCGCCTCAGGCGGCCCCTCGGCCGGGTGACGGCCAGCCAAACGGTGCCACCTCGGCGCCGACATCCATCCCCAAGCCGGGTCCGGCCCCCAGGCCGGGTCCTCGACCGGGGCCCGTGCAGGCTCGCCCCGCGGCCCCCGCGCCGCAGGCGGCCCCGCCGGTGGTTCCTCCGGCTCCGCCGGTCCAGCCCCCGCAGCCGCCGCGTCAGCAGCCGCCGCAGGTGCAGGCACCGCGGTTCGAGGCGCCCCGCACCGAGAGCGGGCGCCCCGCGGCCCCCGGCCCCAAGCCGGGTCCCAGGCCCGCTCCGCGTCCGGGTCCCGCACAGCGCCCCGAGGCGCGCCCCGAGGGCGGTCGTCCCTCGGGCGGTCCCGGTGGAGCGCCCTCGGGCCCCAGGCCCGGTGCCGGTGCCCCCGGTGCCGGTGCGCCCAAGCCCGGCCCGCGTCCGGGTCCGCGCGGCCCGCGCCCCGGCAACAACCCGTTCTCCTCGAACGCGAGCGGCATGGGCCAGGCCCGTCCGCCGCGCGGTGGCGGCCCCGGTGGTCCCGGTGGTCCCGGCCGTGACGGCGGTCCCGGCGACAGGGGTCCGCGTCCCGGCCCCCGCGAGGACCGCGGTCCTCGCCAGGACCGCGACAACGCCGGTCCCCGTCCGCCCGGCGCCCGTTCCGGCCCGCCCGGATCGGGTGGCCCGCGTCCGGGTCCCGGCGCCGGTGGCCCGCGTCCCGGTGGCGGCGCCGGTGGTCCCGGTGGCCCGCGTCCGGGTGGTCCGCGTCCCAGCCCGATGATGATGCCCCAGGGCCGGCCCGCCGGTCCCGGCGGCGGTGGCGCCGGTCGTCCCGGCGGCGGTGCGGGTGCCGGTCGCCCGGGTGGCGGCGCAGGCCGTCCCGGTGGCGGCGGTCGTCCCGGTGGCGGCGGCGGCTTCGCCGGTCGCCCGGGTGGCGGTGGCGGCGCGGGTCGTCCCGGCACCGGAACCGGTGGCCCCGGTGGCGGCGGCGGTTTCGCCGGTCGTCCCGGTGGTGGTGGCCGTGGCCGCGGTGGAGGCACCGCGGGCGCGTTCGGCCGTCCCGGAGGACGCCCGACCCGCGGTCGCAAGTCCAAGCGCCAGCGGCGTCAGGAATTCGACAACATGCAGGCCCCGGCGATCGGCGGCGTGCAGGCTCCTCGCGGCAACGGGCAGACGATCCGCCTGTCGCGCGGCGCCTCCCTGTCGGACTTCGCCGACAAGATCGGCGCGATCCCGGCGTCCCTGGTGCAGATCATGCTGCACCTGGGCGAGATGGTGACCGCCACGCAGTCGGTCAACGAGGAGACGCTCCAGCTTCTCGCCGCCGAGCTCGACTACAACCTGCTTGTGGTCAGCCCGGAGGAGGAGGACCGCGAGCTCCTGGAGACCTTCGACATCGAGTTCGGCGAGGACGAGGGCGACGAGTCCGACCTGGTCGCGCGCCCGCCGGTGGTGACCGTCATGGGTCACGTCGACCACGGTAAGACCAAGCTGCTCGACGCCATCCGCAACACCAACGAGGTGGCGCGGGAGGCTGGTGGCATCACCCAGCACATCGGTGCCTACCAGATCGCCACCACGCACGAGGACGAAGAGCGGAAGATCACCTTCATCGACACCCCGGGTCACGAGGCGTTCACCGCCATGCGTGCCCGAGGTGCCAAGGTGACCGACATCGCCGTCCTGGTCGTCGCGGCCGACGACGGCGTGAAGCCGCAGACCATCGAGGCGCTCAACCACGCCCAGGCGGCCGACGTGCCGATCGTCGTCGCGGTCAACAAGGTCGACAAGGAGGGGGCGGACCCGAGCAAGGTGCGCGCCCAGCTCACCGAGTACGGTCTGGTCGCCGAGGAGTACGGCGGCACCACGATGTTCGTCGACATCTCCGCCAAGAACGGGATCGGCATCGAGCAGCTGCTCGAGGCCATCCTGCTCACCGCGGACGCCGAGCTCGACCTGCGGGCCAACGCCACGATGGACGCCCAGGGCGTCGCCATCGAGGCGCACCTCGACAAGGGCCGCGGTCCGGTCGCGACCGTGCTGGTCCAGCGCGGCACGCTCCGTGTCGGCGACTCGATCGTCTGTGGCGAGGCCTTCGGCCGCGTCCGGGCGATGCTCGACGACAAGGGCGAGGCGATCCCGGAGGCCGACCCGTCCCGTCCGGTGCAGGTCCTCGGTCTGACCGCGACGCCGGGAGCCGGTGACAACTTCATCGTCGTCACCGACGACCGGATGGCGCGCCAGATCGCCCAGCAGCGCGCCGCGCGCAAGCGCATCGCGGACATGGCCAAGTCCGGCCGCCGCCGCACCCTCGAAGAGCTCTTCAGCGAGATGGAGAAGGGCCAGGTCGACGAGCTCAAGCTCATCATCAAGGGTGACGTCTCCGGTTCCGTCGAAGCTCTGGAAGACGCGCTGCTCAAGATCGATGTCGGCGACGAGGTGCGCCTGCGGGTGCTCCACCGCGCCGTCGGTGCGATCACCGAGTACGACGTCAACCTGGCGGTCGCCGACGACAACGCCGTCATCATCGGCTTCAACGTGCGTCCCGAGGTCAGGGCGCGCGATCTGGCCGAGCGCGAGGGCGTCGACATCCGCTACTACTCGGTCATCTACCAGGCGATCGAGGAGATCGAGGCGGCCCTCAAGGGCATGCTCAAGCCGGAGTTCGAAGAGGTCCAGATGGGCACCGCCGAAGTCCGCGAGGTCTTCAAGGTGCCGAAGATCGGCAACATCGCCGGTGCGCTGGTCCGTTCGGGCACGATCGTCCGCAACAGCAAGGCCCGGATCATCCGCGGCGGGGTCGTCATCTCCGACAACCTCACCGTCTCCTCGCTGCGCCGTTTCAAGGAAGACGCGACCGAGGTCCGCGATGGGTTCGAGTGCGGTATCGGTGTCGGCTACAACGACATCAAGATCGATGACGTCATCGAGACCTTCGAGATGCGGGAGAAGCCGCGAACCTGATGCCTCTCGACAGGCAGGGAAACCGTTCCACCGGCCGCGCACCCTCGGGTGCGCGGCCGGTGGGCGGGACCCGAGCCCGTGGCACGGTGTCGATCGTGGCGAGTGACCCATCATGTATGTAGGTGCACTGACATTGGACATCCTGCTCGGCGACGTCCACTCGCTGAAGCAGAAGCGCTCGGTGGTGCGTCCCATCGTCGCGGAGGTGCGGCGACGGTTCCCGAATGTGGCCGTCGCGGAGACCGGTCACCTTGACCTGCATCGCCGTACCGAGATCGGGATCGCGGTCGTCTCCGCCACCGCCGCCAACTGCGGTGAGGTGCTCGACGACTGCGAGCGCCTGATCGCCTTCCACCCGGAGATCGAGTTGCTGTCCGCCAGACATCGGCTCTACAACGAGGACGAAGACTAGATACGGAGACGGCCGGTCGCGGAAGGACCCCTACCGCCACCGGCCATCCCCGTGAGAAGGGGGGAGTTATGGACGCCGCACGCGCGCGCAAGATCGCCGATCGGATCCAGCAGATCGTGGCGGAGATGCTGGAGCGCCGCATCAAGGACCCCAGGCTGGGGTTCGTGACCGTGACGGACACGCGCATCACCAACGACCTGGGCGAGGCCACGGTGTTCTACACCGTGTTCGGCTCCGAGGCCGAGCGGGCCGACTCCGCCATGGCACTGGAGAGCGCCAAGGGGCTCATCCGCTCGGAGGTGGGCCGCCAGACGGGGCTGCGCCACACGCCGACGCTGACGTTCACCCACGACCCGCTCCCTGACACCGCCCGTCATCTGGAGGATCTGCTCGCCGAGGCGAAGGCCAGGGACGTGGAGATCGCCAAGCGGGCCGAAGGGGCGTCGCACGCCGGGGACGCCGATCCCTACCGCAGGCCCGAGGACAGGGAAGACGGCGACGACTCCGGGGACGAGGAAGACGAATCCCCGGAACGCGCGGGACGCTCCGCGACGTGAGGCCCGCCTCGCGTGACGACGGCTCGGTGGGCCCGGTGTCCGGTCGAGACTGGGCACGGGCCGTCGAGCTCATCTCCGCCGCGGACGAGATCGCGCTCGCCTGTCACGTCTCGCCCGACGGTGACGCGCTCGGCTCCATGCTCGCCGTCGGGCTCGCACTACGCGCGGCGGGCAAGCGGGTCACCGCCTCCTTCGGCGACCGGCGCTTCAGTGTGCCCAGGCTGCTGCGTTTCCTGCCGGGGCAGGAGCTGCTGGCCGACCCTGCGCACTACCCCGCCGCGCCCGAGGTGATGGTCACCTTCGACGTCCCCACCGTCGGGCGTCTCGGCGTGCTGACCGGCAACACGGTCAAGGCGAACGAGCTGGTCGTGCTGGACCACCACCCGTCCAACACCGGGTTCGGCACCCTCAACCTGGTCGATCCCGACGCCGCGGCCACCGCCGTGCTCGCCGAGGAGCTGATCCACAGGCTCGGCCTGCCGATCGACAAGGACATCGCGACCTGCCTGTACGTCGGGCTCGTCACCGACACCGGCTCCTTCAGGCACTCCTCCACCACCCCGGTGGCGCACGCGATGGCCGCCCGGCTGCTCGACACCGGGCTCGATCCCGAGAAGATCTCCCGCGAGCTGTGGGACCGTTCTCCGTTCGGCTACCTGAAGGTGCTCGGCGTCGTGCTCGACAGGGTGCGGCTGGAGCCCGAGGTGGGCGGTGGCCTGGTCTGGACGTTCGTCACCCGAGCCGACCGCGCCGCGTACGGGCTGCCCTACGACGAGGTCGAGGGGATGATCGACGTGATCCGGCGCACCGACGAGGCGGACGTCGCCACGATTCTCAAGGAGGACGACGACGGCGTCTGGCAGGTCTCCATGCGCTCCAAGGGCGGGGTGGACGTCTCGCGCGTCAGCGTCGCGTTGGGGGGCGGCGGGCACGCCAAGGCGGCGGGTTTCACCTCTCACCAGCCTGTCGAGGAGACGATCGCGAGTCTCCGGGCACTGCTGTAAGCCCTTCACCGCACGCTTGTAAGGACCACAATGAGTACGGCTCGCGCCAAGCGCACCCCGCCGCCGAGCGGACTGATCATCGTTGACAAGCCCGCCGAGTGGACCTCGCACGACGTGGTGGCCAAGCTCCGCGGCATCGCGGGCACTCGCAAGGTCGGCCACGCGGGCACCCTCGACCCGATGGCCACCGGCGTGCTGGTGGTCGGTGTCGAGAAGGCCACCCGCCTGCTCGGCCACCTCGCGCTCACCGAGAAGGGCTACGACGCCACGATCCGCCTCGGCCAGACCACCAACACCGACGACGCCGAGGGCGAGATCACCGCGTCGGTGTCGGCGGCGCAGGTCGCCGAGGAGGACGTCAGGAAGGGCGTCGCCACGTTGACCGGCCCGATCATGCAGATCCCGCCGCAGGTCAGCGCGATCAAGGTGAACGGCGAGCGGGCCTACAAACGGGCCAGGGCGGGGGAGGAGGTCGACCTCAAGGCTCGCCAGGTGACCGTGTCGAGCTTCGAGATCACCGCCGTGCGCCGGCACGGTAATCTCGGCGAACTCGTCGACGTCGACGCCTCGGTGTCCTGTTCCAGTGGCACCTACATTCGTGCGCTCGCCCGTGATCTCGGCGCCGACCTGGGCGTCGGCGGCCATCTGACCGCCCTGCGCCGTACCCGGGTGGGCCCCTACGACCTGTCGGTGGCCCACACCCTGGAGCACCTCGCCGCCGAGTGCGTGATCCTGCCGATGGCCGACGCGGTCGCGGCGGCCTTTCCCCGCCGGGACGTGACCGCCGAGGAGGCGGCCACCGTCGCGCACGGCGGGCGGCTGCCCGCACTGGGCGCGGGGAGCGGGCCGATCGGGGTGTTCGCCCCCGACGGCACCCTGGTGGCGCTGGTGGAGGAGCGCGGCCAGGTCGCCAGGTCCCTGGCCGTCTTCGTCCCCTGACGGCTGTCCGTCGTTGTTTCGGGCGTTGTCCCGGGCCTTTCGCGGCGAGGGGCGCGCCACGGGCAAGGGGCTCCCCGATTGGGGGGAAGGACTCAGAGCATGGCAGGCTTTAGGGGTTCATCCGCTACGAGGGAAGAGGCTACGGTGCGAGGCTGGCACGGATTGGACGACGTGCCCGAAGACTGGGGCAGGTCCGTCGTCACGATCGGCGTCTTCGACGGCGTTCACCGCGGGCACCAGCAGATGGTGGCCCGTGCCGTCGCGATGGCCGCTCGTCTCGGGGTGCCCTCGGTGGTGGTGACCTTCGACCCGCATCCTGAGGAGGTCGTGCGGCCGGGCACGCACCCTCCGAGACTGACGACGGCGAGGCACCGCACCGAGCTCCTCGCTGGTCTGGGCGTCGACGCGGTGTGCGTCCTGCCGTTCACGCTGGAGTTCTCCCAGATGAGCCCGGACGAGTTCGTGCAGACCGTCCTCGTCGACCGGCTGCACGCCGCCGGGGTCGTGGTGGGGGAGAACTTCCGCTTCGGCCACAAGGCCTCCGGCGACGTGGAGACGCTGCGCACCCTGGGGGAGAAGTACGACTTCGTGGCCGAGGCGGTCCCGCTGGTCAGTGACGGGGAGACGATCTCCTCCACCCTGATCCGCGAGCAGATCGCCTCCGGCGACATGGAGGCGGTCAGGCAGACGCTCGGCCGCCCGCACCGGGTCGAGGGCGTGGTCGTCCGCGGTTACCAGCGCGGCCGGCAGCTGGGTTTCCCGACGGCGAACCTGGAGTCACCGGAGTTCACCGCCATCCCCGCGGACGGCGTCTACGCCGGCTGGCTGCAGGGGGTCGAGACCGGCAACCTGCCCGCGGTGTACGGTGGCGAGCGCTGGCCCGCGGCGATCTCCGTGGGCACCAACCCGACCTTCGAGGGAGTGCCCCGCACCGTCGAGGCGTACGCCCTCGACCGCGACGACCTCGATCTCTACGGCGCGCACGTGGCCGTCGACTTCGGGCCGAGGCTGCGCGGCAACACCAGGTTCGACTCGATCGAGGCTCTCGTCGCGCAGATCCACGCCGACGTGGACGAGGTCCGGCGCTTGACGAGCTGACTTTCCCCGCAGGTCCCCACGGGGTTTCCGCGCTGGTCCCGTCCGGCCCTCATGCCACGCCGACCCCGGATCCCGGAATTCCGATCCCATGCCCGATCTTATGCCCGGTCCCGCCTGGCCCTCGTGTCACACGGCCCTCACGTCACGTGGACCTCGGGGCCCGAAATGCCGGTCCTGTAGGGGTTTCGGGTGAGGCTCGCCGCACTCTCACAGGATGTGCGGGGGTCGCGAAGCCGGTGGTAGCCTGGCATGTCAGCTCTGTAACCGGTGTCGTATGATCCCGGTGCTGATCTCGCCACGGCGACTGTAGGCACGCACGGTCGTTCGGGGAGCCGGAATTGCGCGTGCCCGCAGAGGTTCAAGGAGAAAAGTGTCTCTCGACACCGCAGCAAAGAAGAAGATCATCGGTGACTACGCCAAGGGTGAGACCGACACCGGTTCCCCCGAGGTGCAGATCGCGCTGCTGAGCAAGCGCATCAGCGAGCTCACCGAGCACCTGAAGGTGCACAAGCACGACCACCACAGCCGCCGTGGCCTGCTGCTGCTCGTCGGCCGCCGCCGTCGGCTGCTGAAGTACCTGCAGAGCAAGGACATCGCGCGCTACCGCTCGCTCATCGAGCGGCTCGGCCTGCGCCGATAGTGTTGTGGGGGAGTGGCGTTCGCGCCGCTCCCTCATCTCTCATGGGGGACGATGTCGGCGCGTCGCGCCACGAAGACGCCGCCCCGGTGAGCAAACTGAATAGCCGAGACAGTGCCCCGCGTCCGCAAGCAAGCGCGCCCCACGGCGTCGGAGGGCCGGTCCTCGGTAGTGGCCCCCGGTCATCATGGCACAAAGCCATACGGAACCGGGCGCTTCGATCGAAGACCGGCGCTGCACCTACGGGGAGCCGGCAAAACACGACGAACCAGGCGCGACACGTGCGTCTGGCCGGACGCGGGCGACCGATCCACAAGGAGGTCCCCCGTGGAGGGTGTCCACAGCAGCGAAGCCGTCATCGACAACGGCTCATTCGGCACACGTACCATCCGGTTCGAGACCGGGCGGCTCGCGCGCCAGGCGGCGGGTTCCGCCGTCGTCTATCTCGACGACGACACGATGGTCCTCTCAGCGACCACCGCGTCCAAGAATCCCAAGGAGAACCTCGACTTCTTCCCCCTCACGGTGGACGTCGAGGAGCGAATGTACGCCGCGGGCCGCATTCCCGGCTCGTTCTTCCGGCGTGAGGGCCGTCCCTCCGAGGACGCCATCCTCACCTGCCGTCTGATCGACCGGCCGTTGCGCCCCTCGTTCGTCAAGGGCCTGCGCAACGAGATCCAGGTGGTCGCCACCATCATGGCGCTCCACCCCGAGCACCTGTACGACGTCGTGGCTATCAACGCCGCGTCCCTGTCCACCCAGCTCGCCGGGCTGCCGTTCTCCGGTCCGATCGGCGGCGTCCGCGTCGCGCTGATCGAGGGCCAGTGGGTCGCCTTCCCGACCAACACCGAGCTGGCCAGTGCCACCTTCGACATGGTGGTCGCGGGCCGGGTCCTGGACGACGGCGACGTCGCGATCATGATGGTCGAGGCCGAGTCCACCCGCGACACGCTCAAGCTCGTCGCCGAGGGTGCGGTGGCTCCGACCGAGGAGACCGTGGCCCAGGGCCTTGAGGCCGCCAAGCCGTTCATCAAGGTGCTGTGCGAGGCGCAGGCCAAGGTCGCGAAGGTCGCCGCCAAGGAGACCGCCGAATACCCGCTGTTCCTCGACTACCAGGACGACGTCCTGGAGGCCGTGACCGGCGCGGTGCGCAGCGAGCTCGCCGCCGCGCTCACCATCGCCGGCAAGCAGGAGCGCGAGATCGAGCTCGACAGGGTCAAGGCCCTGGTACTGGAGAAGGTCGGCCCCGACTTCGAGGGCCGCGAGAAGGAGCTCGGCGCCGCGTTCCGGTCGCTGACCAAGAAGCTCATGCGCGAGCGGGTCATCGCCGAGGGCGTCCGCATCGACGGCCGGGGCGTCAAGGACATCAGGCAGCTCGGTGCCGAGGTCCACGTCGTGCCCCGGGTGCACGGCTCGGCCCTGTTCGAGCGCGGTGAGACCCAGATCCTGGGCATCACCACGCTCAACATGCTCCGTATGGAGCAGATGATCGACACGCTCAACCCCGAGCGCACCAAGCGCTACATGCACAACTACAACTTCCCCCCCTACTCCACCGGTGAGACCGGCCGGGTGGGCTCGCCCAAGCGGCGCGAGATCGGTCACGGCGCGCTCGCCGAGCGGGCGCTGCTGCCGGTGCTGCCGGCGCGCGAGGAGTTCCCCTACGCGATCCGCCAGGTCTCCGAGGCGCTGAGCTCCAACGGTTCGACCTCGATGGGGTCGGTCTGCGCCTCGACGATGGCGCTGCTCGACGCGGGTGTCCCGCTCAAGGGCATCGTCGCGGGCATCGCGATGGGCCTCATCAACGAGGGTGACCAGTACGTCACGCTGACCGACATCCTCGGCGCCGAGGACGCGATGGGCGACATGGACTTCAAGGTCGCCGGCACCAAGGACGTCATCACCGCGCTCCAGCTCGACACGAAGCTGGACGGCATCCCGGCCTCCGTGCTGTCGGCCGCGCTGAGGCAGGCCAAGGGCGCCCGTCTGGCGATCATCGACGTGATGCAGGAGGCCATCGACTCCCCGGCGGAGATGAACGCGACGGCCCCGCGCATCATCACGATCAAGATCCCGGTGGACAAGATCGGAGAGGTCATCGGCCCGAAGGGCAAGATGATCAATCAGATCCAGGACGACACCGGCGCCGAGATCACCCTGGAAGACGACGGAACCATCTACATCGGCGCCACCGACGGCCCGTCCGCCGAGGCGGCCAGGTCGGCGATCAACGCCATCGCGAACCCGCACATGCCGGAGGTCGGCGAGCGCTACCTGGGCACGGTCGTCAAGATCGCCGCCTTCGGCGCCTTCATCTCCCTCATGCCGGGCAAGGACGGCCTCCTGCACGTCTCCCAGATCCGCAAGCTGCACGGCGGCAAGCGCATCGAGAACGTCGAGGACGTCATGAACGTCGGCGAGAAGGTCCAGGTGGAGATCGCCGAGATCGACTCCCGCGGCAAGCTCTCCCTGGTGCCCGTCGAGGTCATCGAGAAGGAGGCCGCGGCCAAGGCCGAGTCCGGCGACACCGAGTCCTCGGCGACCTCGGCTGCCCCGGCGGCCGAGGCGTCCGCCGCCGACGAGCGGCCCCGCGAGGAGCGGCCCCGCCGCACCCGCACCCGCAGCAGCAACAGCGGCGGTGGCAACCGCGGTGGCGGCGGAGGGGAAGACCGCAACTCGTGATCACCACCACTCTGCACCCCGGCAAGGACGGCGCCGGGGTCGTGAAGCGCACCGTCCTTCCCGGTGGGCTCCGGGTGGTGACCGAGTCCATGCCGACCGTGCGTTCCGTCGCGGTCGGCATGTGGGTCGGCATCGGATCGAGAGACGAGTCCCCCCAGCACATGGGCTCCTCCCACTTCCTTGAGCACCTGCTGTTCAAGGGCACGCCGACACGGGACGCCCTGGAGATCTCCGCGGCCATCGAGGGCATCGGCGGTGAGATCAACGCCTTCACCGCCAAGGAGTACACCTGCTACTACGCGCGGGTCCTCGACGAGGACCTGCAGGTGGCGATCGACGTGCTCGCCGACGTGGTGACCTCCTCGCTCATCACCGAGGAGGACGTCGAGGCCGAGCGTGGCGTGATCCTGGAGGAGATCGCCATGCACGACGACGACCCCTCCGACGTGGTGCACGAGCAGTTCTCCGCGGAGCTGTACGGTGACACGCCGGTCGGCAGGCCGATCCTCGGCACGGTCGACTCGATCACCGCGGTCACCCGCGACCGGATCGCCGAGTACTACCGGCGTTTCTACCTGCCGACCCACACCGTGGTGTCGGTGGCGGGCAACGTCGACCACGAGCGGGTCGTGGCTCTCGTCGCCGCCGCCTACGAGCGGGCCGGGGCCCTGGGCGGGGACGCCTCGCCGGTGCCCCCGCGCGTGTCGGGGCCCGGCGTGGAGTTGCGCTCCGGCACGCGGGTGGTCCACCGGCCGACCGAGCAGGCGAACCTGGTCCTCGGCACGACCGCGCTGACCCGCACCGACGAGCGCCGCTTCGCGCTCGGGGTGCTCAACGCGGCGCTCGGTGGCGGCATGTCCTCGCGGCTGTTCCAGGAGATCAGGGAGAAGAGGGGCCTGGCCTACTCGGCGTACTCCTACACCTCCGCCCTCGCCGACACCGGCCAGTTCGGCATCTACGTCGGCTGCCTGCCGTCGAAGATCGACGACGTGCTGAAGATCTGCCGCGAGGAGGTGCTCCGCGTGGTCACCGACGGCATCACCGAGGAGGAGATCGTCCGCGGCAAGGGCCAGATGCGCGGCGGTCTCGTGCTCGGCCTGGAGGACACCGGCTCCCGGATGTCCAGGATCGGCAAGGGCGAGCTGGTCTTCGACGAGCTGCTCTCCGTCGACGACCTGCTCGTCAGGATCGACGCGGTGACCCCGGAGCAGATCGCCGAGGTCGCCTCGGACGTCCTCACCCGCCCGATGTCCCTCGCGGTCATCGGCCCCTACGAGGAGGACAGGGACTTCAGCGCGGTCGTCACCGGCTGAGGACCCCGTCTGTCAGCGGCCCCGGCGCCTCCCGCGCCGGGGCCGCCCATGTCTCCGGGGGCGCTCCTGGAGGGCCGGACCCGGTGGTCCGCGACAGCCCGGCGGGCCCACACGGTATAGCCTTGGGGCCGTGATCAGGGTTGGAGTTCTCGGCGCCCGAGGGCGCGTCGGTGTCGAAGTGTGCAGGGCCGTCGAGGCGGCGGACGATCTGGAGCTGGTCGCGGCCGTCGACCAGGGCGACCCGATCGAGGCGCTGGAAGGCGCCGAGGTGGTGGTCGACTTCACCCACCCCGACGTCGTGATGGGCAACCTCGAATGGTGCGTCTCCCACGGCATCCACCCGGTGGTCGGCACCACCGGCTTCGACGCCGGGCGGCTGGCGACCGTCAAGGGCTGGCTGGACGCCAACCCCGGCGTCAACGCGCTGATCGCCCCCAACTTCGGCATCGCGGCCGTGCTCATGATGCACTTCGCCCAGCAGGCCGCCCGCTACTTCGAGTCGGCCGAGATCGTCGAGCTGCACCACCCCAACAAGGCCGACGCGCCCTCGGGCACCGCCCGCCGCACGGCCGAGCTGATCGCCGATGCCCGGCGCAAGGCGGGCTCCGCGCCGATGCCCGACGCCACCAGCACGGAGCTCGACGGGGCCCGCGGTGCCGACGTCGACGGGGTCCGGGTGCACGCGGTGCGGCTGGCCGGGCTCATCGCCCACCAGGAGGTGATCCTGGGCGGCGACGGCGAGATCCTCACCATCCGCCACGACACCATGAACCGCTCGTCGTTCACGCCGGGCGTGCTCCTGGGAGTGCGCCGGGTCCGTGAGCTGCCCGGCCTGACCGTCGGCCTGGAGCCTCTTCTCGACCTCTGAGCACCAGCTCCGCAGGCCCTGGAACCCAGGGCCTGGCGCCGCTCGTCGTGCGAGTATGACGCACCCTGAGCTGCCTGCCCGCTCTGTCGCGGCACGGAGTTCCGCAAGGAGACGGGCAGGCTCGACAGCCGCTGGGGCATCACCTCGCACCGGTTAACCCTGATGATCTGCGAGTGATGCCGCTGTACCCTCCAGTTCTATGACAAGCACTCGATCTTCGACTTCGACCGAGGTTCGCTGGGCGCGGTCGGAGGAGTTGGCCGGACTGGCGGCGGTGGAGCTGGCGGCCGACGGGCTGTTCGCCGAGGTCGGGATCACCTTCCCGCCGGGGACCACGATGATCGAGGAGACCGAGGACCCCGGCCGGGTGCTCGTCGCGGGTGACCCGCCGATCGGGTTCGCCATGGTCGGCCTGGTCGACGGGCAACTCCACCTCGACCAGCTGGCCGTCCATCCCGACCATGGGCGAAGAGGGGCCGGTGGGCGCCTGCTGGAGGCCGTCTGCGAGCACGCGGCCTCGACCGGCTTCGCCGCCGTGACGCTGACGACCTACCGCGACGTGTCCTGGAACGCACCCTGGTACGCCCGGCGCGGCTTCGTCGTGCTCGACCCGGCCGAGTGGGGGCCGGAGATGGCCGAGTTGGTGCGCCACGAGCGGGAACTGGGTATCGAGATCGTCCCCCGCGTCGTGATGCGCCGGATCCTGTGAAGGGTCCCGGTCGGGTGAGGCCGGGGAGCTTTGAAGGTCAGAGGGCGAGGCCGACGGTGAGCAGCAGGCCGTACACGAGCTGGAAGCGGCCCGTCTGCTGGAGCGTCGCGATGAGCGCCGGGCCTGTGGCGCCCGCCCGGACCGCCTTGACCGGGGCGATGGCGAGCGGGGCGGCGAGCAGTGCCAGGGCCGCGAAGGGCCGCCACGGCGCGAGCGCGAGCGCGATGACCAGGGGCAGGACGAGGCAGAGGGTGTAGAGGACGCGGGTGCGGGTGTCACCGAGCACCACGGCCATGGTGCGCTTGCCCGCGGGGCCGTCGGTCACGATGTCGCGCAGGTTGTTGACCACGAGCATCGCACAGGCCAGCAGGCCGGCCGGGACAGCGGCCGCCACCGCGAGCCAGGGCAGGTGTTCGAGCTGGACGTAGGTGGTGCCCGTCACCGCCACCAGGCCGAAGAACACGAAGACCGAGACCTCGCCCAGCGCCCGGTAGCCGTACGGGCTGGAGCCGCCGGTGTAGAACCAGGCCGCGGCGATCGCCGCCGCGCCGACCAGCAGCAGCCACCAGGCCCCGGTGACCGCGACGAGCACCAGTCCGGCCACCGCGGCGGCGAGGAAGCAGGCGAGGGCCGCGAGGAGGACCTGACGAGGGGGCGCGGCGCCCGAGCCGACCAGGCGCATCGGACCGACCCGGTCGGAGTCGGTGCCGCGCACCCCGTCGCTGTAGTCGTTGGCGTAGTTGACGCCCACCTGAAGGGCGAGGGCCACGAACAGGGCCAGCAGTGCCCGCCACCACACCCCTCCGCCGTATCCGATCGCGACTCCGGTGCCGATCGCGACGGGGACGACGGCGGCGGGGAGGGTGCGCGGGCGTGCTCCGGCGATCCACTGGCTCGGGGTGGCCATGGCGTTGCGGCGTTCCTCTCCGGCTCTAGCTGATGTCGGTCGCCAGGCGGATCATCCGCACCGTACGGCCCATGTCGATGACCCGCTCGGCCCCGTCGGCGCCCCACCCGGCGGACTCCAGGAAGCCCCGCACCGCGTAGTTCTCGGCGAAGACCCAGGTCACAATGGTGTGGTAGCCGTCGTCACGGAGGTAGTCGACCGTGGCGTTCAGCAGCCTGCTGCCGTGGCCGCGCCGGACGTGGTCGGGGTCGATCAGGAAGGTGAGCATCTCTCCGGCGGTGGTCGGGTCGAGGTCGGGATCCTCCGCCGGGGCGTGTGACGCCAGACCGGCGATCTTCTCCGCGCCCTGCAGCGCGGCCATGGCCTCGATGCCGCCAGGGCCGAGCGCCGGGAAGGCGTCGGTGTCGAGGACGACCTGCTCCACGGCCACCAGCACGCGGTGCCGGCGGCTGGGCGGCGAGGTGATCGCGTCGTCCCACTGCTGCCGCCACATGTTCTCGGCCGCGGGGCCGGTCATCTGCTCCAGCGGTCCTTCGGGAAGGAAGTCCCGGTAGCCGTATCTCCACGCGCGGATCTGGGTGCCCGTCACCGCGGCGACATCATCGTGCCGAGCCGCCCGCACGCCTACGTCTGCCATCTCGGCCCGCTCCTTCTCTGCCGTCTGCCGTCGCCTCGAAACGCGCTGTCTCATGGATCTCGTGCCACGCGAGCGGGCATCAGGCGGGTGGATCCGTGAGACAGGCTCTTACACCGTATCGGGGAATCCGACTCAGAGATGACGTGAACCCGGCTCCATCTGCCGTCGGGCCCGATATGCCCTTGTCTTCGTACGGTTGCCGCAGACCTTCATGGAACACCACGAGCGTGAGCGGTTCTTGGAGGAGTCGACGAACGCCCACTGGCAGGTGCTCTCGGTGCAGACCTTCAGGCGCGGCCACATCCCGCCGGAACGGGCGTCCATCACGGCGGCGACGATCCCGGCCAACCCTCCGGGCACCCCCGTCGCGACCGGTTCGAGCACCGGCCCCTCGGCGGTGAGGGCGACGCGCAGCGGGAGGGTGGCGAAGGGCATCGACAGCCCGGCCTCGTGACCGTCGCCGGTCTTGCCGGGGCGGTCGTGGTTGTGGCGGAGTGCCTCGCGGAGTGCCTCGCGAAGATCGACGGCCGTCGCCAGATCCCGCTCGTCGGCGGTGTCCCCGGGGCCGATCAGGTCTCGCCCGCCCAGCCAGGCGGTGAGCGCGGCGGGAGAGGGGATCGAGTCGGTCCGCTCCTCGACGTCGTACGTGTTCACGAAGTCGATCACCAGGTCGGAGGGGTTGTCCATGGCGTGTCACCTCTTCCCTCTTCGCAACCACTGTACGGCATTAGGGGGTTGTGTTACTTTCAACACCTGCATAACGTGATAGATGGTGTTTTAAGAGGGGGCGTGCATGTGGTACCTGGCCTATCTCGCGTTCAAGGAGGCCGGCAGGCGCACGCCGTACCGGAGGAGAAACCATGATCATGAGAATGTGGAGAGGCTGGACCCGCGCCGAGGACGCCGCCGCCTATGAGAGATACCTGCTGGCCACGGGATACGTCGGCTACACCTCGACCAAGGGCAACCGGGGGGTGTGTTTCACCCGCCGGGACGTGGGGGAGCGGTCCGAGTTCCTGCTGACCTCGCTCTGGGAGTCATGGGAGGCGATCACCGCCTTCGCGGGGGAGGATCCGTCGCGCGCCGTCTTCTATGAAGAGGACGACCGCTTCCTGGTCGAGCGAGAGCTCACGGTCACCCACCACGAGGTCTTCGCGGCCATCTGACCGCCCTCGCGGGGGTGGGGGGGGGGGGGGGGGCCCCCCCCCCCCCCCGGGGGGGGGGGGGGGGGGGGGGGGGGGCGGGGCGGGGGGGGGGGGCCGGGGGGGGCGGGGGGGGGGCCCCCCCCGCGCCGCCCCCCCCCCCCCCCG
>NZ_JBITIZ010000023.1:0-113986 GCF_044459525.1 Streptosporangium sp. NPDC050284
GGGGCGTGGGCGCTGGGGGGGGCCGCCCCATCCAACATCTGCGCGTGCGCTTTGGGGGTATCCCCCCCCCCTACCCCCCCCCCCCCGCGCCCGGGGGGGGGGGGGGGCCCCCCCCCGCCCCCCCCGCGGCCCTTCCTGACATGCCGGAGGAGACGTCAGGCCTGCACGCTGAATGGCGGAGGCGGACGGGAATCGAACCCGCCAGGCCGAGGACCTCGGCCTCAACGATTTTGAAGACCGCGGGGGCCACCAGGCGCCCATACACCTCCGGGGGAGAACATACCCGCGAGCGGGTATGTGCACCGGGACGGCGTGCCGGACGGCGGCGTGCCGATCTACCAGGGGAGACGCGGCATGGCGGAGAGCACTGTGGAGCGGGGCGCCTCTCCTCCCGGGCGGGACTCGGTGCGGCTCACCCGGTACGCGCACGGGGGTGGCTGCGCCTGCAAGATCCCGCCCGGTGAGCTGGAGGCCGTCGTCGCGGGACTGCTGCGGGAGGCGGACGGACCGCGCCAGGATCTCAACGGTGAGCTGATCATCGGGTTGGACGACGGCGACGACGCCGCCGTGGTCCGCGTCGAGGGCGGCCGGGCGATCGTGGCCACCGCGGACTTCTTCACCCCCGTGGTGGACGACCCCTACGACTGGGGGCGGATCGCGGCCGCCAACGCCCTGTCGGACGTGTACGCGGTGGGCGGGGAGCCGCTGGTGGCGGTGAACCTGCTCGGCTGGCCCCGGGACACGCTGCCGATGGAACTCGCCGGGGAGGTGCTGCGCGGCGGCCTGGAGGTGGCGCGGGCGGCAGGCTGCCATGTGGCGGGCGGCCACAGTGTCGACGATCCCGAGCCGAAGTACGGGATGGCCGTCACCGGGCTCGCCGATCCTGAGCGGCTGCTGCGCATCGACGGCGGCCGGGCGGGCCTGCCGATCTCCCTGACCAAGCCGCTCGGCGTCGGCGTGCTCAACACCCGGCACAAGGCGACCGGCGAGGTCTTCCCGCAGGCGGTGGCCGCGATGACCACCCTGAACAGGGACGCCTCCCGGGCGGCGCTGACCGCGGGCGCCGGGTGCGCCACGGACGTGACCGGGTTCGGCCTGCTCGGCCACCTCTACAAGCTGGCCAGGGCGAGCGGCGTCACGGCGGTGGTCGACGTGGCGGCCGTGCCGTACCTGAGCGGGGCCCGCGAAGCCGTACGGGACGGCTACGTCAGCGGCGGCACCCGGCGCAACCTGGCGTGGGTGGCGCCGCACCTGGATCCTGGCCGCTTCGACGAGGAGGAGTTGCTGCTGCTCGCCGACGCCCAGACCTCAGGCGGCCTGCTCGTGGCGGGGGAGATCCCCGGTGCACCGGTCATCGGTGAGCTCGTCCCCCGGGAGGGGCCGACCGTGAGACTGCGCTGACCTGCCCCGACCCGGATGACCTCTATGCGACGAACCGGTGGCTCGGCTCGCCGCGCAGCCGCCCCTCCGGCAGCTTCCGGCCGCACAACACCAGGATGAGATCCTGCGCGGCCCCGTACATCGGCGTGCCGTCCCCGATGGACCAGTCGAGGTCGTCGGCGCGTAGTTCGATTCCCCGGATGTCGACACCGAAGAACCTGAGGCTCTTCGACGCCTCGAAGCCCTGCAGGACGATGCGCAGTCGATCCTCGGGGACGAGCCGGTCAAGCCCCAGGGGAACGGTGAAGTCCAGGCCGTGGATCACCTCGTGGGTCAGCGCGCCCTCGAATCCACCGCCCGGCGGCTTCCACGCGTAGTCCGCGTTCTCCCTGAGCAGCGTGGCCAGCTCGCCGGACGACAGGGAGGCCGCCTCACGCCGGGCGCTCCGGTCGGCCATCCTGTTGAAGTTTCCCCGTGCCCTGAGCATCCCGATCATGAAGCGTGCGGTCGAGTAGTAAAACGGCATCGTCATGTGGGCCACGACCTCCCGTACCCGCCAACCGGCGCACAGGGTCGGCTCGTCCCACCTTCGCTCCGGCAGGCCGGTGAGCACG
Organism: Streptosporangium sp. NPDC050284; assembly: GCF_044459525.1. Lineage (NCBI taxonomy): Bacteria > Bacillati > Actinomycetota > Actinomycetes > Streptosporangiales > Streptosporangiaceae > Streptosporangium > Streptosporangium sp. NPDC050284. The sequence continues at coordinate 1,995 of NZ_JBITIZ010000023.1, forward strand.
TCGGCCAGGTCGCGGCGTTCGGCGGCGATCGCCTTCCTGACCTCGCTTTCGGTGGCCTTCCTCATCGCCGCTCCCCCGATCGCGTGCCCCAGGTGTCGTCGCGCGACATCGCCACGCCTAGTGATATATCCATCGGTGTCCTCTTTTCCAGGTTCCCGGAAAGGTGTTCGCGCTACCGACGAACGAGCCCGGCTCCGACGGACACTCCCAACGCTACGAACCGGCCACCTCGGCGAGTCGGCGGCCGAGGTAGCGACGTTCGGCGTCGGTCACCGCCAGCTCAAGCGCCTCGCGGTAGGCGGTCTCGGCCTCGGCGGCGCGCCCCAGGCGGCGGAGCAGGTCGGCCCGGGTCGCGGGCAGCAGGTGATATCCGGCCAGCGCCCCCGACTCCCTCAACGCCTCCACCAACTCCAGTCCCGCGGCCGGTCCCGCGGCCATCCCCACCGCCACCGCCCGGTTCAGCTCCACCACCGCGGACGGCGTGAACCGCGCGAGCTGCCCGTACAGCGCGGCGATCTGGGCCCAGTCGGTGCCGGCCGCGTCGGTCGCGGTGGCATGGCAGGCGGCGATGGCGGCCTGCACCTGGTACGGGCCCGGTCTGCCGCGCCGCAGGGCGCGGTCGAGCAGCGCCTCGCCCTCGGCGATCGCGGCGGTGTCCCACAGGCCGCGGTCCTGCTCCTCCAGGGTCACCAGGTCACCGGCCGCGTCGAGCCGGGTGGCGCCGCGGGCGTCGTGCAGCAGCATCAGCGCCAGCAGCCCCGCCGCCTCGGGTTCGTCGGGCATCAACCGCGTCAGGACGCGGGCGAGCCGGATCGCCTCGGCGCTGAGGTCGGGCCGCAGCAGGTCGGCACCCGCCGTGGCCGAGTATCCCTCGCCGAACAGCAGGTACAGCACACCCAGCACGGCGGGCACGCGCTCCGGCAGCAGGTGCGCGGGCGGCACCCGGTACGGGATACCGGCGTTCCGGATCTTCAGCTTGGCCCGGAGCAGACGCTTGGACATCGTCTGCTCGCCGACCAGGAACGCCCTCGCGATCTCCGCGGTGGTCAGCCCCGCCAGGGTACGCAGGGTGAGCGCGACCCTGGCCTCCATGGCCAGCGCCGGGTGGCAGCAGGTGAAGATCAGCCGTAGCCGGTCGTCCGGCACGCCGTCGTCCTCCCACGCGGGTTCCGGCTCGGGTTCGTACGACATGACGGCCACCTCTCGCAGTTTGGCGGCGCCGACCGCCTCGCGGCGCAGCCGGTCGACGGCACGGTTGCGCGCGACCGTGGTGAGCCAGGCGCCCGGCCTGCGCGGGACCCCGTCCCCGGCCCAGCGCCGCAGGGCGAGCGCGAAGGCGTCCTGGGCGCACTCCTCCGCGAGGTCCCAGTCGCCGGTGATCCGGATCAGGGTCGCCAGGACCTGCCCCCACTCGTCGCGGAACGCCTGGGCGACCGCGGCCTCGACCTCCGTCGTCACGCCGGCCCCGGTCACGACGGCAGGAGCGGCCGGATCTCGATCGAGCCGTAGCCGGAGGCCGGGTGCTTCGAGGCGATCTCGATGGCCTCGTCGAGATCGGCGCACTCGATCAGGCAGAATCCGCCCATCTGCTCCCTGGTCTCGGCGAACGGGCCGTCGGAGAGCAGGACCGCGTCGTCGCGCACCCGGACGGTCGTGGCGTCGGCCGGTGGCCGCAGCCCCGCGCCGCCCCGCAGCACCCCGCGGCGTTCCATCTCCTCCGACCATCCGCCGCAGCCGTCCTGGGCGTGGGCCTCCGCGGACTCGTCGCCGCAGATCAACAGCATGTACTTCACATCTCCTCCTTCTCGTGACCTCTCATGGTGCCGCTCCCCCGATAACGACGAACGGGAAGACCGGTAAAAGACGCCATCGGTCAGGAGTTCTCGTCCGCCCGTCTCCTCAGGCGCTCCCGCTGGGGCACCACCGTGTACTTCGGGTCGGCGGCCGAGGCCTTGCCCACGGCCAGGACGCCGAAGCGGGTGCAGAGGGCGCCCGCGGTGAGGGCGAGGCCGGACAGCGCGCCGAGGGCACGGCCGCGCCCGGCGACCGTGGCGAGCAGGGCGCCGCCCACCGTGAGGGCTCGGGCCGTCCGCATCAGGCGGCCCGGCCTGCCCAGCCGGTAGGGCTCGCCGACCAGGCCGAGCCGGTGCTCCATCACCGCGCCCGCGACCGTCTCGACGGCGGCCCCCAGCATCGCGGTGACGCGGGCCGGGCCCGCCTCGCGGCGCGAGGTGGCCAGCATGCCCACGGCGCCCGCACCGGCCAGCGCGCTCCCCGCGAACAGGAACGGCAGCTCGCGGTGGGCCTCGTGCCAGGCGGGCACGGCGGTGTCGGCGACGAGCACGGCGGTGTACGTCGACATCAGCGGCCCGGTCACCACGGCCGCCCAGGCGGCCGCGTCACCGACCGCGGGCAGGGCACGGGTGATCTTCACCGGGAGCGCCGGGATCCGCAGGACGAACCTGAGGGGAACCCGCCCCGGGACAGGTCTCGCAGGAACCCGCAGGGCCGGCCAGGCGGGAAACCACGGGATGGACCGGGCGGGGATCTCCCTGACGGAGCGGGCGGTGACGAGCGCGGAGGCGGCCGAGACGGCCGTCAGGGCGCTGTGCGCGGCCAGGAGCCAGGAGCCGACGCTCATCGGCGAGGTGGGCTTGAACACGCGCAGCATGTTGAGGAACCGTTCCGGCCTGCCGAGCTCGGCGACGAGGAAACCGGCACCGGCCACGGCACCGGCGGCCGCGGTGACCCTGGCGGTGAGCGCGAGCCGGTCACGCCCGGTGAGCGTCGCCACGGCGGAGATCACCGACGCGGCACCGGAGGTCCCGCCCAGATAGAGGTAGAGCGGCATGTGGGGCTCGTGCCAGATCGGGGCCTTGATGATCGGCTGCCCGTAGTAGGAGCGGAACTCCGCCCCCGGCACCATCGTCTCCTCGCCGCGCCTCACCGCGACCACCTCCGCCCGGAAAAGGACACCGCCACCACTGCGACCATGGAGAGCGCCGCCCCGGCCGCCCAGCGCCACATGGCGGGCAGGTCCCTGGTCGTGACCACCGGGTCGGGTGGCAGGCCGTACACCTCGGGCTCGTCGAGCAGCAGGAAGAAGGCCCCGTCCCCGCCCACGCCGTCGTCGGGATCAGCCCCGTACAGGCGGGCCCGCGACCTGCCCTCGCCGTGCAGCGACTCCACCCGCTCCTCGGCGCGGGCCCGCAGCTCCTCCAGCGGCCCGAACTGGATGGAGTCGGTGGGACAGGCCTTGGCGCAGGCCGGTTCCAGCCCGCCGAGCTGGCGGTCGTGGCACATGGTGCACTTGAACGCCCGGCCGTCGCGCTCCCTGCGGTCGATCACTCCGTACGGGCAGGCCGGCACGCAGTAGCCGCAGCCGTTGCAGACGTCGGCCTGCACCACCACCGTGCCGAACTCGGTGCGGAACAGCGCCCCTGTCGGGCAGACGTCCAGGCAGGCGGCGCGCGTGCAGTGCTTGCACACGTCCGACGACATCAGCCATCCCTCGATGCCCTCCCTGCCGTTCCCGCCCGGCTGCTCGATGAAGGCCACGTGGCGCCAGGTGTCGGCACCGAGGCCGCCCGTGTTGTCGTACGAGGTGGCACGGAAGACGAACCCGTCGTCGGGCACGTCGTTCCACTCCTTGCAGGCGACCTCGCACGCCTTGCACCCGATGCAGATGCTCGTGTCGGTGAAGAACCCCATCCGCTCAGCCATCGCGGTACTCCTCGATCAGGTCGAGCAGTGCCCTGCCCGTGGGGCGCCTGCCCGGCCGCAGGTCGCAGGTCATGGCCTTGCCCTCCTGGATGTAGACGTTCGGGTCGAGCACGAGCGGCATCAGGTCGTTCACCACGTCGCCGGTGACCAGGCCGCCGCCGCCCCAGCCCCAGTGGTAGGGCAGGCCGATCTGGTGGATCGTCGCGTCCCGCAGGCGCAGCGGGCGCACGCGCGAGGTCACCAGGACACGGGCCTCGATCGCGGTGCGGGACGTCACGATCGTCGCCCAGCCCCCGTTGACGAGCCCGAGTTCCGCGGCGAGCTCCGTCGACACCTCGCAGAACAGTTCCGGCTGCAGTTCGGCGAGGTAGGCCAGCGGCCTGCTCATCCCTCCGGCGGTGTGGTGCTCGGTGAGCCGGTAGGTCGTGAGCACGTACGGGAAGCGCGGCGACCCCGGCGGGTTGTAGGGGCTCTCCGGGCGCGGATAGGTCCGGCGCGCCGGGTTCGCCCGCTGCCCGTACAGCGTGTTGCGCACCGGCGACTCGTGCGGCTCGTAGTGAGCCGGCAGCGGCCCGTCCGCCAGTCCCGCCGGGGCGAACAGCCAGCCCTTGCCGTCGGGCTGCATGATGAACGGGTCGGTCCCGGCCAGCGCGTCCTCGGCCAGAGCCCCCTCGGGCGGCACGTACCCGGGCGGCTTGTGCCTCTCGAAGTCCGGCACGTCGAGCCCGGTCCACTCCCCCTTCTCCTCGTCCCACCACACGTACGCCTTGCGCTCGCTCCACGGGCGGCCCTCGGGGTCGGCGGAGGCCCGGTTGTAGAGGATGCGCCGGTTGGCGGGCCAGGCCCAGCCCCATTCCGGCGCGACCCTGTTCTGCTCGCCGGCCGGCCTGCGACGGGCCGCCTGGTTCACCTCGTCGGCGTGCACCCCGCAGTAGATCCAGCACCCGCACCGGGTGGAACCGTCGGACTTGAGCTCGGTGTAGGCCGACAGTGCCCGCCCGTCGGGGCCGGTGCCGTTGATCTCACGCAGCACCGCCCGCGCCGACGGTTCCGCGTGCTCACCCTCCTCCGGGTAGTCCCAGGTCAGCTCGCGTACCGGCCGGTCGATCTCGTCGTCGGTCATCCGCTGTCTGATCCGCTTGCCGAGGTGGTAGTAGAACGACAGGTCGCTGCGGCAGTCGCCCCGCGGTTCGACCGCCTTCTCCCGCCACTGCAGCAGCCGCTGGGTGTTGGTGAAGGTGCCGTCCTTCTCCACGTGGCTCGCGGCGGGCAGGAAGAACACCTCGGTGGCGATGTCCTCGGTGCGCGTCTCCCCGGTCTCCAGCTCGGGGCCGTCCTTCCAGAAGGTGGCCGTCTCCACCAGCGTCAGGTCGCGCACCACCAGCCAGTCGAGGTTGGCCAGGCCCAGGCGCTGTGCCCGGCCGCCCGAGGAGCCGACCGCCGGGTTCTCCCCCACCACGAAGTAGCCCTTGACGGTGCCGTCGATCTGTCCCATCACGGTGGTGAAATGGTCGTGGTCGCCGGTGACGCGGGGCAGGTTGTCGAAGCGGAAGTCGTTCTCCTCGGTGGCGGCGTCGCCCCACCACGCCTTGAGCAGGCTCACCATGTAACAGCGTTTCCTGCCCCAGAAGCCGGTCTCGGCCCCGGCCTTGGCGAGGTAGTCGTCGAGCCCCTCGTGCCGGTGGGCGTGGGGCATCGGCAGGTAGCCCGGCAACAGGTTGAACAGGGTGGGGATGTCGGTGGAGCCCTGGATGCCCGCGTGGCCGCGCAGCGCCAGGATGCCGCCGCCGGGGCGGCCGATGTTGCCCAGCAGCAGTTGCAGGATCGAGGCCGTGCGGATGTACTGCGCGCCCACGGTGTGCTGGGTCCAACCGACCGCGTACGCCCAGGCGGTGGTGCGTTCCCTGCCGGAGTTCGCGGTGATCGCCTCGGCCAGTTCGGCGAAGTCCTCCGGGGAGATGCCGCACAGTTGCGACACCGCCTCCGGGGTGTAGCGGGCGAAGTGCCGCCGCAGGATCTGGTAGACGCAGCGGGGGTGGCGCAGCGTCGGATCCGTGAGCGGCCTCGACGGCGCGGCGGCGCCACCGGAGCCGTACTGCTCGGGACCCGCCGCCTCGGCGTGCCGGGGGCCGCCCTCCATCCGCTCACCGTCGACGTCGGACGTCTCCTCCTCCTCGCCGCGCTCGTAGGCCCAGCTCGACGGGTCGTACGCGTGTCTTTCCCGGTCGAATCCGGAGAACAGCCCGTCCAGGTCCTCGGTGTCCTCGAAGTCCTCGGAGATGATCGCCGAGGCGTTGGTGTAGGCCACCACGTACTCGCGGAAGTCCAGCTCGTTGGAGAGCACATGGTTGATCAGCGCGCCGAGCAGCACGATGTCGCTGCCCGCGCGGATCGGCAGGTGGCGGTCGGCGATCGCGCTGGTGCGGGTGAAGCGCGGGTCGATGTGGAACACCTTCGCCCCGCGCGCCTTCGCCTCCACCACCCACTGGAATCCCACCGGATGGCATTCGGCCATGTTGGAGCCCTGGATGACGATGCAGTCGGACTCGGCCAGATCCTGCTGGAAGTCCGTGGCACCGCCACGCCCGAAGCTGGCCCCCAGACCGGGGACGGTGGAGGAGTGTCAAATACGGGCCTGGTTCTCCACCTGTATCGCGCCGAGGGCGGTGTAGAGCTTCTTCATCAGGTAGTTCTCTTCGTTGTCCAGCGTCGCCCCGCCCAGGCTCGCGATGCCCATGGTGCGCCGGACCGTCTTGCCCTCGTACTCCTGCTGCCAGGTCTGGCGGCGGGTCCGCACCACCCGATCGGCGATCATGTCCATCGCCGTCTCCAGGTCGAGTGGCTCCCAGTCCGTGCCGTGCGGCCGCCGGTAGAGGACGCGCGTCTGCCGGCCGGGGTGGGTGACGAGCTGCTTGCTCGCCGCCCCCTTGGGGCAGAGGCGCCCGCGTGAGATGGGCGAGTCGGGGTCGCCCTCGATCTGGGTGACCCGGCCGTCCTTGACGTAGACCAGCTGGCCGCAGCCGACCGCGCAGAACGGGCAGACCGAGCGCGCGACGCCGTCGGCCTCCTCGGTGCGGGGCCGCAGGGCGTCGGTGCGCGCGGAACGCGCGGCGTCGCCCCTGCCGTCCTCTCCCATGAGCTGCCGGATCACCGGCCAGCGGGAGATCCACCTCCCCCATGTCATCTTCGGGGCTTACCCCGGCTGACCTGCCCTGAATCACCGTCCGGATTCGCAGAGCGCCATCTCGCGGTCCGGCGCGGAGAGCGCCCGGTAGCTCCCCGAGTGGAAGACCAGCGGGTCGCCCTCCCCTCTCCGGAAGTGCTCGACCTCCCCGACGAAGATCAAATGGTCGCCCCCGTCGTACGTGGTCACCGCGCGACAGGCGAAGTGGGCGACGGTCCCGGCGAGGACCGGCACCCCGCCCGGCGCGAGGTGGGTCTCCACCCCGGTGAACTTGTCGGGCAGCGGCGTGGCGAACCGCCGTGACAGGTGCTCCTGGCCGACGGCCAGGACGTTGACCGCGAACCGCTCCGCCTCGGCGAAGGCCGGCGCGCTGGGGGCCCGCCGGGACAGGCACCACAGGACGAGCGGCGGGTCGAGCGAGACCGAGGTGAAGGAGTTGACGGTCACGCCCAGCCGGTCACCCCGTGGGGTGGCGGCGGTGACCACCGCCACCCCGGTGGCGAACTGCCCGAGGGCGTCGCGCAGGGATCTCATGACGCCGCCTCACTCCCCGGCCCGCGCCAGGTACTCGGCCGCGCCGGCCGGGTCCAGGAACCAGTCCGCGTAGTCGGACGGGTCGTCGAAGCCGTTGACGAAACGGGAGGCCACCTCGGGCAGCCCGCCGGCGGCTCCCAGGATCTCCAGTACGTGCGGCGGCGGGGGCGCGAGCAGCGCGTTCGTCCAGGTGGTGGCGTGCCGGGCGTCTTGCCAGTAGCGCTCGAAGACCCGCTCCATCCAGGCCGTGTCGTACGGCCGCTCGCCGCGCTCCAGGATGTCGGACAGGTAGGAGGCCGCGCACTTGGCGGCGTTGTTGGACCCCTGCCCGGTGATCGGGTCGTTGAGCACGACCACGTCCGCCACGCCCAGGACCGGGGCGCCCGACGGGAGCGTCGCCACCGGCCTGCGCACGACCGGCGTGAAGCGGCCGGACAGGACACCGCCGGTGTCGGTGAGTTCGACGTCCGCGGCGCGCTCGGCCTCCCACGGCAGGAAGGTCTCCAGGATCCGCCTGCTCATGGCCAGGTGCTCGGCCGGGGTGGCGACCTCCGCCCAGCGGTCCATCGGCCCGCCGGGAACGCCCTCGAACACCATGATCTCGCAGGGGCCGGTGACGGTGAGGGCGGGGAACACGAAGTACTCGCCGACCCCGGGGATCATGTTGAAGCACACCGCGGAGTGGTCGGGCCGCGGCGTGAGGCCGTTGACGTAGGTGAGGGCGAGGGCCCGCTGCGGGGCGTGGTACGGCGAGCGCGACGCGTCCCGCTCGAAGAGCGAGGCGATCGCCCCCTTGCCCGCGGCGACCATGACCAGGTCGTACTGGGCGGCGTAGCCCTCCAGGTCCTCCACGGTGGCGTCATGGATGACGATCTTCCCGCCGAGCCGCTCCACCTCGGCCATCCAGGCGGGCATCTTCAGCCGCTGGTCGACCGAGCGGGCGGGGGCGTCGAGCCGGGCGGCCCAGCGGATCGCCGGGTCCCCGTCGGGGCCGGCCACCGCGAACTGGATCCCGTCGATCGGCGGGCAGCCGTCCGCCCACAGGTCCAGGCCGAGGTCACGCTCGTGGCCGAGGGCGGTGCCGAACATGGCCTGGCTGGACATCACCCGGCCGTCGCGGATGTCCTCAGGGGTCCGGTTGGAGACGACGGTGACGTCGTAGCCGTTCCGCAGCAGGCCGAGGGCGAGGTGGAGGCCCGCCTGACCGGCGCCGACGATGAGGATTCTGCGCATGGCGACGTGTCCTTTCGAGGAGGTTTCGAGAGCTTCGGGGAAACATTGAGTGGGCCTCCCCGAAGCGGGGAACGATCGAGCGGCGCCTGGTGAAAAGGTACGACGGCCGCCACCGCCCGTGCCATCCGCTCAGCGCGGGTTCCATCCATCTGGCGCGGGATCCTCCCCGGGCCCCCCTTCCCGGAGTCGTCACGGAAGTCGCAAGCCTCACCGACGAAGTCATCACGGGGCGCCGCGAGGTCACCCCGGGAATCGGCGCGAGGCCGCCGAGTCTCACGAGACGCGTGACGGGATCGCCACGGAGCCGACGACGGATGCCCGGCGGCGGGAGGCGCGCGGTCGGGCCGAGTGCCGTCAGTCGCCGCGCAGCGTCTGTGACGGTGTCCGGCCGTAGCGCGCGCGGTAGAGGGCGGCGAAGCGCCCCTGGTGCGGGAAGCCCCAGTGGGCCGCCACCTTCGTCACGGTGCACCTGGCAGGATCGCCGGCCGCCAGTTCGTCGTGCACCCTGCCCAGGCGCACATCCCTGAGGTAGGTCATCGGGGTCAGGCCGAGATGACGGCGAAAGCCCTCCTGAAGCGAGCGGCCGCTGACCGCCACGGCGCTCGCGACCTCGTCTGTCGTGAGCGGCAGGTGGGCGTGGTCGTCGATGTACCGCATCGCCCGGCGCACCACCTTGGGCAGTGCGGGGGGCCGGGGGGCGTTCAGCCGCTCCAGGTAGTTGGACGGCTGCCCGGTGAGCAGGGAGGAGAGCATGGCGTTCTCCAGGTGGGCGATCGCGAGCGGCTGCGCGGCGAGCCCGTCGCCGTACTCGGCCTCCCTGACGATCAGGTCGGCCATCGCCTTCCAGGCCCTCGCCCAGCCGGCGGTCATGTCCACGCCCAGGTCGAAGACGATCGGTCGGTCGAGCCGCTCCCCGAGCATCCGCTCCATGGCGTCCTCGACGACCGGCCGGTCGAATTTGACGATCAGCTGGGGGCAGCCGGCCGCCCAGCGCATGTCGAGGTGTTCCGACGGCGACGGCAGGGAGGCCAGACCCGGCGTCGACACGATCTCCTGGCCGCCGCACCGGATCAGGCTGCGCCCGGCCAGCGGGATCTGCACCAGGAAGAAGGATTCGAGCTCCCCGGGCTCGATGCGGACGTCCGCCCCATAGTCCAGGTAGTTCACCCGCACGGTGCCCAGCTGGACCGAGTTGAGCCGCGCGGCCAGCCGGGAGGTGCCACCGGTGAGCTCCAGCCGGTGGGGGCAGAACACTCCGGCCACCAGCTCGCGGGCCTCGTCGAGGTCCGCGGTGTCGAAGACCGGCCGGTTACCGAGCGGGACCGGCCCTCCAACCTCGCCCATCGACACCTCAACCCTCTGCGATCGCCTGTAACCCTCTGTGCTCGTACATCCCCGCACGTGCCGTCGCGTGCGTACGGCGACGCGAGGTCGCGCACGGCCGGCCCTCACATGATCTACGGGCCGGAACCGGCCGACCATGGAGAAATACGCAAAAGATCGAGGGAGCGTGTCCAATAGTGGACATGTCTCGCGGGCGAGGCCGACGGCGTCCTCACGGGCACGTGGAATCCGCGTGAGTCACCACGGAGGGGACCTTCGCCGGAGGTCGCGCGCTACCCGGTTTTCGGGTGGCGGCACGTGGTCCGGCTTTGCCGTGGCTTTCATCCGCCGGTCCTACCGTGTGCTGGTGACGTCTTTTCACCGGTACCTCGCGGAGGAGGTCGCGGTCGACCACGCGGCGGGGCTTGTCCCCCGGCACGAGGCGCTGCACCGCCTCACCCTCCTCGGGCTGGAGGCACCCGCCGCCGTCGCCCTGCTCGCGACCTGGGAAAGCGGCGGAGGGAACGCGGCCGCGCCGGCCGCCACGGAATCCGGTACGGCGACGGCGTCCACCGGGCCACCGAGCGGCGAACCGCCCCCGGGGTCCTCGCCCCTGCCGACCGAGGAGATCATCTTTCCCGGCACCGAGAGCGGCGTCACCCTCCGGGGCACCTGGGCGGCGCCCGCGGACCCGCGAGGCGCGGTACTGGTCGTCCACGAGAACCGCGGGCTCACCGACCACATCCGGTCGGTCGCCGGGCGCCTGGCAGCCGACGGCTACTGCGCGCTCGCCATCGACCTGCTCTCCCGCGAGGGCGGGACCGCCTCCTTCGAGGACCCGGCTCAGGCCACCGCGGCGCTGGGCGCCCTCTCCCCCGAGCGCCTCACCTCGGACATGAAGGCCGCCCTGGGCGAGCTGGAGCGCGGCGCCCCCGGTAAGAGGCTCGGCGTCATCGGTTTCTGCTTCGGCGGCGCCATGACCTGGCTGCTGCTCGCCTCGGACGAGCCGCGCCTTTCGGCGGCCGTCCCGTTCTACGGCCCGCTTCCCGACGACGCCGACCTCTCAGGGGCGAGGGCCGCCGTCCTCGCGATCTACGCCGAGCTGGACGACCGGGTCAACGCCACCCGCGAGGAGGCCAGAACCGCCCTGGAGAGGGCGTGCCTGGAACACGAGATCATGACGTTTCCCGGCGTCGGCCACGCCTTCTTCAACGACACCGGCCCGCGCTACGACGCCGGTGCCGCCGCCGAGGCGTATCGGCGCGTCCTGGACTGGTTCGGCCGCCACCTGGGCTGAGCTTCCCGTCCGGCGGCCCAAGGGCCCGCGCCGCGGCGGTCGGCGGACGCCCTCTCCCGGAGGCCTCCCGCCGCCCGGCCCGCACGTCCCGCCCATCCACGCGTCCCCGCCCGCCCGCCCGCCCGCCCGCCCGCCCGGTACGGTGACGCGCCCGGCTCAGGTCGAGGCCCACCCGGCTCAGATCGGGGCCCGCTCGGTGAGGATCCCCTCGGGCAGGCCCGTCACGACGACCTCGCCCTCCCGGTCGACGGCCGCGCTCACCTCCGCTCCGGCGACCCGCAGGCCTCCGGCGAAGACCGCGCCCAGGGGGGCACCGGCGAGCGGGCGCAACAGCATCCGGCCCTCGGGCACGTCGGGGTAGAGGCCGAGTGCCGAGTGCACGACGGTCACCGCGGCGGCGGCGGACCACGCCTGCGGGCGGCAGGCCGCGGGGTAGGGAACCGGACGCCCCAATGCCGACCGGTCGTCGCCGCCGAACAGCTCGGGCAACCGGTAGCCGAACGTCTCGCCCGCGGTGAGCAGCCCTTCGGCGAGGGTCGCCGCGTGCGTGGCGAACCCGGCGCGGGCCAGTCCGGCGACCACGATCGCCGTGTCGTGCGCCCAGATCGACCCGCAGTGGTAGGACAGCGGGCTGAAGCCGCCCGCGTCCGCCGACATCGTCCTCAGGCCGAAGCCGCCGGCCATCTCCGGGGAGACGAGGAGGTCGGCGATCTCCGCCTCCTCCGCCCCGGTGAGCAGGCCGGTGCCGAGCAGGTGCCCGATGTTGCTGGTGAGCGCGTCGACGGGGCGCTTGTCCCGGTCCAGGGCGAGGGCGGGGAACCTGCCCTGCGGTCCCTCCACCCAGAACCTGGCCCGAAAGCGCTCGGCCAGCGCCGCGGCGTGCTCGCGCCAGCGGGCCGCGCCGGGGCGGCCGAACGCCTCCAGCAGGTCGGCTCCCTGCCTGGCCGCCTGGTGGGCGTAGCCCTGCACCTCGACCAGAGCGATCGGCGGCTGCGCCTGGCGGCCGTCGTGGAAGCGCAGCGCGTCGCCGGAGTCCTTCCAGCCCTGGTTCGCCAGGCCCCGGCCGCTGGTGTCGACGTACTCGATGAAACCGTCCCCGTCGGGGTCGGCGTGGTGGCCGAGCCAGCCGAGGGCGGCCTCCAGGTGGGGCAGCAGCGCGGCGATCTCCGTGGCGGGAGCGCCCCAGCGCCAGGCGTCGTGCAGCAGGGCGATCCACAGCGGGGTGGCGTCGATCGTGCCGTAGTAGGCGGCGGGCAGGTGCAGGTCGTTGCCCTCGACCGTGAAGTCGTGCCGGCGCAGCTCGTGCATGATCTTCCCGGGGGCCTCGCCGGATCCCGGGTCCACCCTGGTTCCCTGCCTGCGGGCCAGCACCCGCAGGGTGCCCATCGCCAGTTCCGTGCCGAGCGGCAGCAGCATGCGGGCGGCCCAGATGCTGTCGCGGCCGAAGAGGGTGAGGAACCAGGGCACCCCGGCGCCGAGGAAGACATCGCCGGGGGCCGCGGTCTCGGCCAGTCGCAGCGAGCGCAGGTCGTCCATGGACCGCTCGAAGAGCCTGCTCAGCCGGTGGTCGGCGGCGACGACCCGGGGAGCTCCCTCGCCCGCCCACTCGGCGGGGCGATCGGGCGCGGTCACCACGGCCTGGGGGTCGCGCACCTCGACCCTCCACGACAGGGTGACCCTGGCGCGGGGCGCCAACTCGACCGGCCAGCGCAGGAAAGCCGTGCACGCGGACCCGGCGGACCCGGCGGACTCGGCCCGCGCGCCGGTACCGGTCGCCACGACGCGGACGCCGCCGGAGTTCCAGGAGATCTCATCGGGCGCGGTGCGCTCGGCCGCGGCCTCCGCGGTGTCGCCGCCGGACTTGACCACCTCGATGGGGGCGAAGTCGCAGCCCAGCTCCAGGCTCACGACGGCGGTGACGGGAACGGTCGCGCTGGAGACGATCTCGACGCGTTCTGCCATGCCGCCCGGTGTGACCTGCCGGAACCGCTCGATCCGGACAGTGGGATCGGGGACGGGGTCGCCCAGCCATCGGGCCAGCGTGACGAACCCGGTGGCGCCGGGCCCTCTCGGGGCGTGGCCCACGGCCTCGGGCTCCCGGCCGTCGATCGTCAGGACGGCCCGCGACAGGGCGCGGGAGTCCGCATGGAACACGCCCTGGACACCGGCCGGGCGGATCTGCCCGTCGCCGCCGCTCAGCGCGACGGTCGGCGCCAGCACGGTGCTGACGAGATCGTGCAGCAGGGGCTGGAGGCGGTAGACGTCGGCGGAGCCGCCCACCGCGACCGCCTGTGGGGTGGGGGACGAGGCGTCGTCGAGCACGACTGACTCCCTGAGATCGTGTCGAGCCGGTGACGTCTTGACAGAAGACGGCCGGGGGGTGCACATTGCGAAACACTCTCTTTATTTGAACGATCCAACCATTACGCTCCGTTTGCTTGAACGATCCAATCATGCCTCATACCCCTTTGAACGTTCAAATCTCCAGAAGGGTGCAAATGGTCACAAAGGTGACGATCACCGACGTCGCGCGCCGTGCGGGGGTGTCGCGTCAGACGGTGTCGAACGTGCTCAACAGCCCCGAACTCGTCCGCGAGGAGACCCGCGACCGGGTGCGCGAGGCGATCGAGGCGCTCGGCTACCGGGCCAGCCAGGCCGCCCGGCAGATGCGAACCGGTCGATCACGGCTGATCGCGACACGTATCGAGCCCGATCGGGACGGGATCAACGGCTCGGTCCTGGACCGCTTCCTGCACGGGCTGACCGCCTCGGCGGCCCGTGCCGGATACCGGATCCTGCTGTACGCGGCGGGCGACGAGCGTGCGGAGATCGACACCTTCGACGAGCTGGTCGGAAGCCACGAGCCGGACGCCTTCGTCCTCACCAGCACCTACCACGGCGACGGCCGCCCCGCGTGGCTGCGCGAGCGGCGGCTGCCGTTCGTCACGTTCGGACGGCCCTGGGGAAACGCGGGAAACGCGGGAAACGGCGACGCCGCTTCCCGGGGGACGACGACCGCGGATCCAGGCCACTCCTGGGTCGACGTGGACGGCGCGGCCGGCACCGCGGCGGCCACCCGCCACCTGCTCGACGCCGGTCACCGGCGGATCGGCTTCCTTGGCTGGCCGCGAGGCTCCGGCGTGGGCGACGACCGCAGGTCCGGCTGGGCGAGGACCCTCGCCGCCGCCGGGATCGACCCGGACGGCCTGGACCAGGCCACGGACGACGGGGTGTCCGACGGCGAGAAGGCGGCCCGCGAACTGCTGCGCGCCGAGCGGCCGATCACCGCGCTGGTCTGCGCCAGCGACTCGCTCGCCCTGGGCGCGCTGCACGCCGTCCGCTCCCTGACCGCCTCGGGACAGCTCACCGCCTCGGGACGCCTGACGGCCGAGGGGCGTCTCACGGTCACGGGGCGGGCCGGCGACGAGGAGGGCCTCCCGGTCAGCGTGATCGGTTTCGACGACACGCCGGTGGCGAAGGCGGTGGGGCTGAGCAGCGTGGGCCAGCCGCTCGCCGAGGCCGCGGCCGGCTGCGTGGGTCTGCTCACCCGGCTGTTCGACCCGCCCTCCCCCGGCGACCCCAGTACCTCCGCGACCTCCGTGATCTCCCCGGCCTCCCACGCCCCCGAGGCCGGCCCGCACCTCCTGCTCCAGCCGTCCCTCGTTCTGCGGCAGTCGTCGTAACCGCATGGCCACCCGGTCAGATGAACACCTGACTCCTTTTCGAATCACCCCCAGACCGCCGGATGTCGAGGGGAAAGACCTTTTTCCGTACCGCCTTCTTCCGAGGCATAGCACGCTCGTACCGGGTATGTCTGGATGATGCTCATCTTCGGTTTGCGTACGGTGGCCCATCGGCTCGGAGTGGTAACCCTGACCTGCCGCAACTGCGGCAACACGGCGGCGCAGGTGCTGTCGCGTCGGGTCACCAAGTTCAGTTTGTTCTTCGTCCCGCTGTTCCCGGTACGGACGAGATACGGGATGCAGTGCACCTTCTGCGCAGCCTCGTACGCCATCACCAAGGACGAGGCGAACCGGCTGGCGGTCCACTGACCCCCTCCTTCACCTGCAGATATATCGGCCTATCAGACAAAAGAAGGGATTTGTCTGAAACAAACAAAGAAGTGTTAATTATTTACACTTGTCGCGTTTCTGCTTTACGGTGCCGAATCAGCCGGTGTCCGGATGGGACCCGGGCCCCCGATTCCTGAGGAGACTCCGTGCAGAACGCCCGGCCGCGCTCGCACCGCCGGTCAGCCGCGATCCTGTCCGCCGTTCTCGCCTTCCTGCTCCTCGCGCCCGCCCAGGCGGCGAGCGCCCGGTCCGCGGGCCCCCTGGCGGACGCCTTCGCCCGAGCCTCCGCCACCTACGACGTGCCGCGCGACCTGCTCGTCGCCCTCGCGTACGCGGAGACGCACCTCGACGGGCACGGTGGCGAGCCGAGCGCGAGCGGCGGGTACGGGGTGATGCACCTTCTCAGCACCCCCGCCGTACGCGCCCTGGAACGCGCGGCCGAGCTGACCGGCACACCGGCGGCGACCCTGAAGAGGGACGATGCGGCCAACATCGTCGGCGGCGCCGCGGTGCTGCGCTCCTACGCCGACGCGCTCGGCCTCGACGCCACCGCCAGGAAGGACGCCGGACTGTGGTACCCGGCCGTGGCCAGGTACGGCAACGCCTCCAGTTCGGAGACGGCCAGGCTGTACGCCGACACCGTCTACGACCTCCTCGGCAAGGGCCTTGTGGCCACCGGCGCGGGCGGCGAGGTCGTCACGGTCACGGCCACGGAACTGCAGGTGGATCGCGGCGCCTACGAGGGCGTGCGGGAACTCGCGGCCAAGGCCCCGAGCCCCGACTACCCCGCCGCGAGCTGGGTGGCCGCCCACGCCGGCAACCGGGCAGTCGCGAACAGGCCGAAAAGCTCCAAGATCGATCGAGTCGTCATCCACGTCACCCAGGGGGCGTACGCCGGCACGATCTCCTGGTTCCAGAACCCCGGCGCGAAGGTCTCCGCGCACTACGTCGTCCGCTCCTCCGACGGTGACATCACCCAGATGGTCCGCGACAAGGACGTCGCCTGGCACGCGGGGAACAGCTCGTACAACGCCAGGTCGATCGGGATCGAGCACGAGGGGTTCGTCAACAACGCCTCCTGGTTCACCGACGCGATGTACCGCGCCTCGGCGGCCCTGACCCGCGCCCTCTGCGACAAGTACGGCATTCCCAAGAACCGCTCGCACATCATCGGACACAAGCAGGTTCCCGGCGCCACGCACACCGACCCCGGCTCCCACTGGGACTGGGCCAAGTACATGCGCTACGTCACCGGGGACACCGCGCCCTGGTCGGCGACCGTCGACAACTCCACCTCCGGCGCGTTCACCGCGAGCGCGAACTGGACCGCCTCCACCCAGGCGGCCGGGCGCCACGGCCCCGACCACCGCCAGGCCACGCCGGTGACCTCCAGTGACGTCGCCTGGTACCGGTTCACCGTCCCCGCCGCGGCCACCTACCAGGTCGAGGTCTGGTATCCGGCCGCCCCCGGCCACAACGGATCCGCCCCGTACATCGTCGCCACCTCCTCCGGGAGCAAGACGGTCTACCTCGACCAGCGCGCCGGGGGCGGCACCTGGCGGAGCATCGGGACGTTCGCCCTGAAAGCCGGGACGTACAACACCGTCGGCGTCAGCCGGTGGACCTCCGGCACAGGACTCGTCGTCGCCGACGCCGTACGCCTCACCCGGCTCTGAACTCCCCCGGGCAGGGCGGCCCGCTCTGCCCGGGGGTACCCCGCCGGTCCCGGCACGCACCGGCCCGTCCCCCGCACGTCACGTAGAGCCCACCCTGGAACACCTTGAGCGGCCCCGGCGAAGGCCGCCCTCGCGACCTTCACCCACCCGGGAGTCCTGGTCAGCAGGCCCCATCTCGACTTCGTCAGGTCGAAGGTGAACGCCGGCACCCAGCCGTGGAAGGGCGCCTTCGACCAGATGATGGGACATTCCCTGGCGTCGCTGTCACGGACCCCCAAGCCACGCGCGATCGTGGAGTGCGGCTCGTTCTCCAAGCCCAACAACGGCTGCACCGACGAGCGGCAGGACGCGCTCGGCATCTCCGTCTTCCTTGAGGACCGGGCGAGCTACGACAAGGCGGTGACGGAGTTCCGCGGGCGGGTACCGGCCTTCATCTACATCGCGTCCGACGGCACGCTCCCCGAGGCGCCTCCGGGCAGCGGCATCGACACCCGCGCCGAGATCATCAAATACTGGCAGGGCCAGTCCACCTTCATGGACGGCCTGACCCAGGAGACCTGCCGCGACTTCACCCACGCCGGGTACGGGCTGTCGGCCATCTCGCACTTCGCCAAGACCACCAGGATCCAGGGGCAGGACCTCTACCCGAAGATCAGCGAGCGGCTGCGCCACGCGCTGGGCATGCATGCGAAGTACCAGCTCGGCGCCGCCGTACCGTCCTCGCTGTGCGGCGGTACCCCTCACCTCGGCCTGTGCCCGATCACCGAGGTCGGATTCAACGCCCTGAACAACCGGATGGGCATCGCGATGACGAACACGCAGCGCCTCACCGAGCAGCAACGCCCGGCGGGGACGAACGTCCTCTTCGTCGCCTGGAAGACCTTGACCCACGCCGCCAACTCCAACTGACGCCGACCGCCCGGGGACGGCGGAGCTCCGTGACCTCCGCCGTCCCCGGGCGGTCCACGCGGACACCGCGCTCGCCGTACTCGCTGCAACGAATCCCTCCGACACCACGGTCACCGCAACGGATCTCGCCACCGCCGGCCGCCCCTCGAACACCGCGCTCGCTATATTGGCGCGCATGAACGCACTGGTCCGACGCCCGCTGGGCCAGACCTCCCTGTCCGTGACGCCGCTCGGCCTGGGCCTGGCGGCCCTCGGCCGCCCCGCCTACATCACGCTCGGCCGTGCCGAGGACCTCGGCGACGGCCGGGACGTCGCCGCGATGCGGTCACGCACGTGGGCCGTGCTCGACGCCGCGTGGGCGGCGGGTGTGCGCTACCTCGACACGGCGCGCTCGTACGGGCGGGCCGAGGAGTTCCTCGCCGGGTGGCTGCGCGAGCGCGGAATCGCCCCTGGAGACGTCGTGGTCGGCTCGAAGTGGGGATACGCCTACGTCGGCGGCTGGCGGCTGGACGCCGAGCGGCACGAGGTGAAGGAGCTCACCGCCGACCGGCTCCGCGTCCAGCTGGAACAGACGCGCGCGCTGCTCGGCGAGCACCTGTCGCTCTACCAGATCCACTCGGCGACACTCGAGAGCGGCGTGCTCGACGACGAGGGCGTGCTCGACGGGTTGCGCGCGCTGCGGGCGGAAGGGGTCGCGGTCGGGCTGTCGACGAGCGGGCCGAGCCAGGCGGGCACGATCGAGCGGGCGATCGGGGCCGGGCTGTTCGACACGGTGCAGTCGACGTGGAACCTGCTGGAACGCTCGGCCGGCGAGGCGCTCCAGCGGGCACACGAGGCGGGAATGGGTGTGATCGTCAAGGAGGGCGTGGCGAACGGCCGGCTGACCGCTCGCGCGGCACCCGCCGCGCTCGCGGCCGTCGCGCGCGAGCGGGACACCACGCCGGACGCGCTCGCGCTGGCGGCCGTACTCGCCAGGCCGTGGGCGGGCGTGGTGCTGAGCGGCGCGGTCTCGGCCGGGCAACTGCGCGACAACCTCGGCGCGGCCGAGATCGAGTGGGACGCGGAGCTGGACGAGCGGCTCGCCGGTCTGGAGGAAGACCCCGAAGGCTACTGGACGCGGCGCGGCGCACTGCCCTGGAGTTGACGGCGACGGAGCGCGGATGGAGCCCCTATCGGGTCCTGAGCTGGTTGAGGGTGTAGCCGGTGGCCCGCTTGAACAGGTATTCGGCCCGTTCGTAGGAGAGCCTGCGGCGACCGGTCTCCGGGCACAGGTCGGTGGGTGCGGGAGGCCGGCCGGGGCCGGGTCTGCGGTCGGACAGAAACAGCGGGCCCCGGCGCCGACCCGCGACGAGGGCGGGGATGAGTTCGGCGGTGCCGGAACGCCAGTGGATCCAGCCGGACCCGGTGGCCACCTTGCCGCGCATGCCCGCCAGGTCGAGGTCCTCGACGTTGAGCGAGAGCGCCGGGCCCGCCCCGGCCCCGCTCTCGTACAGCAGCGACCACAGGGCGCGTTCGCGCGGGGCGATGTCCGGGCGTTCCCAGAGTGCCTCGACGTGCGGCCTGTCGATGGGGCGGGTGCGCCCCCTGGGTTCGGGCCTGCGCCCGAGCTCGGCGGCCAGGTCGCGGGGCACACCGCCGGTCAGGTCGCCGGACTGCCCACTGTCCGCCTCACCGGCCGGCCTGCGATCCGGCCCGTCGAGCGGGCCACCGTCCGATCCACCGTCCGGGCCGCACTCCGGACCACCGACCGGCGTGCCCTGGGCGGCGCTCCAGGTGCTGAAGGAGCGGACGGCCCCGCGGTGGCGGTTCCACGTGGCGGGGGCCGCGTTTCCCCACGCGTCGGCGAAGACCTCCGCGACCCGCGCGGAGGTCACGTCCGACAGCGGGATGTCGTCTCCGAGATCTCGGCGCAGCCGGTTCATGGTCTGGCGGTAGGAGCGGACGGTCGCGGCGTCCAGGTCGTCACGGGCGAGGAAGGCGATGGCGGCCTCGGCCAGGGTGACGCCTGCTCCCTGCCCGGCTCTTCCCGATGCCCCGGCCGTGGTGCCCGAGCCCACCGTTCCGGGTGTTCTCCGTGCGGCGATGTCGGCGCAGGCCGCGGCGCGTCGCGTGAGAATCGTGCGTTCCGGCATGTTGAGGGTGAGGGCCGCGGCGCGTTCGAACTCCCGCCGCGCCTCCTCGTGGCGGCCGAGTCTGGCCAGCAGGTCGCCGCGTACGCTGGGCAGGCGGTGGTAGCCCTTGAGCGCGGATTCTCCGACCAGTGTGTCGGCGAGCGCCAGACCCGCTTCAGGACCGTGGGCCATCGCCAGCGCGACCGCGCGGTTGAGCTGCACGACCGGAGTGGGCAGCACCCGGGCGAGCGCCGCGTACAGGGCGGCGATCTGCCGCCAGTCGGTCTCCTCGGCCGTGCGGGCCTGCGCGTGGCACACGGCGATGGCGGCCTGCAGCACGTACGGGCCGATAGGCGCCTCACACCGCCTGGCGCGCAGCAGGGCCGCGATCCCCCGGTCGATGAGGAGCCGGTCCCAGCGGCCGCGGTTCTGCTCGTGCAGCGCGACGGGCTCTCCCGACGGCCCCGTCCTGGCCGCCGACCGCGATGCCTGGAGCTCCATCAGCGCGACCAGGCCGTGCGCCTCCGCCTCGCCCGGCGCGAGTGCGGCCAGCAGGCGGCCAAGGCGCAGCGCCTCCTGGCAGAGGTCCTGGCGCATCCAGTCGTCACCGGCGCTCGCCGCGTACCCCTCGTTGAACACCAGGTAGACGACCTCGAGGACCGACGACAGGCGCGCCGCCCGATCCGGACCCTCCGGGACCTCGAACGGGATCCGGAGGGCGGCGAGGGTGCGCTTGGCCCGGACGACGCGCTGCGCGACGGTCGACTCCGAGACGAGGAAGGCACGCGCGATCTCCTCGGTGCGCAGGCCCCCCAGCAGCCGCAGCGTCAGAGCCACCCGGGACTCGGCGGGCAGTGCCGGGTGGCAGGAGACGAACATCAGACGCAGGACGTCGTCACGCACCTCGTCGTCGAGGGCCGCGTCCACGTCGGCCTCGGCGGTGTCCTGCCGGGTGGCGAGGTCGTGGGCGAGCTCCTCGTGTCTGAGGTCGAGCCGCTTCCCGCGGCGCAGGTGGTCGATGGCGCGGCGCTTGGCGACGGCCATGAGCCAGGCGCCCGGATTGTCCGGGACGCCGCCCCCTGGCCACTGTTCGAGGGCGGCCAGGAGCGCGTCCTGCGCGAGCTCCTCGGCCACCCCCACGTCGCCCACCATCCGGACGAGCCCGGCGACGATCCTCGCCGACTCCATTTTCCAGACCGCGTCGACCGCGCGGTGGGCGTCCCCGGACATCACGCGCTCGATCAGAGCATTCGCCCGGCCGGGTACGCAAGCATCCGATCAGTCCTCGGGGCCGAAAACCTGCTGGATGTCTCCCTCGCCGTCGCCGACGATCTTCCAGAAGCGCCGGGACAGCTCGATCGCCTCCTCCTTGGAGCGCACCTCGACGAGCGCGAAGCTGACGATCGCCTCCTTCGCCTCGGTGAACGGCCCGTCGGTGACGGTGATCTCCCCTGCGGAGGACGAGATGTGGGTGCCGGCCGGGTCCAGGCCACCGGTCGCGAGCACCACTCCCGCCTGGGTCATCTCCTCGACGAAGGCGGCCATCTCGGCGTGCATCGCCTCGGTCGGAGGGGCCATGTCGTCGCTGGCCCTGGTCGTCATCAGAAATCGCATCGCCATATCTCCTTCGGGTGGTCAGATGACCGATCCTCGCCGGTCCTCGGCTACGCGTCGAACGGATCGGACGGAAATCGACACGCACCCTCTGACCAGGACAGTAGCCCGGATGTGACAGGGAATGCGACGTGGCGGGGGCGCGAGCCGATTCCGTGCGTTCGCGGCGTGTTCGCGGTCCGGGCGGCGGCGCGCTCACCGGTCGGCCGCCGGCGAATCAGCGCCTTCCCTGCTCCGCGCATTCGTCCCAGGGAAAGCTTAATAAAGTCATAAGCTTTTTAGTGATCGCGATATCGGCGTATTCCCCCGGATATCCTGCACCTCCGTCGTGAGAGAACGGGACCTCGCGACGACGGCCGACAGAAGCGTGCACACGTTTCGCGACGGGCGAATTCCCGTCCATGATCGCCGCGTTTCCACCTCCGCGAGGGCACTGTGAGAGCGCCGTGAGAGCGCCGCCCACCTCCCGGTCACCCGCGTGGATCACCCCAACGACCGCTGCGAGTGCTGGGGGGTTTGCCGTGAACATCACCGTTGTGATCAACTACCTCCTATCTCAATCGATGCGAATTCCTCATGAACGGACCTGACCCCCATGAGTACCTCTCGCGAATCCGGCTGGCAGCCCGTGGAACTCGATGCCGGTCGGCCGCATTCGGCCCGTATCTGGAATTACTGGCTGGGCGGAAAGGACAACTACCCTGCCGACCGCGAGGCCGGGGACATGGTCGAACAGCTCATCCCCGGCATCGTCGACTCGGCGCGTGCCGACCGGGCGTTCCTCGGCCGCTGCGTCCAGCACCTCGTCGCCGAGGCCGGGATTCGCCAGTTCCTTGACATCGGCACGGGTCTTCCCACCGCCGACAACACGCACGAGGTGGCTCAGCGGATCGCCCCGGAGTCCAGAATCGTCTACGTCGACAACGACCCGCTGGTCCTGGTGCACGCACGCGCCCTGCTCGTCGGCAACTCAGAAGGCGCCACCGACTACATCGACGCCGACCTGCGCGACCCCCAGCACATCCTGCGGGCGGCGGCGGAGACCCTCGACCTCACCAGGCCCGTCGCGCTGATGCTGCTGGGAATCCTGCACCACATCACCGATGACGAGGAGGCGGAAAAGGTCGTGAGGGAACTGGTCGACGCCGTCCCCTCGGGCAGCCACCTGGTGATCGCGCACGCCACCGCCGAGGTTCACGGCGAGGCGATGCACGAGGCGATGCGACAGTTCATGGAGCGGGGCGGCACCCCGATCGTGGCCCGCGACCGCGACCACCTCGCCTCGTTCTTCGACGGCCTGGAACTCCTGGAGCCCGGCGTGGTCTCCTGCTCACGCTGGCGTTCGGAACGCACCTCATGGGGCGATTCTCCTGAGGTGTCCCAGTTCTGCGGTGTCGCCCGCAAGCCCTGACAAGCCCCTCTCCGGCCTTTTTCTCGTTTTGTGTTCTTTCGGCCGCTCGGTGCGCACCGGCTGCTGTGCTCCGATTGCCGCCACATCGCCCCGTACGTCCCCCGCCGCGGCCGGACCGCGGCCCCTCGATGGCGCGGCGCGTCACGGAGAGCCCTCGCGCGCCCTACCGGGGGCAGAGTGCTCGAGTTTGGGCGCCCGACCGGCGAGAAGATTCAGCGGAGATCGCCCGGCACGGCCACCGAACCGGGTTTATTCAGGACGCTCCGGTGCAGTCCCATAGTCGTCCGCTCGTTGCCTCCCGCAGCAACCAACTGCGATAAACGGTGACATATCTTCACAAAAGAATGTTTTTGTAACGCCGACCCCGGATTGCGCACCACTCATCCGGCCAGGCCGTCGCGAAGATCAACGAAGATCGACATGGGAGGTCGTCTCCATGAACCCCGCTCAGGCCCCCGCCTCACCGCCCCCCGGCGCCGCGCTGATCGTCGTCATGGGGGTGACCGGTTCCGGCAAGAGCACCGTGGGCGCCGCCCTCGGCCAGCGGCTACGGGTGCCGTTCGCCGACGCCGACGACTTCCACAGCGAGGCCAACATCGCCAAGATGTCGGACGGGATCCCCCTCGACGACGAGGACCGGCTGCCCTGGCTGCGCGCGATCGGCACCTGGCTCAGCGAGCACGCCGCCACCGGCGGTGTGGCGAGCTGCTCAGCGCTCAAACGGAGCTATCGCGACATCCTGCGCGAGGCCGCGCCGACGGTGAGCTTCGTCCACCTCCACGGCGAGATGGACGCCGTACGCCGCAGGGTCGCCGGCCGCCCGGGGCACTTCATGCCCACCTCTCTGGTCGAGTCGCAGTTCAAGACGCTGGAACCTCTGGAGCCCGACGAGCAGGGGATCGTCCTCGACTTCTCCGCCTCCGTGGACGAACTCGTGGACGCCTACCTCGCCGCGACCGCCCAGACGACGTCCGCCCCCGGGACGGGATCGAACCCGTCCCCCGCCGATTCCGCCACCCCGGCCGCGTCCCGGAACCCAGAGCGGGACGACGAGGCCGGGAGCCCGAGGTGAGCCCCCTCCTCACCGCCCTCGCCGCGCCCGCCGACACCTCTCCCGGCAGGCTCATCCCGGCGGCGCTCGTCGGTATCGCGCTGATCGTCGTACTGATCACGTACTTCAGGCTCCATCCCTTCCTGAGCCTCACCCTCGGTTCGCTCGCGGTCGGAGCCGTCGCGGGCCTCGCGATGACCGACACCATCGCCGCCTTCAGCGACGGGTTCGGCAGCACCGCGGCCGGTGTCGGCACGCTCATCGCGCTCGGCGCGATGTTCGGCAAGCTGCTCGCCGACTCCGGCGGGGCCGACGAGATCGTGGACACGATCGTCGGCCGGTCCAACCCCCGATCCCTGCCCTGGGCGATGGCCGCGGTGGGCGCGCTGATCGGCCTGCCGATGTTCTTCGAGATCGGCCTCGTCCTGCTGATGCCGGTCATCTTCCTGGTCTCGCGCCGCTCCGGCGTCTCCCTGATCCGGGTGGGCATACCCGCGCTCGCGGGCCTTTCCGTGATGCACGGGCTCGTCCCCCCGCACCCGGGCCCGCTGGTCGCCATCGACGCGCTCAACGCCGATCTCGGCATCACGCTGGGCCTGGGCGTGCTCGTCGCCGTCCCGACGGTCGCCATCGCGGGGCCGCTGTTCGCCAAGTACGCGGCCCGCTGGGTGGACGTACCGGCGCCGGAGCTCTACGAGACCCGGCCCTCGGCGGAGGACACCCGGCGCCCGTCGTTCGGCGTCACGCTCGCCACCGTGCTGCTGCCGGTCGTGCTGATGATGGGCAAGGCCCTCGCCGACATCCTCCTCGCCGAGGGCAACATCCTGCGCACCGTGCTCGACTTCCTCGGTACGCCGCTGGTGGCGCTGCTCATCGCCGTCCTCGTCGCGATGTTCACCCTGGGCCTCGGCGCCGGAATGGACAGGAAGGCGCTCGCGAAGTCCCTGGAGCAGTCGCTGCCGCCGATCGCGGGCATCCTGCTGATCGTCGCCGCCGGCGGTGGTTTCAAGCAGACGCTGATCGACACCGGGATCGGCGACCTCATCGCCACGTGGGTGGAGAACAGCGGCCTGTCGGTACTGCTGCTCGCCTGGCTGGTCGCCGTGCTCATCCGGCTGGCCACGGGCTCGGCGACCGTCGCGACCGTCACGGCCTCGGGGATCCTCGCCCCGCTGGTCGCCAACCTCAGCGTCGGGGAGACCTCGCTGCTCGTGCTCGCCATCGGCGCGGGCTCGCTGTTCTTCTCCCACGTCAACGACGCGGGCTTCTGGCTGGTCAAGGAGTACTTCGGGCTCACCGTCGGCCAGAACATCAAGACCTGGTCGGTGATGGAGACGGTCATCTCGGTGACCGGTCTGGTCTTCGTCCTGATCCTGAGTCTCTTCCTTTAGCCTCCGCGATCCTTTGGTCTTCGCGATCCTTACGGCCTTCGCGCGGCCCCGGGACCGGTCAGTGGTGTCCGGAGACCGTGTCGCGCAGGCAGCGGACGGCGGAGGCGACCCGCTCCAGGCTCTCCTCGTCATCGGGGCCGGGATCGGCCGGTTCGCGCCCCTCGCGGACATCCTGGGCGATCTTCTCCAGGGAGTCCGCGAGGGCGCGGACGGCCTCATTCGGAGGTGGCGGCGCGCCGCGCCCGGTGCGCGCGACGGTGGTGGCGGTCGCGTCGGCCACCTGTTCCAGCGCGGCCATCGCGGGCATCCAGGTGGTGACGCGCCTGCTGATCACCGGTGGTTCGGACAGCGCCCGCTGGAAGACCGTCCGCAGGTCGGCCAGGGCGTCGTACGCCCCGCGGTGCAGTCGCGTCCCGCCGGCGTGCTCGCCGTCGAACGCGTGCCGCAGGTAGTTCGCGGTGGCCGTCACCGCGTCGGCGAACCGCGGCCCGACCGGCGCCTCCCAGCTCGACGACCACGGCAGGTAGCCCAGCACCAGGACGATCACGCATCCGACCAGCGTGTCCACCAGCCTGATCCTCCCCAGCTCGGGTCCCCCGCGGGTGAGCAGGTCCACCAGAAGCAGGACCAGCGGCGCCTGGAAGGCCGACATCAGGCCCCAGTTGCGCTGCAGGCCGTACGGCAGGAGCGCCGCGCACACCGCGATGGGAGCCAGGAGCAGCGGGCCGTACGGCACCAGGACGAGTACGAGGGTGCCGATCAGTGTGCCCACGAGGGTGCCGAGCACGCGCTGCACGGCACGGGCGAACACCGACCCGAAGTCGGGCTTGAGCACCAACGCGACGGTGAGCATCATCCAGTAGGACCGCTCGAACCAGCCGAACTCGCTGAGCGTGGTGGCCACGCCCATGCACAGCGCGAGCCTGACCGTGTAGACGCGGGCGAGGTGGCCCCGCCACATCTGCTCCAGCACGTCATGGAGCCGGGAACGGTAGCCGACCCGTTCGTACGGCAGCTGGTCCGCCGCGACCTCGCCGCCGGACACCAGCTCGACGGCCCCCCGCACGGCGAGACACAGGGCGCGCGTGACGGGCGGGTCGCCTCGTTCGCAGGAACACGACGGCACCCGGGGCGCGGGTCCACCGGCGAGCGAGGCGGCGACGACCCGCGGGGCGGAAGCGGGCCGCACGAGCGGCTCGCGCAGCCCGCGCTCCTCGTAGCGCAGCGAGAGCAGGGCGTTGCGGATCAGCGAGGCCTGGTTCAGCAGGGCGACCAGGCGGGTGCGCTCCGGGTCCAGCCCTCCGGCCAGGGAGCGGGCGCCGAGCACGACGTCGTAGCCGTTCTTGAGAGTGGTGTCGAACGTTCTCAGCGCGAGGGTGTCGTGGTCGGTGAACAGCCGGTCGAGAGCCTCGTAGACCGCGATCGCGGCGGCCCTCTCCGGCGCCCGGGGGTGGAACGGCCAGTCGGCGACCCCCAGCACGATCACCCAGAGCGCGCCCAGCAGGAACGCCAGCGCGTTCGCGCCCGGCGCCCCCGGCAGTTTCACCCCGATGGCGATCACGGTCATCACCAGCAGCTGCAGCCCGGCCGTCGAGCCCGTCGCCCCGCTCGTGCTGACGAGCGCGGACAGCACGGCGACCGCCACCACGACCGGCACCGCCCACCAGCCGTGGCCGTGGGCCGCGGCCCCGATGAGATACCCCAGCGCCCCCGCGGCACCGGCCGCGCCCATCCTGGCGATCCTGACCAGGTAGGAGCCACCCCGGTCGGCCAGACCGGCGTTCATCGCGCCCATCGCGGGCAGCAGACCGGCCACGACGTTCCCGGAGACGAGTGCCACGAGAAGCGGGCCGGTCACCGCCACGGCCATGCGCAGCATCGGCCACCACCGCAGCGGCGCGGGTACGGGTCTGACCGTCTCGACCAGCCAGCCGGGAGCGGCGTCGGTCAGCCGGTCGGCGGTCCGCCGGAAGAGCGAGGGCATCGCTCGCCGTCGCTCAGGGGATGATGGCGTCGACGTATCCACCGTCGACGCGCAGGGAACCACCCGTGGTGGCGGAGGCCTGTGGTGAGCTGAGGTAGACGACCATGTTGGCGATCTCCTCCGGCTCGATCAGCCGTTGCAGGAGCGACTGCGGGCGGTGCTCTCGCATGAAGGCGCGCTGGGCCTCCTCCCAGGGCAGGTCACGGTCGACGAGCTCGTAGACGAACTCCTCCACGCCACCGGTGTGGGTGGGGCCGGCGATGACGGAGTTCACGGTGACGCCACTGCCCGCGGCCTTCTTCGCGAAGCCGCGTGAGACGGCCAGGAGCGCGGTCTTGGACATGCCGTACTGGATCATCTCGATGGGGGTGACGATCGCGGAGTCGCTGGCGATGTACTGGACGCGGCCCCAGGAGCGTGCCACCATCCCCGGCAGGTAGGCGCGGGTGAGGCGGACCGCCGCCAGGACGTTCACCTCGAAGTAGTGGCGCCACTCGTCGTCGGTGATCTCCAGGGCGTCCTTCGCCCCGAAGATCCCGAGGTTGTTGACCAGGATGTCGACCTCCGGCAGGAGGTCCACGGCGTGCTCCGCGCCCTCTTCGGTGGCGAGGTCCGCGGCGAGCGGGACGACCTCCGCGCCGGGGACCTGCGCGCGCAGCGTGTCGCCGGCGGCCTGAACCTTGTCGGGTGTGCGGCCGTTGACGGCCACCGTCGCGCCCGCCCGCGCGAGGCCGACGGCGATGGCGGCCCCGATCCCCTGGGTGGACCCGGTGACCAGCGCCGTCTTGCCGGTGAGATCGATATGCATACGTCACGTCCTTGGAACCGGGCCCGAAGCCGCCCACCGGTAAGGGTGAACCCCTCACGAGCTGGTGATATGCCGGTCGGCTGATCCGGTGTTCGTTCCCGCGCCCACCGAGGTGGAACGCGCGGACAGCGATCATTTTCCCTATCTGTCGTCGCCGTCCCAGGCGAAGGCGTGGAACGGCGGGTCGAGGGGGGCGTCGATCAGGCGGTTGGCGAAGGTCGAGATCGTGTACGCGCCGACGCCGAGGACGACCTCAAGGGCGTTCCGCGCGCTGTAGCCCGCGTCGAGGAACGCCCTCGTCTCCTCGTCGCCGACCGCGCCGCGATGGTCCATGACGGCGAGGGTGAACGACCGGAGCGCCTCGGCGCGCCCGTCCGGGAGCGGCTTCCCGGCTCGGAGCGCCTCGACGACCTCGGACGGGGCCTCCAGCCTGACCAGCGTGGCGGTGTGCATCGCCACGCAGACGTGGCAGCCGTTGCGGGTGGCGACCGTCATGACGACGATCTCGCGGTCGACCGGATCGAGGGTGGTCTGCTCGAAGGTGGCGCTCGCCGCCAGGAATCCCTTGAGCAGTTGCGGGGAGGTGGCCATCCGGCCGACCGGCGCGGGGACGTAGCCGAATTTCCGCTTCACGTTCTCGACGGTGGAGCGGGCGTCGGCCGGGGCGCTCTCGGCGGTGTGGGTGGGGAAGAGGGGGTGGACGTCAGTGGTCACGGGGGCCTTCTCTCTGGGTCTTCCGAACCTCCGGAACGCGGGTTCGGCGATCGCACGTCACGGCGATATCGTCAACGTGGTTGTCTATACAGTAAACGACGTTGACTACTTTGGCAATGACCGCCCCCAGACGCGGGCCCGCGAGGCTCAGCCGCCGCGGGCGGCGGTGATGAAGTCCCTGATGAGGCCGGGGTCCTTCACCCCGGGCGCGACCTCCACACCGCTCGACACGTCGACTCCCCAGGGCCGGGCGGCGGCGATCGCCTCGGCCACGTTCGACGGGGCCAGTCCCCCGGCCAGCATCCAGCGGCCCGCAGGGCGCCCGCGCACGGCCGCCCAGTCCCACGGCTCCCCCGAACCTGGCCTGGGCGCGTCGACGATGAGCAGGTCCTCGTCGAGGGCGCCGCAGCGCAGGTCGGTGCTCGCGGTCCCGGCGCGCACCAGCGTGACGCCGAGGTCCTTCAGCGCGGTGAAGTCCTCGTGCGGGTGGTCACCGTGCAACTGGACGGCGCGCAGTCCCGCCTCCAGCGTGGCCGCCCTCACCTCCTCGGAGGGCTCTCCGGCGAAGACCCCGACGGTCAGCACGTGCGGGGGCACCGCCGAGGCCAGCTCCCTCGCCAGCGCGGGGGTGACCCGACGCGAGCTCCTGGTGAGGACGAACCCGATGGCGTCGGCCCCCGCCTCGACGGCGGCCGTCACATGTCCGGGCTCGCGCAGCCCGCAGATCTTCACGTACACCCTGTGTACGGTAGCCCGTCTCCCCCACCCGGAACGCCTCAGAGGGCGTTCAGGAACCTCGCGGCGATCGGCGCCGCGACCTTGCCTCCCGCGCCGCCGTGCCGGACGAACACCGCGAAGGCGAGGGAACCCCGGTAGCCGACGAACCAGGCGTGGTCACCGCCGCCGTCGACCTCGGCGGTGCCGGTCTTGCCCGCGGTGTCCGGCGGGAGCCCGGCCTGGGCGGCCGTTCCCCGGGCGACCACGGCGCTCATCATCGTCCGCAGCCCCGCGGCCACCCCCTCGTCCAGCGGCACCGGGGCGGGCGAGTCCGCGGGAGGCTCGTCGGTCGTGATCGCGGGCTTCCAGACGCCGCTCGCCACCGCGGCGGCGACCTCGGCCATGCAGAGCGGACTCGCCTGCACCGAGTTCTGGCCGATGGCGTCGGAGCCCAGCTCGTCCGGGTTTCCGTGCGGCCGGATCCGGCAGGAGCTCAGCCCCGGCTTCTCCCGGAAACCGAACCGGTCGGCCGCCTCGGCGCGCAGCTGGCCGTCACGCAGCCGCTCGTACGCCTGCTGGGCGAACGTGGTGTTGCACGAGAGCGCGAAGGCAGTGATGAAGGCCACGCCGCCGTGGTCGACACCGTCGGAGTCGCTGAAGCTCCTGCCGTTGGGGATCGTGTAGCCGGCAGGACAGGCGACCTGGGAGTCGGGGGTGAGGCCACCGCGAAGCAGCGCGGCGGCGGTCACGACCTTGAACGTCGAGCCCGGCGGGTAGAGCCCGTTGAACGCCTCCCGCCCGCCCAGCGTGTCCGCCACCGCTCGCACCTGGGCCGTCCCGACGTCCACGGCCACGATCGCGGCGGGCTGGGAGACACCGTCCAGGGCACGGGCCGCGGCCGCCTGCACGGACTGGGAGATCGTGGTCTTCTCCCCTGAGGTCGGCGGGAGCGGTGACTCCCGCAGCACCTGACCGGAAGGCTCCTCCCGGACTTTCAGGATGACCGCCGTGTCGCCCAGCCCGGTGAAGTAGTCCTCCGCCCTGCTGTCCTGGGGGAACGGCACCCCCTCACGGGTCACCGTGGCCGGTCGCCGGACCTCGGTCTCCTCCAGCCGCACGCTCCCGCCGTTCTTGAGCGAGGGGTGCATCGTCTCGGGGGTCCAGCGCACCTTCCACACCCCGAACCGCGACTCCAGGTGCAGGACGGAGGCGAACGGCCATTCGCCCAGCCCCGTGACCTGCCGCACTCCTTTGAAGGACATCTCGGCCGAGTCCTCGTTTCGGTGACGCAGGTCGCCGGAGGTGAGGGAGAGCGAGGAGATCCGCAGGTCGCCGTCGAAGCCGCGGTGCCGCAGGCCGAAGTCGGCCGGGGGGTCGACGACCATGCCCTCCATCGCGGCGAGGTCGCCCCCCTGCCAGGCGGTGAGGTAGTTCGTCGCGATCGTCTCGGGACCGCTGTTCGGGTTCGGCGTGGCCGGGGTCAGCGTGATCAGGTTCGCCGGCGGTGAGGCGGGCACCGGGGCGGGCGACTCCCCCGCCCGTACCGCGTTCGTCCTGACGTCAGGGTCACCGGCCGGCGAGGGCCTCGGCGAGGGTGCGGCCACGACGGCGCCCGGCGCGGCCACCACCGCGTACACGCCGAAGAGAAGGATCGTGGCCGCCGAGATGACCAGTACGAGGAGCCGTCGATCACGCATACCGTCTACTCCCCCGGGTGTGCAGAGTTGCATACCAGAGAAAAGATCGTAAAGGCGACAAGAAGCGGCGAACCAGATTTTTCCCAACTTCGGTATGACACCGTATCCCACGGCGCACCCGTGGGAGCTTTACCGCAGCTCGTCTTTCCCGGGCGCCTCTCCCCGACCGAGGCCCTCTCCCTAACGGAGGCCGTCGAAAAGGTCGTCCTCGCGATCGCCCGCGGCGGGAACGTGGTTGATGTGACGGATGAAGGCCTCCTGCGCGAACACCTGGTGCTGCGCCTCGGCGGGCATGCGCAGCAGGAAGATGCTGTCGCCCTGACTCGCGTGCGCCTCCAGCGCCTTGCGCTTGCGCTCCACCTGGGTGGACACGTCGACCACGGCGGTGATCTGCTCCTCGGGAACGCCGAAGTCGTCGGGAAGCTCGACGTTCTCGGGGCCGGAGCCGATCGAGCGGAGATACGCGAACAGTTCGGCCGTCCGCTCCCGGGGCACGGCGGTGTAGTAGAGCTTGCGGGGAATGCCGCTCGCCTCGGTGGCGGCCACCGCGATCCGGTGGGCCTGAATGTGGTCGGGGTGGCCGTAACCGCCGTTCTCGTCGTAGGTGACGACGACCTGCGGGCGATAGCGCTCCATCAGCTCGACGAGCCTGCCGACGGCCTGCTCGAAAGGCACGTTGACAAAGGAGTCCGGCGCCTCGTTGGCGGTCCACCCGACCATGCCCGAGTCCTGGTAGCCGAGCAGCTCGACGTGGGAGATCCCCAGATGGGTCGCCGACTCGCGGAGCTCCTCCAGCCGCAGCGCTCTCACCGCCTCCGCGTCATGGCCGGCCTCCCCCGGCTTCACCCCGCCGGGACCGTCGCCCTGCTCGCCGTTCGTGCAGGTCACCAATACGGTACGGACGCCCTCGTCCGCGTATCTGGCGAGGATCCCGCCGGTGCTGATCACCTCGTCGTCGGGATGGGCATGAACGGCCATCAGCGTCAACTTCTCATCCATGATTTTCCACCCATTCGCAAAAGCCATGCGGACCGGCCCACTCTACGACCGCCCTCGAGAGGCCGAGCGCGACAGGCGGATCACCTGGAACGACGCCTCCGGACGGGGACGGGAGGCGTCCAGCCCATGGACACCACGGGCGAGCCGGAGCGGCCCTCCCCGGCCCCGGACCGCGGGCCCGACCTCGTCGTGTGCGTCGCGCCGGCCGCTATCCGGGCGGGGGGTAGAGGTCGAACCCGTACAGGCCCTGATCGCCACCGGCGGCTATGGCGAACCCCGTGGGAAACCAGGCGAGGCAGTTGAGGCCGGCCTCGACCCGCGCTCCGGCCGCGAACGAGTCGCCGTACCTGTCCCACACCCGGATGGTGCCGTCGTCGGAGCAGGTGGCGAGCAGGTTGCTGTCGGGTGAGACGGCCACCGCGCGGATCCTTCCCTCACCGCCGGACAGCCTCGCCCGCTCCGTGCCACCCGCCGACCAGACACGGGCGCCGCCGTCGTCGAAGCAGGCGGCGAGCCAGGTGCCGTCGGGGGCGATCGCCACCCCCCGGGCGGGGCCGGGGCATCCCTTGAGCGAGGCCCGCGCCTTCCCGTCGGCTCCCCACAGGCCGGCCGTGCCGTTGGCGGAGAAGATGGCGAACCACCTGCCGTTCGGCGCCACGGTGATCTCCTCGATCGCCTCCACCCTGCTTCTCAGCGTGGCGTACCTGGCACCGTCCGGCTTCCAGAGCTGGATCTTCCCGTAGATGGACAGCGTGGCGAGCCAGGCGCCGTCCGGGGAGACGAGGAGGTGTGCCGTCGCCCTGATGTTCGCGACCAGGACGGCGCGCTCGGTGCCGTCGGCCCACCACACGCGGGCGGTGCCGTCCTCCGAGCAGGTGGCGAGCCAGGTGCTGTCGGGAGAGATCACCACCTCGCGCACCGGCCCGGTGTGACCGTTCAGCACCGCTCTCCTGCTGCCGCCCGCACCCCACAGTCGTACGGCCCGATCGGCCGACCAGGTGGCGAGCCAGGTGCTGTCGGGGGCGATCGCCACCCCCCGCAGGCGTCCGGCGTGCCCCGTCGGGATGGCTCGCCTGCGGCCACCGGCCCCGCGTATCCGCACGACGTGATCGGTGGACCAGGCGGCGAGCCACGTCTTGTCCGGTGAGACCACGCCGTGGTGACCGTCCTCCAGGGGAACGGTGAGGGTCGCCTCTTCTATCCTGTCCTCGTTCCAGAGTTTCACCGATCCGTCACCGGAGTGGGTGGCGACCCAGCTCCCCTCGGGAGAGATCGTCACCTGGCGGACCGTCCCCGTCCTCCCCCTGCGGCTCTGCCTCGCGGCGCGCTCCGACTGCCAGATCCGGATCGTCCCCTCGTCGGAGCAGGCGGCGAGCCAGGTGCTGTCGGGAGAGATCACCACCTGACGAACCACCCCCCCATGCCCCGTCAGAGCGGCCCGCTCACCACCGTCGGCCTCCCACAACCGCACACTCCGATCACCCGAAAGCGTCGCCAGCCAACCGCCGTCCGGAGAGATCACCACCTGACGAACCACCCCCCCATGCCCCGTCAGGACGGCCCGCTGCCTGCCGTCGGCCTCCCACAGCCGTACGGGACCGGTGGACGACCAGGTCGCGAGCCACGAACCGTCGGGAGAGATCCGCACGCCCGCCCCCGCCCCGGTGTGCCCCGTCAGGACGGCCCGCTCGACGCCGTCGACCCCCCACAGACGCACGCTCCCGTCTCCGGCGAGGGTCGCCAGCCACGAACCGTCGGGGGAGACGGCCAGCGTGGAGACCTTGCCGATCGGCCTGTTCCTGCCGGGGACCTTCTCGTCCTCCTGGTTCCAGCCGCGCATCCTCAGGACGTCCTTCAGCCTTCGCGGCCTGGTTCTCACCCGCACCCGGCTTTTGAGGATCAGATGTCTCTTCCCGCCGGGGCTCCAGAGAGCGACCCCTCCCGTCGCGGAGCGGGTCGCCAGCCACGAACCGTCGGGCGCGGCCACCATCCCGGTGAACTTGCCCGTCCCTCTCCTGAGGACGGCACGCCTGCTTCCGTCGAAATTCCAGAGGCGGACTCTTCCGCTCGCGGAGTGGGTCGCCAGCCACGAACCGTCGGGCGCGGCCACCATCGCGGCGAGCCTGCCGATCCCGTTGCGCAGGACGGCCCTCTGGGCACCGTCGATCCCCCAGATCTGCACCCTCCTTTTCCCCGAGCGGGTCACCAGCCACGCACCGTCAGGGGAGACGGCGACCTCGTGAACAGGCCTGCCGTGCGTGGCCAGCGTCGTCCGGGTGGTGCCGTCGGCCTTCCAGATCTGCGCGCCGCCGCCGCGGGCGTGCACGACGAACCGCGATCCGTCCGGTGTGATCGACACCTCCTCGAGGTGTCTCGCCGCCGAGGTCAGGGTGCGCAGGAGGCGGGTGGAGCCGTCCTCGGGCAGTGGCCAGCGGGCTCTCAGGAAGGTGGTCTCGCTCTCCCGGCTGTAGCGCTCGACCGACGCCCGCATCGGCGGGAACGCGTAAAGGCGGGCGAGCAGGTTCGCCGTGGAGACGGCGTCCGACTCGAAGGGGGTGAGCAGATGGGCGCTACGGGCGATCAGCCGGCGGACCCCCGCGACGGAACGGGAGGTCGACAGCGCCAGATCCGACTCCGCCGCGGCCACCCCGAACGCGCGTACACGGGTGACGAACCAGCGCACGTCATGCAGCAGGGCTTCCAGCTCCCGGTATCTCCTCGCCTCGGAAAGATGGAACAGCAGGTGGTTCCGGAGGTAGGGCACGGTCGGGGGCAGCCTCCACCATTCGGCGTCCGCCGTGAGATCGTCGTCGGGGATGAGGTTTCTCGCCTCGTCGAGAAAGTCGCGGTTGGCGGCCTCGGCGCGCTCCTTGCCCAGGCCGTCCTCCGAGCGGAGGGCGGAACGGACGACGTCGTGGATCGTGATCGACGGCGCCGCCCCCTCCGCGGGGTGCCTGCAGATCAGTGCGAGGTCCTGAAGCCTTCCGCAGAGCCGCTCGGCCTGCTTGGCGGTGAGTCCCGCGGTGCCGCGCCAGAGCAGCTCGACGACGGCGGCCGGTATCTCGACGTCCTCGGGGAAGACGCCCAGCTCCAGGAAGCGGGCGCGGTCGAACGCGCCGAGGGCTTCGAGGCTGTGCTCCACGGTGGCGAGCACCGCGCTCTCCCGCTGGGAGGCGACGGTGACGTCCAGGGGGGTGGGGACGGTCCGGCCGAGCCGCCCGGCGGCCCGGCGAGCGGCGACGTCGGCGTTCGTCCCCGCGCCGTACTCGTCGCGCAGCCGGGCGTTGAGCAGGGACAGCGGTAGCGGCCACCTGCCCGTCAGGGCCACCAGGTCGCCGACGACGCCGGGGTTCATCGGCGGCAACCCCCGGCTCAGCAACTGGACGGCCGCCCTCGGCGCCATCTCGTCGACGATCATCGCGATCGCCTTCGGGGGCAGTGCCCTGGGCAGCCGGGTCGTCACCAGCACCCGGGACCTGGTGGCCGCGGACAAAAAGGGTCTCAGCTGCTCGAGGCTCCACACGTCGTCGACCACCAGCAGCATGTGGCCCCGCTCCGCCAGGGCCTCGGCCATCCGGTGGCCGGCCTGCTCGGGGCTGGAGAACTCCGGCCGGACGCCCAGCACGGCCTCCGTGACGTCGTTGGCGAGCGCCGCGATGTCGGCCCCGGTGCGGTCACGGCCCACGGTGACCCATATGACGCCGCCGTCGAACCGCCTCCTCACCTCGTCGCTGTGACACGCCTCCACGGCCAGGGAGGTCTTGCCGAACCCGCCCGCCCCGGCGAGACCCGTGGTGAGCCCGACCGTGCCCGAGCGTCGCATCGTCAGGGTGGAGACCACGTCGTCCAGCTCGCTTCTCCTGACCCACCCCGCCTGCCTGTCCGGCACCAGGAAGAGCCCGCCACGCGTGCGTGATCCCATCAGTTTCGACGTCAGCCATGTCAGCAGAACGACAAGGAAGGCGGTTAATCCGAAAACAACGACCCATTCGATCCTGCGCGCGACGACCGTTTCCGGCAGGTATTCTTCGACCGTTCGCACCGGAAGTCCGACCAGAATTCCGAAAACCACCAGAATCGCCGCAGCGACATCGGCGATTCTTTTTGTGCGGCGAGCCACCGACCACCTCTACAGTGCCGACCCCTGCCCCGACGGGCGCCGGGAACCCTGGAGGCACGATATCTGTTCCCCATTGACCCTGAGTTGAATCACCGATATCCCGGCGATTAAAGCGCACACGAAAAGCCACGTTGCACAGTTTGAGCTGCTATGTCCACGACGTCACATCTGCCATTCCAGCCCGCATTCAAGGTAGATCCTTTTCCGTGACGACACGATCACCCTTGGTGACCTCTTTCGAACTCGTCCGGGAAGCGCGGACCGGGAAAGGCGGGGGACGGCGAAACCGCCCGGCGTCCGCCGGGCCGGAGACGGCGCGGGACGCCGACGGGCACCCCTGCCGCTCAGGCGCGCATCCGCCGCTCCCGCTCAGGCGCGCATCCGTCGCTCCCGCTCAGGCGCGCATCCGTCGCGCGATGTCCCGTACCGCCGTCGCCAGCAGGTCGACGTCGTCGCGGGTGGTGAAGAGCGCCGGCGTCACCCGCACGCAGTCCCCCCTCGCCGGCCCACCGCGGTGCACCGTGAAGATCCGGTACCGCTTCATCAGGTCGGTGGCGATCGCGACGTTCTCGGCCTGCGACGTACGGCCGGTGATCCGGAACGCGGTGATCGTGCCGTACATGGCGGGCTCCTCGGGGGTGAGGATCTCCAGGTTGCCGATGTCGAGCACCTGACCCACCCAGCGGTCGCGCAGGAAGCGCAGCCTCGCCTGCTTGGCGGCGGCGCCGAGGGCGTCGTGGAAGTCCAGGGCGGTGCCGGCCGTCAGGAAGGGCGCGACGTCCAGGGTGCCGGAGTGCACCCGTGAGCGGATGTCCCCCCGTGGGAAGGTCTCGTCGCGGAACGCGACGTCGATGTCGGCCAGGCGGCCGTCGCGGATGTAGAGGAAGCCCGCACCCAGCGGCATGCCCATCCACTTGTGCAGGGAGAACCCGGCGAAGTCGGCGCCCAGGTCGTCCATGGTGAAGTCCAGGTGCCCCCAGGAGTGCGCGGCGTCGACGATCACGTCGATGCCCCGCTCGCGAGCCATCGCCACGATCTCCCGCACGGGGACCACCAGCCCGGTGCGGTTGTTCATGTGGCTGAGCAGCAGCAACCTGAGCTTCGGGTGCTCAAGGAACGCCCTGGCGTAGGCGTCCAGCACCGCCTGCCGGGTCGCCGGCTCGGGGATGACGAGCTTCTCCA
Source organism: Streptosporangium sp. NPDC050284 (assembly GCF_044459525.1). Classification (NCBI taxonomy): domain Bacteria; kingdom Bacillati; phylum Actinomycetota; class Actinomycetes; order Streptosporangiales; family Streptosporangiaceae; genus Streptosporangium; species Streptosporangium sp. NPDC050284. The sequence continues at coordinate 39,746 of NZ_JBITIZ010000023.1, forward strand.
CCCGGACGCCTCGCCGGTCGCTCAGCCAGTTCATGGCGTACTGCATGCTGTGGTAGTCCAGGTCGGCGTACATCACCGAGTCACCGGGACGCAGCCGCCGGTAGCCGGCGATCAGCAGTTGCAGGGCCTCGGTGCCGCCCCGGGTGAGGGCGATCTCCTTCATGGAGACGCCGAGCATGGTCGCGATACGCCGCCTGACCTGGTCCGCCAGGTCCTTGTAGGTGGTGCGCAGCAGGTAGGAGTTCAGCTCGTTGAGGTGGTCGGTGTTGCGATGGTAGGCGCGGCGCACCGGCTCGGGCATGATCCCGTAGTAGCCGTTCTCCAGGTTGACGAAGTCCGGGGTGACTCGATACTGCCGCGCCACCCGGCTCCAGAAGCCCTCGTCCTCGGCGAGCCGCTCAGGGGCCGTGCCGACGGGAGCGGCGACACCGGCGGACGGCATAGCCGGTGAAGGCCGAACGTCCCGACCGGCGGGCGACGGTGGGGGCGGTGAAGGCGGGAGGGCCAACGCCCCGAGCCCGGCGACCATCTCACGCCTGGACAAGCTCATAGAAACCACTCCACCCCGGTCGGTCAGAGCCCGCGGCGGCCCCGGCCTGTTCCAACGCATCACTCCCAGTGTGCGCGGGGCCGGCTTCGCGACCGGGCATCCGTACAGCTCAGGCGTGGCGTGGCAGCGGCGACAGACCACACCCCCACCCCAAGCAAGCAAGCGCGTGCTTGACGATCAGGGCGATACGCGATCTCTTAGATGAGGCGGCGCGTCTCCTGACAATCTTGACGTCATTCGGGTGGCGTGTTGTGATCCGGATATACGTTATTCCATACTTACTTAGTAGGAAATGAGGCGGTAGTGAGGGTTCTCCGGCGTGCGGCCGCGATGGTGGCGCTCTTGGTGGGCGCGGTCGGCATCCAGGTCGTCCAGGGCGGAGCCGCCCAGGCGGCCCTGCCCACCGCGGCCGTCGCGCTCGGCGACAGCTTCATCAGCGGGGAGGGCGCGGGAGCCTACCAGCCCGTCGTCGACGCCTCGGGGACGCCGCAGTCCTTCCCCGGCTGGTCGGCTCCCAACAGCAACGCCTACTTCTGCCACCGGTCGGCGAACGCCTCGCTGTTCAAGGCCTCACTCCCCGGCATCCAGGACCGCTTCAACCTCGCGTGCTCCGGCGGCCAGCCCGCCGACATCGCCAACCCCTCCGGCGCCCGCGCCAAGGGCCGCTCCGTCGCCTCCCAGCTCGACCAGCTGCGCGCCGTCGCGCAGACCCACGACATCGACGTCGTCCTCATCGGACTCGGCTCCAACAACACCCAGTTCACCTTCGGCGACGTGGCCACGCTGTGCGCCAACCGCTTCATCGCCGACGCCTGGACGGGCTGGTGGGAGTTCTGGGCCTACCTGGGCGGCGACGTGCCGCAGGAGCCCTGCACCGTCTCGGACCTCGCCTCCGACGCCGAGGTCGCCGCGGCCACCACCGAGACCGCCGCCGCCCTGCGCCAGATCCTCGACACCCTCGCCCAGATCGACGCCGACGGCGCCCACAGCGTGATCCTGCAGACCTACACCAACCCGCTGCCGCTCGACGTCGCCCCGCAGTACCGGGACGAGGACAACCGCACCGACACCCGCGACAAGTTCCGCGCCCTCGGCGCCGAACGGTACGCCGCGGGCTGCCCGATCCACCGCGCGAGCCTCGCTCCCGGGCACGTGTTCTCCCAGAACCTCGGCTCCCTGGTCAAGAACGCCTACACCACGCTGGCGGCCGAGCGTCCGACGGCCGACCTGCGCGTGCTGGACGTCCAGAAGGCCTTCGACGGTGCCCGGCTCTGCGAGAACCCCGGCAGCCCGACGGGTGCGCTCGCCACCCCGATCCGGGTGCAGGACGGGCCGTCCGGCACGTTCGTCACCAGCCTGTCGGGGTGGGACAAGATCGGTGTCCAGCGGGTCGCGAACACCTGCGTCAGCTACTTCCAGACCTGCCAGGAGGGCTGGCACCCCAACGCCGCGGGCCACACCGTCCTCGGACAGTGCCTCAGCGGTGCCCTCACCGCCGCGTCCCGCACGGTCATCACGTGCGCCCGCAACGCGAACGGCACGCTCACCATCTCCTGACCTCCCGGCACCACGCGGCGACGCGGCGACGCGGCGACTGAAAGTTTCACCGCGGGTTGACGGATATGGGGCGACCCCTGACGATCATGTTGCCTCCGGGTCAGGGAGGGGGCGTCGAGTGAACGCCACTATCCGTTGCGAGGTACACCGATGCCGAGAACATCAAGAACGCCGGGGACGCCGGGGACACTGGGGACACTGGGGACACCTAAGAAGCTGTTACGGGCCGCGTCGGCTCTCCTGCTGACGCTGTCCGTCCTGCATGTCCCCACGGCGCGCGCCGATGAGGTCGCCCCGGTCGCGGTGACCGTCAACGCCCGCGCCGCGCTCGCCACCGCCCCCGAGACCGGTATCGGCACCAACCATGCGATCTGGGACGCCAACCTGGGCACCGACACGACCGCCGACCTGCTCAAGGACGCGGGTATGAAGCTGCTGCGCTACCCCGGCGGCTCGTACTCCGACATCTACCACTGGGCCGACCACACCGCCCCCGGCGGCTACGTGGCTCCCAACACCGAGTTCGACACCTTCATGCGCGGTGCGCGTCGCACCGGGGCGCAGCCGATGGTCACCGCCAACTACGGCACCGGTACGGCGGAGGAGGCGGCGGCCTGGGTGCGGTACGCCAACGTCACCAAGGGCTACGGCGTCAAGTACTGGGAGATCGGCAACGAGAACTACGGCAACGGCCACTACGGCGCCACGTGGGAGGCGGACGACCACGCCGACAAGAGCCCCGCCGAGTACGCGCGCCACGTCGTGGCCTACTCCGACGCGATGAAGGCCGTCGACCCGACCATCAAGATCGGCGCGGTGCTGACCACACCGGCGAACTGGCCCGACGGGCTGGTCGCCGAGGGTGACGCAGGGACCTGGAACGACGTCGTCCTCTCGGCCGCGGCATCGAAGATCGACTTCGTGATCCTGCACTGGTACCCCGGCGCCCTCGACAAGGTCGGGCACGTTCCCGACATGATCGATCTCACCCGCCGGCAGATCGCGCGGTACGCCGGGGCCGGCGCCGAGCGGATCGGCATCGCGATGACCGAGTTCAACACCGGGTCGAACGAACGCGGCACGACGACCCAGCCCGGTGCGCTGGCCGCCGCCGACGCCTACGCGACACTGCTCGCCAACGGGGTGTTCACGGTCGACTGGTGGAACGTCCACAACGGCATCGGCAGCGTCACACAGGTCGAGGGGCACACCGACTACGGCGACTTCGGTCTGCTGTCGAACGCGACGTGCACCTCCGACGGCAGCGTCTGCGAACCCTCGCTCAACACACCTTTCGCGCCGTACTACGCGCTCCAGATGGTGAGCAGGTTCGCCCGCCCCGGAGACCGGTTCATCAGGGCCGCGACCGACCAGGCGAAGGTCACCGCACACGCCGCGCGCCGCCCCAACGGTGATCTGGCCGTCCTGCTGATCAACACTTCGTCCGACACGTCCTATCCCGTCGCGATCGACTACTCCGGTTTCAGCCCGGCGTCCGGGGCCCCCACCGTACTGACCCACACCAACGGCGCCACGAGCATCACCTCCTCGACCACAGGCAGCGCGACCGGTCAGACGCTGCCCCCCCTCTCGCTGACCACGATCGTCCTGCGGCCCGCCGACGCCCAGACCGGCCTGCCGGGCACGCCGGGGCAGCCGACGGTCTCGGAGGTGACCGACAGGGCCGCCACGATCTCCTGGCCCACCGCCTCCGCCGGCGCGCGTCCGATCGTGAAGTACGAGGTTCACCGCCAGAACGGAGCCGTCGGCGAGCAGTTCGGCGAGACCGGCGGCACCTCGTTCACCGTGAACAACCTCAAACCGGGGACGCGCTACACGGTCAACGTGATCGCACGGGACAGCGGCGGTGGCGTCTCCGCGCCCTCCGCGCCGCTGACGTTCACGACCGGCACACCCGCCTCCAGTTCGTGCTCGGTGCGTCTGACCAAGCAGACCGACTGGGCCAGCGGCTACGTCGGCGCCATCGACATCACCAACCACGGCGCGCCGGTCAGCAGCTGGACCCTGAGCTTCAGCTGGCCCAGGACCTGGCAGAGCCTGGGCAGCGGCTGGGGCGCCGTCTGGACGCAGGACGGGCAGGACGTGCAGGTCGTCAACGAGTCCGGCAACGGCTCACTGCCCACCGGCGCGTCGGCCACGATCGGCTTCGTCGGCAACTACAGCGGCCCGAACACACTGCCCGCCGTCTTCACCCTCAACGGAACCGTCTGCACGACCCGGTAGCGGCGAAACCGTCCGCGCCCCCGCGGCACGCGGTCCACATGTCAGATCCCCGGCCCACGGTGGGCCGGGGATCCGGCACGCGTCAGGCGCCGGATCTGAGGCAGGTCTGGCGGGCGATGTCCCACCGGTGGATCGTGTGGTCGTAGACGTGGGCGGCCATCCCCGCGTGTTCGCCACCTTCACCGCTCCGTCCTTCGGCGCGGTTCACGCTCACCGCACGGGCAAGGACGGCGAGTCCCTGCCCTGCCGTCCCCGGCGCGACTCCCCCACCTGCCCCCATGGTCGATACGAGGGCTGCGGCAGGCGTCACGACCGCGATGACCCGTAAGTGGGGCAACCGCTCTGCGTGGACTGTTACGAGTACCAGGGCGCGGTCTTGTGGAACTCTCATGCGGGAGAGCTGTGGCGCCGCTTCACCCAGGCACTCCCCGCTGTCCTGGCTCGACTGCTCGGCGTGCCTCGTGCTCACCCCCGTAAGACGTTGCGGCTGTCGTATGCCAAGGTCGCCGAGTACCAAGCGCGCGGCCTGATCCATGTCAACGCGGTGATCCACCTCGACGGCCCGGACGTCCCGGCTCCCCTCCCCCGGACTGGGCGACCGTTCCGCTGCTGGATGCCGCGATCCGGCAGGCCACCGCACAGGTCGTGGTGCCTGCCTCCAAGCAGTCGCCGGACGTTCCTCCCCCGGTCCTGCTGCCCTGGGGTGAGCAACTCGACGTACGACCGGTCTACCTCTCCACCGACCTGGACGGCGTGAGTGATCAGCGGGTGGCCTCCTACGTGGCCAAGTACGCGACCAAGGGAGCGGAATCCGCGGGGACGGTGAACCGACGTATCCGTGACGCCGGGGAGATCGCCCGGCTGGACGTGACCGAACACGCCCGGCGCATGATCTTGACCTGCTGCGCCCTGAACCGCCTGCCTCAATACCGGCTGCTCCCGCTGCGGCATTGGTGGCACATGCTGGGGTGCCGGGGCCGCTTCTCCACCAAGAGCCGCTACTACTCCACCACTTCGGCCTTCGTCGCGGTATGCCCGCGTCAGGAGCCTGAGTCGTCCTTGAGGTCGGGCCGGTCGCGCCAGCGCAGCCAGGCCGCGTAAGCGAGTCCCAGGCCGAGGAATGCCGCCAGCAATACTCCTTCACCGAGAACGTGCAAGAAGTAGACCGGCGGATTCACATCGATGACCCACCAGGCGTCGATCGCGGAGTAGAGGAGCTGGGCTACTCCGATGACGGCCACCCATCGCACGCGGGAGGTGGCCGCAGCGGTGACGTAGGCGGCCGCGATCGGCCAGATCCAGCCCGGGGGGGACCAGGAGACCAGGTGATAGACGAAGATCGCGACGACCGACAGCAGCAGCACGGTCATCGGCCACCGACGCCGTAGGAGCAGGAGCGCACCGAGGGCCAGGGCGGCGGGGATCACGGCCGGCCAGGGCGAACGCACCCCCGTGGCCAGGGCGATGGCGACGAAGACCACCACGGTGAGCGCGGCGACCCCGAGATCGACGATCCTGGCGAAGTGACGGACGACAGCCGGTGCACGCACCGGCGATGATTCGACCACGTGAGCCCCTTTCTAAGCGATGCGATATTGTGGAGCGGTTTGATGAGTCCTCGACGTTCACCCGACGGGTGATCGCCTCATCACACCGGGTCGCGATCGAGGCACGATCGAACCGAGTCTTTCACGCGCCACGCGCGTTTTGGCAGGGAGCGCCAAAAGCGCTACGCGGATACCCCGATGCGAAATGAGACGCGGGCAACGGGCAACGCCAGGGGTTGGGTGACGGAAAAGGTCGGCCACCCCGTGATGTAAAGACGGAAGAGGGTCAACGAGTTCGGCCCGTGAGCCACGGCGGTGTGGTCACCGGCGATATCCATGGCGGGACGCGGCCTTGAAATCGAGCGCGACTGCCGCCTCAGCGCCCGCATGAATATCGTGGCATGCCTCGCCGATCTCGGCTAATAACAAATCAGTCCCTGGCTTGTCTGCATGCAACACATGCCGTTGCAGATGTACCACCACAGAGCTCCGCAACCATTCTCCTGATAGCAGCCGAGAGCTCCTTGATAGCACCTGTTGCCCCCAAGACACAGAGGGCTGCTGATCGAACACTCACACGCACTCGCCGCGGCAGTGTGAGCATGGGCCGGTCGATCCGATGACGTGGAGGCCGACCGAGGACCGAGATTGGCGAACAGGGCGGCGGCGTCACTCTCACCGAAGGCGGCGACCGCCCTCTCTAGCAGCGAGGCGAGGCTGTGATGCGTTTCCTCGGTATTCGGGGCCGCGAAGGTCTTGCTGTCGCCGGCCAGTTCCATGAAAGCGTCGAACACCGCGTTCTGCTCCGCACTCATCTTCGGCAGAGAGCCGCGGTGTTCCTGCAGGTGATCGCCCCAGAGACGGCTGCGCGCCTGAGGGGGAAGCGCGTTGAAGATGGCTCGGCGATGCTCCAGATCGTGGACGCCGAAAGCCTGGTAGGTCTGCGGAAGGTTCGCCCTGTTGGCCTGCACCCACTTTTCCGCGGGCGACGGGTCGGCCGCGGCGGCCTGGGCGAGCGACGTTCTCCCTGCGATCGCGGACACAGCGACACCGAGGCCGGCCAACCGCAGGAAGTGGCGACGGCCCGCGCCCGCATCGGCGGACGAGGCGGCGTGCCGCTCCTCCGCCCTCCGGTTCTCGCCAAGGGTGGCCAGCAGGCCGTACGTCCCGCAGACTCCCAGGCGCGCGGCGAGCCGAATCGCCATGGCCGCGCCCGTCCACGCGCGCACGCCGTCATGCCCGACCCTGATGATGGTCGGCATGTACGGTGCGTCATCACCGAGTGCCTGCTTCCGCCACGCGACGACCTCTGGATGCATGAGCGGAACGATCTCAAGACGATGCTCGGCGAATTTCTTCACCTTGTCGGCCAACCCTCGACATTGGCCACAGGAAGCATCGAAAGCGAGAATCCATTTAGGGCTGGAATCTGGCTGCATGATGTGTTCTCCCTTTATTCGCATCTGTGTGACGAGAGGGAACCTATGGGCCGTTCCGATGCCCGTCAATCGGCCATCCTGTTTAGGACAATCTCGTAGATCGGTGGCGGTAGCCGCGACCCTTCGTCAAAGATGACATGGGAAAATTCATTTCGCACACGGAGCGTTGTGGACCGATCAGCGTATCGTCACGAGAGGAGGGGCCGGAAAGTTCGCGGGGAGAATAGGCCCCGCGAGAGCTTGCCAGCCCCCTAACAATCACCTTGTCAAATCGACGACGTTACCGTCGGCGACGGAATGTCGATCGAATCAACGGGCGCACCGTCATCGCCAACAACAATCCGATAATGTCGACGAACACGCACCGTCCGCGACCATGACTTTCTTATTCGCGTCACGGCCATGGCGGTCGCGACCGGCGATGTCGATTCCCTGACGTTTCGAAAGTCCAGTGTCCGATTCGGTCGCCACTTTCATACCGCCCAGAAACGCCTCGGTATGACTTTTCTGCATCCTCGGCACCGGGCCATCGATCCGACAGGCTGCCGTGCATTCATGATGGCGCTATCAATACTTTCCTATCGACGCGGCGGATTCGGCGGCCGTCCAAGCATGCAAGCGCTTTTGCAAGATCCATCACGTGGACGATCAATGATTCGCGGTTCCCTTCTGATGGTTGGAGAGTTTTTGCGCATTACCAGAAGCCGCTCCCGGGTATGGGTCATGACCTTGGCGATCACCGGTCTCCTCGCGGGTCCTTTGCAGCTGTCCGCACTATCCGAAACAGCTGCGGAGTCGTCGCCGACCCCCATTCCATCGGCCGCGTCCCCACAGCCGAAACCCCCCGAAGACCAGCCCAAGCCATATCAGCCGGTCGAGCGACCGGAAAGCGAGCTACACAAGAAACTCGCGGCGCAGAAACCCGACTTCGGCGACGAGGATCCGCTGTCACGGGCGTGGAATCGCGGCGAGATCGGCATCGACGAGTACGTGCGCCATTCGGTCGAGCGTCTGGCCGGCCCGGACAACGTGCCGGCGAAGTATCGTTCCAAGGAGGGCGTGCCGCACGAGGCGGGTCTGGCACTTCACTACGCACTGTCCCTGGCCGATCGGCAGGCCTCGCCGGAGACCAAGTCCTGGCTGGCCGAGGTGTTCAAACAACCCGATCCGGCCCCGGCCCGATCCGCGCCCACCCTTCCTTCCACTTCGGCGGCCGCGCCATGGACGGAATGCGGCGCGGGCCATACCTTCCTGGACAACACTTTCTACTGTCGACACACCGTGACCACCACGACCCGTTTCGACGTCTACTACAACATCGACGGCATCGGCGGCCCCGACGGCGTTCAGGCCATGGATACCAACACCAACGGCGTCCCCGACGCGGTGGAAACCATGACCACCAACCTCACCAAGGCCTGGGAACAGTACCGCGCCTGGGGGTACGAGTTGACCGGACAGAGCGTGGTCACCTACGTCGGATTCGATTTCTTCGGCTTCAACCCCAACCATCCGGGCGTCACCATCCCGACCGGAGGCCCGTCATCCAACGGTCCAGTCATCTTGTTGCCCCCTGACCCCGGTGATCCCAGCTCCGGCTCCTCGACGCGGCGAGATTGGAAATACACCTATCTCCCGTACCACGAGATGTTCCACGCAGTGCAATACCATCATCTGTCCAACCTGGAACTGGGCGCCAATCTGACCTCGATCAACTGGTGGATGGAGGCAACCGCCGAGTGGGCCACTCACGAGCTGTACAAGAAGCTCAACCCCTCCGGGCCGGGCAATGGCGCCTACGCCTCGTCGCTACCACTGTTCCTGGGCGAGCCGACCGAGGCTCTGAACACGGCGCAGGAGGTATGGAGCACCTCACCCAAGCGGCAGTACGGAGCGTTCATCCTGGCGAACTACCTGACCGAACGGACCACTTTCGACTTCGTCCGACAAACGTGGCAGGCGATGAGCGGCAAACTTCCGCTTGAGGCCATCGAACAGGTGCTGAACGGCTACGGCCGCAACCTGAAAACGGAACTGCAGGGCTTCGCCGTGGCCAATTATCGCCTAACCAACAAGACCACGAACTTGAGCGGATTTCTGGGCGCGGCCGACGGCTACGCCGACCCGGACACTTCCACCACCTGGCGCAATTTTCTCCCAGGAAGCTTAGCCGAGAGGCCCAAACGGTCAGCCGAGAGGTCCTTGAGCTGGGGCGGGTCGACCAACGGCCTGGTGCTCATCTATCCGGGTGGTACGTCATATGTGGAACTGACGCCGCCCACGAGCGGATCGGGTCGGGTCACGGTTCGGGTCAACGTCCAGGACAACATTCCGTACGGGGATGTTCGGCCGTTGCTGGTCGTCTGGCCGAAAAGTTCGGGAGTGCCGACGATGTCACCGTCGCGCTGGGTCCGGACCGATGCCGGTGGATCGGCGTCGCTGTCCATCTCCTCCACGGAGATCGCCACTCTGATCATGCCACGGGTTGACACCTATGCCGCCAGCGGCGCCGCGCAGAGCGGAACCGCCGCGCAGCAGGTTACGTGGTCGGCCTCAATGGCCACCGAGACAGGCGTGCAGGTCAATTCCACCCTGACCAACATGTTCAAGAACTACGGGGACAGCGCCGGATGCGCGGACTGGAGCGGAGGCGATGCCACCCAGTCCGTGCGGTTGCCGTCGGGCAAGCGGGCCTGGTTCTTCTCCGACACCTTCCTCAACCACCCCAGCAAGCGGCCGGGGGGATTCGAGACCAGCTTCCTGCGTAACTCGATCGTCATCCAGAACGGCTCCGCTCTGCGCACGATCACCGGGGGGAACACGTGTAAGGAAACCGATCAGTCAGTCGACTTCTGGTCCCGCTACGCTCACACCCCGGTCGGAAACGGCTCGCAGTACTGGACCGGCGACGCCAAGGTCAACGGCGACAGAGTCGTGAAGTTCTATTACAGAGGCTTGGGTGGCGTGGACACCCGTGGCGCGTACGTGATCTTCCCGAACAGCGAGCTGGACAACAACACCGTCATAAAGAAAACCCCGACCGCGCTGGCCGACTGCTTCGTCTCCGCCCCCGATCCGATCATCTGGGGGACGGCCTTGGTGGAGCAGGGCGGTTACACCTATATCTATGGCCACGAATCCAAAACGGCACTGGGCAAGCGAATCTTCCTCGCACGTGTCCCGACCACGTTGGACCTGACCGATCAATCCCTCTGGCGTTATTTCACCGGAACCGACAGCTCGGGAAATCCCCAGTGGGGTACCTCGTGTTCCGCCTCTCGGCCTCTGGGGGTGCTGGCAGAGGCGGGATTCAGCGTCATCGACCTCAACAACCGGTTCTGGTTGGTTCACCATGCCGATCCGCATGTCACTCCGGGGCAGATCGTCGCCAATCCATCCACGACCCCGTGGGGATTCACCAACAACCGGATCAAGCTGTACGACCCCCCGGAGCGCCATGTCAGCCCCAACTTCTCTATGGTGTACGAGGCACGCGTCCATGAGGGTCTGTCGTCGGATCCGAGCAAGATCGTCATCTCGTACAACGTCAACACCAACGCGGTGAACATCGGCTGCCGGCCGTTGACGGACTATAACGCCGACACCTACCGGCCCAAGTTCATCGACGTTCCTGTCACCGCCTTCTTCTCCCCGACCTCCTTCAAAGCCGCAGCATCGGCGACCGCCGAACCCGGACCGGCGCCTGCCGACTCCACCGGGGGCCGCGGTATCCACCCGCCCGCCTTCACCGACACCGGGCGTCCGCCCAACGCCCCCGCTCCGCCCCCGGATGGCAAGATTCCACGAACCAGCACGCAGGAGGCCGCCAAGACCCTGGCCGCCGCGGCGGCGGGCCCGGACAATTCCTGGTACGACAACACCGTCGAGCCGCAGAAGAGCAACGCCGGCTGTCCGCGGATCCAGGACCTGCAGGGCAGCGGCTTGACCGCTGCCGTCCAGCCATTGGCCAACGCCAAACTGAACTGGGACGATGTCGGCATGGGCGTCTGGTACTGGATCTATCAGCGCGACGCCACCGCAGGCCAGAGCTGGAAAAAGTTCGATATCTGGACGACGAAACCCAACGCCGATCTGGCACCGCTCGATGGCGCCACCAACCATGGACACCAATTTGAATGGTACGTCGTTCCATACGCCAGCGGCAGTCATCCCGAACTGGCCGCCGCCAAGTCGAACACCACCAGCGGTGTGATCAAACTGGCCAAGCCGGCTGCTCCGACCGGCGTCACCGCCACCCCAGCGGGCCCCTACAAGCTCAACGTGGCTTGGAACGGGGTCACCTTCCCCAGCAGTGCCGTGTACTACTACATCTATTACTGGACCGGGTCCCAAACTCCCGTAAGGCTCGGTCCGTGGGGAGCCGACCAGCGCAGCGCTCCCATGTACCCCCTGCCGGGAGGACAGTACTACTGCTTCCAGGTCGCCGCGGAAAACCTCAGCGGTGAGGGAAACAAATCCAACCCGACCTGTGCCACCGTCCAATAGAAATCGTGGTCATACACTCTGACCAGAAAAAACCGTGACACCGGGAGGCCGTCGTGAACGCGCGAGATGCGCCGGCGAGCATGGCGGCCTCCCGTTCTCGTTTCCCTCTCGATGTGCCCGTCACGCCCTTCACCCACATCAAGGGCGGCAGTCCGGCGTTGGGAGCAGGGCCTTCCGGGCGGCGAACCTGCCCCGCCCACCGGGACGACGACCGTCTGATTCCCGGCACCGGCTGCTCGCTGACTCCTCGACCCCATGACCAGCAGACGAAGCCGACCCGCTATCGTGCCTGATGGCGAAGTCCCTCAAGGAGGCCGCCATGGGCATCCGGAATTCAACGTCGTTCACGACGGCTACTCTGACCGGTTTTCGTCTCATAGGACTGACGACGGTCACCGCGCTCCTCCTCAGCGCCTGCAGTACGCCTCGTGATGAAGAACAATTCATCATCATTAACGCCACACAAGAAACCGTCACGGTGAAGGGAAAGCTCAACAAGGGGTCCTTCGCCGTCCTCGCTCCGGGAGAGGACGTCGGCATCAGTCTGCCGGACTCCATGTGCCATCAGCCTGAGGCGACCGACGTTCTCGTGGCGACCAGCACGAAGACAGGAAAGTCTTATACATACGGTCCGCCGATCTGTTACGGCACAAGATGGAAAATCGGAGGCTGACCAGAGATCTTCAGATGGGGTCAGCCGGCGTTCGGGCGAGCCAGATGGTGATCCCCGCAAACGTCGAGGTGAGAACCCTCGACGTGACGCCGGTCGCCGGCACTCTTTTGAGAGTGCCGGCGAGCAGGACTTTCCGCCGGGCCTGTCAGGCCGGCTCGTGAAAGGCACGGAGCCGGGCCCCTGTCTTTGGTGAAGTAGTGGACCTCGGCCGGGAGGGTGTCGATGAGGGTCACGCCGGTGGCGGCGGCGCTGCCGGAGTTGGCCACCGCCAGGTCGATCGTCATGGCCTCACGGCGGGTCCGCGACGCGCTCCTGGTCAGGGTGAGCCTGGGGGCGTGCACGGTGGTCGTGGCCCTCGCGGTGTTGTTCGCCGTGCTCACCTCGGGGTCGCCGCCGGCGTCCTTCGCGGTCACCGCCACCGTGTTGGTCAGGACGATCTCGTCGGCGACGTCGTACGGAACGCGGTGATCGAAGGTCTCGGTCGCCGACCTGGCCGCGTCGAGGTACGGGGGCGTCCTGGTCACCGTGGTGCCGTCGGGCAGGGGGTCGGTCAGCGCGATCGAGATGGCGGCGCCCGTGCCGACGTTGTCCGCCCTCACCGGTAGGCGAGCGTGTCGCCGGGCAGGGCGGCGGCCCGGTCGACGGTTTTTGAAACGGCCAGTTCGGAGAGCTGCTCGTCGGAGGCAGAACAAACCACCTCATGCGGAGCAATCCGCCGCCCCGTGGCATCGGCGGGTAGGATCATCCGCGTGGATCTGGACGCCATCGCCGCCCCGCTCGGGGTGCCCGTCGAGGACGTCGACCGCGTGCACCGGCTCGCCGGCGACGGGCCATCGGCTCCTCTGCCCGCCAAGGCCGACGCGCCCGCGATCCTCGATCGGCTCGCGGTGCGGCCGGACGACGCCGCCGAGATCATGGAGGGCTGGCCCGACCCCGGCTCCCCACTGTGGACTCCGGAGCTGCGCTGGCTGCTCGACCGCTCGATCGCCCTGGTCCGCGCCGATCTCGGCGGCCACGGCTGGTTGTCGCCCGGCCCGGAGCTGCCGCGCGAACGCGGCCCCGCCTGGCGGCATCTCTACGCGTACGCGTACCTCGCCCTGGTCGACGTCACCACGGGATACCACCGCGACCACGGCGTCGCCGACGCCGTGTCATGGGCGAGCCTCGCCGACCTGGGCCGCAACCTCGCGGTCGACCGGCGGATGCGCGGCGAGGGCTGGCCCGTCATGCAGAGCTGGCTCACCCTGCACGCGCGCGGCAGCATCTACGAGCTGGGCCGGTTGCAGTATCACCGCGGCGGCGCCACCCTCGACCTGCACATCCCCGAGTCGGGGCCGATGACCCCCGAGGCGGTCGCGGCGTCGCTCGACGAGGCCCGCGCGTTCTTCCCACGCCACTTTCCCGACGAGCCCTACACGGAGTTCGCCTGCGGTTCGTGGCTGCTCGACCCGCAACTGCTGGAATACCTGCCGGAGGACTCCAACATCGTCCGGTTCCAGCGGAGGTTCGAGCTGGAGCCGTACGAGGAGCCGGAAGGGCTGGACGCCGACGTGGAGGTGCGGCGGTTCGTGTTCCGCGACCTGTCCACACCGCTCGATCGGCTGCCGCGCCGCACCGCGCTCCAGTGCGCGGTCGTCGACCACCTGAAGGCCGGCCGCCACTGGTACTGGCGCCGCGGCCGCTTCCCGATCCAGCCACACCCCTGACACCTGTTTCACCAGGTGCCTCCAGGCGCTACCGGCGAATCCAGCCGCCCTCCCACTCGACCAGTGGCGACGGCTCGCCCACCTCACGCGGCGATCGGCCGGTTCCGCCGCCGTCCCGATCATCCGAGGGGCACATTCCCAGCAACCCATTGTCTGGGGTCACCGAACTTGAGAGTGAGGTACCGCTCCCACCTGCGCACTATCAATTGGCAGCGATCACGACGGGTGCGTTCAGCATACTGCCGTCGGCGAGGTGCACGGCGAAGCCACCTCCGCGCCGGGCGCCGCGGTGAGCATCGGCGTGGGCGTCGGCTTCGACGGCTATGACGCGGGCGCCGGTGCGGATCTCGGCGCCCCCGCGGCTTCCTCGAAGCGATGGCCAGCGACACCCGTCAGCAGATCCTCATGCTGTTCGCAGGCGGGATCGAGCTGACGGTGGGCGAGGTCACCGAGCGGATGGCGCCGGCACGGTCAGCCGCCTCCACCCATCTGGCGACGCTGCGCGACGGTGGGGTGCTGAGCGCCCGGCGGCCTGGCTGCCCGCTCAGCCAGGCCGCCGGGCGGCTCAGCCTTTGATGAAGCGGCGGGTGATGTAGCGGCGCACCGGCGGGAGCGTGGTCAGGCGTAGTGGCAGCTGGGTCAGCCACAGCAGCAGCGGGCTGGTGGGGGCGTAGACGCCTTTGACGCGGCGGCCGAGTTTCTGCTTGCGTTCGGCTTCGGGTCGGATGGCGGCCTCCCATGCGGCCAGCGCGGCGGGCACGTCGCCGGGGTGGGCGGCCAGTTCGGTGCCGAGGCGGTCGGCGCCGCCGACGGCCAGCGCGGAGCCGTATCCGGCGAACAGGGTGACGCACCAGGCGGCGTCGCCCAACAGGACCACCCGGCCTTTACTCCAGGACGGTGCGACGACCTGGCTGATGGTGTCGAAGTAGACCGAATCGGCCCGTTTGAGTCCGGCCAGGGCTTCGGGGATGACCCAGCCGAGGTCGCCGTAGACGCGTTGCAGTTCGGTGGCAGCGTCTTCGCCGGGGCGGGCGTGGCTGGTGCGGTAGCCGAAGAAGGCGACGTTGCGGCCGTCGGGGACGCTGATGAAGGCGGCGGTGCGGCCGCGCGAGGACAGGGTGCCGGTGGCTCCGGTGGCGATGGTGGCGGGGCGTTTGTCGAGCATGTAGACGGCGACCTTGTGTTCCAGGTCGAGCAGGAAGTCCTCTTCCGGGCCGAACAGCAGGGCGCGGGTGGCCGAGTGCAGGCCGTCGGCGCCGATCAGCAGATCACCCTTCTCGATACTGCCGTCGGTCAAGGTGACGCGGACGGCGCGGCTGTCCTGGTCGACGGCGGTCAGGGCGGTGCCGAAGCGGATTTCGGCGTGGCCCTCGACCTTCTCGTACAAGACGGCTTCCAGGTCGCCGCGCAGGATGGTGATCGAGCGGGGGCCAGTGGTGGCGACGATGGTGGCACGGTCGAGGGCGAAGCGGCGTTCGCCGTTCGGCTTGTGGTAGACGAGTTCGCCGGTGATGAAGCCCTTGTTGAGCAGGTCGGGCAGGATGCCCATGCGTTCGGCGGCGTCGTAGCCGATGCCGCCGAAGGTGACCGCGTAGCCGCCGCCGCGCCGCGTCGGGACGCGTTCGACGATGAGGGTGTCCCAGCCGATCTGGTGCAGGCGCAGGGCGGTGGCCAGGCCGGCGATGCCGGCTCCGATGATGATGGCGCGCATGAAGGTCGTGTCTTCCTTAACGTGAGAGGTGGTTGAGCAGCCGCTGCTCGGCGGCGGCGTTGAGCCAGGTGTCGGGGGAGGGCGCGTCGGCGCGGGGGGCCGGGTCGCCTTCGGCCTGCAGCCAGGCCCAGGTGTCGGCGAGGGTGTCGCGCAGCGGGCGGGTGGTGAGGCCTTCGGCCAGGGCGGCGCTGACGTCGGCGTCGTGCATGCCGCTCGGCGCGCTGCCGTCGGGCATGCGGAGCCCGAGTTCCATGCCGAGCGGCAGCCCATACCGGCCGAGCAGTTCCGGCGGCGCCCACACCAGTTCGGTGTCGAAGCCGGTGACCTGCAGCGCCGTGGTGAGCAGGTCGCCGACGGTGATCGCGCCGGGCGGGCCGGTCGTGGTGAAGGCGCCCGCCAGGCCGCGTTCGGCGGCCTGAAGCATCCAGGCGGCCAGATCCCGGACGTCGAGGTACTGCAGCGGCGTCTGAGCGGGAGCGGGAGCCAGGACGCGCCCGCCTTTCTCCAGGCGGCGCAGCCACCACGGGATGCGGCCGACGTCCTCGTACGGGCCGAGGATCATCCCGGCTCTGGCCAGCAGCGCCGCCTCGGGGAAGGATTCCAGGACGGCGAGTTCGCCGCCGCGCTTGGCGGCGGCGTAGTCGGCATCGTCGGTGCCGGCGGGGTCGCCGTCGACCAGGAGTGCGTGCTCGTCGGCGTGCGCGGGCCAGGGCCAGCGGTGCACGCCGCGGCTGGAGACGTAGCCGTAATGCCCTGTCCGGCCGGCCAGCAGGCGGGCGGTGTCGCGCGCCACCCGCGGCGCCCAGGCCCAGGTGTCGATGACCGCGTCCCACTCCTCGTGGCCCAGCGCCAGCCGTACGGCCTCGGGGTCGGTACGGTCGGCCAGCAGCGCCCGCACACCGGGTGCTGGGTCGCGGCTGAGGCCGCGATTGAGGGTGCTCACCTCGTCGCCGCGCTGCAGTGCGGTCTCCACGACGGCGCGGCCGACGTGATGGGTACCGCCGAGAACAAGCAGTTTCATGATGCTCCTGGAATGAGGGGCAGCCAGAGGGCTGAGGGGTGCCGGCGGTCGTGGAAGATCTCGTGGTCGGACACGCGCAGGTCCCGCCCGATCGCGAGGGGTTGCCCGGTGCCGAGATTGCGGCCGAAGCGTGGGTGGGCGCGCAGCCAGCTCAGCGTGCCGTCGTCGTCGGCCGGGTCGATGACGAAGCCGTCGAAGCGGCCACCGGATCCGGCCGTGCCGCGCAGGCTCTGGTACAGCACCTGGTAGCCGCGCTCGGCCAGCAGGGCCGGGAGCCGGTCCAGGGCGCTGCCACGGCCGTACGGGCTGCGCAGCAGCACCAGCGGCGGTCGGCGCCGGCCCGTCGGGTAGTAGTGCGTGGCCAGCAGCCGCACGCCATCGGCGGCCGGAATCTCCACGTTGCGCCGCACGCGCACCCGGTGCCGGAGAGCGGGGCGCACCCCGTACAGGCGGCCGAGCAGGGTCATGGCCGGTCACTTTCCTGGTGACGTAGATGAGCTGTCGCATCGCCGACCAGGCTTCCCGGCACACCATCGAACCTCTCGCGAGAGGCCGATACGAGAACTATAGCCACTTTTCAGAAATTTCCGAACAGTCAGTGTGTTCGGTATCCTATTTCTCCCAAGGAGGAGAGCGTGTGAACGACCGGCATGAGCAATGGCAAGCGGCGGAACGGCTGGCCCTGACCCTGACCGAGGGCGGGCTCCAGCGCATGGCCGCGCGCACCCTTGCGTTCTTCCTGTTCACCGACCAGGACAGCGTCACCGCCGGCGAGATCGCCGAGCGGCTGGAGGCCAGCGCGGGCTCGGTCTCCGGTGCGATCAAATCCCTGCTGACGGTCGGCCTGATCGAACGCCTGCCCTCACCCGGTAGCCGCCGCGAGCACTACCGGCTCCGCGATGATGCTTGGGCCATCCTGTTCACCAGTCAGAACACCGTCATCCAGGCCATGCTGCAGGCTGCGGCCGCCGCAATCGCCGCCACCGATGAAGGCGATCTCGCCCATCAGCGCCTGGCGCAGATGCACGCCTTCTACGACTTCCTGCTCGGCGAGTTGCCCGCCCTGCTGGACCGTTGGCACCAGCAGACCGGCTGACCCCAATCCGGCCGATTCTGCCTGGCCAGGGCCGATGCGCATCATGCCGGAGCCTTATCTGGAACCCGGGTTTGATCCTGCTTCTGACCTGAGGTGATGCAGTGTGGACAGTGTCGTCGACGACGATCATGGAGTTGGCCTGTCGGCAAGGTCCGGCACGTTCGGCGAAAAGGCGCTCCGGCGTGTCGCGAGTTGCGATCCGTCTCAGGATCTCGTCGGCGCGGCGCTCGCCAGGTGCTCGGGTGGATGCGTCGCGGAGTTGCGGGTTGTCGGCTTGCAGCCGGCGGATATGCGTTGTGGAGACCTCCGGGCGGCGTGACAACGGGGGTCGAAACCCAGAGGACGAAAGGTGAGGTCGCCGCCATCTGGTGGACAACCGGCGGCGCTGTTACTGTCGTCATCGGAGCGCCGGGAAGTCTGGTCGGCAATGTCATAGCGGACCGGTTCATGGAGGCGCCCCGTGGCGAACAACCCTGCCTTTGTCGTCAGTGGCCTGACCAAACACTTCGGCAAGGCCCGCGCCCTGAACGGGCTGGACCTCACCGTACAGACCGGCGAGGTCCACGGCTTCCTCGGCCCGAACGGCTCGGGCAAGACCACCACCCTGCGCATCCTGCTCGGCCTGCTACGCGCCGACGCCGGCCACGCCGAACTGCTCGGCGGCCACCCGTGGCACGACGCCGTCGAGTTGCACCGGCGGCTGGCCTACGTGCCCGGCGACGTCGTGCTGTGGCCCACTCTGTCGGGCGGCGAGGCCATCGACCTGCTCGGCCGGCTGCGCGGAGGCCTCGACCGGCGGCGCAAGGCGGCGCTGCTGGAACGCTTCGACCTCGACCCTGCCAAGAAGGGCCGCGCCTACTCGAAAGGCAACCGCCAGAAGGTGGCCCTGATCGCCGCGCTGGCCTCCGAAGTCGAGCTGCTGCTGCTGGATGAGCCGACCTCCGGTCTGGATCCGCTGATGGAGGCCACCTTCCGCGAGGTCGTCGGCGAGGAACGCGCCCGCGGCCGGACGGTGCTGCTGTCGAGCCACAGCCTGTCGGAGGTCGAGGCGCTCTGCGACCAGGTCACCATCATCCGCGACGGGCGGACGGTGGAGACCGGCACCCTGGCCGGGCTGCGCCACCTCACCCGTGCCACCATCGACGCCGAACTCGACCATGTCCCCGACGGCCTGAACGATCTGGCGGGCGTGCACGGCCTGGCCGTCAGCGGCTCCCCGGTCCGGTTCCAGGTCCGCTTCCAGGTCGACGGCGAACATCTCCAGGCGGTGCTGCGCCTGCTCACCGACGCCGGCGTGCGCGCACTGACCTGCCGGCCGGCCACCCTGGAGGAGCTCTTCCTGCGCCACTACCGGGCCGCAGCATGAATGGCATGACCGGCACGCTGACGCTGGTGTGGCTGGCGCTGCGCCGGGACCGCGTCCTGGTGCCCGTCTGGATCGTCGTGATCGCCGGCCTCGTCACCGTCAGCGCCTCGGCCATCGCCGAGTTGTATCCGCAGGCCGGCCAGCGCATCGCGCTGGGCGTCACCATCGGCGCGGCCCCCGCCCTGCAGGCGCTCACCGGACCGGTCTTCGACGCCACCTCGATCGGCGGGCTGACCGCGTGGCGGGCCACCACCATCGCCGCGGTGCTGGCCGCCTTGATGAGCATCCTCGTGGTGACCCGGCACACCCGCGCCGAGGAGGAGACCGGCCGCGCCGAGCTGGTCGGCTCCTGCGCGGTGGGCCGCCAGGCGGTCCCGGGCGCGGCGGTGCTCGTGGCCACCGCCGCGAACGTGCTCATCGCCCTGCTCATCACGGTGGGCCTGGCCGGCCAAGGGCTGCCCGTCGCAGGTGCGCTGGCCTTCGGCGCGGCGGTGGGCGGGACAGGCTGGGTGTTCACCGGCGTCGCAATCGTCGCCGCCCAGCTCACCACGCATGCGCGCACCGCCAATGCCCTGGCCTGCGCGGTGCTCGGGGTGGCGTTCCTGCTGCGGGCGCTCGGTGACGCCGCGAAGGTGGAAGCGCTTGCCTGGTCGTCCCCGCTGGGGTGGGCGCAGCGGGTGCGGGCCTTCGCCGGCGAGCGCTGGTGGGTGGTCGCGCTGCTCGCCGTCACCGCCCTGGCGCTGATGGCCGCGGCGGCGCTGCTGGCCAGGCGGCGCGATCTCGGCGCCGGACTTCTGCCGTCGCGCCCGGGCCTGCCGGAGGCCCGCCCGTATCTCGCCGGCCCCTTGGCATTGGCGTGGCGGTTGCAGCGCGGTGGCCTGCTCGGCTGGGCGATCGGCTTCGCGGTCGCGGGCATGCTGTTCGGCGCCCTGGCCCACAGCATGGGTGACATCGTCGGCGACAACCCGCAACTGGCCGCCCTCCTGGCGCAGCTCGGCGGCACCGACGCGCTGACCGACGCGTTCCTGACCGCCGAGCTGAGCGTGCTGGGCCTGGTCGCCGGCGGTTACGCGGTCCAGGCGACGCTGCGGCTGCGCGATGAGGAGTCGGCGCTGCGGGCTGGACCGGTCCTGGCCGCGGCCGTGACCCGCCGCCGATGGAGCCTCAGCCACCTGGGCGTCGCCCTGGGCGGCAGTGCCCTGATCCTGTCGGTGGGAGGGTTGGCGGCCGGGCTCGCGCACGGCCTGCGGATCGGCGAACCGGCCGCTCAGGCCGCGCGCATGCTGGGTGCGGCGCTGGTGCAGGCGCCCGCTGCCTGGACCCTGGCCGCGATCGCGATGCTGTTGTTCGGGCTGCTGCCCCGGCTGACCGCGCTGGCGTGGGCGGCCTTGCTGGCCTTCGCCCTGCTCGCCCAGCTCGGCGAACTGCTTCAGCTGGACGACTGGGTCATGAACCTGTCTCCCTTCGCCCACGTCCCGCAGACGCTGAGCCAGCCCGTGGACGCCGGTCCGCTGTTGGGTCTCGGCGTGGTCACCGCTGCGCTCCTGGTCGCCGGGATCACCGCCTTCCAGCGACGTGACCTGCAGGAGGGCTGACGGTTCGCTCTGTCTTTGGGCTGCTGCCAGCTCCTGGGGTGATCATCACCGGCTGCGTCACCTGCTTGACGCAGCCGGTGACGGCCTCGATCTCGCGCCCACGGTAGCGACGCATCCACGCGTTCGGCAGCTTCGGCAAGACCTCGGGCACCTGACACGCCTGCCTGCCCGCGCTCGCACCGTCTCCGGGCGGAAGGTGCCCGGCGATGTCAGCGGCTAACCAGTCACCTGTTGCTGCGACCCGCCGGTCCCTGACAAGCGCGATGCTGGTGACTGTCTGCGCCCTGGCGCCCCGGTAGCGGGCGTGGCTCAGTGCTGCGTGGCCGAGGACGGCAGGTGCGGCGGCCTCCAGCGCCAGGTGGCGTTGCCCTCAGCGGCGATGCCTCGGCGCCAGAGCGAGGCGGGCGTCAGCCGGATCATGGTCGTCAGGCCCCGGTGCAGGGCGGGGGAGGTGGTGCGGCGCCCGTCGGCGCGGGCGCCCCGCGCGGTGGCCTGAGTGTGCGGGCGGCGTTCAGTGTCGTAGCTGCGCAGCGCGGCCGCGACCGTCGGTTCACCGGTCAGGGCCGCGGCGAGCACGACCGCGTCCTCCAGGGACTGGCCGGCGCCTTGGCCGCGGTCGGGGCTCATGGCGTGCGCGGCGTCGCCGAGCAACGCCACCCGGTCGCGGACGTAGGCCGGCAACGGGTCCAGGTCGCAGATGTCGATGTGGATCACCGCATCGTCCGGGGTCGCTGCGATCAACGCCGGAATCGGCTGATGCCAGGTGGTGACCCGGCGGGCGACCTCGGTCTTTTCCTCGGCGTAGCGGATCTCAGGGTGTTCGGCGGCAGTGACGTAGGCCCAGTAGGCGCGGCCTCGGCTGATCGGGTGGATGAGGAAGTAACCGCCGGAGCCCATGGTGATGCTGCCGGGCAGTCCGTCGGCGGCGGCGTTGGCGATGCCCAGCCAGGCGGTACGCCCCAGAAAACGCGGTGCCGGCGCCTCCGGCCACAACAGCCGGCGCACCGTACTGCGGATGCCGTCCGCGCCGATCAGTAGATCGGCACTGGCCTCCCCGCCGCTCCAGGTCACCGTCACCTGCCGCTCGGTTTGCCGGATGCCGGTGACCTCCGTGCCGGTGCGCACCCAGCCCGCGGGCACCGCCTCCAGCAGCACGCGATGAAGGTCGGCACGGTGGAAGGCGGTCAATGGCGTCGGGTCGCCGGGACGGGCCTGCTGCAGGTAGCGGCCGTCCGGCAGGCGCAGGTTGGCGGCGGAGTAGGTGGGCACCCCGGCCGATCGGGCCTGCTCGCCCACACCGAGCGCATCCAGCGCGCGCATCGCGTTCGGCGCCTGGGACATGCCCGCGCCGATCTCACGCACCTCGGCGGCCCGCTCCAGGACGACGGCCCGCCAGCCGATTCGATGCAGCGCGACGGCGGCGGCCAGGCCACCGATGCCGCCGCCCACCACGATGGCCTGTCTGGTCACGACTTCTCCTGCTCGGTTCCGGTGTTCAGGGATGGGGCGTTGTCGAAGATCTTGGCCATCCAAGCGAAGGCGGCGTGCGCCTGGCGGACTCGCGCGGCCCGCTCGTCGTCCGGACCGGCCAGTTCCACGCCGTCACGGGTGATTTCCAGGAAAGAGGTGATCGAGGCGATCTGCCGCTGCACCACGACCGCCCAGGCGTCCTCGGCCATCCGGTAGTAAACGGTCCGATCCCCCGGCCGTGTCCGCCAGGTCAAAAAGCCCATGCTCGTCAGCAGCCGTAGGTTGGACGTCAGCGACGCGCGACTGGCACCGATCGCCTCGCTGATCTGCCCGGCCGACTGCTCGGGCGGATCGCAGATCATCAGCCAGCCCAGCACCCGCCCGGCGATCGGCGGCACGCCGTCACGCGCCAGGTACATGGCGACGCGCTCCACCCACTCCAGCAACGACTCTTCGTCACTCAAGTCATCCCACCTCTCCACACTTCAGTTATTTCAGTATGAACTAAAATAAATGTATGCGGCAAGGAGTCCCTGCGGCGGGCTCACCACGAAGCACCTTCCAGCGCAACACCGCCCGAGCATGGGCGGGAGGTGGACCGGCTGAGCATGCCGGTCCACCTCTATGAGCTGCCATGCCTTGGAGGTTGTGTCCAATGATGTGCTCGGCACCGCCAGTGGTGGTGACCCAGGCCGTGGATCGACTGGTCGATGGAGCACCACTTGCCCACGTCCTGTCGAGTCGCCGGGACATCGGCGCCGGCCTCGCGCTGCCGCGGCCCGGTCCCGCCCATGTGCCGAACACCCTGCGCGGGCCGCTCGGGCCGGGGCGTCTGCTCTCGGCTGTCCGGCACCGTCGTCATCGTCTTGGCCTTCGCCTACCGCCTGGACTGCGGGGAATGCCGAGGTGCCCCTCAGCCGTCCGACAGCTTCTCCAGGCGGGCGACGGCGACGGCGACACCGTCTTCGGTCGCCAGATGTCCGGCGAGCGCATGTGCGGCCGGGGCAAGGTCGGCCGCGGCGGTGATGGCGGCGGCAAGCCGCTCGGGCCGGAGCCGGCGCGGCAACGGGGGCGCGGCGACGCCGAGGTGGTGCAGGCGGGCGGCCCAGAACGGCTGATCGCCCAGGAACGGGCGGACGACCTGCGCGACGCCCGCGCGCAGCGCCGCCGCCACCGTGCCGACACCCCCATGGTGGACGGCGACCGCCATGTGCGGCAGCAGCCAGTCGTGCGGCGCCTCCTCGATCACCAGGACGTCGTCCGTGTGCCGGCCCGGCCGTAGCGCACCCCAGCCGGTGGCCAGCACCGCCCGCCGGCCCGACATCCCGATCGCCTCCAGCACCGTGGCGGCCAGCGCTTCGGGATCGCCACCGACCGAGCTGCCGAAGCCGACGTATACCGGTGCTTGCCCGTCCGCCAGGAACCGGGCCAGAGGTTCGGGCGGCGCCCAGGCGGCCTCGGCGGGCATCGTCCAAAAGCCGGTTGGGTGGGCCGCGGCGGGCCAGTCGGCCGGAGCGGGCAGCAGGTGCGGGCTCCACGCGTGCAGCACTTCGCCTTCGCGCACCAGGTCGGACATCGGCCGGAAGGCGCCCGCCAGGCCCAGTTTCTCGCGGCGCCAAGCCCGTACGGTGCCGCGGTAGGGGGCCTCGATGGCCGAGGTGATACGCCAGCTCGCCCGGTTGAGCACGGGCGGCACCCGTACCGGCAGGATCGGCGAGGCGAAGGCGGAGGTCGGCAGGTACAGCGGCAGCAGCAGGCCGGCCAGGGCGGGCACGCCGAGCTTCTCGGCGACGTACGGCCCGCCGAGCGACTTGGGATGGTAGACGACCACGTCGAACTCCCGGCGGGTGGCGAGCGCGGCCTGATCATCCAGCAGGCGGCGCAGCATCGGCGTGACCGAACGGGCGGCGGTGATGGCCGCGCGCACCCCCTGACCCTTGACCGAGTCCTGCAGGCCGAGCATCTCGTCGTCGAGCGGCGCGAACTCCACGCCGCGCGCTGCGGCCAGGGGCGCGAAGCGGCGGGGCGCGGCCAGCAGCGGCCGGTGCCCGGCGGCCAGCAGCCCACACGCCAGAGCCAGGTACGGCTGGACGTCGCCGCGGCTGCCCACAGTGATCAGTAACGGTCTCATCGCCGGTCCTTCAGCTCGTCCCACTCCTGCAGCAGGCGCGGGAAGCGGTCCATCATGAACGCGTACATGTCGCGCATGAGCTCCAGCCGCCGCCGGCGCTCCGGATCGTCGCCCACCGCCTGCAGCCCCTGCTCCGCAAGCGCCCGAAAACCCTCGAACTCGGCCATCTTGGCGCGAAACGCGCGGGCGAAGACGTCCTCGGCCAGCCGGTAGCGGTCGCGCCGCCCGCCTCGCACCCGGAAGCGCTCCACCAGCCCCGCCTGCTCAAGCTGCCGCAGCGCGACACTCATGCTGCTCTTGGCCACGGCCAGCGCCTCGGCCAGTTCCGGCGCGTCGGCGTCGCCGGTCTCGGCGACCAGCAGCCAGCCCATCACCCGCCCAGCCGTGCGGCTCAGGCCGAGCCGCTCATAGAACAGCCCGGCGTCTTCCACGAAAGCATCCACCATCATAAGACGAATATATCGGATTGTTCGGATATATCCGAACAATGTGTACGCGGTTCCTGGCTTGAAAGCGGCGGAGCCGGTCCGCTTGCGCCGATCACCAGGTGCGCCGGCGGCCACGATCGCCATCCGGCGACGGTCTTCCAACTTAATCCACCCGCCTTCCGTTGCCCCTGGCAGGTGAGGCGTCGCCGGCTGTCCACCGCCCGGAGCCGGACCGCAACGAACCGGACGAAAGCGCCCAGATCGTGGCAGACCCTTCACGCGGCTGTCCGCCGGCGGGTGGGTAGAGTGAACGCGGTGTGCCGGGAAGTCTGGTCGGCGATGTCCGACTCGTTCCCGAATTCTGGAGCACTGCATGAACGCTCCCGTCCCGCCGCGTACCCCTGCTCTCCTGGGGCGCGGTTCCTGGGGTGAGGCCCGCCGCATCGCCGACATCCTGCGCAAGGAGACCGTCGGCGGGGCACTGCTACTGGCCGCCGCGGGGGCGGCGATGATCTGGGTCAACTCCCCGTGGGCCGACGCCTACGAGGCGTTGCGCGATCTGCGCGTCGGGCCCGAGGCGCTGCATCTGAACCTCTCCCTGGCCGGCTGGGCCGGTTCCTGCCGACCGCGCTACGCACCTTCCTGCTCACCTTGGCCGTGGTCGACGACCTGGTGGCCATCGTCATCATCGCGCTGTTCTACACCGAGCACCTGGGGCCGCTGACGCTGGCCGCGGCGCTGGTGCCGCTCGCCCTGTTCACCGTGCTGGTGCAGCGCCGGGTGCGCTCCTGGTGGCTGCTGCTGCCGCTGGCCATGACCACCTGGGCACTCGTGCACGCCTCCGGTGTGCCCGCCACCGTCGCCGGAGTTCTGCTCGCCTTCGCCGTCCCGGTGCTGCGCAGCGAACAGGCCGGCGGCCCGCAGGCCGGCCCCGGCCTGGCCGAGCACTTCGAGCACCGCTTCCGCCCGCTGTCGGCCGGGGTGGCCGTGCCGGTGTTCGCATTCCTGTCGGCAGGGGTGTCCATCGGCGGCCTGGACGGCCTGGCCGGCGTGTTCGGTGACCCCGTCGTGCTGGGCGTCGCCGTGGGCCTGGTGGCCGGTAAACCGATCGGAATCATGGGCGCGACCTGGCTGATGTCCCGCTTCACCCACGCCGACCTAGACGAGGACCTGGCCTGGATCGACATGCTCGGGTTGTCGATCCTGGCCGGGATCGGCTTCACCGTCTCCCTCCTCATCGGCGAACTGGCCTTCGGCGCCGGCCAGGACGCGCACGTCAAGGTGGCCGTCCTGACCGGCTCCCTGACCGCCGCACTGCTGGCGACGGTGATCCTGCGCCTGCGCGACCGCACCTACCGGCGCATCCACGAGAAGGAGACCGCCGACCTCGACCGCGACGGCATCCCCGACGTCTACGAGACCGGCGACCCCGAAACGCCCGACCGCTGACAGCCGAGCAACGCGGCATTGAGCGCGACGATTTCACGCTGATGGCGCCGATAGCTGCCGTGACCAGCCCAGCCACGTCTACTTCCGGAATTGTCCAATTCCGGAAGTAGACTCCAGAAGCGACTTCCGGAAACACAACCGCAGAGAACGCGCAGGCCCTCGGATCAGCTTCCGGAAATACAAACCGGCCGCCAGCCGTGGCGCTCCCCGGCCCGTACGCCGCCGCGCTCGAGCGCTCACCGCTGGCCGACTCCAGCAAGACCAAGTACCACTCCCGGCTGCGCGGCTACCTGCCCTGGCTCGCCGACCAAGCCGACGTCGGCGCCCTCGACGGCGCCCCGCTCACCGACCCCATCACGGCCACCGGCGCGGTGCGCGACTTCCGCCGCCACCGGAAGAACGGCCACCGCGCCCCCAACACCACCGACACCTACCTGTCGGCCATCGACGACGCCGTACGCCAGTGAGCGGACATCGCCAGACAGCCCCCGCACATCGAGCCCCAGCGACTCGACGAGTGTCCACGACGGGCATCCGGTCCGCATCGCCATCCGATCAACCCAAAAGAAGAACGACTCGTCGGGCTGCGGCTCAACACCAACGCCAGGCGCCGAGAGAGGAATCCAACTCTCATCTTCGGCTCCTCACTCTCGAGTCGACTCTCAAGATGCGCGCCGAACTCTCAAGTTCGACGGCGCCAGACCCCCATCCCACCGCCGTCCCACTGTTGACAACATCAAATGAACGTTCTTTTAATTGACGCATGGGGCGTATCGCAGGTGTCACCGCCGCCGAGACCCGTGAGCGGTTGCTGCGCGCGGCGGCCGAGTCCTTCGCCGGACGTGGCTACGACGGCACGCGCGTGGCCGACATCGCCTCTGCCGCCGGGGTGAGCAACGGTGCCCTGTACGCGCACTTCGGCTCGAAGGCCGAGTTGCTGGTGGCCGCGCTGCGCGAGCACGGGCCGCGACTGCTGGCCACGTTGTTCGCCGCGGACCCGGACCAGTCGATCACGAAACTGCTCGCCGTCGTCGGCCAAGGGCTCCCGCACAGGAGGCCCGACGCCCACAACCATCTCATCGTCGAGGCACTCGTGGCGGCACGCCGCGACGAGGACGTCGCCCGGCCGATGCGCGACTACGTCGGCGAGCGCACCGACTGGCTCGCCGGACTCGTCCGCGCCGCACAGAACGACGGCGAACTGGACGGCGCGCTGTCGCCGAACGCGTTGTCGCATCTCTGTCTGCTGCTCGCGATGGGCAGCGCGCTCGTCACACCCGACCTGCACACGGTCGACGAGGAGGAGTGGGCCGCGTTGCTCACCCGTCTCGTCGCCGCCTTCGCCCCTGACGGCGACACGCCACACCCCTCGCCCCCTGCCGACACCACGGCACGGAGAGGAGTTCGACAGTGAGAGTAAGGATCAACCCCGAGGGATGCCAGGGACACGGTCGCTGCTACGCCCTCGCCCCCGCCCTGTTCGACGAGGACGATGAGGGCTACGGGCAGGTCGTCGGTGACGGCGTCGTACCGCCGGGTGAGGAGCGGGCGGCGCGCCTCGCCGTGGCGAACTGCCCGGAAAGA
This sequence comes from Streptosporangium sp. NPDC050284, assembly GCF_044459525.1. NCBI lineage: Bacteria > Bacillati > Actinomycetota > Actinomycetes > Streptosporangiales > Streptosporangiaceae > Streptosporangium > Streptosporangium sp. NPDC050284. The sequence goes on from NZ_JBITIZ010000023.1 coordinate 67,819, forward strand.
ACGATCGAGATCCTTCAGGAGGCGCGACATGACCGTCGATGACCGTTTCAGCCAGCAAGCGCTCGACGGGAGGCAGCAGGACCGCCCTGACGGCGTGCGCAACGAGATCATCACCGGGCCTGTCTCGGACTGGGCGACCGACTTCTCCCACACCGAGCCGGAATGGGCGGCCGACCCGTACCCGATCCAGGACGACCTGCGGCGGCGCTGCCCGATCGCGCACACCGATCGGTTCGGCGGTGCCTGGCTGCCGACCCGCTACGAGGACGTCGCGGCCATCGCCTACGACACCGAGCGCTTCTCCTCCCGGTCGATCATCGTGGGCAACTTCCGGCCACCACGCGAGGCGGCCCCGGTGGGCGGCACACCGCCGATCTCCTCCGACCCGCCCTTCCATCACGACGCGCGCAAGCTGCTGCTGCCGATGTTCACCAAGACGGTGGTCGCCAGGCAGGAGCCGGCGACGCGAGCGTTCTGCCACTCGCTCATCGACGCGCTTGAGGGGCAGGACGTCGTCGACGCCGCCCGTGACTACGCCCAGCACATCCCGGTGCGCGTCATCAGCGACATGCTGGGCTTCCCGCCCGAGGACGGTCCGCGGTTCCGTGAATTCGTCGAGAACGCGCTGGAGGGCGTCAACCGGCCACCGGAAGAGCGTATCGCCAGGATGGACAAGCTCTTCGACTACCTGCTGGAGCAGATCCGCGACCACGTCGCCAACCCGCGTGACGACCTCACGACCTACCTCGTCAACGCGGAGCTGTACGGCAGGAAGCTGGAGCCGGCCCATGTGGCGGGCACGATGGCGCTGCTGCTCATCGCGGGCATCGACACGACGTGGAGCGCGATCGGCGCGTCGCTGTGGCACCTGGCCAAGACTCCGGACGACCGTGAGCGCCTGGTCGCCGAGCCGGCTCTGCTGCCGACCGCGATGGAGGAGTTCCTCCGGGCCTACGCACCGGTCACGATGGCCCGGCTGGTCAAGGAGGACATGCACTGGAACGGTGTCGACATGAAGGCCGACGACTGGATCCTGCTGTCGTTCCCGGCGGCCAACCGCGACGAGGCCCAGTTCGACCGGGCGGGCGAGGTCGTCATCGACCGCGAGGTCAACCGGCACGCCGCGTTCGGCCTGGGCATCCACCGCTGTGCGGGCTCGCACCTGGCCCGGATGGAACTGCAGGTCGCCCTCGAGGTCTGGCTGGAGCGGAACCCGCGCTTCGGCCTCGACGACCCGGCGGCGGTGACCTGGTCCACGGGCCAGGTCCGCGGGCCACGCGCGCTCCCGCTGCGCATCGGCTGACCCACGCCCAGGTCTTGTCCGCCCAGCGTGGCGCCAGGCTTTCGCGGCCGGATCCGGCGGCGGCCGGACTAAGGTGGCGGTGTCCACGTCGGTCCACGTCGGTCCACGTCGGTCCACGTCGGTCCACGTCGTGCGACCGACGATGTGGCGCCGCTCCCCCTCACGCTTCGAAAGAGGCAGAGGAGAGAGCAACATGCCCCGTCGCCGCATCGCCACCACGGGGGGCATCCTGGCGATCACCACACTCGCCCTGGCGTCTCTTCCAGCCGTCGCCACGCTCGCCCTGACGCCCCCTACCACCGTCACCACACCCCGGACGGCGGGCACCGCGCCCTCGCACAAGACCCGCCTCTCAAGCGCCGCGTGCGCGCCGACACCCCGTCCCACCGTCAACACCTCCCCGACGACGTGCCCCGCGCCCGCACCGACCGCCGATCCCAGCGTCACCGCGCCTCCGCCGCCGGACCCCTCCATCCTGTCGAACCTGCCGCCGGGCCTCATCGAGGCGCTCCAGCGCGACCTCGGTCTCACCAGGAAGCAGGTCGCGACCCGGCTGCTCAACGAGGCCCGGCTGACACCGGTCGAGGCGCGGCTGCGCGAGAAGCTCGGCGACCGTTTCGGCGGCTCCTGGTTCACGGGAACCCTCGCGGAAACCCTCATGATCGCCACCACCAGTCCCGCCGACATCCCGGCGATCGCCTCCGCGGGCGCCACACCAAAGGTCGTCCGCGCGTCGTTGGCGACGCTGAGCGCGGTCAAGGGAAGACTCGACGATGTGCTGTCCGCCCATCCGAACGACGGGACCATCCGCTACGTCGACGTGCGGATCAACAAGGTCGTCGTCCTGTCCAGGAACGCCCCGGCGACCCTGAATGTCGTCAAGTCCATCGGAGTGGACAGCGACCTGGTGGTCGTGGTGCATTCCGAGGAGGACCCTCGGCCCCATCCCCAAAGCGGTGACGCCCACCACGTCGGTGCGGGGCCCCGCACCCTCCAGCCGATCCGCGAGATCCTCCACTCCTCACGCCTGACCCCGGTGACCGCCGTCCCCGGCACCGTCTCAAGCTCTGTGGGCCGGTGCCGGGCGGGTCAGCCCGCGAAGAGGAGGAAGAGGCCCACCACCGTGTAGACCACCATCAGCACGAGGAGGGGAATCTGTCCCAGGACGGCGGTCCTGCGTGGGAACAGGGCGAGCGCGCGGTCGTGGGCGAGCACGGTGCCCAGCACGTGACCGACGATGATGACCGTCACCTGGAGCATGGCGATCCCGGCGGGGGAGGTACCGGCCGCCTGGACGGTCCACCCCGCGGTGCCCAGCCAGTTGGCGCCGGTGCCCAGCGGATCGGAGAGCAGGGCGAGGGTCCGCTGCCCTTCGAGGAGGAGCAGCGTGTAGTAGTGGGCGACCACGTACCCGACGGCGATCGGGACGACCGCGTGGGCGAGTTCGCCCGCCGTCGTCCCCGGCCCCGCCGCCCCCCAGCGACCGGCGAGCGCGGTCGCCCCGCGATACGCCGCGAGCACCAGGCCGATGACGACGAGCAGCCCCGCCGTTCCCATGACCGGTGCCGGCAGCGAGCTCTCCTGCACGAAGCGCACCCAGACCGGGGCGTTGGAGAGACTGTCGTACATGGTGGAGCCGAGAAGCACGACCACCAGCACCGTCAGCCCGGGCACCGGCCGGAGCCCGGCCATGCCGTCGAGCGAGTTACGCCAGGTCACGACGCCGTCGGGGCGTCTGGTCACCGGGGCGAGGTGGCCGACGAGGGTGCTGTAGACCTCGAACGCGTCCGCGTGGTCGAACCAGCGCGACCCGAAGAGCACCGCTCCCCCGAGCACGAACACGACGTACACGGCGAGCCAGGCCCCGATGACCGGCAGGGTGGCCCGTTCCGGGGCGACCAGCTCCAGCCAGACGAAGGCGAGGAGACCGCCCGCCGCGGGCCAGTAGCCGAGCCCCGACGGCAGCGGGCGCATCCCGGTCTCGGGGTCGCGTCCGAGTCCCCGGCAGGCCAGCAGGTGCAGTGTCCGCAGCGGGTTGAGGACCGGCCACACCGGTCCGAACAGCAGCGAGAGCGGCACCAGGCCGACCCAGAACAGGACGTAGAACACTCCCGCCGTGGGATTCTCGACCCGGTCGGGGCCGAAGAGCAGGCCCACGCAGAAGTACGCCGCGGCGACGAGCCCGGCGACTCGCCAGAACCACGGCCACGCCCGCGCGGAGACCACACTCTGGACCAGGGAGGCGAGCGGGCGGGGACGGCGGGCGTCGACGCCCAGCCGCGGCTCGGTCCACAGGGCGCCCAGCGCCACGAACGACACCAGCAGGGCGAGGATCGCGCCGATCAGCGCGGCCTCGAAGGGGATCGGCAGGTCCTGGCGCCCGCCGATCCCGTGAGCCAGGAACATCACGTCGGCCTAGCGCACCACGAGCTGGAAGAGCTGCAGCTTCGAATCGTGGGTCTCGACCTCGAACAGGCCGTCCTGGTCCGCGACGAACTCGATCGTCGCGGGCGTGCCGGGCGTCAGGGTCGCGGCCTTGTCGTAGCCGTGGACGTGCGCCTCGTCGGGCGCGTCGCCGGTCACCGTGATCCTTACCGTCTGGCCCTTGGTCACGTCGATCCGTCCGGGCGGGGGCGTCACCTGCCGTCCGGCGATGGTCACCGTGATCTCCTTGACCGTCGAGGCGCCGGGCTCCGCGGCGGACGAGCCACAGGCCGTGGCCGTCAGCAGGGTCACGCCGAGCATGAGCACGGCGAGCAGGCGGCGGGCAAGGGGGGAGGTCATGACTGTTCTCCTGGGGGTCGGTGGTCGGGCCGACGAGTCGGCGGGGAGGCGGGGACGGTGAATCGGTACGGGAGCGGTGAGCCGGTACGGGACCGGGTGTCGTCGGCGGAGCCGGAGCGCGGGAGGCGGGTCAGCGTCGTTTGGCGGACTTGACCGCCTTCGCGCTCCCCGTCCTGCGCGACGCGGCCGTCGGCCGACCCGCGGGTTTCCTCCCGGGCGGCCCGGTGGAGCGTCGCCGGACCTGCGCGCCGGAGGGCGAAGGCCGCCGTGCCGCCCGGACCACCATGAACCCCGCTCCGACGACGAGGAGGGTGGGCAGCAGCCACACCGACAGGTCGAAACCCGAGGTGGCCTGGGGCGCGTTCGAAGCCGCGGCCTGGGGCGTGGCCTGCGAGCTGGCCTGGGGGACGACGGGTCCGGCCGCCGCGGCCGACGGCGTGGTGGCGCCGGGTTCCAACATGGCGAGCAGCGCGGGGTCGGGTTCGTTCACGGGGGCCTTCCAGCCCTTGGGCGGACCCGACGTCGGGCCCTTGTAGGTGAACCGGACCTCGCCTTCCACCTTCTCGCCGTCCGAGGCGACCGACATGTAGCGGGCGACGTACAGGCCCTTCTCCGGCCAGTGGGCGACGGGGACGGTCGCGGGAAACCCGGTGTGGTACAGGCTGGGCTGCCAGGTACCGTCCACGAGGTTGTATTCCCTGACCGGCTCGTCGAGGCGCTCGGGCTGCCCGTGCGACCAGGGCTCGTCGACGCGGACACCGCTGGGGGCGGTGACGGTGAAGTACGCGTTCGGAGCGGGCTTCTCGGTGAAGTAGAGCGCGAGCGACTCCAGCGGCTCTTTCACCGTGCTGTCCTTGGCCGGTGTCGACATCGCGAGCTGACCGTGCGCGGAGGCGGGCGTCGCGAGGGTGGTCAGCGCGACGACGGCGACGACGGCCAGCACGAGCAGCTGGCCCAACCAGCGCGCCATCGCCACCCCTGCTCTCCACCGAAAGGCCCGCTGGCCTGCGGAATCACGGACGATTCCGGCCGATCACGGTCAATGCTCGTCGAGAATAACCGCTTTTGTCCCATATGAACAGAACTTTGGCACGCATCCAACCGAAGAACGTCAAGGACTGTGAGCCTCACCGTTCCGCACCTGTTCACGCCGATCGGGCGCCCCGCACCCCGCCCCGCTCCCACCCACGTCCCACGCCCGTCCGGCACCTGTTCCGCGGCACGCGACGGCTTCCTCGAAGCCCGGCGACCGAGACCGCCTCCTTCCACTCGAGGTGACCGGGTACGGGCCTTCCCCGGCCGCCCCCACCGCGGCTCGCGCGTCCCGCGCGGCTCGCGCGAGCCATGCCGTTCCGGATCCCGACCCGCCGCGGATCCGGAACGGCAAAGACGCATCGTCCGGCCTCAGTCGTCGACCCAGCCGTGGGACCGGGCGAACGTCAGGAGACGATTCCTGACCTGCCCGATCTGCGCGCCCGTCAGCGTGGGCGCGTGCTCGATGAGCAGCTCGGTCACCGCGCCGTTGAAGGACTTCGCCGACAACACGTCGCACACCCCCTCGTCGTCGCCGAACTGCTGCGAGGAGACGGCGTCCGAGAGAGGCACGGTCGCGACCGGCCGTCGGCTCGGCGGCGGGTCCAGAAGGCTGACGGTCGAGACCTTCAGGCCCCGCTCGCCCTCCATGACCTCGTACTCCACTCGCAGGCCGGGCTGGAGGACATGCCTGCTCTCACCGAAGTCGTTGGCGTGGAAGAACACATCCTCGCCCCCGCTGACCGCGGCGATGAACCCGTACCCGCGTACCTCGTCGAAACGAAGGATCGTACCAACTGCCACCACAACACCACCTACACCGAGAGTCGCACCACTTCGCGCTCACCTTCCGGCACTGTCCGGCCGGTGAATCCGGCCTGCCTGTCACACCGGACGACCCGATGCTAGACCGGACGGCGCGCCGTGTCCTCATCGATTCCGTGCCGCGGCGCCATCCCACCAAGCACCGCGCACACCGCCTCACGACACCGCGTACGGGTCGCGTGCCGGGGATCGTCGCCGTGACTCCGCCCCCGGTACACCGTCCGTACGACGGGAATGCCAGGCTTCGAGTAGCCGCGCCGACCGAGGAGAGCCAGCCGATGTCCCAGTCATCGACGTCCCCGATGTCCCCGACCTACGACGACGTCCTGAGCGCCGCCGCCCGCATCGCTCCGCAGGTCCACCGCACCCCCGTGCTGCGCTCACGCCGGATCAACGAGAGCGTCGGCGCCGACGTGGTGTTCAAGTGCGAGAACTTCCAGCGGATGGGCGCCTTCAAGTTCCGCGGCGCGTTCAACGCGCTGTCACGGTTCACCTCCGAGCAGCGACGCTCCGGCGTGATCACCTACTCCTCGGGCAACCACGCCCAGGCGATCGCCCTGGCCGCCCGGCTGCTCGACATCCCGGCCACGATCATCATGCCGCACGACGCGCCGGCCTCGAAGGTGGCCGCCACCGAGGGGTACGGCGGGAAGATCATCCGCTACGACCGCTACACCGAGCACCGGGAGGAGATCGGCAGCGCGCTCGCCGCCGACCGCGACCTCACGCTGATCCCGCCGTACGACCACCCTCACGTGATCGCCGGTCAGGGTACCGCCGCCAAGGAGTTGTTCGACGAGGTCGGCGATCTCGACGCGCTCTTCGTCCCCCTGGGCGGAGGCGGGCTGCTCTCCGGCACGGCGCTGTCGGCTCGCGCGCTGTCACCCGGCTGCGCGCTGTACGGCGTCGAGCCGGAGGCGGGCGACGACGGGCGGCGGTCGCTGCGGCAGGGCTCCATCGTCCAGATCGACACGCCGAAGACCATCGCCGACGGCGCGCAGACCCAGCGGCTCGGCACCCATACGTTCGAGATCATCCGCCGCGAGGTCGACGACATCGTCACCGCCACCGACGCCGATCTCGTCGACGCGATGAAGCTCTTCGGATCGGCCATGAAAATCGTCGTCGAGCCCACCGGATGCCTCGGCCTGGCCGCCGTCCGCGACCTCGCCGACCGGCTGGGCGGGAAACGGGTCGGTGTGATCGTCAGCGGGGGCAACGTCGACCTCGACCGCTACGCCTCACTGCTCGCCTCCTGACCGCCACACCCGGGAGCCGGCCGAAGGGCCGGCTCCCGGGACGGTCTTCGCGGGGCCTTGGGACGAACCGGCCCTCGCCGTGAGAGCTTCCACCGGGCGGTCGGTATCCTCGCCACCCTCGCCGACCTCGCTGTCACGGTGGTACGGCCTGGTCAGCGGAGCGAGCGGTAGGCCGGGATCGTCCCCATCGGGGGGCGTTCGGCGACGGCGACGTCCCTGACGCTCACCTGGTGGCCGTCCGCGCCCCGGCGGAACTGGGCCAGGCGGGGAGACGGCCGATGCAGGGAGACCATCATGTTCTGGCGCTCCAGGCGTGACCAGGAGGTCTGCAGGATCTGGGCGGCCATCCCACCGAGCGCCTCCGTCGACTGGTGGGAGTGCACCCGGCGTCCCAGATCGACCTGGGCCAACGCGTCGAGACCCGCGAGATCGAGCAGGTCGATCAGCAGGGCGAGCTCCACGCCGTAGCCGGTGACGAACGGGACGCGCTCCAGCACGGACCTGCGCCCGGCGTACTCCCCCGCGAGGGGTTGCACGAACCCGGCCAGCCGTGGCCAGTGCAGGTTGAGCAGGGGGCGCGCGACCAGTTCGGTGACCCGCCCGCCACCGCTCCTCGCGTTCCACAGGGGCCGGTCGTAGCAGCCCTTGACGTAGACCACCGCCGGGTCGGCGAGCAGCGGGCCGAGCAACCCGGTCACGAAGGACGTGCGGAACTCGCGCAGATCGGCGTCGACGAAGACCAGCAGGTCGCCGGAGGTCGCGGCGAGGGACTTCCAGAGCGCCTCGCCCTTGCCGTCCAGCGGTTTGAGATCGGGCAGAACCTCGTCCTGGGCGACCACCCTCGCCCCGGCCCGCGCCGCGCGTACGGCGGTCTCGTCGACGGAGCGGGAGTCGATGACCACGAGTTCGTCGACGAGCGGAACGGCCTCCATGAGATCGCGGCGGATCGCCGCGACGATCTCCCCGACCGTCTCCTCCTCGTCGCGCGCGGGCAGCACGACACTGATCGTCGTCTCACCCTTGGCTTCCAGCAGCTCCGGCAGCGCCCAGTCACCCGAGGATGAGGTGCGCCCGCGTAGCCATGCCTCGACCTCAGGCAGCACGACCCACCCTTTCCATCACCTCGGCGGTTAGGGGTATCACCCTATGTGGCGCTGATTCCCGACACCTACCGGCTCCCGTCTCCGCCAAGCAGGTGGGAAGATCAGTCCAGTCCGGAATGAGGGGGGACGGGATGAACCCGGTAGCCGTGATGCGGGCGGCGCGCGGCGTCCGCGACGAGCTCGACAGCCTGATGGGGGGCGCCTCCGGCGAGCTTCGTGACCGGCTGGATCCGCTGCTCGCCGAGGTGGGCAGCCAGCCCTCGGACCAGCTGGCAGACGCGGTCATCAGGCTCGTCTCCGAGTACGGCCCCGCCTGGGACCGGCTCACCGCGCTGCTGAGCCTGGAGCGGGGCGTCACCCCCGAGCAGGTGATTCCCCTGCTCTCCCGGCGGCCGGGCGCCGAGCCGGGCTCGCACGGGAGCGGCCTCGGCTTTCCGCCGGGCGGCGTGGGCCCCACCCCGTCCTCCTGGGGCGCGGCGTCCCCGAACGGCACGGACCCCTCCGGCTGGGAGCCGATCGACGCTCCGGCGACCGGTTCCTACACTCCCGCCTGGCTGCTCCCCGACATGGGCGGGCAGGGGCGTCCCGCTCCGGGTTCCGGGCAGACGTCCGGAGAGGATCCGCCACCGTTCCCCGAAGCGCCGCGGACGCCCCCGGAGCCACCGCCCCCGACACCTCAGGCGTCGTCACCGCAGGTCCCCGCGCCGCAGCCCCCGGTCGCGGCACCGTCGGCGACCGAGCCTCCGGCCGCGCCGCCGCGTCCCGCGGAGAGCCGGGGTCCCTCGGTTCTCGACCGGCTGACCGGGGCCTTCCGCAGGCGGCGCAAGGAGACTCAGGCTCCGGCCCCGGGGCCCGGCTGGGAGGCGATCCCGCTCATCGAGGCTCCCGCGGAGGCGGCCGCGGGCTGGGGCTCGGAGGTGACGGTCGGCGTCGCCCCGGGCCAGGGGCAGGACGGCACCGCGACACCGCGCGAGCCGATCGACCTGGACATCCAGATCGTCGCCGAGGGCTTCGACGCGCCCGGTGGCCGGCGGGTGCGGCTGCGTGCCGACGAGACGTCACCGTACCCGCGGGCCGTGGTCAACCTCGTCGCCCTCGCCCAGGAGGAGCCGGAGGCCGCCCGGCAGATCCAGGTGACCTACTCCGTACGCGGTCAGGTGGTCGGGTTCGGCCTGCGGGCGGTCACGGTCCACGGTTCGCCCGGCGGCCTCGGCGGACACGAGGCGCTGGAGCCGGTCTCGGGCACCCGTATCCGTCCCGCCCTCATGGGGGAGCCCGCCGACGTCACGGCGATCATCGTCCACGGAGACAGGCCGGGACTGCTGTGGTGGACCTACCAGTCACCGCACTTCGTCACCCCGGACCAGGCCGAGCCCTGCGACCTCGGCACCCGGGCCTCGGAGTTCGGCCGGCACCTGACCGATCGTGGCCGTCTCTCCGAGGAACTGGGGCGGGAGGTCGGCTCGCGCGTGCCCTGGGGTTTCTGGGAGCTGCTGTACGCGGTGGCCGGCCGGGTCGCACCGCGCCGCCCGAACGTGCTCATCCTCTCCCAGGAGCCGCACGTGCCCTGGGAGCTGGCCGTGCTCGAGCAGCCGTACGATCCCTCCCTGCCCCCCTACCTGGGCTGCCAGATGGCGACCGGCCGCTGGCCCCTCGGCGGACGGCGTCCCGAGCTGCCCCCTCCCGTGCACGCGCGGGCCGACCACATCGCGGTGGTGTACGGCGAGGCGCAGGCGCATCCGCTGGTGACGGAGTACGGCGCCACGCAGGTCTCCCCCGCGCTCGGCGACGTCCTGGGCGCGCTCAGGCAGGGACCCGACATCGTCCACTTCACGGACGGCGGATCCGCCTCCGAGGCGCTGGACTACGAGCTGGCGGGTGCCCCGTTCGTCTTCCTGGAGGAGCCGGGGGACGCCCAGGCGTTCCTGCTCGCGGGCGCGAGCGGGGTCGTCGCCCCGCTCTGGCCCGCGGGCGGCGGTCTGGCGCCGGAGTTCTATCGGCGCTGCTTCGCCGGTGAGCCCCCGGCCGAGGTGCTGCGGTCCATGCGCGGGCAGGCCCCCGACAGCGCGGGCGCCTACCGGTTCCACGGCCACCCGTCCCTGACACTGCGCCGGACGGCCCAGCCCACGGGGTGACACGCTCCTTTTCGCCGCCGGCCCGCGACATGGTCCCTGGGACGTGGATCTTCATCGCGGAGGTCCTCGGAGGGCGCCCCCGCGCGTCTCAGCCCGCGGCGTGGCGCTCCAGGAACGTGTAGACGTCGGCCTCGTCCACCCCGGGGAAGGACCCGGGTGGCAGCGCGGCCAGGATGTGGGAGTTGCCGCGGGCCGAGGGCCAGGCGTACCCCTCCCAGCGCTGGGTCAGCTCGGCGGGCGGGCGGCGGCAGCACTCGCCGGTGGGGCAGCCGGATCTGGTGCGGGTGGTGGTCTCCCTGCCGCGGAACCAGCGCGACTCCCGATAGGGAACGCCGAGGGTGATGGCGAAGTCACGCTCGCGCGAGATGTCGACGTGCGCGAGACAGAAGTAGGTGCCGGTGGGCGAGTCGGAGTACTGGTAGTGGACGGAGAAGCGGTCGGGTGACAGGAAGACCTGGCGCCCCGACCACTGCAGGCACATGCGCTGGCCTTCGATCGCGCCCTGCTCGTCGGCGGGGAAGACGATGCCGTCGTTCTCGTACGCCTTGTAGATGATCCCGTCGGCGTTGTTGCGGACGAAGTGGCAGGCCAGGTCGAGGAAATTGGTGGCCAGGTTGGTGAAGCGGTGCGCGGCCATCTCGTAGGAGACGGCGAACACGTCGCGCAGGTCCTCCACGCTCAGCGCGCGGTCCTTCTTCGCCTCCCGCAGGTACGGCACGGCGGCGGCCTCGGGCACCAGGACGGCGGCGGCGAAGTAGTTGGCCTCGGTCCGCTGGCGCAGGAAGTCGGCGAAGTCACGGGGCCTGTGGTGGCCGAGGGAGAGATGGCCGAGGGTCTGCAGCAGGATCGTACGCGGGGTGTGCATGCCGACCTGCTCGTGCTTGACGTAGATGCGCCGGTTGCGCAGGTCGGAGATGGAACGCACGGTGCGCGGCAGGTCCTGGACCGTCTGGACGGTGTAGCCGAAGTGGCTGACCAACGCCTGGACGGTGCTCTGCGACAGCGCGCCCGAGCGGTAACCGACCGCGGCGAGCGCCTCGGCGGCGGCCTGCTCGATCTCCGCGAAGTAGTTGCCCTGCTCGCGCTGCTTGCGGCGGAGTTCGGCGTTGGCCGCGCGGGCCTCCTCGGGGGTGGCGGTCCCCCTGGCCTGACGCGAACGCAACTCCTCGTAGAGGCCGAGAATGTGTTCGAGCACGTCGTTGGGGACACGGGCGGAGATCTTCAGCCTGGCGAGGCCGAGCCCCGCGTACAGGGGGTCGCGCTGCGCCTCCTCCAGCGCCATCTCCAGCTGGGCCCGCCGGTTGGGTGCCTGCCTGCGGAGCAGCTCCTCGACCGGCACGTTGAGCGCGGCGGCCAGCGACTTCAGCAGCGACAGCTTCGGCTCGCGCTTGCCGTTCTCCAGCAGGGAGAGCTGGCTGGGCGCGCGGCTCACGCGTTCGCCCAGGTCGGAAAGGGTTAGGCCACGCTGCTTCCGCAGGTGTCTCAGCCGCTGGCCGAACGCGATGAGATCGAGCTCCTGCGTCAAGGAAAGCGGTTCTTCACCGACCAAAGATGCCATGACCCGATGCTAAACGAAATTTCCGAGGAAATTTCGCCCCCGGCAGGTCGCGGGGCGGACATCGCCGCACCCGCGCCCGGAGCCGCCGGAGTCGTCCTCACATCGGCTCCACCCGGAGTCGCGATCATCAAGCCCTCGCGACGGCCCGGAACCGGCGACCGCGATCACCGAGCCCCCTCGCCGGAGTTCGGGTGTACCCCCGGCGGGGACCCGCGCACACCCGATCCCGGCACAAGAATTGGTCTAGTCCATAGAGAAAACTATTAACTTCTTCTCCCCTGAATACCAACAAGTATTGATATCAGGAGAATAATTTCCATTCTTTCGTCCGACTCGACCTTGTTTGACCGTTTCGTCGGAGCACACACTCGAAGTAGGCCACCCAGGGGACGAAAAGGAGTCACCGATGAACGATCGCCTCAAGGGAGCCGCAGACGAGCTGCGGCACGAATGGGAGACCAGCCCTCGCTGGAAGGGGACCGAGCGGACCTACGCGGCCGAGGACGTGGTTCGACTCCGAGGTTCCGTCCAGGAGGAGCACACCCTCGCCCGGCTCGGCGCCGAGCGGCTGTGGGACCTGCTGAACACCGAGGAGTACGTGCACGCCCTGGGCGCGCTCACCGGCAACCAGGCCGTGCAGCAGGTCAAGGCCGGACTCAAGGCCATCTACCTGTCCGGCTGGCAGGTCGCCGCCGACGCCAACCTCGGCGGCCAGACCTACCCCGACCAGAGCCTCTACCCGGCCAACTCGGTCCCCGCCGTCGTGCGGCGTATCAACAACGCGCTGCTGCGCGCCGACCAGATCACCTGGTCGGAGGGCGACCGGGACGCGCCGCACTGGCTCGCGCCGATCGTGGCCGACGCCGAGGCCGGCTTCGGAGGCGTGCTGAACGCCTTCGAGCTGATGAAGGGCATGATCACCGCGGGTGCCGCCGGAGTGCACTGGGAGGACCAGCTCGCCTCGGAGAAGAAGTGCGGCCATCTCGGCGGCAAGGTGCTCATCCCCACCGGCCAGCACATCAAGACCCTCAGCGCCGCCCGCCTCGCGGCGGACGTGCTGGGCGTGCCGACCCTGATCATCGCGCGGACCGACGCTCAGGCCGCGACCCTGCTCACCACCGACGTCGACCCCCGCGACCAGGCGTTCACCACCGGCGACCGCACCGCGGAGGGCTTCTACCGGGTCCGCAACGGCGTGGACGCCTGCATCGCCCGCGGCCTGGCCTACGCGCCCCACTCCGACCTGCTCTGGATGGAGACCTCCACCCCGGACCTGGACGTGGCCCGCGAGTTCGCCGAGGCGATCAAGGCCGAGTACCCCGACCAGATGCTGTCCTACAACTGCTCGCCCTCGTTCAACTGGAAAAAGCACCTGGACGACTCCACCATCGCCAAGTTCCAGCGGGAACTCGGTCACATGGGCTACAAGTTCCAGTTCATCACGCTGGCGGGCTTCCACTCACTGAACCACTCGATGTTCGACCTCGCCCGGGGGTACGCCGAGGAAGGCATGACCTCCTACGTCGAACTCCAGGAGGCAGAGTTCGCCTCCGAGGCACGCGGCTACACCGCCACCCGCCATCAGCGCGAGGTCGGCACCGGATACTTCGACCTGGTCAGCACGGCCATCGCGCCGGACTCCTCCACCACGGCCCTGAAGGGGTCGACGGAGGAGCAGCAGTTCGCAGAGGCTCACTGACTTCTCCGAACCGAGCCCGCCGCCGGCGACCTCCAGGGCATGGGAGACACCCCGAGACGGGCTCGACGACCAGGTCGTCGACCAAAGGGCCCCGCCGCACGGACTTCCCCCGAGTCCGTGCGGCGGGGCCCTCCCGTCCTCCCACCCATTCCAGGTCCGCGGCCCGGGGTATCCCGTTCGACCGCCCGCCGTTCCCGGGAGTACTCCTCATGGGAACGGCGGGCGGCGGCCGGTCGGGGGCATCTCAGCGGCCGACGGCCTCGATGAGCTTGCGGCGCTGCTGGGTACCGAGACCTCCCAGCCGGCGTGCCTCGTCCACGTCGGCCTGCTCCATCAGCTGCGCGGCCTTGACCGTTCCGACCCCGGGCAGGGCTCGAAGGGCCTGGGACACCTTGATGCGCTTGGCGATGTCGTCCTCACGGCCAAGCAGTTGCTCCAGGCTGAGCGCGCCGTTCTTGACCTCGGCGAGAAGCTTGGCGCGAGCTGTGCGGGTCTCGGCGGCCTTGACCAGGGCGGCCTGACGCTGTTCGGGGGTGAGCTTGGGCAAAGCCATGGTGTTTTCTCCCTGATGACGGTAATTCCAGGGTCCTGCTACCCAAAGCAACCCGGTTAATCATCGGAGGACATACAGATAGATCCCCGGCATACGTACTGTGCATCACGATATGCCTGTTTGGTTACCCCGCTCTTACCTGGTTCTCCGTAGCCTCGGGCTCATGGGTATCTGGCGAAGCCCTCAGGGCATCGAGGTTGAGGCGATCGTGGTCCGCGACGGCCCCTGTCTGCTGGTCACCCGCCGGATCGACGGACGGCGGGTCCTGGTGGCGTACTGCATGAGCATCCGCGAGGTCGGAGAGCACGTCGACCTGGCGGAGCTGGTCCCGGCCTAGGCGGATCCCCGCGCATACCGACGATCGAAGTCGGATCAGGTCCGAGTCTTGTTCGGTACGCCTGTCAACTTCCGAGACCACTGGGACGTCAAGTAGTCAGGGAGGCTCGATGGATGTTCTGATCGGCCTCGTTGACGAAGATCTCCTTATGGAGCTCATCCTCGTCGAGGCACTGCACACGGAGGCGGAACGGCTGGCCGCCCAGCCCGAACGCTGAACGAGGACGGGTGCCCGCCGCCTGAAACGGCGGGCACCCGCGCGGCGAGCCCGGCAACAGACGACAGGGGCGCGCGTTGCCTTCGTGGTCCGGCTCACCGGAGGGCATCCCGCTCTCGCGGCCGGTGCGAGTGGAGAACGGGGCTCGATTCACCGGGTGGTGATGGCGTTAACTGTCTCCATGAACAAGCGCGAGCTGATCGAGAAGGCCGCCGCCGAGGCCGGGCTCACCCGGAGGCAGACGGCCGCGGCTCTCGACGCGATTCTGGGGACGATCCAGACGGCCGTGGCGGCCGAGGAGAAGGTGGCGATTCCCGGGTTCGGGTCCTTCGAGATCGTGCACAAGCCCGCACGGACCGGACGCAACCCGCAGACCGGGGAGCCGCTGGAGATCGCGGAGACCTGGACGGCGAAGTTCAAGCCCAGTCCGGGGTTCATGGGCCTGATCCGCCAGCGCAAGAAGGACTGACCTTCCCGCGACCCTACGCACCGACCGGCCTCTTCGCGCCCGCGCCGACCGTCCGGGGCCTCGCCCCGGGACGTGGGTGGAGCCAAGGGCTGCGTCCGGGGGAAGACGGCGGCCCCCGGGGAAGTATCCATTCCCCGAGGGCCAGTGTGCCGCCATATCGGGGCACCGGCACGTTTAAGGATCCGGGTCATCATGATGAGGTCGCACTCTGCCGTTAAGTTATAGGCGCATGTGGAGCACCCAGCGGGATTCGAACCCGCACTCGACCTCGTCGCCCGCATCCGTTCGATCCGGCGCCCGGCGGCGAATGCTGAATCTGGAGCGAGAGTCTGAGCGTGAGCGGCTGCCTCTGCCTGTTGGGCTATCCCGGCTCGACGGTGCCGGGAGAGGGACTCGAACCCCCACTGTGACCGCGTGTCAGTCTGACGGTTCAGTTTCAGCTTTCGCGCATCCCCGTGCTCCAACGGGGAGTCCTGTGATCTTACCCGAGAACGTAGCCCAGCACCTTCTCGCCGACGCGCTGGTAGGTGATCTCGGTGCCGTTCGCCTCCTCGCGGGCGAATTTCACGGCGTTCTGAAGCCTGCCGACCCGCTCCAGGAGCTCGTTCACCCGCTTCTGGGGCACGGCTCCCGAGAAGGTGACCTTGGTCCAGAAGCCGACGACGATGTCCTCGTGGTAGACCTCGACCTGGGCCGGATGCTTGTCGGTCGCCTCCGCCTTGACGTGGTTGCGGGGCACCTTCTTGGTACGGGTCGTCTTGACCGGCTCGGTCCGCCAGCAGTCGGTCGACTGGTCCAGCGTCCACGCCTCGGCGGCGTCCAGGACGGGCAGCTTGGCGATGAAGGTGTGCAGGTCGACCAGCTGCTTCTCCAGGAACAGCAGGTAGGTGACGGGCACGTCCTCCAGGAGGGTGGAGCCGTCGACCTTGATGTCGGCCCTCGCGGAGCAGTTGGCCCAGTCCTTGGTGGCGGTGACGTCGAACAGCCGGGTGAGCGCGGCGCCCACCTGCTTGAGCAGATCCTCGCCCTGCACCTGCACCCGGGTCGACTCGGGGGGCAGTTGCTCACCCTCGTCGTCGATGGGCTGGTAGGTCCGTGAGAGACCCGACAGCAGGGCGTTCTTCTGGGTCGTGTGGTAAGCGTCGGTCACCTTGCGCTGGGTGTCGGACTTGACGCCCTTCTCCACGGCGAGGATCTGGTTCAACTTGGTCGCCATGGGTGACACCGTAGCGGGAAGATCACCCGCATAACACCGCTTTTCCGCAGATCACCCCTCGCGGTACCCGCCGCGTACCGCGCGGGCGGCCCAGCGGCCGTCGAAGTGGTCGACGCGCAGCGGACGCCCGAAGCACTCCGAGAGGTTCTCCGCGGTCAGGATCTCCGCCACCGGACCGCCCACCTGGACGCGGGCGTCGCGCATCAGCAGGGCGTGGGTCGTGGTGGCCGGGACCTCCTCCAGGTGGTGGGTGACGGTGACCGTGGTCAGCGCCGGGCGGATCTCCGCCAGGTCCTCCACCGAGGTGATCAGATCCTCGCGGGCGGGCAGGTCCAGCCCGGCGAACGGCTCGTCGAGCAGCAGGATCACCGGCTCGGACATCAGCGCCCTGGCGACGCGGACGCGGGCACGCTCTCCCTGGGAGCAGACACGGAAAGGCCGGTCCGCGAGGTCCTTGCAGCCCATGTCGGCGAGCAGGTGATGGGCGCGTTCGTGCTCGGCGGGGCCGTAGCGGTCCCAGAGCGGGGCACTGGTCCCGGTGTGGCCGGTCAGCACGACGGTGTGGGCGGTGGCCCCCTCCTCCTCCAGCAGTTCCTCGTCGACGAGCCGCTGGCTGGCCGCGACGAGACCGATGTGGCGGCGCAGCTCGCGAAGGTCGACCCGGCCCAGCCGCTGGCCGAGCACGGTGACGGCCCCCTCGGTGGGATGGCGTACGGCGGCGGCCAACGAGAGCAGCGTGGTCTTCCCCGCCCCGTTGGGGCCGAGCACCACCCAGTGCTCTCCGTATCCGACCCGCCAGTCGACGCCCTCCAGCAGGGTACGGCCGACCACCCGGACCCCGACGCCGCTCAACTCCACCGCACCGAACACAGGCCCGCCCATCGGTATCCCCCTCCGCGTCGATTCGCGGCGCTCACTTTAACCGATGCACCGATACCTCCCCGTACATCGCCTGCAAAGCAGGTCTCAGCCCATCTGTATGGACGGGCCCGGGGTGGGGTGCGGGGTGATGGTCGTCCCCGAGGGGGCGGGGACGGTGGGGGTCGGGATCGGGCTCTCACCGTCGCCCGTCTGCGGGATCTGGGTGAAGGAGGGCCTGGTGCCGCCCGAGGGTCTAGTGCCGCCCGAGGGTCTGGGATCGTCCGAGGCCGTCGGGCAGTCCCTCGCCCTGCCCTTGCCCCTGGCGGTCGCGTCCGCGCAGTCACGCGGGTCGTCACCGTCGTCGGGCGAGTCGCCGGAGCCACCGGGGCCGCGAGGCCGTTCGGGCGCCGGCTCCTGCCGTCCGTCGCTGCCGTCATAGCTCGTGGTGGGCAGTGAGACGGTCCTGGTGGTGGTGATCTCCACAGTGGAGGGGGTGGTCGGCGTCCGCTCCAGCGACGTGCCGGAGGGCGGACGGGTGGCGGCACGGAAGATGGAACCCGAGGGAGTGCCCTCGGCGGGGAGAACCAGCGGCACCGACTCGGGGACATCGGAACCGCCGTCCGAACCCGACCCGCCGCCACCGGTCGCCGCGGCCACGGTGACCGCCGCCATGGAGACCGTGGCCAGCGCCGCGAAGCCGGCCTGCGACAGGTGCGCACCCTTGCGCGCGGCTCTGCGGGCCCCCTTGCCGGAGATCTCCACCGGGACCGAGGGCTCGTCATGCAGGCGCGAGGGAGGGGAGGACTGGGCGAACGCGTGCGACAGACGCGACGGCGACGGCGGCGATGGCGGTGATGGCGGGGCCTCAAGCCGTACCCTCCCGGTTCCCGGGGTGTAGGGCACCGGTGTCCAGATCTCCGCCAGCACCTCCGCGACCGCCTCCCGCAGATCCCAGGGATCGCCCACGCCGCCCGCGGCGAGCAGCGCTCCGAGCAGGTCGGCCGCACCGGGTCGTTCTGCGGGGTTCTTGACCAGGGACGCCTCGACGGCAGGGCGCAACAGGGCGGGCACCGAGGCCACCCTCGGCGGCTCGACCAGGATGCGCCGGGTCAGCGTGTCCGCCTCCCCCGCGCCGAAGGGGTGGTGGCCGCCGGCCGCGTAGGCGATCAGGCAGCCCCAGGCGAAGACGTCGGAGGCGGGCATCGCGAGCCCTCCGGTGAGCCGCTCGGGGGCGACCCAGCCGGGGCTGCCCATGACCTGCCCGGCCTGCGTGTGCGCGGCGAGCACGTCGACGTCCCTCGCGATACCGAAGTCGATCACCCGGGGACCGGTGTCCGACAGCAGCACGTTGCCGGGCTTGAGGTCGCGGTGGACCAGCCCCGCCTCATGCACCGCCACCAGCGCGGCGGCCACCCCCAGGGCGACGCCGTACGCCAGGTCGGGGGTGAGGGGGCCGTACGCGGAGACCACCTGGGAGAGCGCGGGGCCGGGAACGTACTCCGACACCAGGTAGGGACGGTTCCCGTCGATACCGTCCTCGATCACCGCGGCGGTGCAGAAAGGCACCACTCTTCGGGAGAATCGCACTTCTTCGGCGAAACGGGCGCGGAGCGTGGCATCGTTGAGATGCACCGGGTGCGGCGTCTTGAGCGCCACCACCCCGCCCTGCGGATGCTCGGCCAGATAGACGATGCCCATCCCACCCACTCCGAGGCGGCCGAGCAGAAGGTAGCGGCCGATACTGACCGGGTCCCCGACGGTCAGCGGCCGCACACCGGTCGGCATGCCGTTCACAGAACCTGCTCCCCCACGTGCCATCCTCGTTGAGCCTCTCGTGCGCGGGCTACCGGCAAGCACACTGTGGCGGGATTCGAGCGTCCTTCGCCCCCGACCGGCCAGAAGGGGTATGAGAGGTAAGGCGAATGATCCCTCAGGGTAAGAAATCCGTGGTGTGAGGGATGCCCTTGGGACGTGGTGGAACGGCGTGACCAGCGCGGAAGGCCCGAGGCCTGTCGCGGGCGCCGCGTCTCAGGCGGCGGCGGATCCGGGGCGCCCGGGACGCTTGCGGAGCGCCGGACCGGTGTCCTCCGGAGTGAGATCCGACCCGGAAAGGTCGGGAACGGAAAGCCCCGACGGGAGAAGATCCGGTACGGAGAGATCCGACGCGGTCAGGTCCGACGCGGTCAGGTCCGGCATCGCGCGGCTCCGCTTCGAGCCTTCATGGACGGGCGGGAGGTCCTGGGCCGCGGCGAGGAAGCGGGCGATGTGCGGATACACCTCGCGGGCCTCGGGGACGACGTCGGCGAGGATGGGGAAGACGTGCGGCATGCGGGGCCACTCCTCGTACGTGACCGGCACCCCTGCGGTGCGGGCCCGCTCGGCCACGCGGCGTCCCTCGTCGCGCAGGACCTCGGTGGAGCCGGTGACGACCATCAGCGGGGGCAGGCCGGTGTAGTCGCCGAGGACCGGGGAGAGCAGGGGGTCGTGGGGGTCGAGGCCCGCGGTCCAGCGGCGGGCGAGCCAGTCGACGCGACCGGCCGGGATCATCGGGTCGAGCAGCCGGTTGACCCTGCGGGGCGCGCCGGTGAGATCGGTCCACGGGGAGAGACACACGGCGGCGGACGGCAGCGGCATCTCCCGGTCTCGGAGCGCCAGGAGCGTGGCGAGGGTGAGGTGGCCTCCGGCGGAATCCCCGCTGAAGACGACGTCGGCGGGGTCGTACCCGTTCTCCAGGAGACATTGGTAGGCGGCGATCGCGTCCTCAAGGGCCTCGGCCGGCCTGTGGACGGGACCCTGGCGGTAGTCGACGGCCAGTACCGGGCGCCGGGTCGCGGCCGCCAGGCGCCAGGTGATCGGCCGGTGGGTCACCGGGGAGCAGGCGAAGTAACCTCCGCCGTGGAAGTAGAGCAGGACCTTGTCCTCGTCGAGTTCCTCCCCGGCGCGTACCCACTCTCCCGGGCACGGTCCCGCCTCGTCGGGTGTGACGGTGACGTGGACGGGCAGGCGGAACGGCACCCTGCCCGCCAGCGCGACGATGCGGGAGGCCGCGGCGAAGCCGACGTCGTTCCTCAGCAGCAGGTCGGAGATGGGTTTGAAGGTGCCACGCATGATCACGTTAAGGGCTGCGGCCTGCCAGCTGAAGGGATAGGCCGGACTGACGTCCATATCGATCTCGTCGTGCATGGGGGACCTCCAAAAAAGGACATTCCCCCCAGAATGGGCTTCTATCGGCGATTGAACATATCGAGAAGATTACAACTATGTATCACGCAGGTACACGTCACCCGTAAGTCACATCCGCACACCGACCGTAATCATGCCTGCAACCCTGATCGGGATCGGCTCGACGGTCGACCTCCGTCGCCCTCTCGTCTCATGGCGTCACCGAGGCCGGGACGGTGACCCCTGTCACACCGGCGTTCGACGAGATCGGGAACGGCCTGGAGGCGACCGGCGAAACCCTCCGGACATCGACTCTCCGACCACCTCGACGTCGGCCAGGACACCGAAGCCAGAGGCCGAGATGCCTACTACGAAGTCCCGCCGAGTTAAATGTGATGTTTGTCACACAATGGGCGATCACCGCGGGTCGCGGGACAGCTCCTGGTGAGGGCTTGAAGCGCCCTTGACCGGAACGGTCTCCCCGTATGCGGACCCGGCCTTCCGGCAGCACCCGCCACTCTCCTTTCCCCCGAAATCCCTTGCGCGTAGCCACAAACCTCTCAGACGGAGGTGAGCGAAACGGTCGGTCGATCATCGGCCCGAGGGCGGACGGCCATCATGAACGATCTACCAAAAGCGGCTCTGAGCAGGGATTCCCCAGGGAAAGGGAAGCTTTCGTGGGAGTGATACTGCCGCCTTGTCAAAGAGTTTCTGACATACCGTAAATGTCATGGACAGTGACAAGCTCCTGGGTGAGTTCCTGCGCGCCCGGTCCGCGCACGCCCTGGACCTGCTGGGCGGCCTCTCCGCGCCGGCGTCGTCATGAAAAACGCGGAGGGATCACGACTGCGCTCGATTCAGGCGCGATACACGATCATCACGACGATGGTGCTCCTCGTCATCCTCTCCGTGGTGGGGGCGAGCATCGACATGGCGATCCGCTACCGGATCCAGGACGACGCCTTCGGCAACGCCGAGCAGGTCGCGAGCCAGTGGAGCGCGATGGCGAGGATCGGCACCCTTCCCGATCCGATCCCCGGCTCGGCTCCGGTCGATCTCGTCCAGGTGGTGAACGCCCACGGCGTGGTCGTCAACTCCAGCACGGGAGCGATGGGCATGGCGCCGATGAGCTCCTTCCGTCCTCCGCCCGACGACCGGTTCCAGCAGCTGACCGAGGGCTCCCTCATGGTCATGGCCATTCGGGTCTCCGCCGCGGCCGACTCACCCGTCGTCTACGCGGGCCTCAGGGAGCCGGCGATCCTGCAGAAAAACCACCTG
This sequence comes from Streptosporangium sp. NPDC050284, assembly GCF_044459525.1. Classification (NCBI taxonomy): domain Bacteria; kingdom Bacillati; phylum Actinomycetota; class Actinomycetes; order Streptosporangiales; family Streptosporangiaceae; genus Streptosporangium; species Streptosporangium sp. NPDC050284. The sequence goes on from NZ_JBITIZ010000023.1 coordinate 89,609, forward strand.
GAGTACTTCATCAGCGCGGGTCTTCTCGTTCTCCTCGCCCTGGCGTCCTGGATGACCTGGTGTGTCGTGGGCCGGACGCTACGGCCGGTCGCGGCGATACGTGCGCGAATGTCGGAGATCACGGTGAGCGACCTGAGCCTGCGGGTGCCCGTCCCGCCGGGCGAGGACGAGATCGCGTTGCTCGCCCGCACCGCCAACCAGACCCTGGCGCGGCTGGAGGAGGCCGTGGAACAGCAGCGTCGTTTCGCCTCCACCGCCTCCCACGAGCTCAGGACCCCGATCACCGGGCTGCGCGTGCAGCTGGAGGAGGCACTGCTCTATCCCAACGAGACCGATCCTCGCGACACCATCCGGAGCGCGCTCACGACCAGCGGCCGGCTGGAGGCGATCGTGAACGACCTGCTGCAGCTGGCCAGGCTGCGCGCCGCCGACCCTGCGCCTCAGGAGCCGATCGATCTCGGCGCCCTCGTGACGGAGGAGGCGGCCCAGGGCATCGGGATGCCGATACGGGTCCATGCCTCCGACGGAGTATGGGTCCGCGGCTCCCGAATCCAGCTGATCCGGGTGGTGGGCAACCTTCTGAGCAACGCGCGACGACACGCCGACAGCCGCGTCGAGGTCTTCGTCGGCGTCGAGGACGGCAAGGCCGTCGTGGCCGTGGTCGACGACGGCGCCGGCATCGCGCCCGCCGATCGCGAACGCGTCTTCGAACGCTTCACCCGCCTGGACGACGGGCGTCTGCGCGACTCCGGCGGCAGCGGGCTCGGCCTCGCCATCTCCCGCGACATCGCCCACGCCCATCGGGGAACCCTGCTGATCGAGGACTCGCCGCGAGGGGCGAGGTTCGTCCTGCGGCTACCGCTGTCGGACGCGCGGCCGCGCGGGAACGGTCCGCAGGCCACGTTCGACGACGCGTCGAAGGCCCCACCTCCCGCCAGGAGTACCACCGGCGAGAAGAACGACGGCGCGGAGGGCCGCGGCGAGGAGAAAACGGTCAGCTCGGCCGGGCACCACCGGCGGTGACAGGGGTCACGCTCATCGGACCTCTTCGTAGTCCTCCTCGTACTCCTCGTCGTCCCGGAACCGCGGTGCCCAGCGGGAGGGCATCAGCACCGGCAGGAAAAGCAGGATGCCGAGAAGTGCGTAGACGCCGCTGGTCAGCAACAGGCCCATGCCGCGACCGGCCTGCAGGAGCACCTCGTGGAAGGTCGGATCGTCCGGGACCAGGCCCATGGCGCGCCTGACGTCCAGGGCGTAGACCACGGTCCAGGCGAGCAGGACCATCGACGGGACGAAGGCCGCCATCGGGGAGACACGACCGGCGACCACCAGACCGACCAGGAGACCGATCCCGGCCATCACCCCGAGGGCGATCCAGGTCTTCGAACCGCTCTCCGCCGGGGGAACAGACGCCAGGCTCACCCCCGCCTCCTGTACGGCCCAGCCCGCACCGAAGAGAAGCACGGCCGACACGACCAGTCCGACCAACACTCCAGCGACGTGCCGCATCGCCATCACCTCGGCTCGAAGGAGCTGTCACGGTCGCGGCAACCATAGCGACAAAAACACTAAAACGGCAGACGCCCCGGAACGTGAGAATATGTGGGTCACCATGCGCGCTCGCCTCCCATTACGCCTCATGCGCGCGGCCGCCTTCTCGGCCGTCTGCCTGGCACTCGCCGTCCTCGGCCACGTGGCCGCGGGCGGTTCGGTGCCGGGGCCGTGGGCGGTGGCCGCGGCGGGCACGGCGGTCACCGCGATGGCCGCGCTGCTCGCGGGACGGGAGCGGTCGGCGGTGGCGATCGGTGCCGGGCTCGCCACCTTGCAGCTGTCGCTGCACGAGGTGTTCGCCCTCGGTGACGCCACGGGGATCTCGCTTCCTCATCCGCACGTCAGAGGGCTGGGCGAGAGTCTCGGCATGCTTGTCGCGCACCTCACCGCGACCCTCATCACCGGCTGGTGGCTGGCCCGCGGTGAGAGTGCCCTGTGGGCGCTGCTCCGTTCGGCCGGTCGACGTCTCGGCGCCGTGTTCCCGCTGCTGCGGCCCCCGGCGGCCGTCGCCTCTCCCCCACGCCCCGCGTACGCCCCGGTCACGCCTGTTCTCCCGCGTGCCGTCCTCCGTCACTTCGTCAGCCGACGCGGTCCTCCACTTCCCGCCGCCTGACTCGACCAAGGAAAACCCGAACCTCCGAAGTGGAGAACCCCCATGTCGCTCACGCATGCCTGCCGTCGACTCGCCGCCGTCACCGCCGGTGTCACCGCGCTCACCCTCGGCCTCGCCCTTCCCGCCCTCGCGCACGTCACCATCAATCCCGGCAGCGCCCAGCAGGGCGGTTTCACCAAGGTCGCCTTCCGGGTCCCGAACGAGCGCGACGACGCCTCGACGACCAAGCTCGAGGTGACCTTCCCCACCGACCACCCGCTGGCGTTCGTCTCGGTCAAGCCGGTGCCCGGCTGGGAGGTCAAGGTGGTCGAGGGCAAGCTGCCCAAACCGGTCACCACCGAGTACGGCGAGCTCACCGAGGCGGTCACGAAGGTCACCTGGTCGGGCGGGAAGATCGATCCCGGCCAGTTCCAGGAGTTCGAGGTGTCCATGGGAGCCCTGCCCACCGACACCGACCAGCTCGTCTTCCCCACCACCCAGACCTACAGCGGCGGCGAGGTCGTGAAGTGGGCGGACGAGCCCAAGGCCGACGGCTCCGAGCCCGAGCGCCCGGCCCCGACGCTGAAGCTCACGCCCGCCTCCGCCGAGGGAGACGGCCACGCCGCAGCCTCCGCCACTCCCTCGACCGCAGCCCCCGCATCGGCACCTTCTGTGGCCCCGGCCGCCGCCTCCGCCGAGGGCTCGGACGGCACCGCCCGCCTGCTCGGCGGGGCCGGGCTCGTGCTCGGAATCGCCGGACTCGTGGTCGGTGCGCTCGGCCTGCGCCGCGGGCGCGCCTCCTGAACATCCTTTGATCACCTTGTGATCGTCTTCTGATCGCACGCGGAACGGCCCCGGGAAGAGGAGCTTCCCGGGGCCGTTCCGCGTCCGCCGCGCCCGTCCACACCTTTCCCGGAAACCGGCGCAGGCCCCGGCACGGAGGAGGCGGTGGCGCCGTTCGAGATCAGGCGGATCAGGCGGTGATGTCCTTGCCGGTGAAGCGCGCCCAGGCGACGGAGCCGAAGACGGCGATGTAGGCGGCGAAGACCAGCAGCCCCTGCCCCATCTCACCGGTGGCCACCGGATCTCGCAGGACACCGTCGAAGCCGCTCCACCAATGGGTGAGCAGGTAGGGCTGGATCGCCGACAGCTGCGGGATGACCCCCAGCAGCTGGGACACGATGACGACGACCACGGCCGATGCGATGGCCCCGACGGACACCTCGGTGAAGGTCGACAGCGCCAGCGCGACGGCGGCCAGCGCGGCCATGCCCGTGGTGACGTACAGCGCCACGACACCGATTCGCAGCACGCCGTCGAGGAAGGGGATCGTCCCTCCCGACAGCAGCGTGATCGGCCCCGCGGGGAACAGCAGCAGACCGACGAGCAGCGCGGACAGCGCCACCGCGGCGACGGCGGCCAGGCAGAAGACGACCGCGCCGGCGTACTTGACGGCCAGCAGGCGGGTCCGGCCGGCCGGGGCCGCGAGCAGGTAGCGCAGCGTGCCGATCCCCGCCTCCCCCGCGATCGAGTCACCGGCGACGACCGCGACGGTGACCGGCAGCAACAGCTGGACCAGCACGGAGAACGCGGCGAAGGTGAGGAAGAGCCCGTTCCCCGCGACCTGTTCGAAGATCGCCGATCCGCCTCCGGAGCCTCCCTCTCCCCCCATGGATCCGCTGAACATCCGCAGCGCCATCCCGATCAGCACCGGGATCACGGCGAGCACGGCGAGCATCGTGATGTTCCTCGGCCGCCGGAAGATCAGGCCGATCTCCGAGCCGAGCAGCCGCAGCCACGCCCGGGGGGCGCCCACCGCCCGCGCGAGCGGAGGGGCACCGCTAACCGTCGACATCGAATCCCTCCCCGGTCAGGCCCACGAACATGTCCTCAAGGCTCGGTCGCTGGACGGCGAGGCCGCGGACGGCGACGCCTTCGGCGACCAGGGCTGCGCACACCAGCTCCGCCGCGCCGCCCCCCAGCGCGGCGCTGACCTCACCGTCGCCGAGGCGGATCTCCGCCAGGCCGAGCCCCGCCAGCACGGCCGCCGCCTCGACGGTGTCGGGGGTCTCCACCCGGATCCTCACCGTCTCCTGCGCGCGCAGATCGGCGATGGATCCCTGGGCGACGAGCCGCCCGGTTCGCATGACGGCGATGTGGGAGCACATCTGCTCCACCTCGGCCAGCAGGTGGGAGGAGACGAACACCGTCGTCCCCTCGGTGGCGATCTCCTTGACCAGGCCACGCACCTCACGGGTGCCCTGCGGGTCCAGGCCGTTGGTCGGCTCGTCGAGGATGAGCAACTCCCTCGGGCCGAGCAGCGCGGCGGCGATGGCAAGCCGCTGGCGCATGCCGAGCGAGTAGGCGCGGTAGCGCTTGCCCGCCGCGGCGGCGAGGCCCACCCGTTCCAGCGCGTGCCCGATCCTGGCCGAGACCGTGCGCGGGTCCGCGGAGGGGTCGGCGGCGTCGTAGCGGCGCAGGTTGGCCTCGCCCGACAGGTAGGGGTAGAAGGCCGGCCCCTCGACGAGTGCGCCCACTCTCGGCAGCACGCCGCCCGCCCCCGAGGGCATCGGCGCGCCGAGCAACCGCCACTCCCCCGCCGTCGGGGCCACCAGGCCGAGCAGCATACGAATCGTGGTGGTCTTTCCCGAGCCGTTGGGGCCGAGGAAACCGAACACCGACCCGCTGGGTACGGCCAGGTCGAGGGCGTCCACGGCCACCTGACCGCTTCCGAAGCGCTTGGTCAGCCCGCTGGTGACGATGGCGAGATCCCCGTCCGCGGCGGGACCCGGCACCGGTCTCTCGGCCATCAGCACGGTGCCCCCGGCCACCCCGCCGTCCCTGACCTCGCCGGCTCCGCTCTCCGAGGCCTCGCCGCTCCGGTTCTCACCGTCCCCGCCGTTCCTCGCGTTCTGGACGATCGGCACTTCTCCCCCACTGCTCGTCGGTCGCGGGACGGCCGCGCGGCCGTCCCGCCTCATCTCACGCCCCGGACATTCACGAGCACCCACGAACGTGATGGATCCGCTTGCTTTCCCGAACGCCCGCGTGGTCCGGAGGGCGTCCGGTTCACGCCCCCTGATCCCGCACGGGGAATCGGAGGACGCCCGCCGGGAGCCGGGCGCGGACACCTGACTCCCGGCATCGTGTTCACTTCCGACCGGCCGCCTCGGACAGCTTCTCCGGGGTGACGGCACCGACCAGCAGGCGGCCGTCGTCGGTCAGCAGCGCGGAGACCAGCTTGGTCTGGACGACCTTGCCGCTGCCCCACGTGCCGCTGATCGGCTTGGCCGACTTCAGCATGGCGTCGGTGATCGCATCGGCGTCCTGTCCGACCGCGTCTCGCGAGGCCTCGCCCTGTGGTGCCGAGGTCAGCTTCCGCATCTCGGAGGCGGGGATCACCGCGATCGTGGTCCAGCCTTCGCCGACGATCTCGGCCTTGTTCTTGATCTCCTCACCTTCCCTGAGCTTCTCTCCCTGTCGCCCGCGCTCCTCGGCGAGCTCGCCGAGCGACGTCTCCTCGACCTTGGCGCCCGCGGGCGGGGTGAAGGCGAAGTTCTCCGCGGCGGGCGGGGAGAAGGTGACCGAGGTGAAGCCGACCTCGAAGGCGGGCTCGGCGGCGTTCCTGGCGTACACCTGGATCCGCAGCGGGACGAAGGTCTCCCCGTCCAGCGCCACCTTGACCTCCTTGACCAGGGACGAGGTGTCCTTGGGCGCGAGGACGAGCTGGTAGGCCGCACGGTCGGCGACCTTCTCGGTGTTGGTCACGCTGATCGCGGTGTCGTCCCCGGCCTTCTCCAGCAGCTGCTGGACGAACTGCTGCGGTGTGGTCGCCGTGGGCAGCGCCCTACGTGCGGCGCCGTCGGCCGGCCCCCCGTGCCCGAGGCCCTCGGCGTCTTTCGCCTCCCCCACCTTGATACGGGTGGCCTTGTTCGCGTCGCTCTGCCACATCCACACCTGGTCGCCGTTGACGATCAGGTTGGTCTCGCTCATCCGCCCCGGAAGGGCGAAGCGGACCTTGTCCTCACCGCCGTACCAGACTTTGAGCTCGTGCGAGCCCGCGAGCAGGCCCGCGGGCGAGGATCCGCCCATGCCCGCCACATCGGGCAGCCCCGGCAACCCGAGTGAGGCGGTCTGCACGACGGTGCCCGACATGGGTTTGAGCCCGGCCTGGCTCGCCTGGACGGCGTCGGCCAGCAGCTGCTCGGCGGTGCGCTCGGGCAGCGCGGGGTCCCCCTGGACGGCGGCGATGACCGGTCCGGCTCCGATGGCTCCGGCGACCACCGCGATCGCGGCGACCGGCACCGCCCACCTCACCGCGCGCCCCCGTCTCGCTTGCTCAGACATCTCATTCCTCCACGGTATGCCGTCAATCCCTGTCAGCAGCAGCCTGCGCGACGGGTCCTGTGCCGAAGCTGAGACAGACTGAGAGGCCTCACAGGCTTCTCAGCCGCCTCTCAGGCGGGGTGGTCGAGGATGGGCACGTCGAGACGGTGAAAGGGGCAGTCATGCGGGTTCTCGTCGTCGAGGACGAGCGGAGGATGGCCGCCGCCCTGCGGCGTGGCCTGCAGGCCGAGGGGTTCGTGGTCGACCTCGCGCACGACGGGGAGGAGGGTCTGCACCAGGCGAGGCACGGCGACTACGACGTCGTGGTGCTGGACATCATGCTGCCCAGGATCTCCGGCTACAACGTCTGCAAGCAGCTGCGGGCCGAGGAGAACTGGGTTCCGATCCTCATGCTGTCGGCCAAGGACGGCGAGTACGACATGGCCGACGGGCTCGACCTCGGCGCCGACGACTACCTGACCAAGCCGTTCTCGTACGTGGTGCTGGTGGCCAGGCTGAGGGCGCTGCTGCGGCGCGGGGCGAGCCGGCGCCCGGCCGTGCTGAGGGCCGGGGATCTGGAGCTCGACCCGGCGCGGCGGCGCGTCGCCAGGGGTGAGACGCCGGTGGAGCTGACGCCCAGGGAGTTCGCGCTGCTGGAGTTCCTGCTCCGCCACCACGACGAGGTGGTCTCCAAGACGGAGATCCTGGAGCATGTCTGGGACACCTTCGACACCGATCCCAACGTGGTGGAGGTCTACGTCGGCTACCTGCGGCGCAAGATCGACGTGCCGTTCTCCCGGAACGCGCTGCAGACGGTACGGGGAGCGGGATACCGGCTGGCCGGCGATGGCGGCTGATCCGGCCCACCGGGATTTCGGGGACCCACCCGCCAAGGCGGGCACGGGTTCCCTCACCGGCACGGGCGCGGGTTCCCCCACCGGCACGGGCGCGCACGGAGGAGGGCGTGCGGTCGGCCGGTGGCGGCGCAAGAGCCTGCGCTTCCGGCTGACGGCGGTCGCCTCGGCCGTGCTGGCGGTGGCGCTGGTGGTCTCGGCCTACGTGATGATCACCGTGCTCGGCAACGCGCTGCGGGGCACCATCGACGAGTCGATCTACCAGCGGGCCAGGGACACGGTCTCGCTCGCCGACGCCGGACGGCTGCCCGACGAGATGACCTCGCCGGACGGCACTCTCCTGCAGGTGATCGACGGCGCGGGGCGGATCACCCACACGACCACCGGCACCGACAGGCTGGTGCCGCTGCTGGACGCGGAACAGCGGGCGGCGGCGATCGGCGAGGGCGAGGCACGGTTCCTGGACGGCAAGCCGTACGGCATCCCGCACCTGCTCCGCGTCCGGGTGCTCAGCGCCGACCGGGGGCAGACGGTGATCGCGGCGCGTTCCTTCAGCGAGGTGCAGACCAGCATCTCCACGGCGGGAAACGTGCTGATCGTCGGCACGCCGCTACTGCTGGTCCTCCTCGCGGCGGCGAGCTGGGTGATCATCGGCGGAACCCTGAGGCCGATCGCCGCGCTGCGCCGGGGTGCGGACGAGATCACCGACACCGCCCGCTCGCGTCGCCTGCCGGTGCCCGAGGCACGCGACGAGGTGCACAGCCTGGCCACGACGCTGAACGCGATGCTGGCCCGGCTGGAGAAGGCGGGCATCCGGCAGCGGGCCCTGGTCTCGGACGCGGCGCACGAGCTGCGCAGCCCGCTGGCGAGCATCCGGCTCCAGTTGGAGGTGGCTCTCGGCCACCCCGAGGGGCAGGACTGGCGGGAGACGGCCGAGGGCGTGCTCGAGGACACCATGCGCCTGTCCCGGCTGGCCGAGGACCTGCTCTCACTCGCCCGCCTGGACGAGCGCGGCGGCACGCCCGCGCGGGGGGAGCCGGTGGAGCTGGACCAGCTCGTCCCGCAGACCGTCGAGCGGTACGGCGAGGCCGTCACGGTGAGGATCATCGGCGAACCGGACGGCGCGCGGGAGAGCGGCCCCGCCCCGGTCGGCGGCGCGGTCGTCGACGCGACCGAGGGCGTGTCCGGCGGCGTCGCCAGCACGTCGGAGAACGGGTCCCGCGACGCCGGCGGCGCGGTGGAGAGCAGGTCGATCACGGTCACCGGGGACGCGCTGGACCTGGGCCGGGTGCTGGTCAACCTGGTCGACAATGCGCTGCGGCACACCTTCGCCCCCGTGGTGGTCGAGCTGCGGACCGAGGGGGCCGACGCGGTGCTGACCGTCACCGACGACGGGCCGGGCATCCCCGAGGCCGACCGGGAGCGGGTGTTCGACCGGTTCACCCGGCTGGACAGCTCGCGCAGCCGCGACGAGGGCGGAGCCGGACTGGGCCTGGCCATCGTGCGCGAGACGGTCCACGCCCACGGCGGCGCGGTCCATCTGGAGGGCGCCTCCCCGGGTCTTCGCGCGGTCGTACGGCTTCCGCTGTCCTGAGCGAGGCCGTTAACGAGGCCGTTGGATCACCCGCTTGGCCGGGCGACGGGCCTCCGTCGTATCCCCCGCACGGGTCGATTCGTGTGATGCTGGCATTTTCCCGGCGGCCCTCGCGGGCCGCTCCCTTCCGGCCCGCGCGAGCCGTACCCCCGAGGAGAGCGATGAGCCTGCCTGACAAGGGCCGCAGCACCGAGGAACTGCTGGCCGAGATCACCCGCCTCAAGCGGGAGGACCTGCCGGTGCGCGGCGGCAAGGTGACCGCGTACGTCTACGACACCGGGCGGCCCGAGGTGCACGAGGCCGCCGCCAGGGCCTACTTCGAGATGCTGGAGGTCAACACCCTCGACCCGACGGCCTTCCCCAGCGTGGTGGAGATGGAGAAACAGGTCGTCGGCGCGGTCGCCGATCTGCTCGGTGGTGGGTCGGGCATCTTCACCAGCGGCGGCACCGAGTCGATCATGCTGGCGGTGAAGGCGGCGCGGGACGCGCGGAAGACCGAAGGGCGCCCCCGGATGGCGGTCCCGGTGACCGCGCACCCGGCCTTCCACAAGGCCGCGCACTACCTGGGGCTCGTGGTGGACGCCGTGCCGGTGGACCCGGTGACCTTCCGCGCCTCCCCCTCCGACGTCGAGGCCGCGATCACCGAGGACACCGTCCTGGTGGTCGCCTCGGCTCCGTCCTACCCGCAGGGCGTGATCGACCCGGTCGCCCGGATCGCCGGAATCGCCGCCGCGCGTGGCGTGCCGTGCCACGTGGACGCCTGCGTGGGCGGGTGGCTGCTGCCGTGGCTGCGCGAGGCCGGGGCGGACATCCCGCCCTTCGACCTGTCGGTACCCGGGGTCACCTCGCTCTCGTGCGACCTGCACAAGTTCGGCTACGCCCCCAAGGGCGCCTCGGTCGTGCTGTTCGCCGACCCGGCGATGAGACGGCGGGCGTACTTCGCCTCGGCGTCGTGGCCCGGCTACACGGTGATCAACGCCACCGTGCAGAGTTCGAAGTCCGCGGGCCCGCTGGGCGGCGCGTGGGCCACCCTTCAGGCCCTCGGCAGGGAGGGCTACCTGGAGCTCGGCCGCACCACCCTGGCGGCGGCCCGCGAGCTCCGCGCGGGCATCGCGAAGATCCCCGGGCTGCGGGTGCTCGGTGACCCGGAGTCGGCGCTCGTCGCCTTCGGCTCCGACGGAGACTCCGGCGGGGACTCCGGCGGGGACTCCGGCGGTGACTCCGACGGTGACGGGGTGGACGTGTTCGTGCTGTCGGACGAGGCGAGGAGGCGCGGGTGGTTCCTGCAGCCGCAGCTGTCCTACGCGGGCATCCCGGCCAACATCCACATCACGGTGACCGGGGTGACACTGCGAGGCGTCGAGGCGATGCTGGAAGTGATCGCGGAAGCCGTGGAGGCCGCGCGAGAGCGGGGTCCCGCCAAGCTGCCGGAAGGGCTGGTGGAGCTGGTGGCGGGCCTGGATCTGGACGCGCTCGACGACGCCGCCTTCGGTGAGCTGGCGTCCGCGGTCGGGGTGGACCTGGGCGGCTCCGGGCAGCCGGAGATGGCCGTGGTCAACGCGGTTCTCGACGCCCTTCCCGCCGATCGGCGAGAGGCGATCCTGATCCGCTTCCTCTCCGTCATCTATTCCTGATCCACCGGCGTCACCGGCGCAGTCTTTCGACGGTGGCCAGGGCGGCGCGGGCGGAGGCGGCGTCGTGGACGCGGAAGACCCGGGCGCCCTGCCAGGCGGAGACCGCCAGCGTGGCCATGGTCCCGGCATGGCGTTCGTCCACCGGCAGGCCGCCGAGGGTCTCTCCGACGAAGTCCTTGTTGGAGACCGCGACGAGCACCGGCCAGCCGGTGGCGACCATCTCGTCCAGGCGGCGGCTGACCTCCAGGGAGTGCCAGGTGTTCTTGCCGAAGTCGTGCGCCGGGTCGATGAGGATCGACTCCCTGTGCACCCCCGCGGCGACGGCGCGCTCCGCGAGGTCGACGGTGTAGCCGATGACGTCGGCGACCACGTCGGCGTAGGCGATGCGGTGCGGGCGGGTGCGCGGGGTCACGCGCCCGGCGTGTGCGCAGACCAGGCCGATGCCGTGCCTGGCGGCGACTCCTGCCAGCTCAGGGTCCACCCCGCCCCAGGTGTCGTTGAGAAGGTCCGCGCCCGCCTCGGCGACGACCTCGGCGACCTCGGCGCGCCAGGTGTCGACGCTGACGATGAGCCGGGGATGACGGCGCCTGACCTCGGCGACCAGGTCGGCCACCCGGCGGATCTCCTCGGCGGGATCGACCTCGTCGCCGGGACCCGCCTTCACACCGCCGATGTCGACGATGTCCGCGCCTCCCGCGACGGCACCGTCCACCGCCTCCAGGGCCGCCGCGAAGCCGTACGTCCTTCCCCTGTCGAAGAAGGAGTCGGGGGTGCGGTTGACCACCGCCATGATCGCGAACTCGCCGGGCCGGAACTCACGGCCACGCAGGCGCAGGATAGTCATCGAGACCGAGCCTATAGCCCCGGTGTCGGAGAGGACGGCGCTCCCACCTGCGCCGCCTCTGGGGGAAATCTGGGAAAACCAACGAACCACAGGGTCCTTACGCGGCCGACCCACTTTCGGCCACGGACAGGAACTCCTGGGCGATGGCGGGCAGCCGCCGTCGCGCGTGAACGATGGCGATCACCCGGCGGACCGAGGGATCGAGGGTGCGGACCACGAGCCCGGCGCGGGAGGCCTGCTCGGCCATTCCCCGGTACCAGAGCATCGAGGCCGTACCCGAACGGACGGTGCTCAGCCAGTTGCCGCGCTCGTCGAGCTGCGTCGCCACCACGGGGACCACACCGTGCTTGGCGAAGAGCGCGTCGAACTCCCTGCGCCGGGAACTGCCGGGAACCGGCAGCACCAGCCGCATGCCGTTGAGTCTCCTCATCGGCACCGGGTCGGGCAGGTCCACGCCGGGCGGGGAGATCAGCACGATCTCCTGGCGCTCCAGCGGGTGGCTGACCAGATCGGTGGGGACGGGCAGGTCCGTCAGGCCGAGATCGGCCCGTTGGTCCCTGATGGCGCTCACCACGCCGTCCCGCCCGTCACAGCGGACGATGTGAATGCGTACCCCGGGATGTTCCGCGGTGTACGCGGGGAGGAGGCGTCCTGCCAGCCCCGGTTCGAGGCTGGGTATCGAGGCGATGCGGAGCTCCGCCTCGGACGCGTGGCCGTGCGTGGACAGTGACTCGATCTCGCGGACGGCGTCGAGTGCCTCCCGGGCCAGCTTGACCACCCGGCGTCCCTGTGCCGTGACGACCACGCCACGTCCGGAACGTGCGAACAACGTCATCCCGAGTTCTCGTTCCAAATCCCTGATCGCACGGGAAAGGGCAGGTTGTGCGATGTACAGCGACCTGGCCGCGTCGGTCATGGTGCGATGCTCCGCCGTCGCGACCACATAGCGGAGCTGCTGCAGATTCATGGTTTGAAGCTAGGTCACGGGCCCTGGATCGGTCCGGTACATAGCGGAGATCACCTCGGATGATTTCGGAATGTAATCGAATGCAGCGACATCCGTGACGGATGATAAATCAGTATGCTTACGCCCCAAATTCGGCAAAAGTCCGGACCTGTAGCTCATATCGGACGCTCGGGTTAACGGGGAGACAGCGTGACAGGCAACGGACAACATCCTCCACCGCCCCCTCCACCTCGGGGGCAACCACCTCAGGAGCCACCCGTGTGGGCGGCTCACGGCCACCCCCAGCCGCCACCGCCGGGGTATCCGCAGCAGCAACCGGGACAGGGAGGCCGTTCGGCGTCGCCGGGGCAGGGACACCCGTCGCCGCCGGGGCAGGGCTATCCGCATACGCTCATCCTGCCCACGTACCCGGAGCAGGGGCACCCCTCGCCGGGACAGGGAAACCCTCCGGTACCGCCTCCGGGAGAGGCCGGATATCCGTCGGGACAAGCCGGATATCCGCCGGCACCACCGTCGGGACAGGCCGGATACGCACCGGCACCACCGGGACAGGGAAACCATCCAGCGTCGCCGCCGGGGCACGGGAGCCACCCGGCGTCGCCGCCAGGACAGGGATTCCCTCCCGGCTACGGGTATCCCCCCGCCTCCCGTCAGCCGAGCCCGCCCCAGGGCCACCCCCAGCCACCGCCCTCCGGATATCCGCCCCGGTTCCCGCCCCCGCCGGCGCGCCCGCAGCAGCCGCCGCCGGCACAGGGATACCGGCATATGCCCACACTGCCCGGGGGTCAGACGCCATACGGCCATCCGGCCCCACCGCCACAACCGCCGTACGGTCATCCACCCCAGCCACCATCGCCGTACGGTCATCCGGCCCCGCCACCACCGCCATACGGCCATCCGGCCCCGCCACCACCGGACCTCCGGCAGCGGCACGCCTACCCGCCGCCGCAGTGGCAGCCGCAGCGCTCTCGTTCCAGCGGCGCCGGAGCGATCGTCGGCGGGTTCCTCGGCGTGTTCGCGCTGGTCTTCCTCGGGCTCGTGGTGATGGGCGCGGTGGCCAAGAACAGCCGCCGCTCGGATTCGGTCTCGCCGGTCGCGATCTCGTCGCCGCCCACCTCCCTGGACGGCAGGCCCACCGCGAAGCCCGCGCGGTCCGCCTCCAGCGAGCCGAGGCGGACGACGACCTCCTCCGACGCCTCAAAGGACACGGTCACGCCCCCGACCAGGGCGCGGGCGCTCAACACCAGCTTGGAGAAGAACACGCTCTACCGGGCCGGAGGGCTTCCCAGGGTGAACTGCCCGGCGGGATCGGCCAGCATCTACAGCCACAGTCAGCTCAAGGCACTGATCCTCAAGACCTCCAAGTGCATGGACAAGGGCTGGTCCCAGATCATGCGCGAGCAGGGCATGGACTGGCGTCCGCCCGGCTACTCCCTCACCGCGACGAAGGGCCGCGGCGCCTGCGGCGACTTCCCCTCGCCGGGCAGCATGGTGCCCTACTACTGCCCGCGCAACACCACCATCTACGCCTCGACCAGGGCGATGGTGCGAGGGGTCGGCAACTCCGGCGGGTACGGCTCCATCACCGACTGGCACGGCGGGGTCGTCAGCATGATGGCGCACGAGTACGGGCACCACGTGCAGCATCTGTCGGGGTTGTCCAACACCTGGTGGCAGAGGTCGCTCCGCTCCAGCGGTCAGAGCGGAAGGCTCGCGCTCAGCCGCCGGTTCGAGCTCCAGGCGACCTGCTTCGGCGCGATGTTCATGCGCTCGGTCTCGGCCAGCTATCCGGTGACCCCCGCCCGGCGCAACACCCTCTACTACTTCTACTCCCGCGTGGGCGACTGGCCCGGCTACCCCCGTGACCACGGCTCCCCGGCGAACAACCATCGGTGGTTCCGTCAGGGCTACGAGAAGAACAAGACGTTCCAGTGCAACACCTGGTTGGCGCCGTCTTCGGCGACGTCTTAGATAACATCACGACTTAAACGATCATTCACCACAGATTAGCTATCTGTCTGTCATGTCCAGGTATGGGGACTAGAATCCTGGCAAATTCCGTTCAATCGGGGAACCTTGGCTGTTTTGCCAGGTAGACCGGGGCAAGACGTAGTAGGAAGCGATGTGACGATGCGCCTTGGGCAAGACTCGGGGGATCTCGCCGGCGACAGTGGGAACGGGAAACGGCGCCCCCGGCGCCGCAGCGGTGGCCAGGGTGCGGGCCGCGGCGGCGGCCAAGGTGCGGGTCGTGGCGGCGCGCAGGGGCCGGCCGAGACGCAGTCCCCCTCCGCTCCACCCGGCACGCCACAGGCCCAGGGCGCTCCCTCCGGGCAGAGCGCGCCCCCCTCCAGGGACGCGAGCGGGCTCCGGACGGCTCCCGGCCAGGTCCAGAGCGTGCCGGACGGGCGGGGAACACCCCCGCAGACCCGGCCCGGCGTACGGGGCGCCACCGACGGGCAGGAGGCGCGCTCCCCTCAGGGCGCGCACAACGGGCCGAAGGCACCCTCCCCCCACGACGTACGCGACGGGCAGGAGACGCTTCACCCGAATGTCGTACGCGACGGGCAGGCCACGCACAACGCGCAGGAATCCCTTCCTTCCCGGGGTACGCCCGAGACCGAGGCGGCCTCTCCCTCGCAGGCCGGAGCGGCCCCGCGGCCCGACCGGACCGCGGGGCCGGCTCAGCCTCAGGGAGCAGCCCAGACCGGAGGGCCGAGCCGTCCCGGAGGACCGGGCCAGGGTGGAGGACCGGGCCAGAGCGGGGGACCTGGCCAGAGCGGAGGACCGCCCCCCGGTCCCCCTGCCCCTCCCGGGCCGCCCGGGAAGCGGCCGCGGTTCGCCAAGCCGATGACGGTCGGCGCGCTCATCGGCTGGACCGCGTTGTCGGCGCTCCTCCCCGGCGCGGCGCACCTGCGGGCGGGCCACCGCCGCACCGGGTACATCCTCCTCACGATCTTCGGCGCGCTGTTGCTCGCCGCCCTGGTCGGCGCGCTCGTCCTCAGCGGTGAGGGAAACGCGGGCTTCGTCGCCCGCGACAGCACGCTGATGACCGGAGCGGTCCTCGCCATCGTCGGCGCGATCGCCTGGTTCCTGCTGGTGCTCTTCTCCTACGTCTCCCTCGGGCCCGACCGGCTCAGCGGCAGGGGACAGATCGTGTCGGGTGTCGCGGTCGGCGTGCTGTGCGTGTCGGTGATGGCGCCGTTCGCATTGACCGCGAGCACCGTGCTGACCGTCAAGGACGCGGCCAACAGCATCTTCGAGAGCGCCTCGGCCAACCCCACGGCGGCTCCCGTCAAGCACGAGGACCCGTGGGGCGGGCGCAAGCGGGTGAACTTCCTGCTCGTCGGCGGCGACGGCGCCGGAAACCGGGAGGGCGTGCGGACCGACAGCATGACCATGGCCAGCGTGCACGTCGCGACCGGCAACACCGCCATGTTCAGTCTCCCTCGCAACCTCCAGCACGTCCGCTTCCCGCCGAACACCCCGCTCGGCAAGCGGTTCCCCGACGGGTTCATGCGCGAGCTGCCCAACGGGGGCCTGCTCAACGAGGTCTGGCAGTACGCCGAGGACCACCCCGAGCTCATGCCCGACGTCAAGGACGGCCATCGAGGCCCTCGGGCCCTCATGGACGCGATCGGCTACACGCTCAACCTGAAGATCGACTACTACGCCCTGGTCAACATGTTCGGTTTCGCCCACCTGGTGGACGCCATCGGCGGTCTCAGGATCAGGGTGGAGAGCGACGTCCCCTGGGGCGGCCTCTACGGCACCGCGGGGACCATCAAGGCCGGATACCGGAAGCTCACCGGCGAGGAGGCCCTCTGGTACGGGCGCTCCCGCGTCGGCAGCGACGACTTCTCCCGGATGGCCCGCCAGCGCTGCGTCATCGGCGCCTTCACCCAGCAGGCCACCCCGTCGGTCGTGCTCACCAACTTCGTCAAGATCGCGAACGTGGCCAAGAAGATGGCCAAGACCGACATCCCTCGCGAGTTGCTTGAGCACATCACCGAGCTGGGGCTGAAGGTCAAGGACGCGAGGATCGTGAGCCTCCAGTTCGTGCCGCCGGAGTTCTACACCGGCTCCCCCGACTGGCAGAAGATCCGTGCCGCGACCGCCAGGACGCTGCGCCAGTCACTGCAGCCCGCCCGCCGCCCCCTCGCCGCGACGGCCTCCCCCGGCACGAGCGGTGCGAGCGGATCGACGCCCACCGCCACACCCAAGCCCTCCAGGACGGCGGTGGCCAAGCCGAGCCAGACGCCCACCCCGAACGGCAAGGGCGAGGCCGCGTCCCTGGACGAGCTCTGCGGGTTCTGACCGCCCCACGTGACCGGCTTCGTCGCCGACCACCCCGCACGTATGTGGCCCGCCCTCCGCGAAGGAGGACGGGCCACACGTTTTTCCCCCGGAGCCGGCCGGGCTCAGCCGACCTTGGCCGCTCCGACGCCCCTCGCGGTCCTGGGCAGCAGGACGAAGGCCCCCAGATAGACCAGGCCCGCCACGATCAGCAGTGCCTGGTAGCCGATGACCAGCGCCAGATACTCCAGGCAACCTCCGACCATCGCGCCCAGCAGGTTCGCGCCGAAGGACACGGTGGCGTCCGCGGAGTCGGCGAAGCGCTTGGCGAACACCACGTTGGCCGCGAAGATCGGCAGGAACGCCACGACCACGGCCGCCACCGCGCGCACCGGCAGCGGCAGGCTCAGCAGCCACGAGTTGGGCACCAGCCAGGCGAGGACCAGCCCCGCGAGCAGCACGCCGTACATCACGGGCAGGGACGGCACCCTGAAGCGGCGGGTCACCTCCACCGCGGCGAGCACGGCGACCAGCACCCCTCCGAACACGATCGCGTTCACCACCCAGGTGGTGCCGAACAGCAGCGCGAACCCGGTCACGCTCTTCGTCTCCAGCAGCAGGAACGCCACCCCGAGCAGGAAGAGGTCGGCGTACGGGCGCATCCGCCGGTAGGGACCGGCGACGGCGCGGACGGCGAGCAGGCTGACGATGAGGATCAGGCCGAGGGTGATGATGTAGATCTGCGGGATCGTCCGGTCCTTCAGGTAGAGGAAGGGCCGGTCGTCACCACTCGGCGGCGGGGTGTCGGCCTTCGCCCCCGCCCATTCGGAGTCGCAGCGCTGCGCCTCGGCGGTGAGCCCCGCGGTGATCACCGCCTGCTGGCCGGTCTCGCTGACGATGTCGACGCAGGGCTTGTGGCCGAAGGCGGCCTGCATGGTGGAGCCGAGGCGGTCCACCAGCCAGGTCTCACGGTAGTAGTTGTACATCGAGAAGGTGCCGCCCGGCTTGAGGTGGTCCCTCGCCGCCTCCATCGCCTGCTGGGTGAACAGGTAGCTCTCCAGCCGCAGCGAACTCGCCCCGGACACCAGGGTGAGCGAGTCGGGCAGCGCGAAGAGGATGAGGTCGTACTTGTCGGAGGTCCGTTCCAGGAAGGCGCGGCCGTCGGTGACGTGGGCGGTGACGCGGGGGTCGCTGTACGGACTGTCGGGGTGGTAGGAGCGGCCGAGTTCGAGCAGTTTGGGGTCGATCTCCACGGCGTCCACGCGCTTGGCGCCCTTCGACAGCGCGATCGACACGTCGGTGCCGCTGCCCGCGCCCACGATCAGCACGTCGTCCAGCTTGCCCGAGGTCGCGCGCTCGTACGGCAGGGCGTACTGGCGTTCCCACTCCAGGCGGCTCTTGGCCGGGCTGGCCTGCTGGTGCGGGATGCCGTTGACCTTGATGTCCATCAGCGGCACGTCGTTCCAGTAGCCGCGCACGTAGGTCACCTTGTAGTAGGGCGACCACAGCGCCCCGGCCGTCAGCGACTCCGTCGCGAGGACCCCGACGACGATGAGCGACGGCACGAGCAGCGCCGCGCGGGCCCAGACCTTGCGGGGCCAGAGCAGCACCGCGTAGGCGACCGCGGCGATCACCCCCCACACCACCGGGGGCGCGCTGAGGAACGACAGCGCGGTGAACAGCGCGATGCCGCCGAGGCTGCCGATCAGGTCGTAGCGGTAGGCCTCCAGCCGTTCCAGCTCGGGGAAGCACCGCCCGACCAGCTCGGCCGGGCCCATCAGCACGATCGCCGCCGCGGCGAAGATCACCGGCAGGATCAGCCAGGCGGGCGGCCCGCTCTCGCTCAGGCTCGTCCAGTACAGGACCCCCTCGGTCTGGCGGTCCACGGTGACCGGGAAGAGCCACACGACCAGCACCAGGACGGCGAGCACGATCGGCGAGTAGTACGGCTGCCGGGTGGTGCGTCCTACCCGGAGGAAGCCGAGTCCGATACCGAGAAAGGATCCCAACAGGACGAAGTTGGTGAAATAACTCAGATGAACGATGTTCGATCCGGTCCACCGGATCAGGGCCAGCTCCAGGAAGAGCATGAACCCACTGGCGACGATCAGTCTGGGCCGTGTGCTCAGCCAGTGGGTGTGCCGGACATCTGGGGTGGGGGGTGGAGTCGTCTCCGCCTCTGCGGTCATGCCGCCCAACGCTAGTCACCGGCACCCGCGCAGGGAAGGAAATCCATCCCTGTCGTTTGTGTGGGTTACCTGCCATGAGGCCAGATAAGGGGTGGTTTCAACGGCTGGACGCGATCGAGGCGGATGCAGGAACGTGGTGGAACCCGATCCTCTCAAGTCCCGGTGGTGCACATGCGGGTCCTGCTCCAGCTCCGTCCATCCCCCGACGTCGTGGCGGCCGTGGCCGACCCCTCGGTGAGCACGACGGCGGCCGACGTCGCCGACGCGTTGCCCGGGGTCGTCGTGGACCCCTCCTTCACCCCTGTCGTCGCTCCCCGCCCGGTCCCCCTCGCCGGGGGCGATCCCCTCTCGCTCAACCAGCCGCTCACGTTCTCCTTCGCCGACGACGAGGCCTCCGTCCTGGTCCGCGGGGAGATCTCCGACGACGAGATCTCCACCCGGATCACCCTGCTGCCCTCGCTGCGTCCCGACGTGGTTGGGGTCTTCGCCGACCCGATGATCCAGCGGAGCCTCACCTGCGGCGGAACGCCACCGGTGGGCGACTGGCGCGACGTGGAGCGGCTGCTCCACGTCCCCGAGCTGGCGCGCGAGGGCCTCGACGGCTCGGGCGTCGCGCTCGCGGTGCTCGACAGCGGCATCAACGCCGCGCACGTGGCCCGGCAGCTCGACCGCGGCGTGGCCCTCGACGCCCAGCGCAGCTGGAAGCCGTCGGGGGTGCGGGGCGAGGCGGGCGAGTTCCCCGTCGACCACGGCACGATGTGCGCCTTCGACGCGCTCATCGCCGCCCCGAGGGCGTCGCTGATCGACGTGCCCGTGCTGCTCTCCCGGCGTCCGGGCGGCTCGGCGCTGGACGGCCTGCTGTCGGACGCGGTCGCCGCCTTCGCCCACCTGCGCACCGTCCTCGAAGACCAGCCCGCGGCCTCACGCTCCCTCGTCGTCACCAACAGCTGGGGCTCCTTCTCCCCCACCTGGGACTTCCCCGCAGGCCATCCCGGCAACTACTCCGACAACCCCGCCCACCCGTTCAACCTGATCGTCTCCAGCCTGGAGCGGGCGGGCGCCGACGTGCTGTTCGCCGCGGGAAACTGCGGGCGCGACTGCCCCGACGGCCGGTGCGCGTACGCCAACCGACCGATCACGGGCGCCAACTCCCACCCGCGCGTCCTGTCGGTCGGCGGAGTCGACATCCGTGGCGAGCGGGTCGGCTACTCCTCGCAGGGCCCCGGCCGCCTCACCGCGAGAAAGCCCGATCTCTGCGCCTTCACCCACTTCTCCGGCTCGCGGGCCTTCGGCGACGACGAGGCCGACTCGGGCACCTCGGCTGCGTGCCCCGTCGTCGCCGGGCTCGTCGCGGCCATCCGCACCCTGTGGCCCTCCTCCCGTCTGTCACCCTCCCAGCTGCGCACCCTGCTCCGGCGCACCGCCGACGACCACGGCGACATCGGGTTCGACCACGACTACGGCTACGGAGTCGTCGACACCCCCGGGATGCTCGCCTCGTTGCGACGCCGCGCCAGGCGCGTAGCGTGAGTGCATGCTCCTGATCACCGTACGGCTTCCGCCCGACGCCACGCTCGCGCAGGCCATGCGGCACCTGAAGCTGCCCGAGGATGACGTCGACACCGACTACGGCCTGGTGCTCATCGACCCCGACCAGGGCCTGTACGGCCTGCGGGTGAGCGAGGCCGCCGCCCGCCGGGTCGACCCGAAGGCGGGCGGCGGCCCCTACTCGGACCCGAGGATCGAGCCGTACGGCCCTCCGCACTGAACACCGCGCTCGCCGGACGGGACGGCCCCCTGCCCCTCCGCCCGCCGGACGGGGCACCGGGGCAGAGCCGTAAGCAGTGGTTCGGCACCCTCTTCCCGGCACGGAGCGTTCCCGTACCACAAAGATCAAATATTTTGGGATATCTCGCCTTACGAAAGGCGGATTTCGGTCTTCACCGGTCCGTTATGATCTTTGCTTGTCCTTGGCCTTTCCGACTTCCGGGAGTCCCCGTGCCACCGCGCGAGCGTCTCCGCCGCCTGCTCGAAACGCACCGTTTCCAGCAGTTCATCATCACCGTCATCGTGATCAACGCGGTCACGCTCGGGCTGGAGACCTCGGCGACGCTCGCCGAGCCGTACGGCGCGGTGCTCGCCGCCGTCGACCACCTCGCCCTCTACATCTTCGTCGCCGAACTCGCCGCCAAGCTGTACGCCTACGGCTGGCGGTTCTTCCGCAACCCGTGGAGCCTCTTCGACACCGTGATCGTGGCGGTCTCGCTGCTCCCCACGGCGGGCGGGCTCTCGGTGCTGCGCGCGCTGCGCATCCTGCGGGCGCTACGGCTCATCTCCGTGCTGCCCAGCCTGCGCCGGGTGGTGACCGCGCTGCTCACGGCACTACCGGGGATGAGCTCGATCGTGCTGCTGCTGGCACTGGTGCTCTACGTCGCGGCGGTGATGAGCACGAAGCTCTACCACGTCACCGCCCCCGAGTACTTCGGCGACCTGCCCACCTCGCTGTTCACCCTGTTCCAGATGATGACCGGGGACGCCTGGTCCGACATCACCAGGGAGGTGATGGACGAGCATCCGTCGGCGTGGCTGTTCTTCGTGGTGTTCATGCTGGTGTGCACCTTCGTGGTGCTGAACCTGTTCATCGCGGTGGTGGTCAGCGCGATGGAGGAGGAGCACGCCGAGGAGTCCGTACAGGCGACCGAGGAACTGGGCAGGACCGTGCTCGCCGAACTGGCCTCGCTCCGGGCCGAGGTGCGGGAGTTGCGGGACCGGGTCCCGGCGCCGATGAACGGCACCGCGGGGGCGAAGGGCACGGCGAACGGCGACTCGGGCTCCGCAGGGAAGAACGGCGCGAACTCCGGGGGAGGGAACGGTTCAGGCTCCGGGGGGAAGAACGGTTCCGAGGGAAAGAACGGCTCGGGTTCGAAGGGCGCGACGAACGGCGGCGTGAGAAAGCCCGCCGCCCGGAAGGCGGCGGGCCGGCGGCGCGGATAGGCGCCGGGTCAGCGCGAGTAGAACTCCACCACGAGCTGCTCGTCCACCGGGACCACGACCTGCTCGCGCAGCGGGCGGCTGAAAAGGGTGAACCGGAGGTCGGCGTGGTCGACGTCGAGGTAGGCGGCCGTCCGGTCATCCGCGTACACGCCCTCGGACGCCGCGACGAACGGCTGCATCCGGCGTGACCTCTCGCGCACCGCGACGACCTGGCCCGGCTTGACGAGGTAGCTGGGGATGTCGACCTTGCGGCCGTCCACGGTGATGTGGCCGTGGGCGACGTACTGGCGGGCCGCGTAGATGGACGGGGCGAGGCCTGAGCGCAGGACGAGAGAGGCGAGGCGCGTCTCCAGCAGCACCACCAGCTCCGCGCCCGCCCGCCCGGTGCCGCGCAGCGCCATGTCCCAGTAGCGACGCATCTGCCGCTCGGAGACGTCGTAGTACCAGCGGAGCTTCTGCTTCTCCATCAACCGCAGCCCGTAGTCACCGGTCTGCCGCCGGTTGGTCTTGCGACCGTGCTCACCCGGCGGGTAGGGGCGCTCCTCGAAGTATCGGACGGCCTTGCGGGTCAGCGGCACGCCGGCCCTCCGAGAAAGACGCACCTTCGGCCCGGTGTAGCGCATACTCACTCCCCTGTGGTTAGGTTTACCTTAGTTAGGCAAGGCTAATCTTACACACAGCAGTGTCCCCGACCTCAAGGAGAGCCGGTTCATGCAGCCCGTCACCGCTCCGCCGATCCCCGAGCGGGTCCGCACCCTCGCAGCCACCGCCGCTCCCACCCACGTGTCCGTCTCCGGAACCAACGCTCCCGCGACACCCGCCAGGGGCGGCGTGGACGGCGCCGGGCGACCCGTGCTGCTCGTCCTGCCCGGCGATCCGCTCCATGACGTGCGAGACGAGCCCGTGGTGACCGTGGATCTGACGTCGACCCGCTCACTGGGAGGGCACGAGCTCTCGCGGGGCCTGCTCAAGGTGCAGGGCTGGGCGCAGGCGGTGCCCGAGGCCGAGGTGAGGGAGACGGCGGTGGCGATCGCCGAACGCTGCCCGGACGAGGCCCTGTTCGAGACGCTGGAGGGGATGGACGGCCCTCGGCTGATCCGCGTCGACGTCGGCAGGGTGATCTATCTCACCGGGCCGGAGTCAGGCCTGCTGGACGCCGAGGAGTATCTGGGCGCAGCCCCCGACCCTCTGATGGACGACGCCGAGCGCATGCTCCACCACATCAACGGCTCCCACCGCCGGCAGTTGGAGGCCGCGCTCGTCTCCCTGCTCGCCGCACCGGCGCCGGAGGCCTGGCTCTGGGAGCTCGACCGCTTCGGGGCGACCGTCCGCTGCGGCGTCGACAGCGACCCGACGCTGATCCGGCTTCCATGGCCCTCGCCCATCGGCGACGCGGAGTCCCTCGAACACGCCGTACGCTGCCTGCTCTGCCGACACTGACGCGGCAAAACCGGCCGACGGCCCCTCGACGACCCCAAAGGCGACGATTCATCGCGCGGCACCGTTTTTATCGCGTGGCGCCATTTCCGAGCGAGGCCGAAAATGGCGCCAGACCATTCCATGCGAAATACGCGGAGAGGCAACAGGAAACCACTCCGAAAGCGCGATCGCTCCCGGAGTGAAATACCCCCCGGGAGGAAATCGCCCTCGGAAACGGCAGGTCAGCCTTCGGACACCACCTCGCTGGTGTTTTTGATCACCTGGTCGACGAAGCCGTAGTCTCTGGCCTCGGTGGCGGTGAACCAGCGGTCGCGATCCCAGTCCTCCTCGATCCGCTCCAGCGACTGGCCGGTGTGGAAGGCGATCCGCTCGCGCATCATCTGCTTGGTGTAGAGCATCTGCTCGGCCTGGATGGCGATGTCGGCGGCCGTGCCCCCGAGGCCTCCCGAGGGCTGGTGCATGATCACTCTGGCGTGCGGCAGGACGTAGCGCTTTCCGGGAGCGCCGGAGCAGAGCAGGAACTGCCCCATGGACCCCGCGATGCCCATGCCCACGGTGGCCACGTCGTTGGGGACGTACTGCATCACGTCGTAGATGGCCATTCCGGCCGACACCGAGCCACCGGGTGAGTTGATGTAGAGCCAGATGTCGCGACGGTCGTCGTCGGCGGAGAGCAGAAGCAACTCCCCGCAGATCCGGTTGGCGACCTCGTCGTTCACCTCACTGCCGAGCACGACGATCCGCTTGCGCAGCAGCCTCTGATACAGCTGGTCTTCGGGGACGATCTGGGGACCGCTCATGTCTTCCACCTACTCCGAACCCGAGGTTTGCTAATAAACGAATACCCGCGACCATAGTCCAGCAGGGAGCCGCGTTTTCCGTTCGTTCGCTGTCAGCGCTTTTCGCTGAAAGCGCAGCATCCCTCATTTCGTTTTCCTGCCGGGCGCGGTCGCCGCCCGGCCGGAGCGGCCGTTCTCGCTGGACGCGATCGTTTCCCGGCCGGGGGCCGGTCGCCCCCCGCAGGGGGGTACGGCCCCCGGCCGGGGGGCGGCCCCGGGCCGGGGGGGGATACCGGGGCACCCCACACGAGCCCCCCCCCG
>NZ_JBITIZ010000024.1:0-88183 GCF_044459525.1 Streptosporangium sp. NPDC050284
GCTGCCGTCGGTCGTCTTCGGCACCCTCGGCCGGCCGCCGACCGACCGGGAGCGGGCCGTACGCCAGGCGTTTCGCGAGGCCGGACTCCGGCTCAGGGAACAATCCGATTTCCGCGGCTGGTTGTGGATCCATTTCGCGTCGGGTGCCGGTCTGCTCTCACAGGGCCTGCGGCTGGGTTCCCTGTCCAAGCTGGCCGGGGCAAGAGGCGACCTGCGCGAAGGGCTGCTGGCCGGCCGGGAGCTTCTGCCGCTCCTCTAGGCGCGCGGTGTCGACCTGCGACGTCACCGCGGTGTGCTGCTGTTCCGTGTGCCCACCTGGCTGACGGCCCCCGTGCTCGCCTGGCTGACCGCTCATGTCGCGCTCGCGCGCGTGAATTTCGCGGCGCACTCCGACCCCGACGCCGAGGAGCCGCGTGAGGTCTGCCGGGACACCCTGGCCGAAGCACGACGGTTGGGCATCTCGGTACCGCGACTGGAAGCGGCGGAACCGCACTTCGCCCGCGAGGGGACGGGTCGAGTCTGAATCCACCGATATTTGTCGGTCCCGGTGGTCCATTGCGGCTCCTTGGTCCGCCGCATCCCAGAGCCGAACCCGGTCGCACCGGTCGACCAACCGCCGTTCACATGCGGCTTTTCGTTGTCCGGCCTCTATCGCCCGTCCGTGACGCCGTGGAAGGAAAAGTCATGACCACCGCAGAGAAGCACGAGTTCCCCATGGCCCGTACGTGTCCGTTCGCGCCGCCGCCGGCGTACGAGGAGATCCGTGAAGGAGAGCCGGTCTCGCGGGTTCGTCTGCCCGACGGCGGGTGGGCCTGGGTGGTCAGCCGCCACGAGGACGTGCGAACCGTGTTGAACGACCGGCGGTTCAGCGCCGACCGGGAACATCCGGATTTCCCGTCACTGGTCAAGGGCGAGGCGGCGTTCCGGCGGCCGGACGAGGAGCGCTTCCTGATCTCGATGGACGCGCCCGAGCACGGGCCGTCGCGCAAGGCCGTACTCGGCGAGTTCACGGTGCGCCGGTTGGCGGCGCTGCGGCCGCGGATCCAGGAGATCGTCGACGGGCAGATCGACGCGCTGCTGGCCGGGCCGCGGCCCGGTGACCTGGTGGAATCGCTGTCGCTGCCGGTCCCGTCACTGGTGATCTGCGAGATGCTGGGTGTGCCCTACGCCGACCATGAGTTCTTCCAGGAACACACGGTGAAGGTGATCAAGCAGTCGACGCCGCCCGAGGAGCGGGGGGCGGCCATGATGGCCATCCAGGGCTACATGACCGACCTCATCGCGCAGAAGGAGGAGAACCCGCCGGACGACCTGCTCGGGCGGCAGATCGTCAAGCTGCGCGCGGACGGCACCTACCGGCGGACGGCACTGGCCCGTATGGGCTTGCTGCTGCTCGTGGCCGGCCACGAGACGACGGCGAACATGATCTCGCTGTCGACCGTGGCGTTCCTGCGCGACCCGGAGCAGCTCGCGATGATCAAGGCCGACCCGGGCAAAACGCTCAACGCGGTCGAGGAGATGCTGCGGTACTTCACGATCATCGACGTGGCGACGGCCCGGCTGTGCGTCGAGGACATCGAGGTCGGCGGGCAGCTGATCCGCGCCGGCGAAGGATTGCTGGCGCTCGGGTATTCGGCCAACCGGGACCCGCGGGCGTTCGAGAACCCGGACGAGCTCGACATCGAGCGCGGCGCGCGCCACCACGTCGCGTTCGGATTCGGGCCGCACCAGTGTCTGGGCCAGAACTTGGCTCGGATGGAGCTGCAGATCGTGTTCGACACGCTGTTCCGCCGCGTCCCCACGCTGGAGCTGGCGATGGATGTCGACGAGCTGCCGTTCAAGGACGACGCGAACATCTATGGCCTGTACCAGCTCCCGGTGACCTGGTAGCGGACGAACCGCCATCCCCGTCTCAGGAGGAGAGGGCCATGAAAATCATCGCGGACACCGACAGGTGCGTCGGTGCCGGACAGTGCGTGCTCACTGAGCCCGCGCTGTTCGACCAGAGCGAGGACGACGCCACAATCATCGTGCTGAACGAGACACCGGAGGGCGAGCTGGTCGAGAAGGCCCGCGAAGCGGTGCACCTGTGCCCTGGCCAGGCACTCTCCCTGGAGGAGTGAGGCAATCCGTGGATGGCCGTACAGCCTGAAAGAATCACACTGATCGGTGTGGGACGCCGAACGGCGCGTCTCCGCTCGAACAGGGCAGTGGCCGCGTGAGAGCCGGTGAGCCAGGAGCAGGCGGCGGCCGTTCTCGGAGAGCAGCGGCAGGCCGATACCCGTCACCGCCGCCGGCGTGTGCCGTGGCCGCCGAGCCCAGCAGTGGCGCGGTCGCGGCGGCACCGGCCACCACGGCGGCGCCCCGTAACAGCGAACGCCGGTCCCATGCTCCGTTGTCAGCCACAACCTTCTCCTTTTCATGGTCACCTTCGACGCGACGTTCCGATCAGCGGACGGAACGTCGCGTCCACTGTCGACCGGCCGTGTGCCCGCCTCGTCCTCGCCGCGTCATGGTCGTGTCACTGCCCTGCAGACGGTCGCGCCGACGGTCGCCGTCGTCGACGAACGGTGACGTGCGGCGGGCAACGCGGGCACATTCGGCGCCGATCGTGGTGCGTCATGAACGAGCCACGCATGATCCCGTCTCGGCCCCGTGACCGGCTGTACGCCGTGGTCACGCTGGTGCTCGCCGTGCTCCTGCTGCCCGCGGCGTTCGTCCGCGCCCCCGGCCGCGCCCGCGAGATCGCCTGCCGCTGGGCGTTACGGATGCGATTCCCCGCCGAGGACCTCACCGGGCTCACCGAGGGTGCCCTGGCGGCTTTCACGGCGGCGCGTACCCAGGCGCTCTGGCGTCACGGCCGGCTCATCGGCCTCACCTCGGGATACCGCGATCCCCATGTCCAGCAACGGATGTTCGACGAGGAGGTGCGCCGCGCGGGCTCCCCGGCGCTGGCGCGCATGCTCGTGCTGCCACCGGCGGAGTCCGGCCACGTCAGGGGCGTCGCGTTGGACGTGCGCCCCCACGAGGGCGCGCGCTGGCTGGAGGAACACGGCGCCCGCTACGACCTGTACCGCATCTACGACAACGAGTGGTGGCACTTCGAGCACCGCCCGGACAGCGGCGGCAGGCCACCCCGGCGGCTGCCCCACCCCGGCGTGGGTTACGCCGGCGAGTACACGGACCGGCTGTAGCCCGGCCCTGGTCCGCGCATGCGGGGCGATTCGGGGGAGTCGGACCGGTCGGTCCGGCGGGCACGGACCTCGGTGGTCAGCGGGGGACGGCCGGCTCGCCCCGCATCGGGACCCAAGGCCGCCGGCCGTGACACGACCATGACACGGCGCTGACGAGGCGGGGACACGGTCACCCGACAGTGGGTGGGGTTGACCGGCTCCCGTTCCCCAGCGGTGGGTCCGGCTCTCTCCGTGCCGTCGAGGAAGGCTGATCGATCGTGACCGAACGCGTACGCGTGGCTGTGCTGGCCGGAGGGCCGTCCGCCGAGCACGAGGTGTCGCTGCAGTCGGCGCAGGCGGTGCTCAACGCTCTGCCGAAGGATCTGTACGAGCCCGTCGCGGTCATCATCGACCGGCGGGGCCGGTGGCCGGTGGAGCTGCGACGCGGTCTGGTGGACGTGGCCTTCCCCGTGCTGCACGGGCCGTTCGGCGAGGACGGCGTCGTCCAGGGCCACCTGGAGACGTTGGGCATCCCGTATGTGGGCTGCGGCGTCATGGCCTCCGCCGTGGCCATGAACAAGGTCGCGATGCGGCGCGCGTTCCTGGCAGAGGACATTCCGGTCACGCCGCATGTGTGGTTCACCGAGCACGAATGGGTCACCGCCACCGACCACTGGGAACTGGTGAAGTCGCTCGACTGGCCGATGTACGTCAAACCGGCCGGTATGGGCTCCTCCATCGGCATCTCACGTGTCACCTCCATGGAGGAGTTGCGCGCGGGCGTGGATCTGGCGCTCGCCTACGATCGGGTGGTCGTCGTCGAGCAGGGTGTGACCGCGCGTGAGGTCATCTGCGGCGTGCTCGGCGGCTACGACACCCCGGATGCCTCGGTGCCCGGCGAGCTCATCGTGCCCGGCGACTGGCTCGACTACGAGGCCAAATACCTCAGCCGGGCAGAGATCGCCACCATCCCCGCCGTGCTGCCGGAACGGGTGGCCGAGGACGTGCGCGAGCTGACCCTGTGCGCCTTCCGGGCGATCGGCGGCTACGGCCTGTCCCGTGTCGACTTCCTCTACGAGGAGGACACGGGACGCCTGTACGTGCTGGAGATCAACACCATGCCCGGCTTCACCTCACGTTCCGTCTACTCCAGGGCGTGGGCCGCGAGTGGTGTCCCGTACCCGGATCTGCTGCGCCGCCTCATCGACCTCGCGTTCGCCAGGAGCGGCTCATGATCCCCATGACGCTGAACGAGATCGCCCGGGTCGTCGGCGCGAGCCTGCATGACGTGCGCGACCCGCAGGCGCCGGTGACGGCGCCCTCCGCGGTCGACTCTCGCGAGGTGGTGCCCGGCGGCCTGTTCGTCGCGACGGCCGGCGCCCGCGTCGACGGTCACGACCACGCGGCCGGTGCCGTCGCGGCCGGCGCCGTCGCCGTGCTGGCCTCAAGGCCCGTCGGCGTGCCCGCCCTCGTGGTCGAGGACGTCCAGCTCGCGATTGGCCTGCTGGCCAGGCACCTGCTCGAACACATCGGTCCGACCGTGATCGGCATCACCGGCTCCGTGGGCAAGACCACGACCAAGGACCTGCTGGCCCAGGTGCTCGAACGGCACGCCGTGACGGTGGCCACCGACAGGTCGTTCAACAACGAGCTCGGGCTGCCGCTCACCGTGCTGCGCGCCGATGCCACCACCCGATACCTGGTGCTGGAGATGGGGGCGGGCCGCAAGGGCGACCTGAGGTATCTAACCGGGCTCGCACCGCCCAGGGTCGGGCTGGTGCTCAATGTCGGCACCGCGCATGTGGAGCGCATGGGAGCCGGGCCGGCCGACGTGGCCGAGGCCAAGGGCGAGCTGGTCGAGGCACTTCCGGCGGATGGGTTCGCCCTGCTCAACGCCGACGACCCGTACGTCATGGGCATGGCCGGCCGTACCAGGGCCCAGGTGCTGTTGTACGGCCGGTCGGCGCAGGTGCGGGTGCGAGCCGAGAACGTGCGGACGGCCGATCGCGCGCGAACCGCGTTCGAGCTGGTCACGCCCTCAGGACGCGCCCCGGTCGAGCTCGACCTCATCGGTGAGCACCAGGTGGGCAACGCCCTGGCGGCCGCAGCCGTCGCCACCGTACTCGGCCTGGAGGTCGCCGAGATCGCCGACGGGCTGAACGCCGCACGGCGGCGCTCCGCGGGCCGGTTGGAGATCGTCGAACGACCTGACGGCGTCACCGTCGTCGACGACGCCTACAACGCCAGCCCCGAATCCATGCGGGCCGGGTTGCGGGCGGTGAGGGCCCTGGCAGGCACCCGCCGTACCGTCGCCGTGCTCGGCGCGATGGGGCAGCAGGCCGGCGCCTCCCGCGCCCGGCACGCGGAGATCGGCCGGCTCGTCGCCGACCTCCGCTTCGACGTGCTGATCGCGGTCGGACCGGGGGATCCGCTCGCGATGGCGGAGGCGGCGGAGTCCTCGAAGCAGGGCGTGGCCGTCCACACCGCCCAGGACGTGACCGAGGCACTCAGTCTGGCCGGCGCGCTTCTCGAACCGGGAGACGTGGTGTTCGTCAAGGCCTCCAGCGAGATCGGGCTCGGTGCCTGCGCCCGTGCGCTGGCCGGAGCCTGACCGCCGGCGCTTCGCCGAGGGGCCGAGCGGATCAAGTCCACGCCGACGCACCGCCTGGCCGGTCGCGGCACCAGTCATCGAAACGGAGTTCCATGCGTACGATCGGTCTCATCGGCGGGTTGAGCTGGGAATCGACGGTGATCTACTATCAGATCATCAACCAGCGGGTCCGCGAGCGGCTCGGCGGCAGCCATTCGGCCAACAGCCTCATCTGGTCGGTCGACTACACGACCGTCGAGGACCTCGTCTTCGCCGACCGCTGGGACGAGGTGAGCACGCTGCTCGCCGATGCCGGAGGGAAGCTGGAGGAACTCGGCGCCGAGGTTCTGCTCGTCTGCAGCAACACCTTCAGCCGGGTGAGCGACGACGTGGCGCGGGCCGCGAGCGTGCCCGTGCTGCACATCGCCGACGCC
This sequence comes from Streptosporangium sp. NPDC050284, assembly GCF_044459525.1. Classification (NCBI taxonomy): domain Bacteria; kingdom Bacillati; phylum Actinomycetota; class Actinomycetes; order Streptosporangiales; family Streptosporangiaceae; genus Streptosporangium; species Streptosporangium sp. NPDC050284. The sequence continues at coordinate 6,198 of NZ_JBITIZ010000024.1, forward strand.
GTGGGCGCGGAGGTCCGCGCGAGAGGGATGCGCAAAGTCGGTCTGCTGGGCACTCGCTTCACCATGGAGCAGCCCTTCTACCGGGATCGGCTGGCCGCGCACGGCCTCGACGTGGTCGTGCCGCGACGCGAGCAGCGGGAACTGGTCCACCACGTGATCTTCGACGAGCTGGTGCGCGGGGTGCTCAGGGAATCCTCCAGGGACGCGTACGCCCGGATCATCGCCGATCTCGCGGTGGAAGGAGCCGAAGGCGTCGTCCTCGGCTGCACGGAGATCGAGCTGCTGATCACCGAGAAGGACACCGCCGTCCCGCTGTTGCCGAGCGCTCGGCTGCACGCGGAGGCGGCGGCCGGCTTCGCGCTCGCCGAGTGACGTACCCTCGGTCGCGTCCCCGCACAGCGCGTTGACGCCGTACGAACCCCGGTGCCGCAGTTCGGCGCCGAGGACGGGTCCCCACCGTCACCCGGGAGGGTTCCGGGGAGCGAAGGTGATCGTCGTGGTCGGTGCGACGCGTCCGCTCGGCGGGTCGCCGGCCGGGATGACGTCGCTGGGCCGCACGCCGCAACCGGCCACGGTGACGAGCGATACGAGGCCCACGGCGAGCACGCGGCGGGCGGACCCTGTCCTCACTCGGAGCCTCCGTCCGGATCGGGTACCCGGCGCGGCAGGCGCAGCGTGAACACGGCGCCTCCGTCCGGGGCGTTGGTGACGGTGAGGTCACCTCGGTGCAGACGGGCGTTCTCCCGTGCGATGGCCAGGCCCAGGCCGCTGCCCTCGGACCTGGCCCTGGCCGCGCTGGCCTTGTAGAACCGGTCGAACACGTGCGGCAGCACCGCCTCCTCCAGCCCCGGCCCGTGGTCACGGACCTCAAGAACGATCCGGTGCGGGTCGGCGCGAAGCCGTACCGACACCGGTGGCTCGCCGTGCCGCAGGGCGTTGCCGACCAGGTTCGCGAGGATGACGTCCACCCGGCGCGGGTCCAGCCGCGCCGTCACCCCGGCGGGAACCTCGGTGCGCACCCGCTCCGACCAGCCCCGAACGCGCAAGGTCGCGCCCACCAGTTCGGCCACGTCGACCTCGTTCGGCGCGAGGGCCGCGACGCCGGAGTCGAACCTGCTGATCTCGATGAGGTCGTTCACCAGGGCGGTGAGGTTGAGCGTCTCCTGGCCGACCAGCCTGGCGGCCCTGTCTGCGGGCTCGGGCAGCCGGTCCGCCTCCTCCTCCAGGACGTCGGCGACCGCGGTGAGCGCGGCGAGCGGGGTGCGCAGCTCGTGGGACACGTCGGCCACGAACCTGCGGGCGTCGGCCTCCATCTCGCGCAGCTGCCCGACGAGCCGTTCCAGCTCCGCGGCGGTGTTGTTGAACGTGCGCGCCACGTCGGCGAGCTCATCGGAGCCGCGCACCGCGATCCTGGTCCGCATCTCACCCTCGCCCAGCAGGCGCGCCGCCCGGCCGAGCTCGCGCACCGGGCCCAGCACACCACGGGCGGCGAGCAACGCCAGGACGACCGCGAACGCGAGGGCCGCCCCGCCGATCAGCCGGGCGATGGCGGCGAGCTCGTCGATACTGCGCTGTTCGGGAAGCAGGCTGCGCGCGATGTAGACCTCGATACCGGACACCCGCGTCGTCCGGTCCTCCTCGATGATCAGCAACGGTATGCCGATGATCAGGGTGGGCTCACCCTGCCGCACCACCCTCTGCCACGCGGTGCGGCCACCGGCCACCACCCGCCGCAACTCCGGTGAGGCCACCCCGAAATCCAGGGCCCGGGCCTCCTCGCCCGGCCTCCAGCGTCCCAGCGGCGGCGAGGACGGTGGAAGCGGCGAGTGCGTCTCGCGGTAGACGGCGACCGCGAAGCTGTCGCGGTCGGTCGCGGCCTCGGCGATCTCGCCGAGCTCCTCCGGGCCGGGCGTCGCGCTCCGCAACGGGTAGAGCGCCTGCAGGCGGCCGGTCATCGCCTGCACCGCGGCATCCTGGGTCCTCTCCAGGATGGCGTTGCGCGCCTGGACGTAGATCCCGCCGGCCACCGCCGCCGCGGTGACCACGCACAGCAGCGCGAAGGAGAACAACAGCCGGGCACGCAGCCCCAGGCTCGGCCGAGGTGTCACCGGCGGATCACACCGGCCCGAACCGGTACCCGAACCCACGCACCGTCTGCACGTAGACGGGCGCCGCCGAGTCGTCCTCGATCTTCGCGCGCAGTCGCTGCACGCACGCGTCCACCAGACGCGAGTCGCCGAAATACCCGTGCTCCCACACCGACTCCAGCAGTTGCTGGCGGCTGTGCACCCGGCCGGGAGTGCCGGAGAGTTCGAGCAGCAGGCGCAGCTCGGTCGGGGCGAGGTCCACCGGTACGCCGCGTTTGGCGACCACGATCCCGGCCCGATCGATGGTCAGCTCCCCGTGCCGCTCCAGCTCCGCCTGGTCCCGGCCGACCCGCCGCAGCACGGCGCCGATGCGTGCCTCAAGCACCCTGGGCTGCACCGGCTTGACCACGTAGTCGTCGGCGCCCGCCTCAAGCCCGGCCACCACGTCCATGTCGTCGCCGCGCGCGGTCAGCATGATGATCGGTGTCTGACCGGTGGCCCGGATACGGCGGCAGACCTCGAACCCGTCCATGCCGGGCAACATCAGATCGAGCACGACGACGTCGGGAAGGTCCGTACGCAGCCGCTCCAGCCCCTGCTCGCCGGACTCCGCCGCGCGCACCCGGTATCCGTGCCGGGTCAGGGCCAGCTCAAGGCCCTCCCGTACGGCCGGGTCGTCCTCGATCAACAGCACTCGCGACACGCCGCCGAGTTTCACCGCACGCCCCTGTAACTTGTCCGCCGGTCGACCCCGTCCAGTGTCGGCCGGCCGTGTCCTCGCCTCGTCTTCGCCATGTCATGGTCGTGTCACGGTCTTGCCGACGGTCGCCGCCGCCGGCAAGCGGTGATATGCGGCAGGTGAGGCGCGTTCGGCGCCAATCGTAGTTCGGCACGAACGAGCCACGCACGCTCCCACCTCGGCCCTGTGACCGGCTGTGTCCGGCACGGCCCGGCTGTATCGACCGGGCGAGCACCGGCGAGCGGCGCTCGGGCGAGGGGGCGGCGAAGTCTTCTTTTCGTCAGGCCAGAGGGGAGGTCACCGTGAAGGATGCGTCGGAGGCGAAGACCGAGGTGGACGCTTTCAGGTCCAGCCGCATCTCGTAGTTGTAGTGGCGCAGATAGCGGCCCGGCAGGTTGTACGACTCGAACGAGGTCGTACCGCCGCCGGCCAGCCCCGCTCTGCCGCAGAACGTGGCGTCGCCCTTGAAGATCGCCGTGCCGTCGTCACGCTGCAGGGTGAGCCGCATGTTGTAGTGCCGCAGGTAGTAGCCCGGCAGATTCACCGCCTGGAAGGAGTAGCAGCCGTTGTTGGCCAGCCCGGCGGTCACGGTGAACGTGGCGTCCCGGCGGTCGGTGAGCGGGCTGGAGGCGCTCAGCGGGTCGATACGGGCAAGATTGTCGCGGTGGCGCAGATAGCGATCGGGGAAGTTGGCCGAGCGCAGTGAGCGGTTACCCGTCGGCACCGCCGTCGTGTCACCGACGTCCTCGCGCAGCACGGTGAAGTGCCTGGCGACGCCGGACAGGCCGGACAGCTCGACCTTGGTGGAGAAGGTGGACAGGTCGGAGCTGTCGGCGTAGTAGTAGCGGCCGCCCGTGTAGTTGTCGAAATAGATCCGCCACCTGCCGTCGGGCAGTCGTGTCAGCGCGGGCCCCTCAAGTCCCGAGCCCCAGCCCGCCCAGTTCCCGACGCCGGTGAACTGCCAGGGGCCGGTGAGCGAGGTGGCGGTGGCGTGCTCGATGTACTTCGTCGTCTCGTTCTTGAGGAAGTTGTGGTAGGTGGAGCCGACCTTGACCACGAAGCTGTCGATGTAGTTCGCCGGGATGCCCAACGCCGTCGGGGCGCTCCAGGACGACAGGTCGGCGTTGGTGGCGGTGATCCGGTACGGCCTGAACTGTCCCGCCGTGCCGGTCGTCGAGGCCGAGAAGATCACGTGGACGCTGCCGTCGGAGTCCTTGAACCACTCCGGAGCCCAGGTGCTGCCGGTGGCACCGTTCAGCCCGACGGTCACGTTGCGAAGGAACGTCCAGCTCACGGAGTCGGCGCTGCGAGCGAAGCCGATGGTGTCACCGGTCCAGTTCGTCGTGTAGACGAGGTAGTAGTAGCCGTCGGTGTGCCGCAACACGCTGGGATCCCTGATCAGCCCCGACGGTGGTGTGTAGGCGTTGGCCCGCACGAGGGAGAAGGTGGAGGCGTTGGGGGAGTCGTAGACGTACATGTTCGATTCGCTGCTGTTGGTGAAGGCCGTCATCAGGTAGTGGGGGACCGGACCGGCGGCGTGGGCCGCCACCGGTGTCAGGACAACGGCCATGACGACGGTGAACAACGCGGCCAAAACTCTGTGATACCTACGCATTCCGATACCTCCACGATGTTAGCGATAACATTTCACGGCGAGCGTACGGAGACGGTGATTCGAGCGTTGGCGCATTCTTAGCCCGGCGAAGGGGCCTTCGTCAATGAGGTGATCTAGGAGCTGTTCGAGGTTCGGATCATGTGGGTGAGGTGAGGAGTTTCAGCCACATGATCGAGCCTCGGAGGTGGAGTACGGCCTCGTGGCTTTCCTGGGTTTTGTCATAGCGGGTGGCCAATCCGCGCCAGGTCTTGATCTTCTGGAAACAGCGTTCGACGGTGTTGCGCCGGCGGTAGCGCTCGGGATCGAAGTCGACGGGCCGCCCGCCCGCTGAACCTTTCTTCTTGCGGTTGGCCCGCTGGTCGGTCTTCTCCGGCGTGCCCGCCGTTCGACAACGGCGGGCACGCCGGGTAACGCTGGACATGACAATCCACAGGTACGACCAACGCCGCGATCACCTGCAACAACGCGACCGGCCGGTACGGCCGTCCGTCACCGCCTTCACCCGCACGTGACGAACCGGTGGGGGATCGCCGACGGTGACGAGCGGGTACCGGTCAGACCCTGCCCGGATGCGGCCGGAACCGCGGGCCGCCGATCGGTTCGTACCAGCCGGCGACCTTGTCCCCGGGCGGGGCCACCGCGTCGATCGCGTCCAGATCCTCGGCGGTCCACTCGATCGCCGAGGACTCCGCGCACGAGTCGAGGTCGGCCAGCCGCTCCGGCCCGCACAGCACACTCGTCACACCGGGCTGCCGTAAGACCCAGGAGAAGGCCAGCTGGGCCATGGTCACGTCATGACGGGCCGCGATCACCCGCAGCACGTCGAGCACGTCGAACACGGCCTCGCTGAATCGGTCACCGGCGAAGTCGGCGAGCACGCCACCCGCGCCGTACCGGCTGCCCGCGGACGGCGGCTCGCCGCGCCGGTACTGGCCGGTGAGCACTCCTCCGCCCAGCGGCGCCCACGGGTTCACCGCGAGCCCGAACGTCGTCGCCATCGGGAGCAGCTCACGCTCGATCCGCCGGTCGAGGATGTTGTACGGCGGGGTCTCGGCCACGATCCGGTTGAACCCGAACTCCTTGGCCACCCACAGTGACTCGACGACCTCCCACGCGGCGGAGGTGCTTACCCCCAGGTAGCGGACCTTGCCCGCACGCACCAGGTCGTCCAGGGCGCGCAACGGCTCGTCGACCGGTACGTCGGGGTCGAACCGGTGCAGGGTGAACACGTCGACGTGATCGGTCCGCAGTCGCCGCAGGCTCTCCTCGCACTGGCGGATCAGGTGCCGTCGGCTCACACCCCGCCCGTTGGGATCCTCGGTGTCGACCGGCATGTACGCCTTGGTGTTGATCACCACTCGATCGCGCTTGGACGGCTTCGCCAGGGCGGCCCCGACGACGGACTCGCTGCGCCCGGGGGCTCCGCCGTAGTTGTTCGCCGTGTCGAAGAAGTTGACGCCGAGATCGAGCGCCCTGTCGATGATCCGGACCGACTCGGCCTCGTCGGCCCTGTCGCCGAACATCCAGCACCCCAGGCCCAGGGCGCTCACCCGCACGCCGGTCCGCCCGAACGGCCGGTACTCCATAGCGGTCACCCCTTTCAGTCCAGGCCCGCGACCGCGCGCACGGCGTCGGCCAGCGGGACGAACGGTTCGGCGCCAGGCGGGGCGCCGAGGAACATCCGGTTGTGGGTGATGACGACGGCCAGCCCGGTCGCGAGGTCGGCCCATCCCATCGACCCGCCCACCCCGGCGTGGGCGAGCACCTGGGTCGAACGGCCGAGCAGCGGGTCGGCCGGGGGCGACTCCCCGCCCAGCCAGTAACCGCCGGTGCCGATCCAGGTGGTTCCCTGGTAGACCTCGTCGAACTCGCCGGCGTTCGGCCGCGGCGACGTCAGGGCGAGCAGGCGGTCGGCCGCGATGTACCGGCGACCGTCGATCTCGCCGCGGTTCGCCAGCATGCTGAAGAACCGCGCACCGGCGCGGGCCGACATCACCGCGCCGGCCGCCGGGATCGACGACGACCGGAACCGGGGATCGTTCCAGCGGTCGGCGTCGGGGCGGATCTCCGGGGGCATCGACAGCAGCGGCACCCCGGTCATCGGCGCGCGCTTCGGCGGGTTCGGCCCCCAGGTCAGGCGAGCGACCCGGTGTTCGTGCTCCGCCGGGAGCACGTCCCAGACGTCGTCGGCGCCGATCGGCAGGCACAGTTCCTCGCGGAGGAACCGATGGTAGGGACGGTGGCTCGGGTCGGTGCGGCGGATGACCTCACCGAGGATGTGCCCGAAGCTGATCGAGTGGTACATGGAGCGTTCACCCGGCGGGTGCAGCGGTTCGACGTCCGCGAGCCAGGCGGTGATCGCCTCCTGGTCCGCGAGTCCGCCGGCGTCCAGGCCGGGCGGCATGTGCGGAACGCCGGCGCGGTGCGTGAGCACGTGGCCGACGGTGATGTCCTGCTTGCCGCGCCTGCCGTACTCCGGCCAGTACGTCGCGATCGGCTGGTCCATGTCCACCAGCCCTCGCTCGCACTGCAGCTGGATCGCCGTGGCGAGAAGCGCCTTGCTCACCGAGAACACGGGGAACAAGGTGTCACCGTCGACCGCCCGGCCGCTCCGCGGGTCGGCGACGCCGGTCCACGCGTCGACGATGAGCTCATCGCCGAGGTAGGCGGCGACCTGCACACCGACCTCGCCCAACTCGACGGCGCGGGCGAGCGCGGCCTCGATCCGATCGTCGGACCTCATTGTTCGACTTCCTCTCTCTCACGCCCGGGTTCGGTCTCCTGCGATTCGGTCTCGTCGCCGAGGTAGGCCGCGATGACCCGCGGGTCACGGCGTACCTCCGCCGGCGTCCCGTCGGCGATGATCCGCCCGCGCTCCATCACGATCAGCCGGTCGCACACCCGCATCACCAGCTCCATGTCGTGCTCGACCACCAGCACGCCCATGCCGCGTTCGTCGGCGAGCCGCCGGAGCAGGGTGCCGAGTTCGGCCGACTCCGTCGAGCTCAACCCGGCCGCCGGCTCGTCGAGGCAGAGGACGGACGGTTCGGCGGCCACCGCACGGGCGATGCCGATCAGCCGACGCCGGCCGTACGGCAGCTCGGTCGGCAGCCGGTCGAGATCCGGACCGAGCTCGAACAGTTCGACGGCGGCGAGCGCTCCGGCGGTGAAGGCGGTCGGGCGCGGCCAGACCAGGTCGGTCAGGTAGGCGCTGCCGGACCGCGCGTCGACCGACGCCTTGAGGTTGTCGGCCACCGTCATGTCGTCGAACAGCTCAAGGCTCTGGAACGACCGCCCGATCCCCTCGCGGACCCGGCGGTACATGGGCATCGATCCGATCGGCTTGTCAGCGAGCGTGACCGTGCCGGACTTCGGCCTCGTCGCGCCGGTGAGCGCGTCGATCAACGTCGTCTTGCCCGCTCCGTTCGGCCCGATGAGCCCGACGATCTCACCCGGACCGACGTGCAGCGAGGCGTCGTTCACCGCGACCACGCCGCCGAAGGCCACCGTCAGCCCATGGCCGCGCAACACCTGTTCGGGCACCCGGCCGGGTGCTGCCGCGACGGTGTCCGCGCTCGGCCGAGCCGGACGGCGCCGGCGCGGCAGGTGCAGGTGCCGGGAGAGGCCCTCCGCGGCTCCGTCCGGGCGTGCCTGCAGGTACCAGATGGACAGCACACCTCCGATGAGTGCGATCCACAGCGGCATCGTCGCGCTGTCCGAATCGAGCAACGTGGAGATGAAACCGCCGGGGTGTCCGAGCACACCCAGCAACGGGCCGGCGATGTAACCGATGCCGCCCAGGACGACGTAGGACAACCCCAGGATCGAGTCGAAGGCCGCGAATCCCCGCTCGAACACCATGGTCGGCTGCCGGAACACCACCAGGATCCCGCCGAGCGCGGCGATCGCCGCGGAGAGGGCGAACGCGTAGAGTCTGACCCGCCAGGGGTTCAGCCCGACGGACTCGGCCGCCCGCTCGTTGGTACGGACCGCGATCATGCGGCGCCCGACACGGCCGCGCCGGACATTGGCGACCACGAGGCCGGCGAGTACGAACGCGACCAGGCACACGATCGCCCAGCGCCCGGGGTGGGTGAGCGAGTCGATTCGCCAGCCGAACAGCTCCAGCGGGTTCGGCAGGGGCGTGTAGGCGCCGGAGTAGGCGGGGTTCTGCAGCAGTACCCCCTGGATCGCCACGGCGGAGCCGAGTGTGGCCACCGTGAAGTTCACGCCGCGGGTACGCAGCAGCGGCACGCCGAGCACCGCGCCGACGACGAACGTCGCGACCAGGCTCAACGCGACCGCCAGGATGAACGGCATCCCGGTGCTGGTCAGCAGCAGGCCGGTGATCACCGCACCGATGCCGGCGAAGCTGAACTGGCCGAGCGACAGCTGCCCGGTGTATCCGGTGATGACGACGCTGGACAGCAGGATGATCCCGTACGTACAGGTGATCGTCGCCGCCGTGATGTACGACAGCTCGAACACCGTGGTGAGCAGGACGATGCTGCCCCCGAAGAGCGCGAGGAGGACGAGAGGACGGACATGTCCGTCGCCGACCTTCGGCCGTCGCTCGACGATGGCCGTGCGTATCCGCTCGCCCCCGCCTCGCCACACCATCACCAGCACGATCAGCAGGAAGGGCACGGCGTCCGCCCAGCCGGGCGTGGCCACGTAGCGGGTCACCTCGGCCTGGCTCACCCCGATCAGCAGGGCACCGAGGTACGTCAGCGGGAACGAGCGCAGGCCGCCGATGAGCGCGGCGGCGAGCGCCGGCACGATCAGGTGGGTCAGCGTGACGATCTGCACGCCGACGATCGGGGCGAGCAGGACGCCGGCGATGCCGGCGAACACCGAGCCGATCACCCAGTTGGTGGTCGCGATCCTGACCGGGGAGATGCCCAGGGCCGCCGACGCGATGGGGTTCTCCACCTGCGCCGAGGTGGCCAGCCCGAACCGGGTCCGGCCATAGCCGAGGGTGAGCAGGCCGACGAGCACGGTGGCGATGAGGAAGGTGATGATCCGATCCTGGCCCAGGTGGATCCCGAACAGCGACACCGGATCGGTGGGGAAGATGGACTGGACGAGGCGCTCGTCCGCGCCGTAGCGCAACGTCAGTGCGGACTGCACGACGACGAGCACGATCAGGGAGACGATGGTGCGGCTCAGCGCCGAGGTGCGTGCCATGCGCTGGATCGCGAGGCGGTAGGTCAGGTAACCGCACAGCGCGGCGGCGAGCAGCGCACCGGGCACCGCGAGCACGGGCGAGAGCCCCTGGCCCGCGTTGAGTTCCCAGTAGGCGAACGCCGCCACGGTTCCGACGATGCCGTGGGAGAAGTTGATGATCCCGGATCCGCGGTACGCGATCACGATGCCGAGGGCGGTCAGCGCCAGCAGCGAACCTGAGGACATCCCGACCAGCGCGAGCTGGATGGCGCCGTTCATGTGGCGTGGTCTCCGCTCGCGCTCGTCTGGCCTTCGGCCACCTCGGAAAGGTAGCTGGCCTCGATCTCGGCCAGCCGCGACCCCATCTCGGACGCCTTCCCCTCGATCACGATCTCTCCTCGTCGCAGTACGCAGACGCGGTCGGCCACCTGCAGGGCGCGCGTGACCCGCTCTTCGACGATGAGCACGCCGACGCCGCGGTCGGCGGCGGCGCGCAGCCGGGTGAGCAGCCGCGCGACGATCAACGGGGCGAGGCCGAGCGTCAGCTCGTCGGCGAGAAGCACCTTCGGTGCGCCGGCCAGCGCGCGCGCCAGGGTGAGCATCTGCTGCTCGCCTCCCGACATCAGCCCCACCTTGCGATCCAGCAGCGGCTCCAGCTCGGGCATCAACGCCAGGCTCTCCTCGATGCCTCCCCGGCCGAGGCGGAGGTTCTCCCGGCAGGTCAGGCCCATGAACACCGAGCGGTCCTCGCAGATCAACGCCAGGCCGGCGTCGGCCCTGCGATGCAGTCCCTCGGGCGCGGGCCGGCCGTCGAGCAGGACCGAGCCGCTGATCGGTGTCAGAACCCCGGCCAGGGCGAGCAGGGTCGTGGTCTTGCCCGCGCCGTTCGCGCCCAGCAGTGCGACGATCTCGCCCGGACGTACCGCCACCGACAGGCCGTGCAGCACGGGGAGGTGGCCGTAGCCGACCTCGAGGTCGACCGCGGCGAGGATCGGTTCGGCGCTTCGCCGGGGATCGGGCGTCACCCGATCCCCGCCCTGGATCACCCGTTCTCCCTGAGGGCGTCGAGCACGCTGAACGGCTCGGCGGCGTCGCTGTAGGTGCCGTTCTTGACCGTGTACGTGACGACGTTGGTGTTGAGAATACGGTCGAAGTCCTTGAGGCCCAGCGGCGTGGTCAGGTTGAGGGCCGGCCCGACTCCCGTATCCACGGAGCTGAGCTTGCCCAGCGCCTCCTGCACCGACGCGGCGTCGACCGTCCCCTGAACGGATTCGGCGGCCGCCTTCACCGCGGCCACCGCCGACCACACGACCACGCCCGCCGACGTCGGCGTCGCGTCCGGCTTGTACTTCTTCATCGCGTCGCGGAAGGCGACCATGCCGGCTTCGTTGCTGTTCACGGGCAGGAACGAGTCGGACAGCAGCACGTCTTCGGCGGCCTTGCCGATCTGGTCGATCAGTGCCTGGGTGAGGGAGGCCGCGGCGAGCCCGGTCTTCACCCCCGGCGCGCCGGCGCCCAGGGCGGCGATCGCCTTGCCGGCCTCGCCCGGCGGGAGCGCCAGCACCACGCAGTCCGCGCCGTTCGACACGACCTGGGCGACCGGGGGTCCGTAGTCGGCGTTCGTGGTCGGCACCGCGATCTTCGCGTTCAGTTTCATGCCAAGCGATCTGAGCCCGGCGTCGGCGAAGTCGGCCGAGGCGATCGAGGACGGCAGCGACTGCGTGATCGCGTCGACCTTCTTGCAGCCGTAGGTCTTGACCAGTCCGATCGCGGCCCCGCTGAACGAGACCGGTGTGCCGCCGGGGATCGGCCAGGAGGTCTTGCTGGTGAATTCGAGCGGGTTGATCGGGTGGCTGAGCAGCGGGATGCCGGCCTGTTCGAGCACCGGCACCATGCCGCTGCCACCGACCGACAGGCCGCCGATCACGGCGATCGCGCCTTGACCGACCGCGTCCTGAGCGCATTTCGCGCTCACATTCGGGTCGGCCTGGTCGTTGCAGACCGTCAACTCGACCTTGCGGCCGGCTATGCCGCCGGCGTCGTTCACCGCGGACACGGCGGCCTCGATCGCCGCCGCCTGGTCCGGGAACCCGACCGACGGTGCGGACACCGTCAGGATGCCGACGAGCTTGAGCGATGCCGATTCCGACGAGATGGCGGAGGTGGCAGAGGTGACGGGTGTCTCGTCGTCCGGGGTGGCCGAGCATGCTGCGGTCAGCGCCAGTGTCGACGCCACTGCGGCGGCGGCGGTGAGCCGTCGGGTCCAGTCGGGGTGATATATCCTGTTTGTCATGGTGATGTCCCATTAGCTCGTTATGGCGTTGGTCCCCCGATGCGGTAGGGGGAGCGTCGTCAGCCTCAGTTACCGGCGGCATTACCGCGGCGCCCCAGGGGCTCGATAACAGGTCCCGTGCCCTGAGCCCGGATGCGCAATGTGCCGGATAACGCCATCCGGCGCGCCGGGTGCACCCGGTTGAGAGGGCTTGGTTCTTGGGCACCGTGACCGCATAACTCACGCTGGTCCACCTCGTCTTCGACACGATCGCCAACCTGCTCACCCAGGCCGAGCAGGTCGAGTGCTTTCGCAATGCCGCCCGCCACCTCACCCCCGGCGGCCGGTTCGTGATCGAGCTGTGGGTGCCTGAGCTGCGCAAGCTCCCACCGGGTCAGCAGGCCCTGGTCTGGCACAGCGAGCCGGGCTACATCGGTTTGGACACCTACGACGTTCTGCGCCAGCACGTCGTATCGCATCACTTCAGGTTCGACGAGAGCAGGCAGGCCCAGCTGTATCGCAGCCCGCACCGCTACATCTGGCCGACCGAGCTTGACCTCATGGCTCAGCCGGCCGGGTTCGTACTGGAGAGCAGGCACGCCGACTGGGCCGGAGCCGACTTCACCGCCGAGTCGCGTTCCCATGTGTCCGTCTACCGCATTCCGCCGGACCGCTGAGAGCGCCACCGCCAGAGTCAAGGTCGCTGATCAGGTCTCGTGCCGCTCCGAGAGCGGAAGGGAGAAAATAGGGCATGACGCGATACGTGGCGCTGCTGCGCGCGGTGAACCTCGGCAGCCACAAGAAGATCTCCATGCCCGACCTGCGCGCGGTGTGCGCGGAGCTGGGGCACACCGACATCCAGACCTATCTGCAGAGCGGCAACGTCGTCTTCACCGCCGACGAGCCGGAGGCGGGGAAGGTCGCGGCGCGGCTTGAGGGGCGGCTCGCCGACGGGCTCGGGCTGAGCACGAAGGTCATCCTGCGGACCGCCGGCGAGCTGAGGGCGATCGTCGAGGCGAGCCCGGCGAAGGCCGACGATCCGACCGGATACTCGGTGTGGTTCCTGCTCGACTCCCTGTCGGCGGACTGGCTCGACGGCTTCGACGCCGGGAGGTTCGCACCCGAGGAGATGTGGACGGCGAGCCGTGAGATCTACCTGAGCCTGCCGAACGGTTCCGGCCGCGCGAAGCTCCCGGTCGCGCTCGAACGACGTCTGAAGACCCCGGCCACCATGCGCAACTGGAGAACCGTCACCAACCTTGTGGAACTGGCCGCAGGTTGAGCCGGTGAGGGGGCCGCCCGCGGCGCGGACCGGCCCTCTCACCGAGAGCGCCGCCCGCGCGGGCTGGAGGACCTGTCCGTACCGGCCTGGCTTGGAAAGTACTTGACGACATGGAAAGTAGAAAGTACTTTCCATGTAGGAAAGAACGAAGGAGTGGACATGGAAATCTCCCCGGAAGAGGCTGCGCGGACGCTGGAGCAGATCCACGAGACGCGGCGCAGAGCTCTGCGCGCCGCGCCGCCGATGTTCCCCGCCTGGTATCCCGTGGCGGTATGGGTCTTCGTCACCGGAATACAGTTCGTCACCGAGGTCCCGCCCGCCTGGTGGATCTGGATCGCGGTGCCGGCCCTGTCGGCCGGTCTCGCCGTCGCCGTCCTGAAGTTCGTGAGAGACGTCAGGAACGCGAACCTGCGCCCGCACTCCTCGCTGACGGACCCGTGGGCATGGGTCGGCTTCACCGGCTGGCTGGTCGCCACCGGTGTCGGGGCCGCCCTGATGGCGTTGTGGTTCACGGAACTGGGCCTCGCCTACCCGCGTACGCTTATGGGTGTGATCATGACTGTGGTCGCGGCGATCACCACGCCTCTTCTGGCCCGCTGGATGTCCGGGCGGACCGTCCACCGGGCGGAGACGGTGGCGCGATGACGCCGCGACTCGACCCGGCGATCCACGCGCCGACCCGGTTGGGGATCGTCTCGCTGCTGGCCGCCGCCGACGAGGCGGAGTTCGCCTTCGTCCGCGACAACCTGGGCGTCAGCGACTCGGTGCTGTCCAAGCACGCGAGCGCCCTGGAGGCGGCCGGTTACGTGAAGATCCGCAAGGGGCATGTCGGCAAACGCCCGAGGACATGGTTCAGCCTCACTCGCGAGGGGCGCGCGGCCTACACCGGCCACGTCGCCGCACTTCAGGCCATCGTCGCCCAATCCGGCCTCTCGGTCCTCCCCAGCTGAGGCGGAACAACCAAGACGAAACTCCCGCCGGGCCGTTCCAGGCGGCCGGAGTCGCCGGTCGGAGCCGGTCCTCAGGTCCTCGGGGGAACCCGGATCGCCTCCTCGCCTGGCGGGGCTCTAAATTTGCATTGTTCATTATCTTGAACTCTTCGTGTTTATGGCGCTAGATTTGGTCCCATGACCGCACCTGGCACTCCAACCACCGCCGATGAGCTGCGCGGGGTGGGCCTGCGGGTGACGGCCGCGCGGGTGGCCCTGCTCGAGACCGTCCGGGACGGCAACCATCTCGGAGTCGAGGCGATCGCCTCCGGGGTGCGCGATCGGGTGGGCCACATCTCACTCCAGGCCGTGTACGAGGCCCTCCAGGCGCTCACCGCGGCCGGGCTGTTACGCCGCATCGAACCGGCCGGCAGTCCGGCCAGGTTCGAGGGGCGTGTCGGCGACAACCACCATCACATCGTGTGCAGGTCGTGCGGTGTCGTCGCCGACGTCGACTGCGTGGTCGGTGAGGCACCCTGCCTGACCGCGTCCGACGACCACGGCTTCTCGATCGACGAGGCCGAGGTCATCTTCTGGGGCCTGTGCCCCGGCTGTTCCACCCCTCGCGGCTCCTGAGCGCCGCGACTCCCTGAAACAGAAGATCCAGAAGGATTCCATGTCTGAGAACCATGATGCAATCGTCACGGACGCGAAGGCGGAGGGCGAAGGTGGCTGCCCGGTCGCGCACGAGCGTGCCCCGCACCCGACTCAGGGCGGCGGAAACCGCCAGTGGTGGTCGGAGCGGCTCAACCTGAAGATCCTCGCGAAGAACCCCGCCGTGGCCAACCCCCTCGGCGAGGAGTTCGACTACGCCGAGGCGTTCAAGTCCCTCGACCTCGCGGCCGTGAAGCGGGACATCGCGCAGGTGCTCACCACCTCGCAGGACTGGTGGCCGGCCGACTACGGTCACTACGGCCCGTTCATCATCCGGATGGCCTGGCACAGCGCGGGCACCTACCGGATCAGCGACGGCCGCGGCGGCGCCGGCGCCGGTCAGCAGCGCTTCGCCCCCCTCAACAGCTGGCCCGACAACGCCAACCTCGACAAGGCCCGCCGCCTGCTGTGGCCGGTCAAGAAGAAGTACGGCCAGAGCCTCTCGTGGGCCGACCTCCTCGTCCTGTCCGGCAACGTCGCCCTGGAGACGATGGGCTTTGAGACCTTCGGTTTCGCCGGCGGTCGTGCGGACGTCTGGGAGCCCGAGGAGGACGTCTACTGGGGTCCGGAGACCACCTGGCTCGACGACCAGCGCTACACCGGTGACCGGGAGCTCGAAAGCCCCCTCGGCGCGGTCCAGATGGGTCTCATCTACGTCAACCCCGAGGGCCCGAACGGCAACCCGGACCCGCTCGCCTCGGCCCGCGACATCCGCGAGACGTTCCGCAGGATGGCGATGAACGACGAGGAGACGGTCGCCCTGATCGCGGGCGGTCACACCTTCGGCAAGACCCACGGCGCGGGCCCGGCCGACCACGTCGGCGCCGACCCGGAGGCCGCCTCGATCGAGGAGCAGGGCCTGGGCTGGAACAACACCTACGGCACCGGCAAGGGCGGCGACACGATCACCAGCGGTCTTGAGGGTGCGTGGACGAACACCCCGGTGACGTGGGACAACAGCTTCTTCGAGATCCTCTACGGCTACGAGTGGGAGCTGAGCAAGAGCCCCGCGGGCGCGCACCAGTGGAAGCCCAAGGACGGCGCCGGTGCCGGTACGGTCCCCGACGCCCACGACCCGTCGAGGAGCCACGCCCCGACGATGCTCACGACCGACCTCGCGCTGCGCGTGGACCCGGTCTACGACCAGATCTCGCGGCGCTTCCTGGAGAACCCCGCCGCGTTCGCGGACGCCTTCGCCCGGGCGTGGTTCAAGCTGACCCACCGCGACATGGGCCCGGTCGTGCGCTACCTCGGCCCGGAGGTCCCGACCGAGACGCTGCTGTGGCAGGACCCCCTGCCCACCGCGACGTACCAGCCCATCGACGCCGATGACGTCGCCTTCCTCAAGAGCCGGATCCTCGCCTCCGGCCTGCCGGTGTCCCAGCTGGTGTCCGCCGCGTGGGCGTCGGCCTTCTCCTTCCGCGGCAGCGACAAGCGCGGCGGCGCCAACGGCGCGCGCGTCCGCCTTGAGCCGCAGAAGGGGTGGGAGGTGAACGACCCCGACCAGCTGGCCACCGTGCTGCGCGCCCTGGAGGAGATCCAGGAGGCGTTCAACGCCGTCCGGAGCGGGGGCAAGCAGGTCTCGATCGCCGACCTGATCGTGCTCGCCGGTAGCGCTGCCGTCGAGCGGGCCGCCAAGGACGCGGGCTTCGACATCGAGGTCCCCTTCACGCCGGGCCGCGTGGACGCCTCGCAGGAGCAGACCGACGTGGAGTCGTTCGCCGCGCTCGAGCCGACCTCCGACGGGTTCCGCAACTACGTCGGAAAGGGCGACCGGCTGCCCGCCGAGTACCTGCTGATCGACCGGGCGAACCTGCTCACCCTGAGCGCCCCCGAGATGACGGTCCTCGTCGGTGGCCTGCGCGTCCTGGGCGCCAACCACGGGCAGTCCTCGCTCGGCGTCCTCACCACGACCCCCGGGGTCCTGACCAACGACTTCTTCGTCAACCTGCTCGACCTGGGTACGAGGTGGAAGGCGACGTCGGGGGACGAGAGCACGTTCGAGGGCCGCGACCTCGCCACGGGCGAGGTCAAGTGGACCGGCAGCCGCGCCGACCTCGTCTTCGGGTCGAACTCCGAGCTGCGCGCGCTCGCGGAGGTCTACGCGAGCGACGACGCGAAGGAGAAGTTCGTGAAGGACTTCGTCGCGGCGTGGGTCAAGGTGATGAACCTCGACCGGTTCGACCTCGTCTGATCATGACGTTCAGGCCGGCCTCCGCCGGCCTGAACGTCGGTCCCCCTCCCGATGTCGTCCACCTGTGGTGTCGGCGTCGAGAGGGGGACTCCTCGGATCGTGCCCTCCGGACCGTCGACCCGGTGGCCCGTCGTTCGTGTAGGGGATGAGAGCCAGGACCAACCTGGCGGACCCCGAAGGAGACGGAGACATGGGCAAGGTCATCGTGATCGAACATTTGACGCTCGACGGCGTGATGCAGGCGCCGGGACATCTCGAGGAGGACCCCCGCGACGACTTCCGGCACGGCGGCTGGGCGACTGTGCGCCAGGACCCGGCCATGCAGGAGGCGATGGGGGCCCGCATGTCGAGCGCGTGGTCCCTGCTGGCCGGCCGCACGACATACGAGCGTTTCGCGGACTACTGGCCACGGCAGGCGCCGAACCCGTTCACCGAGGCCCTGAACGGGGTCCGGAAGTATGTGGCCTCGACCACGTTGGCCGAGCCGCTGCCCTGGCAGCACTCCACCCTGCTCAAGGGCGACGCCGCCGACGCCGTGGCGGTCCTGAAGGAGAAGGTGGAGGAAAACCTGGTGGTGTTCGGCAGCGGGATGCTGGTCAGGTCACTGATGTCGCGTGGCCTCGTCGACGAGCTGCTTCTGCTCATCCACCCGCTGGTGCTGGGGTCGGGCCGCCGCTTGTTCTCCCCCTCCGGCTCGGACCTCTCCGCCTTCCGTCTGGTCGACTCCGCGGCGACGGGCACCGGCGTGATCATCGCCGGCTACCGGTCCGCCGGAGATTGACGGATGAGGGAACGCCCGCTTTCGCTGTCCGGGGGTGGGCGTTCCCCTTTCTCTCGCGGGGACGGAGTCAGGTGCCGGTCACCCCGCCAGGCGCGGCCGTTCGGTTCCTCAGGAGCACGTTGCCCGAGATTCTGGCCTCGCACAGCCTCTCCGCCTCCGGGGTGCCGGCCACCACGGTGAAGCCGGTCGGTGCGAGCCGCAGCTCCATCACCGCCGCCCGTTCGGCGACGGGCAGCGCCGCGTAGCGGGCGAGCAGCTCCTCGTCGTCGAACAGGTCGGCGTCCGACAGGAACACCGGGGAGGCGGGGTGGCGGCGGCCCAGGTCCAGGATCTTGCCGCCGCCGTCCCAGTTGACGCCGTTCAGCGCGACCCAGCCGATCCCGTCGAGGCCCTCGAACAGGCGGGCCGCGTCACCGAAGCGGTGGGTGCGCATGACCGGGTGCAGGTAGGCGTCGGCGTCCAGCACGTCCTGGTCGCGCGGGTCGGCGCCGGGCGCGGTGCCCGTGCCGTAGCGGCCCGCGGAGCGGCCGAACCCCAGCCGGTGCACCACCGACAGGCCCTCCTCGCCGGTGTCGCCGCCCGACAGCAGCCGCACCAGCTCGCGGTCGATCAGCCGCTGATGCTCGCCGAAGCTGTGGAACAGCCACAGGTACATCAGCCCGCCGGGCGACAGCCGCTCGGCGAGCCAGGCCAGGCCCGCGCGGGGGTCGTCCAGGCAGTGCAGCACCCCGGTCATCACGATCAGGTCGTAGGGGCCCTCGAACCCCTCCCCGCCGATGGCGCCGCGCACCAGCTCCACGTTGGTCAGCCCGTTGCGCTCGCGTAGCTCCTCGGCCACGTCGAGTGACGACTGCGACAGGTCCATGCCGGTGAAGTGCGCCTGGGGATACTGCGAGGCGAGTCCGAGCAGCTGGTGCCCGGTGCCGCACCCGGCGTCCAGCACTCGCCTGCCCGCCAGGGTCTTGTCCCTGGCGACCATGCCGATGCCGAGCGCCAGGTCCAGGATCAGGTCGTCGCCGACGGTCAGCGACGGGCACGGGTAGCGTTCGTACAGCTCCCTGACCTGCTCGACGGCGCTCATGGGGTGTCGATCTCCTCGTACGGGATCTCCTCGACCCTGCGGGCGAAGACCCAGTGGTGACCCTCCAGGTCCTCGGTGGTGTAGTTGCGGTCACCGTAGAAACGCGTGTCCGGCTTGTCGCGGATCACGGCTCCCGCGGCCTTCGCGCGCTCGTAGTGCTCGTCCACGTCGTCCACGAACACGTACAGGCTCTGGCGCAGCTCGCCCTCGCCCTGCGGCTCGTGCCTGCGGCCGTCACCCGTCCCGGCGAGCTGCACGACCCCCTCGCCGAACGACAGCTCGGCGTGGACGACGGACCCGTCGTCGTCGTTCAACACCTTGCGCTTTTCGAATCCGAACGCCTCGATGAGCCATTCGATGGCTTTCTCGACATCGGAGTAGAAGATGACGGGGGTGATTCTCGGCATTCCGTCGGGTGGGGTGAGCAATTTCCTCATCTCCTTCGATCGGTGACCATGGAAACGTAACGGGACGCTACCCCGCATCCCGCCGGCGAGACGTGTCGGCGTTCACGGGATCGGTGTTCTGCTCCGGTGTTCCACCTCCAAACGTTCCATGGGCTTTCCCGGTGCTCCACTCCCGAACGTACGGCGAGTTTCCTCAGGTGTTCGGCAGGCGCAGGCCGCCGTCCAGGCGGACGACGGCGGCGTTGAGGTAACCCAGTTCGCACACGGCGCGGACCGCCCGCGCGAACTCCACGGGGGTTCCCGGCCGGGGCGGGAAGACGATCTGCCGCAGGAGCGGGCGCCGGAACTCCGGCGGGATCGCCGCGAGCAGCGGGGTGTCGAACAGGCCCGGTGACAGCGCGCACACCCGCACGCCCACGGAGGCGAGGTCGCGGGCGGCAGGCAGGGTGAGCGCCGCGACCGCGCCCTTGGAGGCGGCGTAGGCGACCTGGCCCGCCTGGCCGTCCTCGGCGGCGGCCGAGGAGGTGTTGACGACCACGCCACGCTCACCGTCCTCCAGCGGTTCGGTCGCGGCCATCGCGGCGGCGGCCAGCCGCATCACGTTGAAGGTGCCGACCACGTTGACCGCGAGCGCCCGCTCGAAGGTCTCCAGGTCGTGCGGGCGGCCGTCCAGTCCGACCGTACGGGCGGCGGGCGCGATTCCCGCGCAGCTCACCGCGACGCGCAGCGGTCCCGCGACCCCGGCGGCCGTCTCCACGGCGCGCTCGACCGAGCCCGCGTCGGTCACGTCGGTCTCCACGAACGTGCCGCCCACCTCGTCGGCCACCGGGCCCGCCGTGGCGGCCTCCAGGTCGGCCACGACCACGTGCGCTCCGGCCTTGGCGAGCTCGCGCGCGGTGGCGGCGCCGAGCCCTCCGCCGCCCCCGGAGACCAGCGCCGTCACACCCTGCAGCTCCATATCCGTTTCGCCGCCTTTTCGCAATAGAGGGTAAATGCTCTCGCTTATCAAGACATATCCTGACGCAAAATTCTGCATTCACGCTGCACCCCACAGACGTGAGGACACCATTCACATGACGATTTCCAAGAGCGCGGACAATGTGCACGACCTGATCGCCCGCCGCAGGCGCGAGCGAGATCGCATCCCGCGACATGCCGTGCCCGATTCGGGGGTGCCGGTCTCCTCCACCCAGGAGCGCATCTGGTTCGGCGAGATGTTCAATCCGGGTTTCGGGTTCTACCACGTGCCCGCCACGCTGCGGCTGCGCGGGCCCCTTGACGCCGGAGCCCTCGACCGGGCGCTGTGCGAGGTGATCAGGCGGCACGAGATCCTGCGCTCCACCGTCGCGGAGGTCGACGGCATGCCCGTGCAGCGCGTCGGTGACGCGCCCGCGAGCGTGCTGCGCTCCGTCGACCTGGGTGACGAGCCGGACGCCGAGGCCGAGGCCGCGCGGATGGCCGCCGACGACATCCTCGCCCCGTTCGACCTGCGCCACGGGCCGCTCTGGCGGGCGCTGCTGCTCCGGCTGGGCCCCGACGACCACGTGCTCGTACTCACCTTCCACCACATCGTCTTCGACGACCCGTCCTTCGGGATCGTCGGGCGCGAGGTCGAGGCCCTCTACACCGGGGCCGTCGGCGGCGCGATCGGCACCGGAGCCGGTACCGACACCGGCGGCGGGCCGGTGAGCCTGCCGGACCTGGACCTGCAGTACACCGACTTCTCCCTCTGGCAGCGCGAGCGGCTGCGCACCGAGGACGTGCGCTCACGCCTGGTCGACTACTGGCGGCGGACCCTGGACGGCGTACCCCGCCTGCTCGACCTGCCCTCCGACCGGCCCCGGCCGCCGCACCGGCGCCGCGCGGGCCGCTTCCACCGCTCCCGGCTACCGGGCGACGTCGTCGCCTCCGTGCGCGCGGTGGCGCGCGAGGAGGGCACCACCCCGTTCACCGTGCTGCTCGCCGCCTACGGCGTGCTGCTGTCGCGCTACGCGGGCCAGGCCGACATCGTCACCGCCGTACCCGCCGCCGGGCGCATCCGGCCCGAACTCGAAGCGCTCGTCGGATGCTTCATCAACATCATCTGCCTGCGCCTCGACCTGCGCGGGGAGCCCACCTTCCGCGAGCTGCTGCGCCGCGTGCGTCACGCCTCCGTCGAGGGACACGACCACGAGGAGATGCCCTTCGAGGAACTGGTGCGCGAGCTGCACCCGCAGCGGCCCCAGAGCCACACACCGCTGTTCCAGGCGGGGCTCGGGGTGCGCGACAACGACGGCGTCTTCCTGAACCTGCCGGGCGTGCGGGCCTCGGAGTTCGTCCCCGACGTCGAGGTCTCGCACTTCGACCTGATGGTGGACTTCAGCGTCGACGGCGACGGCATGGCCGGCCTGTGGGGCTACAACGACGACCTGTTCGACCCCGCCACGGTCGAGGTCCTCGCCGAGCAGTTCGAGCTCCTGGTCACCGGAGCCTGCGCCCACCCGGACCTGCCGGTCGGTGACCTCTCCCTCCCCCCTGCGCCCCGGCCCGCGGAATCAGGAACCGGCGCCGGGGGACCGGCCGCCGTCCTCGCCGAGCGGGTGCGGCTCACCCCCGACGCGCCCGCCGTCACCACCCACGCGGGCACGCCTTCCACGGGCACGTCTCCCCCGGGAACCCCGCCCGCCGTCACCACCCACGCGGGCGATCCATCGACAGGCACCTCCACGAGTACCTCTCCCGCGGGCGCTCCCCCCGCCGTCACGCTGACCTACGCCGAGCTCGACGCCCGCGCCGAGAACCTCGCGCCCGCCGTGCGCAGGGGAGCCGGACCCCCGGCCGCCGACAGCCCCGACCCGGCCGTCTGGCGATACGCCCAGCTCAAGGCCGACGTCCTCGACGGCCGTACGGAGGGCGCGGGCGCCGCGCCGATCGCCGACCTCGCCTCGCGGATCGGCCTGGGTGTCGCCGACACCGTGCTCACCTTCGCCCCGCCCACGTCCGGCGCGTTCGCCGACGCCTTGCTGCTCGCACTCCTGCACGGCGCGCACCTGGTGACCGCGCCCCCCGAAGCCGCCCGCGACGCCGGACGGCTGAGGGACCTGGTCGCGGACGCCACCGTGGTGTACGCCCCGTCCGCCGCGTGGCGGCTGCTGCTTCACGAGGGCCTGCCCGCCGACCGCCCGTTCACCGCGCTCTGCGACGCGGCCACGACCCCGCCCGCCCTCTCGCGGGAACTGGCCGCCGCGATTCCCACCTGGACCCTGTACGGCGAGCACTGGGCCGCGGCCCACCGGGTCGACCCGCTCGCGGAACCCCGCAGGGGCGTCCTGCTCGGAGAGGCCCTCGCCGGTACGCCGATCGAGGTCGCCGACCGGACCGGGCGCCCCGGCGCAGTCGGCGTGCCCGGCGAGATCCACGTCGGCGGCACCGCCACCGGCGACCGCGGCCGCGTTCTCCCCGACGGCTCGCTGGAACTGCTCGGCCGCTTCGACCGGATGTTCACCGTCGGCGGGTTCCGGGTGGACACCGACGAGCTGGCCCGCTCCCTGGCAGGGCGCCCCGGCGTCGCCGAGGCCGCCGTCGACGTGCGCCACGACCGGCTCGCCGCGTACGTGGCGGGGGAGGGGATCGACCTCACGGAGCTCACCGCCCACCTGCCCGAATACCAGCTCCCCGGCTCCGTCACCGTCCTGGACTTCCTGCCCAGGACCGCCGAGGGCCACATCGCCCACACCGAGCTGCCCAGCCCCGACACCCCTGACGAAGAGGGCGGGCACGTGCCGATCGAGAGCGGCACCGAGGAGACCGTCGCCGGGATCTGGCGCGAGCTGCTCGGAGTGGAGGAGATCGGAGCCTCCGACGGCTTCCTCGACCTCGGCGGCCACTCGCTCACCCTGGCCAGGCTGAGCCTGCGCTACGAGGTGGCGTTCGGCGTCGAGGTGGAGCTGCCCGACCTGCTGCGTCACGCGACCGTCCGCGAACAGGCGGCGCTCCTCGACGAGCGACGCGCGCAAGCCGGCCTCGCGGGAGAGGGGGCGGCGTCATGACCTCGGTAGCCGACAAGCCGTCACCGGACACGATCGAGGGCCCGCCGAGGACGCGACTGGAGTCGCTCACCGGGCTGCGGTGGTTCGCCGCGTTCGGCGTGTTCTTCAGCCACATCGCGATCCTGCTGCCCCTGCCCTACCTCAACGAGCTGTTCGTCCTCGGCACGGCCGGGGTGACGTTCTTCTTCGTCCTGTCCGGCTACGTCCTCACCTGGACGTTCTTCGACAAGGACACCGCGCCGAAGTTCTACTGGCGCCGCTTCGCCAGGATCTGGCCCTCGCTCCTCATCACCACCGTCGCGGCGGTCGCGCTGCTCGTCGGAGGCCAGCTCTGGCCCACCGAGGGCGGCACGGCGCTGGTGTGGTGGACGGTCGCGACGCTGCTCATGGTGCAGGCGTGGTTCCCCGCGTCGTTCCAGAGCGACGCCGTGCCGCACACCGTCTCCTGGTCGCTGTCGTGTGAGGCGTTCTTCTACGCGGTCTTCCCGTTCGTGGTGCGCCCGATCGTGCGGCGCACGCTGCGCCAGATGGTGATGATCGCCGCCGTGCTCATCGCGATCAGCATCGGCACGCGCGTGTGGCTCTGGCTGGCCAACCCGCAACTCACCGCCGAGAACTGGTTCACCTCCGACCTGTACTACTTCGCCACCCACTCGCCGATCTCCCGGGTCAGCGAGTTCGTGCTGGGCATCGTGATCGCCGCCGCCGTGCGCCGGGGCTGGCGCAGCCCGATCGGGTTGCGTACGGCGACCGCGATCACGGTCGGCTACTTCGCGCTGCTGTGGGCGTGGTCCTGGTCCGGCGTGTGGCAGACCGCGCTCGCCGAGACCGCCAACCGGGGCAGCATCGTGGTGTTCGCGCTGCTCATCGCGGCGGCGGCGACCAACGACCTGGCCGGGCGGCGCAGCCTGCTCAGCTCCCGCCCGCTGGTGGCTCTCGGCCAGTGGTCCTACGCCTTCTACCTCATCCACTTCCTGGTGCTCTTCCCCATCGCCAAGCACGCGTTCGGGCGGCAGTCGCTCTACGACTTCCCCGAGCCCACCTGGGCGCACCTGCCGTACGCGCTGGCAGGGCTGGTCGTCAGCGTGCTGCTGTCGTGGGGGCTGTACCGGCTGTACGAGTATCCGATCGAGAAGAGGCTGCGGGCCATGCTGCGCCGCGAGCCCAAGGCCGCCACCCCGGCGCCGGGCGCGGAACCCTCCATGTGAGGTGGGGGGCACACCGCCGTCCCGCGTCTGCGGGGCTGCCCATGGCGGGCCGTTCGCAGGGCCGTCGGCAGGTCACACCGGGACGTCGGCGCGGCGAGGAGCGTCCTCGTGGCGGGGGAGGAGCGGGACGGCGGCGAGCACGATCACGATCATGGCGACGGCGAACCGGAAGACGCCGTGGAAGCCGGTGATCACGTCGCCCGCGGTCTGCAGGATGAGCGTGACGACGGCGACGCCGATCGCGGCGCCGAGCTGGTTGAGCATGTAGAGCACCGAACTGCCCTGCGCCACCAGCGGGGCGGGCAGCGTCCGGTACAGCGATCCCATCGTGGCCGCGCTGAAGAAGCCCATCCCCAGGCCCATGGTGAAAGCGGCCAGCGCGGGCCACACCTCGGGGGTCTGCGCTCCGACCCGGGTGAGGGCCAGCGCGCTGAGAGCGGCCACGAGCGCCCCGGCGCAGGCCGGCCCGCGTGCGCCGATCCGGTCCGACAGTCGTCCGGCCAGTGGCATGCTGACGGCGCCGCCGAGGCCCACCGGCGCCATCAGCAACCCGGCGGCGAGCGCGCCGTGCCCGTGCGCCTGCTGGTGATACAGCGGCAGCGCGAACAGGGCGGCGAAGTTCGCGAGCCCGCCGAGGCCCATGATGGTGACGCTCGCCGTGAAGCCCCGGCCCGCGAACAGCCGCGGGTCGATCAGGGGCGGGTTCCGCCGGACGCGGAGCGCGTGGATCAGGTAGGCGCCGAGCAGGACGACGCCGGCGGCCAGAGGGGTGAGCGCCTGCCAGGCGGTGAAGGCGCCCTGCTCGGCCGTCTGCGAGAGGGCCAGGACGAGAGCGGCGAACCCCGGGCCGAGCAGGGCCAGGCCGAGGACGTCGAGCCGTACCCGCGGCCACTGCCGTCCGAGCGGTGGATCCGCGGGCAGCACGCGCAGGGCGAGCGCGAGGGCGACGAGGCCGACGGGCACGCTGAGCAGGAACATCCACCGCCACGGCAGACCCTGGAGGATGATCCCGCCCATGACGGGGCCGAGGACGGGGCCGAGGGAGAGGACCACGCCCATCAGGCCCATCACGCGCCCGGCACGGTGGGGGCCGGCGGCGCGGGCCAGCAGGATCAGGACGAGCGGATCGAGGACGCCCGCACCGACGCCCTGGACGACACGGAAGACGATCAGGCTGCCGACGTTCCAGGCCAGCCCGGAGGCGAGGGATCCGGCCAGGAACAGCACGAGTCCCCACAGCCACAGCCGCCTGCCCCCGAACCGGTCCACGGCCCAGGTGGTGAAGGGGATGGTCGCCGTGACGGCGAGCAGGAAGCCGGTGGAGGCCCAGCCGACCGTGCTCAGCGAGGTGTCGAAGGCCCTGGCCAGGGTGTCGGTGGCGACGGCGGCCATCGTGCTGTTGAGGATGCCCAGCAGCCCGCCGAGCAGGATCACGCCGATCAGCCGCAGCAGCGCCGGATCGAGCCTGTCGTCTCGCGGTCGTGTCACGTGGTGTCTCCGGTTCGGTGGTTGGGGCACGGCGAACTAGACCAGCGAGTACAAATTAGAAGACCGAGAAGTCTTAGTCAATCGAGTCCAGATAGATAGACTCATGAGTATGGTTGGGTGATCGACGCGCTAGGATGCGGCCCATGAACGGAGCGGGAACCTCGGCCGGGCGGGATCTCGCCCCCGCACGCGGACGCATCGACAAGCGGCAGGCGATCCTGGACGCCGCGTTCACCGTGTTCGCCCGCCAGGGATACGCCCAGGCCGGAGTGGATGTGATCGCCGCCGAGGCGGGCGTCGCCAAGGCCACCGTGTACAACCACTTCGGCGACAAGGAGACCCTGCTCCGTCAGGCGATCACCGCTCAGGCCGACAGGGCGCTGGCCAAGAACATGGCCGCGCTGGAGCGGCTCACCGGCGACGACGGCGAGCCGCGCGCGATGCTGGAGGAGGTCGGTCACAGCCTGCTCCGCTGTTACTGCGACGACCGCTCCTGGGCGCTGCGGCGACTCCTCGCGGCCGAGCTCAACCAGTTTCCCGACCTGCTCGACATCGTCCAGGGGCGCGCGGCCGAGCGCGTCGCCCAGGCCCTGGCCGACCGGCTGGCCAGGCTCACGCTCGCCGGCCGCCTGCGCGCGACCGACCCGGCCCGGGCCGCCGAACAGTTCAGCGCCCTGCTCACCGGCCCGATGGAGGCGCGGTCCCGGCTCGGCACCCGCGAGGTCGCCGACGCCGAGCTGCGGAGCGTGGCCGCCGCCGCCGTCCACACGTTCCTGCGAGCCTTCGGCCCGGACGCCGTCTAGTGCTGTGACCGCATAGGTTCGCCGGGTTGGTGGTCGTGGCGGTTGGATGTGCGGTGACGTCCGATCCGAATCCAGACGGCCACCACAGTTCACCATCGCCAACTCCAACCACCCAAATCACACCGTGCAGACCTGGGCCCTGCACGCCTACCTGCGCTGGCGCAACGCCAATGCCCGCCACCGCGATGTCCTGGCCGCCGAACGCAAAGAACGCGCCCGCATCCGCAGCGAGAAAGGCATCCGCTGGGGCGGACGCCCTCTCGCCACCGCGGCCTGAAGAACCCGACGCACCTCACCCGGTCACAGAACTATCCGGCGTAGGGGTTGCCGCCGAGCCAAGTGGTGCCGTCGATCAGTTCGCGCACCGCGTCCAAGTGGCCGCTGTGGCAGGCGACCTCGGTGAGCACGTGGATCAGGATGTGCCGCA
Organism: Streptosporangium sp. NPDC050284; assembly: GCF_044459525.1. Taxonomy (NCBI): domain Bacteria; kingdom Bacillati; phylum Actinomycetota; class Actinomycetes; order Streptosporangiales; family Streptosporangiaceae; genus Streptosporangium; species Streptosporangium sp. NPDC050284. Next base: position 33,419 of record NZ_JBITIZ010000024.1, read on the forward strand.
CGTCAGGCAGCTGCCAGGTCGGCCAGATCTCCACGGGCCAGGCGGCGGGCTCCTGTTCGGGCGCGGCGGCGGCGAGCACGGCGTCTGCACGCGCGATGGCCGCCCGGTAGTCGGCGAAGACCTCGTCGACGGTCATCCCCTCGGGTACGTACCAGTGCGCCTCCGCGCCTGCCGCGAGCTGTCCGGCCACATCCTGTTCGCCCGCGATCACCCCGGGGAACCAGAAGCGTTCGACATCCAGGGTGAGGTGGCGCAGCAATGCCAGGCAGCTCCAGCCGCTGGGCAGCACCGGCCGCCGCAGATCCTCCTCCGAGAGCCCTTCCAGGACCCTGAGGACATGCTCGCGCTGACGGTCCAGGGCTCCCTTGAGGGCGTCGAGTTCGGCGTTCACCGGGCGGCGCACAGTTCGGCGAGGCGTTCCAGGGTGCTCGCCATCTGCGTCTGCCACCAGGCGCGCCCGCTGTCCACTTCCGCGCGTTTGTCCTCCGGCATGCGCGAACCGTCGAAGGTCTCGGTCACGACCGTCACCCCGGCTCCGTCCGGGAGCAGATCGAAGATCCACCGGTGGCCCCACGCGGCCCCGGGCGCGGTGGCGTCCGGGTGCCCGCGACCGGGCCTCGGCTCCCAGCCGAGGCGACGGTCCGGCTCGTACTCGACGACGTGGTTGTTCATCTCATAGTCGCCGTATCGCTCGTAATGCATCCGCATCACGAAGACGTCCCCGACGCCCGAGACCACGGCGTCGCAGACGCCACCGCGCAGCATCCCCGAGCCGTCGAGGTCCGGGTGCCGTCCGGGGTCGGCCAGGACCCGGAAGATCTCCTCCGCCGGGGCCCCGATGCGCCGGGACACCACCACCACGGGCTCGCCTGTCGTACTCGTCATCCGCGTGCCTCCGTTAACCGCAGAGCATGAACCTGACTCCGGCCCGGACGCTACACCGGGGGTACGACAACGCCTCGCCGAGGACGTTCCACATGCCGTCGGTTGGCGATCAAGGCCTGACCCAGCCACCCGGCGAACCTATGAGGTCACAGCACTAGCCGAAGGTGCCGGGCGAGGAGTCGATGCCGCCGTCGCAGCGGGTGCTCGCACTCGCGCACTCGTGCGGGCCGGCCGGAGTGGTCGGTATGCCAGCTGCCAGAGCCGCGATGTGGAGGGGCGGCGCGGCTTCCACAGCTTTAATGACCATGTCTCCAAGTCTCATCCCGTACTTCGGCTTTCCTCGGCCTGTCGAAGGATCCCAGTCTGGGAGCCTGCTCCCAGAGACGCGGTTCCTCCACCGGCGCCTACCTGGCGCGCACGACCTCTGACCGTGCACCCAGGACATGATGACTCGGGGACTTTTCAGCGAGGACACGGTGACCCGGAGCATGCTCGACATATCGGGGCTTGCGAGTGTTGTGCCGCTCCGAGCGCTTCGCCAGCCAGCTGTCGTCTTTCTCGTCCCGCCACCACATGTAGAAGAGTACGAACACGACCGCCGCAACGAAGGCCACCAGCACATGCGTATCGGTGACCTGGGCACCCGCAACAAGACGCACGAAAAGATCCCTTTCTCTCAGGGGTTTTCCTGGCCGTTGCCATTCCTAGATGGCATAAGCCCGCACCGCTGACTGCCACGACCCGCGATGACCGACCTTGCTCTCCGACCGTCCGTTCTCCCACGTCCACACCGTGCTGATCCGCGCCCCCTGATCCTCATGCACCGCCATGGCCCGGATCCCCGGTGCCGCCGAGGCTTTCGTTCCCCACTCCTTCAATTGCGGCCAGTTCACCAGCCATTCCTGCATATCACTCTGCGGATTTCCGCTATGAACCCGTCGAAGTCGAAACTCACCCGCTACCTTCCCGCCGAAATTACGTGCGCTCATATCTATCGGTTTAGTGCGATCTTTTCATCGGCTAATCAGAACTTTCTCCGACGTCAAACAGTCGTGCGGGAAAAGATCTTCGAGTCGTACGGGGATGGATCCTCCCCGTAGTGTCAATTCACACTCCCCTGCTCGACGGTACTTGTGAATTGACCGACGGAGAACTTCTATTCCTCGTTCCGCTCACAGCAGGCAAGCGCCCGCCGTGCGCCCGTTACGGACAGCCAAAATCCCTTCGGTAATTCTTGTTACCAGTCCACGGGTCACCCGCACCGCCAGGTAGCGCCCTCACCAGCGGTCATCTTAAAGCCACGCCAATAGGTCATCGCTGATGTGATCCAGGTCATAGCGTGGCCGAAAAGGTCCACGCGAAGACATGCCGAGTTGTCGAATTAATTTTATTAATTAAGCGGTTCCCTGGCCGTGCGCCATCCGCCTGCCAGGGCCGCTCCGACCGTCCGTGCGCAGCCGTCCCAGGCCCAGGGCGCCGAGATGGAGTGCACACGTCTGGTTCGTCATCAATAACAGGCACTGATCTAGCGGTTGAACCATCGGTGCGACGCCGGGGATGCCAGATAGCCGACCACTACGAGTGAGAGCCCCGCGACGATCAAACTCCCCAACTGGAATTCAATCCAGATCACTTCGAACCCATGGACGAACAGGAGCGAGCCGTACACGGCGAAGCTCGCCCAATAGACCCATCGCCAACGAGAGGTGATCAGGAGAAAAACAGGTGCTGCCGTTTGGGAGCTGACCGCCGTTTCGTGAAAGCGGCCATCAAGGAAATCCTGTGTGGATCCTGTCCGACAACGGTGCCGGTCTATCCGAGTTCGCGTAGTGCCGAGGCCAGGCCCGCGGCCGTGGGACGCTCCCAGAGCAGGCGGGCGGCCATCGGCCTGCGCAGACCGCCGCGCAGGTGGCCGAGCAACGTCACCGCGAGCCGGGAGTCGCCGCCCGACTCGAAGAAGGCGTCGTGCGGGCCGATACCCGGCTCGCCCAGCACCCGCCGGAAAGCCTCAAGCACCTCCAGCTCCAGCCGGTCGCGCGGCTCGTCGGACCGGCTCCCGGCGCGGGCGGCCGAGGCGGCGAGCCTGCGGCGGTCTATCTTGCCCGCGGTGGTCAGCGGCAACTCGTCCAGCACGTGCACGGTCCCCGGCACCATGTAGCCGGGCAGCCGCCCGGTCGTCCACGCCCTGACGTCCTTCGCCGTCATCGTCATCGCGGAGGTGGCGGTCGCGGTGGATCCCGCGCCGGACGCGGCGGTGGAGTCCGAGGTGGAGGCGGCCACGTAGGCCACCAGTTGCTCGTCTTCCAGGGTCACCGCCGCGTCGTCCACGCCGGGACAGGCCCGCAGCGTCTGCTCGATCTCGCCCAGCTCGATCCGGTAACCGCGATGCTTGACCTGGTGGTCCACCCGGCCGATGAAGTCGAGGCGGCCGTCGGAGCGCTGCCGTACCAGGTCACCGGTCCGATAGAGCCGCCCGCCGCACACCGGAGGCGGCCCGCCCGGCACCGAGGGGGAGGGAACATTCGAACCCGAGAGGGACGAACCGTCTGACGTCGAAGGGAAAGGCCCGTCCGGCGCCGAGGGTGGGGGTCCATCCAGGGCCGAAGGTGAGGATGTGTCCGGTGCCGTGGGTGGTCGTCCGGCGAGAGGGACGAACCGTTCGGCGGTCAGCGCGGGCCGCCGGTGGTAGCCGCGTGCCACGCCCGCGCCGCCGACGTGCAGCTCCCCGGGCACCCCCCACGGTGCGACGCGTCCGGCGGCGTCCAGCACCAGCGCGTACGCTCCAGCCATGGGCAGCCCGATCGGCGGTACGCCCTCACCGGGTGAGCAGTCGGCCAGGGTCGCGATGACGGTCGCCTCGGTCGGCCCGTAGGCGTTGACCATGCGCCGGCCGGTGCCCCAGCGCTCCACCAGGTCGGGAATGCACGCCTCGCCGCCGGTGACCAGCACCCGCAGGCCGGGCAGCGGGTCGTCGCCGGGCAGCGTCGCGATCACCGAGGGGGGCAGCAGCACGGCGTTCACCTCGCGCTCCGACAGGCACCTGCTCAGCGCCCGGCCGACGAGGATGTTCCCCGCCTCCGGCACGCACAGGGTGCCCCCGGAGACCAGCGTGGTGAACACCTCCCACACCCAGGCGTCGAAGGTCGGCGGTGCGAACTGCAGCAGCCGCACCCCGGGACCGATCCCCAGCTCGGGGGCGAGGGCCATGACCAGGTTGCACGCGCCGGAGTGCTCAAGCAGCACCCCCTTGGGCAGGCCGGTCGAGCCCGAGGTGTAGATCATGTACGCGAGGTCGTGGGGTCCGGCAGGGCCGGGCGGGCCGGGGGCGAGACGGTCGAGGGGAAGGGGAGCGGGGTCGCGCCGGTCGAGGTCGAGGCGGCGCCCCCCGCCCTCGGGCAGGCCGCCGAGGATTTCCCCGGTGCTCACCAGGACGGCCGCCGCCGCGTCGGACAGCAGGTACTCCAGCCTGGGGGCCGGTTGGGACGGGTCGAGAGCGAGGAACGCGCCGCCCGCGTACAGCACCCCGGTCACGACCGTGACCAGGCGGGCCGAGCGCGGCAGGCAGATCGCGGCCACGGTGCCGGGGCCCACCCTCTCGGCCGCGAGCCATCCGGCCAGCTCACGGGCGCGTTCGTCGAGCTCGCGGTAGGTGAGCCGCTCGTCGTCCCCGTCCACGGCCGTCGCCTCAGGGGTGCGCCGGGCCTGGGCGGCGATCAGCGCGGCCAGGGTGGAGTCCGAAGAGTCCAGGTCCACCGCCGCGGGCGGGCCCGCGATCGGTCCTGAGCGGTCGTCGAGTGGCAGGTCGAGCACCGGCCGCGCGGGGGAGCGGGCCATCTCACCGAGTAGCCGGGTCAGGCGGGCGGCCATCAGTTCGATCGTGGCGTGGTCGAAGACGTCGGTGGCGTACGTCAGCGTCGCCTGGAACAGGTGGCCGTCCTCGGTGCCTTCTCCGTTCCCGATCCCTGTTCCTTCTCCGGCCCCGTTTCTCCGGCCTTCGCCGTTCTTGGTTCCGGTCCTGTCCGGTGTTTCCGCGGTGAGACGCAGGTCCAGGTCGCAGGCCGTACGCCGGGCGGCGGGCTCCTCGTCGCCGAGCGGTTCGAGGCGCAGGCCCGCCGCCTCGTACGAGGCCGGAGGGGACACGACGCCGTACGCCACGTCGAACAGCGCGCCCCGGCTGGGGTCACGGGGCGGCGCGACGGCGGAGACCAGGTCCTGCAGGGGCAGCCGGTGCCGCCAGGCGTCGTCCACGGCCCGCCCCAGCCGGGCGGAGAGGGTGGCGAGGTCCGGGTCGCCCGACAGGTCCACCGGCAGGGGGGCGAGGTCGTCCAGCGGCCCGGCCGTGCCCGCGAACTCGTTCGGCTCCCCGCCGAGCAGCCCCGAGACACGCCCCGGGGCGTGCGCGCCGATCGTGAACCGCTCCTGGCCCGAGCAACGCGACAGCAGGACGGCGAACGCCGCGAGCACCGCGAGGGAGGGGTAGCCCAGCTCGGACGGTACGACCACCTCGAAGCGGTGCGCCCCGCCCGCGCCGGAGCGGTGCCCGGGGCGTGGCCGGTCGGTGGCCACCTCCAGCGGCGGCACGTCTCGCAGCGCCTCGCGCCAGAACTCCCGCCTGTCGTCGCCGATCACTGCGGAGCCGCTGCCGGTTCGCGGCCGGGCCGCCAGGAGGTCGGCGGGTGCGGCGTCTCGGCCGCGAACCGGCGCCGAGTCTCGGACGCCGGGGAGCGACGCCGACGCGCCGGGAGCCTTCGTGTCGAGGTCGTTCGTGTCGAGGTCCTTCGCGTCCGGACGGGGGAAGTCGTCCCTGCCGGGTACGCGGGGCGTACCGGGCAGGCGCGGGGAGTCGCCCTCGGCCCCGGCCCGGTACAACTCGGCCAGGTCGGCGGCGAGCACCGCGACCGAGCCCTCGTCCGCGACGCACGGGTGCATGCGCACCACCAGCACGTGCTTCTCGGGGCCGAGCGCGAGCAGGGAGACGCGCGCCAGCGGCCCGGTCACCGGGTCGAACGGCCGGGACTCCACCTCGGCCAGCGCCGCGCCGAGCCTCTCCGGTGCGACCGGCACCACGCGGGGCGCGGGCAGAGCCCCGGCCGACACCACCGGGCGAGGCCCGTCGCCACGGGTGGGCAGGGTCCAGCGCAGCACCTCGTGCCGCGCGGCCAGGTCGCCGAGCGCCGAGCCCAGCGCCTTCTCGTCGAGGGGGCCGGTCAGCCGCAGCCGCAGGGAGATCCCGTCGGGTACGGCGTCGCCGCGAATCCGGTGTTCCAGCCAGGCCCGTTCCTGGGCGGGCGAGAAGAGTCTCACGGGGTGCCTCCGGGCAGGTTCAGGCGGAGCCACTCCAGCTCCTGCTCGATCATGCTCTGGAAGTTCGCGGGGGAGATCATCGAGTACGGCATGTGCGCCTCGCCCCAGTAGCTGACCAGCCGTACCTTCTTGGCCTGCCTGGCCAGCGCGGTGTACATCTCCTCCGAGCCGGTGTGGGTCAGGTAGTCACGCTCGCCGTGCAGCATGAGCACCGGCGTCTTGATCTTGCCCGCGTGCAGGAGCGGGCTGTTGCGCACGTACCTCTGCGGGTCCTCCCACGGCGGCTTGCCCAGCCCGAACTCGAACGCGGGGTCCTCGATGTAGGCGGGCGCGAACCACTCCTGCGCGCGGGGCGTGTAGCGGAAGCGGGAGTCGAACACGCCGTAGCTGCTGATCACGTTGGAGAAGCCGGAGATCGCGATCGCCGCCTTGAAGCGGTCGGTCTGCGTCACCAGGCTGTGCACGTTGTAGGAGCCGAAGGAGTGTCCCAGCACCGCGAGCCGCTTCGGGTCGGCCACGCCCTCGTCGATCGCGGCGTCCACCGCGTTCATGATCGGCTTGGTGGGCCAGGTCATCGGCTCGGCCGCGGCCTTGCCCTGGGGGCGGGGGATGGAGGGGACGAGCACGGCGTAACCCTCGGCCGCGAGGAACTGCAGGGTGAGGTAACTCGGGTTGTTCACCTGGAACTCCGGCACGTCCGCCAAGGTGGAGACGATCCTGGTGCCGTACACGTTGACCACGAGCGGGTGGCGCTGCCCGTCGCGATGGTCCGGCGGCAGCAGCAGCGCGCCGGTGAGCTTCTCCCCGTCCGCCCCCTTGTAGGTGATGAGTTCGCGCTTCGGAGGAGTCACCTGGGCGAGGTGGCCGTTCAGCGAGAGCCGCTGGGTGTGGCGGCCCGCCTGGGAGGTCCACAGCGCGGTGCCCTGGTCGCCGCCCGCGCCGAAGACCGCGGTGCGGCTCGCGGGGGAGTATCCGGCGACGCCCGCCTCGGGGTGCGGCAGCGGGAGCGGGGTCAGCACCGGTGAGGCGCCGGGCGCCAACTCGTACAGGCCGCCCTTGGCGTCCCGGGCGAGCACCACGGGGAAGTCGTGGTCGAGGCGGGGGTTGGCCGGCTCGGCCCCTCCCCGGTCGGTGGGCCGCACACCGTTGCGCTTGACGTTGTCGTCCAGCGGCCAGGCCAGCTCCGCCAGTGGAGCGGCACCGCCTGCGTTCAGGTCGCGCGTCTTTCCGGTACGCGGGTCGATCAGCCAGGCGCGCCCGTCGGCCACGCCCAGCACGCCGCCGGGCACCGGTACCAGCTCCAGCGGCGGGACCTTGAACCGCGAGGTGAGGTCGCGCGGCGCGGCGGCCGGGTCGGCGGGATCGAACGCCCACCAGTCCTGGCGGGCCATCGGGTTCACAGCATCGACGACCTTTGATCCGCGCACCAGCGGGGTCCCGGCGCCCCACAGCAGGCCCGTCGCGACGAGCCGGTCGGCGGCGAGCGGTGTGGCCTTCCCGTCGGCGGCGGGTACGAGGTAGGCGGTGAACGGGTCAGGTGTCTCGGGGGTGGTCTTGCCGACGACCAGCAGCCGGGAGCCGTCGGCGGCCCAGCGGGGCTGCACGGTGACCGAGGGGTTCGGCACCTCGGTCACCACGCGCGGCTGCCCGCCGGAGGCGGAGGCGATCGCGAGCTGGGTGCGCCGTTCCAGGACACGCTTGAGCTGCCCGGCGACCGCCGGGGTGGGGCCGAGGTCGTCCACCCGGGCGATGAGGCGTCCGGTCGGATCGGCCACCAGGTTGCCCGCCGTGTAGGTACGGGCGGGGCCGGCCGAGGTGAGCTTTCCGGTGACGGCGTCGATGACGGCGATCTCCTCGTCCAGCTTGTCCTGGCCCTGGGCGGTGGAGCTGTCGAGCACCGAGGCGGTGGCCTCCTTGCCCTGCTCGACCTTCGCCCACTGCTTCGGGGCGACGCGCTGGGCCTCCAGCCATTGGCCGTACTCCAGCGCCCAGCGGCCGGCGTTCACCATCGGGGCGATCACCCGCCGCTCGTCCAGCCACTGGATCAGGTAGCCCGAGGCGTTCGTCATCGTCTGCACCCCGCGCGGGGTCAGTTTGCGGGTCTCGCCCGTCTCGCGGTCCCACACGTGCAGGAACACGTCGTCGCCGCCCCGGGTGGAGGCGAAGGCGAGCATGCGCCCGTCGGGCGACCACACCGGGTTGTAGTGGCCGGTGCCGTCCTTCGCGCCGTGCGTCACGTCGCGCGCCGGGCCCTGGCCGTCCACTATCCAGATGTCCGCGCGCTCGTTTCCGTCGACAAATGATGCCCCATATCTGCTCGACTCGCTCGGGCCGCGTTTCACGACCACCGCCACCGATTTACCGTCGGGGGACGGCACGACCTGACCGAGTTTCTTCGTGGTCATGAAGTCCTGCATCGCGAACGGCCGCGCGGCCTCCTCGGCGACGGGTCGTTCCACCACCGGGGAAGCCGGTGGTGAAGCACCTCCCACCAGGGCGGCGGCCGTGAGCAATGACAGGGCGAGCTTGACACGTAGAACCATGGGAGGACGATAACCATGTCACCGGAAACAGGAAAAAACGCTCGGACAGGTCTCCGGAAGGCGGCCTATAATCCCGCACTCGCCTTAATCGGGGCGGTACGCGGGTTAATCGAGGCCGCCCCGCAGGTAATCGGGCCCGCCGGTAATCGAGCCATCCCGCCGGCGAGATGACTTCTGCCGGAAAATTCTCCGAGGAATGGGAAGTTCCTAAATGACTGATGTCGATCTGGCCGATGCCGATCTGCATGTCGGCGACAGACCCCATGAGGTCTTCCGCCACCTGCGAGACAACGACCCGCTCTACTGGAACCCCGACGGCAGGGAGCCCGGCTTCTGGTCGGTCACCCGCTACGAGGACTGTGTGAACGTCCAGAAGGACCCCCAGACCTTCAGTTCCAACCAGACCAACACCCTCGGCCCGCACCGCAACACCGGTGACCAGGGATCCGGGAAGATGATCAACACGACGGACCCGCCCCGCCACACCGAGCTGCGCAAGCTGGTCAACAAGTGCTTCACCCCCCGGGCGATCGCCGCCCTGGAGCCGTACCTGCGCTCGGTCGTCAAGGACGTGTTCGCCGACGCGCTGGAACGCCGGGAGTGCGACTTCGCCACCGTCGTGGCGGCGCTGCCCGTCGCGGGCATCTCCGCGCTGCTCGACGTGCCGCGCCAGGACTGGGACCTGATGCTCAGGCTCACCTCCACGGCGTTCGGCTCGCACGACAGCGAGTACCAGATGACCTCCGACGTGCGCGCCAACGCCGCCCAGGCGCACGGCCAGCTCCTGCTGTACTGCCAGGGCCTGGTGGAAAAACGCCGCAGGTCGCCCGGCGACGACATCGTCAGCCTGCTCGCCCGCTCCCAGGACGCGGGGGTGCTGAGCGAGGAGGAGTGCCTGCTCTTCTTCGACGTGTTGATGCTCGGCGGGAACGAGACCACCCGGCACGCCGCGGTCGGGGGACTGCTCGCCTTCATGGAGCACCCCGACCAGTGGGACCGGCTGCGCAAGGAACCCGAGCTGGTGCCCAACGCGGTGGGCGAGCTGCTGCGCTGGACCTCACCCAGCCGCCACGTGCTGCGCCGTGCGGCCCGCGAGACCGAGCTGCACGGCAAGACCATTCACGAGGGCCAGGACGTCGTCATCTGGCACACCTCGGCCAACCGTGACGAGCGGGTGTTCGACTCTCCCGAGGTGTTCGACGTCGGGCGTCCGCGCAGCTCCCGCAGCGGGCACGTCGCGTTCGGCTCCGGCCCGCACTTCTGCCTGGGAGCCGCCCTCGCCGAGCTGGAACTCACCGTCTTCCTGGACGAGCTCGCGAACTCGGTCTCGGGGGCGGAACTGCTCGGGCCGCCCGACTATCTGCGCTCTCCCGTCATCAACGGTGTCAAGCACGTCCAGGTTCGGCTCCATCCCATGGGGTAGAAGCGTCGACCATGAACTCACTCACCTGGGATCAGGTCCACGCGCGGCGGCTGGCCCGCCATCACCTCGTGAAACCCGTCTCCGGCGACCTGCGCAAACCCGTGCGCGACGTGTGCGGGGTGCAGTCGCAGGTCGCCGCCGCGGCCGAGCTGGCCATCGGGGCACGGGTGAAGGACGCCACGCAGGAGCAGGTGCGCGCGGAGCTGTACGACAAGAAGCGCCTGGTCAAGACGTACAGCCTGCGCGGCACCCTGCACGTGCACGCCGCCGACGAGCTGGCCCTGTGGATGGCCGCGATGCGCTGGAAGCCCTACTGGCGCGCCAAGGACAGCTGGCACGCCCACCACGGGCTCACCGCCAAGCAGGGCGAGGCGTTCGTCGACGCGGTTCGCGACGCGCTGGACGGCGAGTGCCTCACCCGCGAGGAGCTCGCCGGGGAGGTCTCCGGCCGCGTCGGAGCGTGGGCGAAGGACAAGCTCGCCTCCAACTGGGGCGAGCTGCTGCGTCCCGTCGCCTACCTCGGCGTGCTCTGTTTCGGGCCGGTACGCGGAGCCAAGGTCACCTATGTCAGGCCCGACCGGTGGGCGGGGCTGAAGGCCGAGGTGAAGGACCAGCCGGACCCAGAGGAGTCGGCGATGGAGATCGTGCGCCGCTACCTGCGCGCGTACGGTCCCGCCACCCACCAGGACCTGGCCCGCTGGTTCGCGCTCAGGCCGCCCGAGGCGCGCGAGGCGCTGGAGTCGCTCGGCGAGGAGGTCGCCCAGGTCGAGGTCGAGGGACGCAAGGCGTACGTCCTCGCCGCCGACGAGGGCCGCTGGCCGTCCGACCCCAGCTGCGTGCGGCTGCTGCCGCAGTACGAGGCGTACGTCCTCGGCAGCGGCCCCAAGGAGGTCGTCGTGCCCAAGGACACCGCCGCTCGCGTCTTCGAGCACGGCAGGGGCAGGTACGAGGGCGCGGTCGCCCACCAGATCATGCTCGTCGACGGGGTCGTGGCCGGGATGTGGGAGCGCAGGGAGAAGGGCGGCAAGGTCGAGATCAAGCTGGAGTCGTTCGTCAAGCTCGACTCCGGCCAGAGCGAGGAGCTGGAGAAGGAGGTCGAGCGCGTCGGCCGCTTCTACGGCGCCGAGGCCACCCTGTCCATGGGAAAACTCGTCGGCAAGAAGCGCTGAGCTCCTCCTCGGACACCGCAGGGCAGGGGCTCAGCGGCAGTGCCGAGCTCCTCCTCGGACACCGCAGGGCGGGCACAGCCGGCAGGTGCCGAGCTCCTTCCGGTACGCCCTCGGCGGGCTCAGCGGCAGGTGCCGAGATCCTCCCGTATCGCGCGCAGCATGGTGCGGCGCTGGGTGTGGATGAAGAAGTGCCCACCTGGCAGCAGTCGCAGCCGGAACGCCGCCCCTGTCTGCGCGCTCCACGCGCTCAACCCGGCCGCCGTCGTGGTCGGGTCCCCGTTCCCGCCGAACACCGAGATCGGGCAGGCGAGCGGTGGCTCGTCCTCGTGGACGTAGGACTCGGCGGCGTTCAGGTCCGCCCGCAGCACCGGCATGATGAGGCTCATCAGCTCCGCGTTGCCGATCACCTCCGGGGGGATGCCGTCCAGCCGGTGCAGCACCCGCATCAGGTCCTCGTCACCGAGTTGCCCGAGCCGCGGCATGCCGTCGCGAACCTGAGGGGCGTTCCAGCCCGACACGAACAGCCGTCCGGGGCCCGGCAACCCGCGCGAGCGCAGCCGCCGCGTCACCGTGAACGACACCAGCGCGCCCATGCTGTGCCCGAACAGCGCGAACGGCAGCGTCTCCAGGCGCGACAGCCCGTCGATCACCGGGTCGACGATCATCGACAGCCTGTGCCGAGGCTTCTCCGAGATGCGGGTCTCCCTGCCCGGCGAGCGCACCGCCCACAGTTCCACGTCACCGGGGAGCAGGTCGGCCCAGCCGCGGAACGTCGTGGCGCCGCCTCCGGCGTTGGGTACGCAGACCAGCCTCGCGCGGGGTCGTTCCGGCCGGTGCAGCGGCACCAGCCAGCTCGCGGGATGGACCGCGGGGGACGGGGGAGACGCGGCACGCGCCGAGGTCGCCGAGGTCACAGTCGGGGTTGTCGAGGTCACTGAGGTCATGGAAGTCGCAGAGCTCGCAGAGGTCGAGGAAACGGTCATCGCGGAACCGCCAGGGATCGTGCGGAGTCCCGGGCCCGCTCGCAGGCGGCGACCAGGTCCGCGAGGGACTCGGGTGGGAACATGTGCGCCGCGTCGCCAGGCCGGTACATCCTTTCCGGCCTCGGACACGACTCGATGAGCAGCCCGTCCGTGCCGTACGCCGCGGCCGCCAGTGAGGCCGGGGCGACCAGCGAGGCCGAGCCGGTGCTGTGACTGGGGTCGAAGACCACCGGCAGGTCGGTGCGGGCGCGCAGCGCGGCGATCGCCCCGAACCCGGGCTGCGGCGGGGTTCCCGAGGCGCCCGCGCAGAGCACCACGGCATCGTTGCCCCGGGTGAGGACGAACTCCGCGGCCCGCAGCCAGTCGTCCAGGCTCGCCCGAGGCCCCCGCATCAGCAGTACCGGCCTGGGCTGGGCGCCCAGTTCGGCGAGGAGCGGGCGGTTGTCCAGCTGTCGCCCGTCCACCTGCAGGCAGTCTGCTATCTCGGCGACCGCCTCCACCTCGCGCGGGTCGCACACCTCGGTGATCACGGGGATGGCCGCAGCCCGCCGGACCTCCGCGAGCGCCTCCAGGCCACGCCTGCCCTTGCCGGGGAAGTGGTAGGGGCTGCTGCGCGTCTTGGAAAGCCCGGCCCGTAGGGCGTGCGCCCCCTGCGCCTTGACCGCCAGGGCCGTCTCGACCGCGTCCTCGGCCGACTCCAGCGCGCACGGCCCCGCCGCCCACCACAGCCGATCTCCCCCCACCACCCCGTCGCCGATCGCCACCTCGCTCGGTGCCACCCCGCTTTCCCGCCGTACCAGCCAGTGGCCCTCAGGGGTCGGGCGACGGGCCAGCACGGCGGGCGAGGCGGGTACGCGGGCGAGGGACTCGTCGCCGCTCGCCACGACGAAGACCCGACCGGCCAGCCTGACCGGCCAGGCGGCGACGTCCTCGTGCGCCCCGGTCAGCGCCGCCACCTCCTCGGCGACCTCGGCGGAGGTGCCGGGCCGGAGTTCGATCAGCACGCCGGGACCCCGGCGTCGATCTCCTTTCGCCAGGCCGCGATGCTCGCGCTCAGCGCGGCGACGCCGGGCCCGTGTCGCAGCACCCCGGTCGTGACCGGCAGGACGGCACGTCCGGGAGCCTCGGCGGCGACGGCGAGAAGGTCGCGGGTCTCGCGTCCGGTCCTGCCCAGGCCCGGCAGTTCCACGACCGCCGACGGCATGCGGGCCACCAGGTCGGTCGCCTCCTCGCGGCCGGCCCCGACCACGGCCGCGGCGGCCACGCCGTGCTCGTCGTTCCACTCCCGCACCTCGTCGGCGGTGCGTTGCGCGACGGTGCGCGACCCGGTCACGGCGCCCTGGACCCCGCCGGCCGCGTGGTTGGAGGTGCGGACGAGCACCATGACCAGGGTCCCGCTGTCACGGGCCCGGCGCAGCAGGGGATCGAGGGCGGCGAAGCCCATGAACGGGTTCGCCGTCACCGCGTCCCCGCCCAGCACGCTGCCGGGACCGAGGTAGAGGTCGGCGTAGGAGTCCATCGTGTCGTCGGCGTCGCACACCTTCGCGTCCAGCACGGCGAGTGAGCCCCGCTCGTGCACGCCGTCGACGACCTCGCGCAGCAGGTCCATGCCCGGGGTGCCGAAGCGGGTGAAGAACGGGACCTGGATCCGGTAGACGGACACCCGCTCGCCCGCGGCCTCCAGCACCACCCCGCACATCCGCCGGGCCCCGTCCACGTCGTCGTCCATCCTCCACGCCTCCAGCCACTTGGGGGAGGGGGCGATTCCCAGGCAGAGGGCGGATCGGGTCTTGAGCAGGTCGGTCCATATCGGTACGGCAGCCATGGACCCATTGCACACACTCGCGCCGGGAACCGCATCGCGCCCGTCCGCCGGTGAGGCGTCGTCGGCTAGAATCCCCGCCCCGCTCTTTCGCCGGCGTTGCGGACATATATTGATCTACATCGTAAAGGCGTTCCGTTGTGAACGATCACTCGATAACCTGAGATGGTGAGAGTAGGCGTCAACGTACTGAACTTCGGACCGGGCACCGACCCCGGTGTGTTGCGCGGCTGGGCGCGAACGGTGGAGGGCCTGGGCTTTCACCTGCTCATGGTCTCGGACCACGTCGTGATCACCCCGGACGTCGCCGAGCAGTATCCGTCGCCGTTCTACGAGCCCTTCACCACCCTGTCCTGGCTGGCCGGGGTGACCGACGGGATCAGGCTCGGCACCACGGTGCTCATCGTGCCGTACCGCCACCCGCTGCTCGTCGCCCGCATGGCGGCCAACCTCAACCGGCTCAGCGGCGGGCGGCTCGTCCTCGGCGTGGGCGTCGGCTGGGCGCGTCAGGAGTTCGAGGCGCTCGGGGTTCCTTTCGAGCGGCGCGGGGCGCTGACCGACGATCACCTCCGGGTGATACGCGCCGCCTGGGAGAACGACGAGGACTACCAGGCCGGGCGGATACCGATCTGGGTCGGCGGCAACGGCGACGTGGGACTGCGCCGGGCGGTACGCCTCGGAGAGGCGTGGCACCCGCTTCGCCTCCCCCTCGACCGGTTGCGCGAAGGGGTGGACCGGCTGAAGGTCATCGCGGACGAGGAACGGCGGCCGGTGCCGGGCTTCGCACCCCGCATCGTCCTGCGGCTCACGCAGGCCCCGATCACCGCTCCGGGGCGTCTCGCCGGCGAGGGCACGATCGACCAGGTCATCGACGACCTCGAACAGTTGCGCCTGCTCGGCGCCGACAGTGTCGTGCTCGATCCGTTCAACGGCGACCCGCAGGAGACGCGCCACCCGGAGGTGGCCTGGCAGGCGCTCGCGACCGTGGCGGCCCATTGGGACGTCAGCTTCTCGGCCGTGGACGACTGAGCTTGCAGTTCCTCGCCGTCGATGGCTTCGACGGTCCGGTCCGCGTCAGGCAGCGTGACTCACTGCCCAGCCCGTCTCACCGCGTGCGGCGATGTTGCGGGCTGCGTTGACGTCCGCGTGCTCAGCGAAGCCGCACGACGTACACGAGAAAGAGGCTTGATCGAGCCGGTTCTTGCGGTCCACCTGCCCACACGAGGAGCACTGCTGGGAGGTGAAAGCCGGATCGACGTAGATGACAGCGACCCCGGCCCGGGCCGCCTTGTAGCCGATGAAGCTCCCTAGTTGGTGGAAGCTCCAGGAATGCAGCGTGACCCGCTGGGGCTTGCGAAGCCGTACCCGGTCCCGGATGCCCTGGAGGTCTTCCAGGGCGATGCCGGAGCCGGTGCGTTCTGCCTCGGTCACGATCTGCTTGGCGATGACATGGTTGGTGTTGGTGGCGAATCGCGCTTCTTTGCGGCGGCGCCGTTTGAGTAGCCGCTTGGCGGATTTGGTGCGTTTGGACTGCAGGCGGCGGCGTAGCTCGCGTTGGCGGTGCCTGACCGCGTTCAGCGCTTTGCCGCAGTGACGGGTGCCGTCGCTGGTGGTGGCGAGGTTGACGATGCCCAGATCCACCCCCAGGAAGGCGCCGGGGTCCTTGACGCGGGGGGTGGGCACCTCGCAGGTCGCGATCAGGAACCACCTGCCGTCGCGGTAGACCAGATCGGACTCGCCCCTGCGGTGGGCCGACAGGGTCGTGAGCTGCTGGGCGGACGCGGTGAACTGAAGGTTCTTCAGCCTGCCGGCCACCGACCAGATCGACACCGTCCGCGCGTCGAGCTGCCAGGACAGGCAGCGGTCGTCGAACGGCTGGGCGGCGTCGGCGCGAAAGACGATCGGCGTGGATTGGGCCCGTGCCCGGCGGGCAGAGCCCGCCTTGCCCAGGTTCCCTGCTCGGAGGTTGGCGTGCAGGGTGGCGTAGGCGTCGGCGACCTTCTTGACGACGTGCTGCGCGGCCTGGGCGGCCAGCCCGTACCTGTCCTTGATCTGCGTGTAGGTGTGCTTGCGCAGGTCGTAGTTGCGAAACGTGCGCTGCTCGTGGGCTTGGCGGGAGACCTGGCAGGCGGCCGTGTTGACCGCGCGCAGGGTCGCCTCCAGCGCCGTCGCCTGCTCGGGCGTTGGCAGGAGCTTCACCCGCACCACCAGTTTCACAATCGCACACACTACCCATCGGCCCCTGTCGCCGCAGTGAAATCCTGATCCCGATATCCGCAGGGGCCGCACCGTCGTCTACAGCCTCCATGCGCAGTTAGTCTTCACTCCCACATACCGGCGGAAAGTATTCACCGACGAGCTGCCGCACCGCGGTGAAGCCATCATGATCGAGGTATGCGACAACGTCGGCGCCGTCCCGGTCGAGGTCAACGGCGAGCACGATCATGTGCACCTGCCCGTCGGCTACCCGCCCACAGTGGCCCTGCCGGTCCTGGTCAACTCCCTCAAGGGCGTCTCGGCCCGGCTGCTGCGCGAAGAGTTCGGCCCGTACGCGCGTCGATATCTGTGGGGCGGGCACTTGTGGTCCCCGCCCTACGTCGCCGCCTCCTGCGGAGGCGGCGCCCCACTGTCGATCATCAAGGAGTACATCGAAAACCAGAAACGGCCGGACTGATCCGCTCACATGAACCGGTCGTCACGGCACCGTTCGGGCCTGGAGGCCCTCCCGCGCTGTCGTTTCCTCCCGGGCGTAAACGCCCGGGAGTCCACACTAGATTCCACTGAACACCCATCGACCACGAACAGGACGATCATGACGCACGACGACGAGAAGCATCTCCGCAGGGCGATCGAACTCGCCGCCAAAGCGCGGGCGACCGGAGACGCCCCTTTCGGGTCGCTGCTGGTGGGCCCGGACGGTACGGTCCTGGTCGAGGAGCACAACACGGTTCTCAGCGACCGCGACATCAGCGCCCACCCCGAGCTGAAGCTGGCCAGGTGGGCGGCCCGCGAGCTCCCCCCCGACGTCGCGGCGGCCACGACCATGTACACCAGCTGCCAGCCCTGCCCCATGTGCGCGGGCGCCATCGAACGGTCCGGTCTCGGCCGCGTCGTGTTCGCGCTCTCCAACGAGCAACTCGCGGGCCTCAAGCCGGGAGGCGGCTGGCCGCAGGTGTCCCAGGAGGGTCCCGCGCTGTTCGCTGAGGCGCGTGTCCCGGTGGAGGGCTACTACACCTGAGGGCGGGGACTCGGCGTCCGCCAGGTACTCGCCCCGTAGCCCCACTCCAGACAGGAATGGGCCGGTGGTGCGGGCGCTGAGCTCGTACGAGAACGCGTGTCTCTCGCTGGATTCGATGTGAAACGCCCTAAGATTCACAGCTGTTCGATGTCATGAAACGCCCTATGGTGCCGTGCTGCGCGCGGGCCGGTGTGTGTTCTGGAAAGCAGGGGGATGAAAGCGATCGTTTACCGGCGTTACGGCGGGCCGGAGGTCCTGGAGTTGGAGGACGTTCCCGAGCCGAAGCTCGGCCCGGAGTCCGTTCTCATCGACGTGAAGGCGGTCTCGGTCAACCCGGTCGACTGGCAGACGGCCTCCGGGCATCTGGACAGCCGTTTCGACGTCCACTTCCCCGTCATCCCCGGCTGGGACGTCGCCGGGGTGGTCGCGGAGGTCGGCCCGACGGTCACCGGCTTCGAGGTAGGGGACGAGGTGATCGGGTATGTGCGCGAGGACTCCATCGGGCGGGGAACCTACGCCGAGCGGGTGGCCGCGCCGTTGCGCACCATCGCCCGCAAGCCCGCCAACCTGAGCTGGGAGCAGGCGGCCACCGTTCCGATCGCCGGTCTCACCGCCTACCAATCACTCGTCCACGCGCTGCGGGTGGGATCCGGTGACACCGTACTGGTGCAGGCCGCTGCGGGCGGCGTCGGATCGTTCGCCGTGGGCGTCGCCGCAGCCCTGGGGGCGCGCGTCATCGGCACCGCCTCGGCCCGCAACCACGACTACCTGCGAGGTCTCGGCGCCGAACCCGTCACCTACGGTCCCGGCCTCGAAGAACGGGTGCGCTCGCTGGCACCGACAGGGGTCACGGCGATCATGGACATGTACGGCGGCGAGGAACTGGTCTCGTCCCTCGGCCTGCTGCGCGAGGACGCCGGGGGACGGGTCGTCTCGCTCACCAACGACGGCGTTATGGAGCACGGCGGCACCTTCGTGTTCGCCCGGCCGAGCACGGAGGACCTCGACGAACTGCGACGGATGATCGAGGGCGGCCTGGCCGTCCCCGAGATCGCGACCGTCCTGGACCTGTCCGATGCGGCCGAGGCGTTCCGGCTGAGCCAGACCGGCCACGTACGAGGAAAGATCGTTCTCAGGGTCTCGGCGAGCTGACCTGAGGCCCGCGGGACCGGAGCGGGCACGTGCGCCTTTCTCGGCGCCGTACGGTGCCTCGATGTTCACGCGTTCCACTCCGTCAGGGCGTCGCCCATCGGGGTACGCGTGTAGAGCACCGACCGCCCGCTCCTGCCGCGCGAGACCAGCCCCGATCGCCTGAGCACCGCGAGGTGGTCGCCGACGCCGCCGAGCGTCATGCCCAGCCTGGCGACGAGCTGGCTGGTGCTCGCGGGCGTCGCCAGCTCCAGCAGCACCGCGGCCCTGCCCCTGCCGAGCAGCGCGGCCAGGCTGTCGGGCGCGGGTGCCCGGCTCTCCCACAGCGCGGCCACACCCCGCGCGGGATAGGTGAGCCCGAAGGCGCGCGGCGGGTCGAGGTAGACGATCCTCCCGCCGAACGCGTTGGGCATCAGGACCAGGCCGACACCGCCCAGCCGGTGCGAGGCGCCGCTGATCCGGCCGAGCAGGATCCGCTCGCCCTCCAGTGAAATCTGCACGTCCAGTCCTTCGAACACCTCGGCCCAGCCGTACACCGCCAGCCGTCCCGCCCACCGCACGATGTCACGCTCCAGCAGCGCGCGCGTCCTCGGCCAGTCGGGTTCGATCAGCGCGCTCCACACGGCGACCAGGCTCTCGGCGACCCGCTCGGCGACGTCGGGCACGTCCAGTGCCGCAGCCGTCGGCCGGCCCCGGTAACTCAGCTCCAGGTCGGCGCGGGCCTTGTGGTACGGGGTGTGCCGCACGGCCAGCGCCTCCTGGGCGAACGTGGTGTCCGCGCGGGGTGGCGGCACGCAGAAGAAGTCGGGCACGTAGTCGGTGACCACCAGCAGGTCGACCAGGGCACGCAGGACGGGGTCAGCGGCGACGAGCGCCTCGTAGCGGTCCCGCACCCTGGCCGTCCACCGCGACATTCCCGGCGAGGACCGGATACCGGCGAGCAGGGGCAGGGCGGTGACCACCTGCGCCATCGGCGACATCACGAAGCGGGTACGCGCCAGATCCTCGGGGGTGCACTCCAGATAGGCCAAGTTTCGCCTCCTGACGAAACAGTAGCCCGCCGCACGGATCGGCCCGCATGCTCCGGTGCGTGAACACCTATCGGGAGCTCTTCGCCGTCGGCCAGTTCAGGACGCTGTTCGCCGCGCAGGCCGCGAGCGTCATGGGCAAGATCATGGAAAGCCTGGCGTTGTCCACGCTCGTCTACGCCCGCACCGGGTCGCCGTTCCTGGCCGCGATCGCCTACCTCGCGGGTTTCCTGCCGCAGGCCGTCGGCGCGCTGACACTCGGAGGGCTGGCCGACGGACTGTCGCCCCGGGCGCTGCTGGTCTCGTGGGATCTGGCGAGGGCGGCCGCGGTCGCGATGCTCGCCATCGGAGTGCTGCCGGTGTGGGGGATGCTGGCGCTGGTCATGACGTGCGGGTTGTTCGACGCCGTCGCGGGCGGCGCACGCCAGGGGCTGCTGGCCGACCTGCTGCCGGGTAACGGCTACGTGTTGGGCCGCTCGGCGCTGAACATCGCGGTCGGCGCCATGCAGATCACCGGATTCGCCCTCGCCGGGACGCTGCTCGCCGTGGCCGGGCCGTACGCGGCACTGTGGTCGGGCGCGGCGCTCGGCGTGCTGGTGGCGCTCACGCAGTGGCTGGGACTGCGGGCCAGGCCGCCGAGGGTGTCGGGGCGGGTTGTCTGGCGGCAGTCCTGGGCGGTGGACGGGGAGTTGCTGGGCGACCGGCGGATCCGCGGGTTCGGGGACGGGAACGCTGGCCGAGTTCGTACCGGTCTCCGCGGCGATGGCGTTGGCGGGGGTCGCGTCACTGGTGGCGACCGCGTGCCTGTATCCCACCCTGACCCGTCGTGCGGAGGAGCGGATGCCCCGGCGGTGAAGCATCCGGCTTTCCCTGGGAAGCCGGTCGGCCGTGGAGTCATCCGGAGGCGAGCGGCCAGGGCCTCCGCTGAGCCTGGGCCGGGTGGGTGGGTGGGTGGAGGGCCGGGCTACCAGTGGGCCGGTCGGGTGAGTGACGGAGGCAGCGCGGTCCGGGCATCCCCCTTGGCCGCGTCCAGCTGGGACTGGATGAGGAAGATGCTCCCGGTGAGGTCGGCGCCCGAGAGGTCCGCGCCCCTGAGGTCGGCTCCGATGAGGTCGGCCGTCCTGAGGTCGGCGCCTCGCAGATCGGCCCCGATGAGGTAGGCCCCCCTCAGGTTGGCGCCCCGCAGGTCGGCACCCTTCAGCTTGGCTCCGATGAGGTCGGCGCCCCTGCGATCCTTCTTCTTCCCGCGCCCGGCTTCGCCGCGTACGAGCTCGCTCGTGCGCAGCAGCAGGGCGTTGACCTCCCGCCGGTGTGCCGCCACGTCCAGCCGTGCGAGAACGTCGGGGGTGTCGCGGGTGAGACGTTCGGTCCTCTCCAGGGCGAGGCCGAGCTCACCGTGGATGGAAAGGGCCGACCGCAGGGTGAGCGCCTCGGTCAGATACCAGAGCAGCTCGTGGAGGTCGCGCATGACCGGGAACACCTCGGCCATCCGCTTCGCGGTCTGTGGCGCCCGCCGCCAGTCCTGCCCGCCGAAGGTGACCTGGGAGACCTTCTGCCCGGCGCCGAAGCAGTCGTAGACGGTGCAGCCGCGGAAACCCTTGTCCCTGAGGCGGGTGTGGATGCCGCAGCGGAAGTCCGTCAGCAGGTTGGGACAGGCCTGCCCGGCCTTCTTGTCGATCGCGAAGTCCGACGAGGCCGAGAAGGCGGGCACGACGCAGCACAGCGCGAAGCAGCTCTCACAGTCGGCTCGCAGATCGGCACGATCTCCCCCGGTGGAGGGGGCCGTGTGCTCACGGCTGTCGGACAACGCGGGGATCTCCTCATGCGGGGCGGTCGCGCTGTTCGCGGTCCTTGAAACAGGGCCGCGAACAGCGATTCAACCGCTAAACCCTATCCGACCGCGTCCGTTTCCCGATCGCGGGCGGGATCGCGGGGCGGATGGAGGGTGGGCATGGTCCCGACGACGACGGTGGTGTCCAGCTCCTCGGATTCGACCACCTTCGGGACCAGCCCGTTGCGGGCGAAGGCCTCGGCGGTCTGCGGTGCCTGGCGCCGGCTCGTCTCGATCAGCAGGTGACCGCCCGGTGCGAGCCACCGCGCCGCGGACGCGGTCACCCGCCGCTGGATCTCCAGCCCGTCCGCGCCGCCGTCGAGTGCCACCCGTGGTTCGTGTACGCGGGCCTCCGGGGGCAGCAGACCGATCGCCTCCGTGGGCACGTAGGGGGCGTTGGCGGTCAGGATGTCGACGCGGCCCCGCAGCGTGGCGGGCAGCGGCTCGTAGAGATCACCCTCGTACACCCGGCCGTCGGGGGCGACGTTGCGCCGGGCACAGCGCACCGCGGCGGGGTCGATGTCGACGGCGTGCAGCTCGACCCGGTCCAGGGCCGCGACCAGTGCGGCCCCCACCGCTCCGGAGCCGCAGCACAGATCGACGACGATCCGTGGCCGAGAGGCCTGGTCGCCGGGAGCGGTGAGGTCTTCGGAGCCGGAGGAGACAGGGGGGCCGGAGGCGGGGCGGGGGAGGGGGGCGGACCGATCTGCCGATCCGGCGGTTCGGTGGGCGAGGGCGACGGCCTGGTGGACGAGCAACTCGGTGCGGCGCCGGGGGACGAAGACCCCGGTGTCCACGGCTATCCGCAGCCCGCAGAACTCCGCCCAGCCGAGGACGTGTTCGAGGGGCAGACCGGAGATCCGCCGGTCCAGCATGGCGGCGAGTCCGGACGACGTCCGCGCCGTGGAGAGGAGCAACCGTGCCTCGTCCTCGGCGAAGACGCAACCGGCGGCCCGGAGCCTGGTGACGATGACAGATTGGGGGAGAAACGGCGGTAAAGCCGACATTGGAGCCTTTCGGGATGCCGATGGGGCTCCCTCGGTCACCTACGCCGGAAGGACCGCGCGACCGTGAGACGGGAGCACCCGACCTGACACAGCGGTAATGGGTCTCACCTCCTCGATCACGTCCATTGCTGGAGGGCAACACTACCCCCGAGCCGCCCTCCGTACGAACACATTACGGCGAGGCGGCTCACCTCGGTCCTGCTGAACTCCCCGTGCCCCTGCCGAAGCGGAACGCCGACGCCGCTCCTCGGCGCGGCCGATCCGACGCCAGGACCTCGCGCGCCACTCGTCGCGACCTCCCCGTCAGGAGGGAGAGCTCCCGCGAGGAACCCGCCTCAGCAGGTACGTGTCCATGATCCAGCCCTTGCGTTCCCTCGCCTCGGCGCGGACGTCGCGGATCCGGTCGGCGACCTCCTCGACCGGCCCCGCCACCAGGATCTCGTCGGGGGTACCGAGGTAGGCGCCCCAGTAGATCTCGAAGTCGGCGGGGTCGGGCAGGGAGGCGAAGGCGTTGCGGGCGTCGAGCATCACGACGATGTCGTCGATGTCGTCGGATTCGCCGGGCCCCTCCTCGGACAGGCGGCGGCCAGTGGTGATGTGCAGGGGCCGTGCGACCCGGGTCAGGCTGGTGCGGTGCCGGGCGGCCAGCGCGGACACGCTGCTGATGCCGGCGATGACGTCGTACTCGAACTGCACCGTGCCCCGGTCGAGGACCTCCTCGACGATGGCCAGCGTGCTGTCGTAGAGGGAGGGGTCGCCCCAGACGAGGAACGCGCCGGTCTCGTCGTCGCCGAGTTCGTCGCGGACGAGCCGCTCGTAGATGTCGGCGCGGCGCGACCGCCAGTCCTCCACCGCGCCCGCGTAGGCGGGGGTGGTCCGGTCGCGGTCGGGGTCGCGGGCCTCGACCAGCCGGTACGGGGCGCGGGCGTGCGCGTCGACGAGGTCCTGCCGGAGTTGGACGAGGTCGTGCTTGGCCTCTCCCTTGTCGAGGATGAAGAACACGTCGGCCGTCGCGATGGCCTTGACCGCCTGAAGGGTGAGGTGGTCGGGGTTTCCCGCGCCGATGCCGATGATGAGGATTCGCTTCACGCGGGCAAGTCTGCCCCCTGTGCGAAGAGGACGTCGCGCCGGGCGGCATCCGGGCAGGACGGCTCGACATCCGTCCCGGCAGACTGCGGCCGGGCGGTGCGACGCGGGATCTCGTCGCGGGTCCCCGTTCGGGGGGAGAAGTCGGATCAAGACATCGTTCTGGTCTAGTCTCGCGATCGTGACGATCAGGAACTCGCACTGCTCCTTCTGTGGCGGAGCCTTCGCCCCCGACCAGGCGTGGCCGCGCACCTGCTCCGGCTGCGGGAACACCTCCTACCTCAACCCGCTGCCGGTCGCGGTGATGGTGTTGCCGGTGGACGAGGGCCTGCTGGTGGTCCGTCGTGGCGTCGAACCGCACCGAGGCGCTCTCGCGCTGCCCGGTGGCTTCGTGGACATGGGTGAGTCCTGGCAGCAGGCGGCCGTCCGGGAGCTCCACGAGGAGACGGGGGTCGTCGTCGATCCGGACGGCGTGCGCCTCCTCGACGTGCTCAGCGCCCCCGACGGGACCGTGCTGGTCTTCGCCCTGGGGCCTCGGACGAGCGCGGCCGACCTTCCGCCGGTCGCGCCGACGGACGAGACGACGGAGTGGCTGCTGATCGACGGACCGCGAGAGCTCGCGTTCCCGCTGCACACCCGGATCGTGGCGGAGTACTTCGCCGCGAAATGATTGCGCGGTCGTCGGCACCGGTGGATTCGGTCCTCGACCTCGGAGGGAGGGACGGCGCGACCGCCGGGGTCCGGTCCCGGATCTCCGACGGCCTGTTTAGCGCGGGCGCGGCGGGTAGGGGGCGGTTGTCCCACCTTCACCGACGAGGAGAAACACCATGACGGACGTGTGGAGCTACCGCCCCGACACCTACAGCGGCGAGCAGGCGCTGGATCTCGTGGGGTTCGACGTGGAGGCCACCGACGGCAAGATCGGTTCGGTGGACGAGGAGAGCAACACGGTAGGCAACAGCTACATCGTCGTCGACACCGGGTTCTGGATTTTCGGCAAGAAGGTGTTGCTGCCGGCCGGTACCGTTCACCAGATCGATCCGCAGGAGCGCAAGATCTACGTCTCGCGCACCAAGCAGGAGATCAAGGACGCGCCGGAGTTCGACGAGGCGACCTACCGGGAGCCCGACTACCGCGACAAGCTGGGCGGCTACTACGGCCCCGGCACGCTGTAGTCATTGACCGTCAACGAGCCCTTCCCCACCAGGGGAGGGGCTCGTTCTCCGTCTTCACCTCATTTCGCGTTATTCCGCTTTCCGCGCCGCCATCCGTGTCGGTGCCTTCGGCGGGGTGCGGCTCGCACCGGGTGAGCCGGGATCTCCGATCAGTTCTGGCCGAGCCAGAGGTCGGGCCCGAACACCTCGTAGTGGATGTCGGAGGCGGGCACCCCGCGCTGGAGCAGTTCGGTGCGCACACCGCGCATGAACGGCAGCGGCCCGCAGAGATAGGCGACCAGGGGGTCGGGGAGGTCGATCCGGGTCAGGTCGACGTGGCCGAGGTTGGGTGCCGGTCGGCATGAGCAGTCGCCCACCTCCTCGTACCACCGGTGCAGGGTGGCGCCGGGCAGGGTGGCGACCAGCCGCTTGAGCTCGTCCCGGTGGGCGTGGTCGGCGGGGCTGCGGTCGGCGTGGACGACGGTGATCCGGCGGGTGGAACCGGTCGCCGCGAGGTGCTCGACCATCGACAGGATGGGGGTGGCGCCGATTCCCGCCGAGGCCAGGAGCAGCGGGGGGCCGTCGGCGGGCAGGGTCAGGTCGCCGAACGGCGCGGAGATCGTCAGCTCGTCCCCGGCCCGGACGTTGGCGTGCAGCCAGCTGGAAACCTCTCCGTCCGGGGTGTCGCCGCCGCGCACCCGTTTGACGGTGATCCGCCAGTCGTCCCGCTCGGGGGCGCAGGAGAGGCTGTACTGCCGGATCTGCCGTGCGCCGCCGGGCAGGGCGACCGCGACGCTGACGTACTGGCCGGGCTTGAAGGACAGGGGGACCTGCGGTCGCAGGGTGAAGGAGACCGCGTCCGGGGTCTCGCGCCGCCGTCCGAGCACCGTGGCCCGCAGCCAGCCCTCGCCGGTGGAGTGGCGGTAGAGATCCGCCTCCAGGGCGATGAGCGCGTTCGCCATCAGCCAGTAGACCTCGTCCCAGGCCGCCACCACCTCGGGGGTGGCGCCATCGCCGAGCACCTCGGCGATGGCTGCGAAGAGGTATTTGTGCACCATGTCGTACTGCTCGGGGGTGATGCCGAGGGAGGCGTGCTTGTTGGCGATCCTGGTGAGGATCGCGTCCGGCCGGTCGTCGGGACACCGCACCAGGAGGGTGGCGAAGGCGGTGATCGACCCGGCGAGCGCGCTGCGCTGTTCGCCGTTGGCCTGGTTGCCGCGATTGAAAAGTTCGCGCAGCAGGTCGGGGTGGTCGGCGAACATCATCTCGTAGAAGCGCGCCGAGATGTCCTGGATGGAGCCACCGACCACCGGCAGGGTGGCACGGACGATCGCGGCCGAATCTGGGGAAAGCACAGGTCCTCCAACCAATAAATGATCTTCATGCTCAGGTGGAGACACACGTCGAGCCTGTTCAGACGTGGCTTCCTTCCGTCGGCCCTATTTATACAAGTATTTTTTGTATAAACTCAAGTCGTGGCCCACCGGGCCGGACGGGAACGGGCGTTCGCGGAGGGGCGTCCGGCCCGCCGCGTCTACGATGGCGGCCGGAGACTTCGCGTCCGGCCGGACGAGCGTGTCGCGGCACCGCCGCGGGGGAGAGGGAGGTGAGCCGGTCATGGCCGAGCCGAGGAGACCGCACGGGACCGATGACGCCATGGGTGGCGTGACGTCCGTACGGGCCGCCGGACAGCTCGCGCCGCCGACCGGTCGCCGACGGCTCATCCTGACGATGCTTCGCGAGTCCGGGGCGCCGCTCGGCGTGGTCGAGATCGCCGAGCGGCTCGACGTCCATCCCAACACGGTGCGCTTCCATCTCGACGCCTTGGTCGACAGCGGTCAGATCGAGCGGGTTCATGCCGCACCTGCCGGTCCCGGCCGGCCGCCGTTGGTGTTCCGTGCACGGCCGGGGATGGATCACGCCGGCCCGCGCAACTATCGCCTGCTGGCCGAGATCCTGGCCGGCAACCTGGCCGCCGGCCCGGAACCCGCGGCCAGGGCGACTGAGGCCGGGCGGACGTGGGGAGGCATCCTGGCCGGGCGGTCGGCTTCGCCGGCCGTCCCCACGCGGGAGCAGGCGGTGGGCGAGCTGGTACACCTCCTCGACGACCTCGGGTTCGCCCCCGAGGAACAAGCGGAGGAGCGGTCAGAGGAACGAGCCGCGGTCGACGGCGGGCGGATCGGGCTGCGGCACTGCCCGTTCCTCGAACTCGTCAAGACCCAAGCCAAGGTGATCTGCCCGCTGCACCTCGGGCTCATGCAGGGGGCGATGACGGCAATCGGCTCCCCGGTGACCGTGGACCGGCTCGAACCGTTCGCCGAGCCCGACCTGTGCCTCGCGCACCTCGCGACGGCCCGTGACGCTCCGTGACCGGATCTCAACTGTGATCGCCCCGGCCTGCTGACCGTCCGCCACCGCGTGACCTCCCACCGGGCCCCGCGGCGGACCTCCGGTCGCCGGGGCGAACGCCGCGTTCCGGGACCTCCCCGAGACCTCGCCAGAGCCTTGGGGCGGTTCCGGACCGCGGTGGAGATTCGATCAGGGGTAATTGACCAGGTTGGCCACGTTGGTAATGGAGTTGGACGGGCCGCCCGTCGTGTTGACGATGTTGCGGATCGTGCCGACGCCACCGAGTGAGACCGTCACCATGTTGTGGAGGCGGACTCCCGGCTTGTTCGGCACCTCGAACGCGCGGGCCGCCACGACCCCCGGGTTGACATTGAAGTAGCAGTAGCTGCCCAGACCCCAGGCCTCGTGCGTGGTGACCGAGTCGGCCACCTTGTACGCGGCGTAGCCCTGCGTGCTCCCGTTCATCCAGGCGGCCTGGTTGGGTGGGTCATAGGGCATCTCGTTCTGGTAGAAGTACGTCCGGCCGCCGTTGCCGTTCCAGACGGTCTGGTGTTGCTGGTAGTGCTCGACGAACAGGCCGTACATCGTGACGTCGTCGCCGTTGACGGTGAGTCCGTTGGCGGCGGTGTTGGTGCTCCACCCGATGCCGCTGCCGTGGTCACCACGCCAGATCCACAGGTGGTCTCCGATCACGTTGTCGCTGTTGACGACGAGGCTCTGGGTGGCCTTGCCGACGGCCGCGCCACCGACTCGGAAGTACACGTCGTGTAGCGACGTCGGGTTGGCGGCGTGGCTCGCCGACGATCCCGTGGGACCGACCTGCATCAGCATGGCCGAGTTGGTGGTACCCGCGTCGATCAGCAGCCCGGCGACCTTGACGCCGTCCACGTCGGCGACGGTCATCGCGGTCACACCGTTGTCGGGAATCAGCGTGGCCAGGCCCAGGCCGAGCACGACGGTGTTGGCCCGGGTCACCCTGATCGTGTCGTTGAGGTGGTAGACGGCGGGGGTGAACAGCAGGTTCAGGCCTTGTGCGAGTGCCGCGTTGATGTCCGCCGCGGTGTGGCCGGGCTTGACGACGAAGAACTGGCCGATCGGGATCGAGGTGCCCGCAGGGTTGCCGCCGGTCCACGTCGTGCCGGAGGAGTTCGTCCGCAGCGCCGGCACGAACACCTGGTAGGCGCCGGCCTGGTCGACGTACAGGAACGGCTTCTCGCGCACGACTGGCGTGGTCGTGACCCTGGTGTAGGGCGGGTTCGGGAAGTTGCCCGCGGGCGGGTTGTTCACGCCCACGAACACCATGTTCCAGTTGGAACCGGTCCAGCCGCCCCACTCGGCGTTGCGCGACAGCCACTGCTGCTGCGTCCCCGACCTGACCTGGCCGTCGATCTTCGAGTCGGCGATGAAGCCGCCGCTCGACCAGCCGCCGTCGTCGAGTTGCAGGTTGCCGCGCAGGTGCATCCGCCGGTACGAGGCGGCCTGCGAGACCGCCCAGCGGTCGGTGCCGGAGGGCGGGGTGACCGACAGGTTCTCGGCTCCGCGCCAGAAGTTGTGGGTCGCGTTGCCCTGGAACCAGTCGGCCTCGGCGTGCACGGCGCCGTTGATGGTGACGTTGTCGGGTGACAGGCCGAGACCGGCGATCTGCGTGTAGAAGCCGATGTTGGCGTCCACCGAGTATGAGCCGGGCTTGAACAGCAGGGCGAAGCGGTTGCCACCGAACTGGTTGGTCTGCTGCTGGCTGAAGACCGCGTTGAGCCTGGCCTGGATGGTCGCGGTGGGCGTCGACGGGTCGAAGATGCTCACGTTCGGGCCGAGGTCGGGGTTGTTCCCGCTCGGTGGAGGGGTGCCCAGGCTGAAGGACTGGGCGACCGCGCCCGGGAGTGGCGGTGGGGGGTGCTGCGGAGTCACGGTGGCTCTTCTCTCTGGGAGGTCTTCGCGGGCCGCGGCACGCGCTCCTGAAGCCACGGACCACGGGGTGCTTCCGGTGGGGTGAACGGCCCCGAAACCCCCTCCCATCGGCTGGAAGGAACGCCCTGGTAACTTCACCCCTTAAAATTACCTCGGATCAAACATGTGATCAGAAAGCTTGTCAATAGGAAAGTTTCCAAATAGTAGTTGCATGGACGCTGCGGTGAGGATCTGAGCGCGGCTCTTCGTCCCCGGAACCTCCGCCGGTCCGACCTCTCGGCGATCGCGTGGGGAAGGAGATACGCTCCATCCTTTAAGGGCGGTATTTAGCTGTAAATCACGGGTGACCAGGGTGACCATCACGTCGGGGTGGCGACGCCCCCCGGCGCCGGATCCGCTGGAGCGTGAAGATGACCTTCGAGGACCTCGACCCCCGCACGCCGGTGCTCGTGGGCGTCGGGCAGTCGTCCGAGCGGATCGGCGAGCGCGACTACCGGCGCCTGTCACCCGTCGAGCTCGCGGCGGCCGCCGTCCACGAGGCCCTCGCCGACACCGGCGCGGACCCCGTGGACGTCGCCGCCGCCGTCGACACCGTGGCGGGGGTGCGCCAGTTCGAGATCTCCGCGCCCGGCGCCCTCGCACCGCTGGGCAGGTCCACCAACTACCCTCGCTCCGTCGCGAACCGAGTGGGTGCGAACCCTGGCAGGGCGATCCTGGAGGTGGCCGGCGGGCAGGCGCCCCAGCACCTGGTCAACGAGCTCGCCGCGACGATCGCGGCGGGCTCCTCGCGGGTGGCCCTCATCTTCGGATCCGAGGCGATCTCGACGGCCCTGCACCTGGCAGGGGCCGAGGACAGACCCGATTTCAGCGAGACCGTCGAAGGTGATCTAGAGGATCGCGGCTATGGGCTCAAGGGGCTCGTCTCCCGGTTCCTGGCCGCGCACGGGCTGGCGGGCGCGCCGAGCCAGTACGCGCTGTTCGACAACGCGCGCCGGGCCCGACTCGGGCAGACGAGGCGGGAGTACGCGGCCGGGATGGGGGCGCTGTTCGCCCCGTTCACCAGGGTCGCCGCCGCCAACCCGCACGCCGCCGTGCCCGTCGAACGCGATGCTGGGGAACTGGTCACCCCGACCGAGGGCAACCGGCTCATCGCCGATCCCTACACCCGCTACCTCGTCGCGCGCGAGAAGGTCAACCAGGGGGCGGCCGTCCTGCTGATGTCCGTGGCCGACGCCGGGCGTCTCGGCGTCCCCGCGCAGAGGTGGGTCTTCCTGCACGGCCATGCCGACCTGCGCGAGCGCGACCTGCTGGACCGGGCCGACCTCGCTGCGGGACCGGCCTCCGTGATGGCCGCCCGGCACGCCCTGGACCTGGCGGGCATCGGGGTGGACGACCTGCACGCCATCGATCTGTACAGCTGTTTTCCCATCGCCGTCTCCAACATCTGCGACGGCCTCGGCCTGGCCGCCGACGACCCGCGCGGGCTGACGGTCACCGGAGGACTTCCCTTCTTCGGCGGAGCGGGCAACAACTACTCGACGCACGCGATAGCCGAGATCGTTCAGAGGCTCCGCGCCAGACCCGGCTCGTACGGCATGGTGGGGGCGAACGGCGGCATGCTGAGCAAGTACTCGGTCGGCGTCTACTCGACCGCCCCCGCCGGGTGGCGCCAGGATCGCAGCGCCGAGCTTCAGGCCGAGATCGACGCCTGGCCCGCCGTTCCGCAGGCCGTCCGGGCCGACGGGCGGGGCACGATCGAGACCTACACCGTGAGGCACCGGCGTGACGGCACCCGCGTCGGCATCGTGATCGGGAGGCTCGAGGCCGATGGCCGCCGCTTCCTGGCGAAGACCGCCGACGGCGACGAGGAGACGCTCGCCCTGCTCGGCGACGGCGAGCCCGTCGGGAGGCGTGTCCACGTCCGCTCCTTCGACGCCGGTAACCGGGTGAGCACGGATGCCACCGTGCTGGACCGGCTCATGACCGGTGGGGACTCCGCCGGGGGCGTCACGGCTCCGCGCGCCGGCCTTGGTGGCGCGACCGCAGAACGGACGTGAGGAGCGCGGCACCGTAGGACAGAGGGCTCTCCGAGCGACGAGATCCTGTCTCACCCGAATGGCGGTCCGCGGCTCCCTTTCCGTGATTTTCCGCGACACGGGCCTCGGGGAGTGGCCGTACGGATGATCGTGAAGCGGTCGCGCTAGGCTGGGAACGAGGAGTCCGCCGATATCCGTCGGGCCTCGCGGCGGTGGGGCCCGCCGCTCCCAACCGCGGCACCCGCCGCCAACGGTCCCTACCGTGACAGGTGGTGCCCGTGCGGTCGTGCCGGGCATTCCCCGCGTGTAGGGAGAGGCATGCGTCCGGACCAGGTGAGGTTCACGGTGGCGACCGAGCCCGTCGACCCCGACATCGACCCCGACCTCGATCCACCCGGTGCGCGCGGGGGCGGCGAGTCGCGTCGCTCCCATCGCGCCGTCCTGGCGGTGATCGCCACCGGTGGCGCGATCGGCGCGGGTGCCCGCTACGGAGCCGCCCTGCTGTGGCCGACCGCGGCCGATTCCTTCCCATGGACGACGCTGACGGTGAACGCGGCCGGTTGCCTGCTGGTCGGTGTTCTCATGGTCGTGCTCACCGAGGCGTGGACGGCGCCCACCTGGGCGCGGCCGTTCCTGGCCACCGGGGTGCTGGGCGGCTTCACCACCTTCTCCACCTACTGCCTGGACATCGAGCGCCTGGTCTCCGCCGGCCGGATCGGCCCGGCACTCGGCTACCTGGCGGTGACGGTCACCGCGGCCCTGGTCGCGGTGACGGCCGGCGCATGGACCACCCGCAGGCTCCTGGCGGGGGCAGCGAGGGTGGAGAGGGGAACGCGATGATTCCAGCCGGACGGGCACTGAGGTTGACGATCTTCGTCGACGACACGGACACCTGGCGCCACCGGCCCCTGTACACCGAGATCGTGCACCGAGCCCACGCCGCCGGGCTGGCAGGGGCGTCCGTCTTCCGCGGCATCGAAGGCTTCGGCGCCACCTCGATGGTGCACACCACCCGACTGCTGTCGATGGCCGACCACCTGCCGGTGATCGTCACGATCATCGACACCGAGGAACAGATCCGTGCCTTCCTGCCGAGGCTGGACGACCTCCTCACCGAAGGGCTGGCCACCCTGGACGAGGTCGAGGTCGTCCGCCCCGGGACCGGGGCGGCGACGTGAGCGGGCCGCAGAACTGGCTCGCGGTGCTGCTCGGCGGTGCCGTCGGGGCGCCGCTGCGCTATCTGACGGACCGGGCCGTGCAGGCCCGCCACGACACGCTCTTCCCCTGGGGCACCTTCACCGTCAACGTGGTCGGCTCGCTGATCCTGGGAGCCCTGACCGGGACGGCGCTGTCCGGCGCGGTGGGCCCCGGCGTGCAACTGCTGCTCGGCACCGGTTTCTGCGGGGCGCTGACCACGTACTCGACGTTCTCCTACGAGACGCTGCGGCTCGCCGAGACCGGCGCGGTCCTCTTCGTCGTGGTCAACGTCGTCGCCTCGGTCGTTGCCGGTCTCGGCGCGGTGTTCCTCGGCCTCGCCCTCGCCCAGGCGATCGTCGTGTGACCTCGTCTCACGAGGTACGGGAGACACCCGGCCCCGGGAAGGGGCCGCCGTTCAGCCCTTCAGGCGCCGGACCTTGAGGACGTTGTCGGTGCGGGTGGTGGGCTGTCCTTCGGGGTCGTTCTGGATCCGCTCGTGTTCCTCGCAGAGCAGCACCTCCCACTCCCCTTCTGTGAGCTCCAGGCTTTCCAGCACCTCCTGCGGCGTGGGGAGGTGCACGTCGGGATGGGGGTTGTGCTCCCAGGCGGGGAATCCCGCGTGCCCGACGATGAGGAGCGTCCCGCCGGGCGCGACCGCCGAGGCGGCGGTCCGCAGGATCTTCTCTCGTGGCATGTCGCCGGGGGAGTGCAGGAAGTGGGCGGAGACGAGATCGAAGACGCCCTCGGGGAAGGAGACTCCCAGGTCGTGCCGCTGCCAGTCGACAAGGTCGGTGACGTCCGCCGACGCGGCGTGCCGGGCGGCGCGTTCCAGCGCGACACCGGAGATGTCGGTGGCGGTGACGCGCCACCCCTGCCGCGCGAGCCAGATCGCGTCGGCGCCCTCGCCGCATCCCAGGTCCAGGGCACTGCCCGGCTCCACACCGGTGATCTCGCGGACCAGGACGACGTTGGGGTTCCCGCTCCAGATCCGGTCGCTCTCACCGTAGCGGAGGTCCCAGAACTCCTCCTCGGGGACGACACCCTCCCGCGCGTGCTCGTGCCGGTCGGAGTCGCGGCGGGCGGTGACGGCCCGGCGGGTCTCCTCGGCGACCAGGTCGGCGTTGATCGCGGCGCCCGCACGCCCGCCCGCCGCGGCGGCACCGATCACCTGATCGGTCAGTGCGGTGACGTTCCCTGCCACCCACACCCCGGGCAGCGCCGTCGCCCCGGACGGGTCGGCGGCGACGTAGCTGCCGACCACGTGCCCGCCCATCTCCTGGTCGGTCGTCTCCAGGCCCAGGCCGGTGAGGAGGCCGGAGCGGGCGGTGAAGCGCGGGGTCACCACGAGAGCCTGAAGGGGGATCACCCGGCCGTCGGCCAGACGCAGGCCGCTGAGCCGGTCGTCCGCCACCTCCAGCGCCGTCACCGGCCCGTCGACCACGGCGATGTCGCGGGCGGCGAGCTGCTCGTACTCCTCGGCGCCGAACTCGGGCGCGGTGTGCGAGAAGAAGGTCACGTCCCTGCTCCACTGCCGCCACAGCAGGGCCTGGTGAACCGCGAGCGGCCCGGTGGCGAGGACGCCGATCGCCTGATCACGCACCTCCCAGCCGTGGCAGTACGGGCAGTGCAGGACCTCGCGCCCCCAGCGTTCCCTCAGGCCCGGCACCTCGGGCAGCTCGTCGACCAGACCGGTGGTCACGAGCAGCCGGTCCGCCACGACCGAGATCCCGCCGTCGACGGCGACGCGGAAACCTCCGGTGTCCAGGCGCTCGGCCGCCACGACGTCACCCCGCATGATCTCGCCGCCGTAGCGGGTCACCTCCGCGCGCCCCGCGGCCACCAGCTCCGAGGGGGGCGTACCGTCGCGCGTCAGGTAGGAGTGCACGTGTGACGCCGGAGCGTTGCGCGGCCGGCCCGCGTCGATCACCAGCACCGAGCGCCGCGCACGGGCCAGGGTCAGCGCCCCGCTCAGCCCGGCCGCGCCACCGCCGACGACCACGACGTCGTAGCGCCGCTCCTCACCCGCAGGGGTGGCGGTCACGGTCTGTTCCGCTTGTACGGTCATGTGTGAAACCTCCGTTCGCCGTGAATACTGCGCCCACTCCTCCGAGTCCGGCAAACTTAGTTGCCGAATCGGCAAACAGGGGAGTGGCGGGCCTGAGGAGCGGACGCGGGGCGCGTGACCCGCGTACCGGCCGACGGCGAACGTCACCGGTACGCGGGCGGCGGGGTTCTACGCGTCGAGGATCGGGAGCAACTGCTCCTCCTCGTAGCTCAGGTGCCTTTCCAGCTCGTCCGTGAGCCGCTCGACCTCGGGGAGTACCAGCAGCCGATCCGCACCCTCGGTGGAGATGACCTCCCGCAACTCCTCGATGAGAGCCGCGATCTTCTCGTGTTCCCGGCTCAGCCGCTCCAGGGTCGGGGCGAGTTCGGGATAGCGCCCGGTGAGGAAGGGGAACAGCGCGATGTCCTCACCGGTGTGATGGTTGTGCAGCCCCTGACAGAGGGTGAGGCAGTTCACCCGCAGCTGGGCGCCCAGTCCGGGACCCGAATCGGTGACCTCCTTGCGGATCAGGGCGAGCTCTCGCCGGAACGCCTCGTGGACCATTCTGAGGGCCGCGCCCGCCGACGACGCGTTCGGCGGCCCGCCGCCGACCTGCTGGAGGGCGACCACCGGGATGACACGCGCCGTCTTGGCCTGGTACTCGGCCCACCCGGGGTCGGCCTCGGCCGCGCGGGCGAAGACGCGGTCGCGTTCGGCGCCCTCCAGGACGGCGGCCCGCGCCTCGTAGGTGAAAATGCCGTCCTCGACCGTGACGAGAGGGTTGGCAACCAGGTTGTGGAACCAGGCGGGGTGGTTCGGCGAACCCCCTGCCGAGGCGATGACCAGAACCCGGTCACCACCGTCGGGAAGATAGCCGAGCGGGGTCGTGTGCCGGGCGCCGGACCGTGCCCCGACGGTGGTGAGCAGGAGCAGCCGGGCACCTTCGAAGGGGCCGCCGACCCGCCCGCCGTTGGCGCGGAACTCCTCGATGATCTGCTGGTTGAATTCGTTGGGCATTCTCTGTTTTCTTCTCCGGGATCGATGGTCCCGCGATTGTTCGCGGGCATGACGAAGGAACGTCCGATGGGCAGGACGAAATCACCACGAGGCGACCGCGACCGTGGTGCGGGAAATCAGGAAGGCGCGCCGGGCGACCGGCCCGGCCGGCGATTCACCGCCGGGGCCGGTTCACGAAGGGCGCGAAACCCGCGGTGACCGGCGACGACCGGCACCGCGAGAGCATGTGGCGTCATGCGGAACGTGGAAAGCCGACGGGAACCGCGCGCGTGGCCACATGAGACGTGGAGAGCACGGAGGAGAGATCCGGGTCGCGTCCACGGGGAAGCATCGCGCTGAAAGCGCAAAAGGAAAAAGAGGGGAGGGCCTCTGGCCCGCCCGGGGCTCACGCCTCGGCCGGGTGCCCTACTCGCTGTTGGCCCAAGGCCGACCCGGCAGTCACAAAGTTAACCGTAGTGCCACAAACGCATCGGAGCAACGCCACGTTTTCCGGTCGCCGCGTGCGAGAACTCCGTGCGAGAACTCCGTGCGAGGACTCCGTGCGGGTACGGAAGGTCACCGGGAACGCGGCGCGCACCTTCCGCGACCGGGTGCACCTTCCGCGACTGGGTGGCCGAGCACGCGCAGGCCTTCCGCGTGACGCAGCCGGGCCCGCCGATGTGACGACCGGCCTCACGGGTGCACCTTTTGCCGGGGCCTCTTCTGACGACACCGGCGCTCGCCCCCCCTGGCGCAAGGTGATCGGCATCCCTCTATTCGCTCAGTGTATGTATTGAATGTATAGTTCCGATCATGTCGACAGGACACGTGATGCTCGGGCTGCTCGCGGAGCGGCCCAAGCACGGGTACGAACTCAAACGCGAGCACGACCAGCGCCTCCCGGGCGCCAGGCCGCTCGCGTACGGGCAGGTCTACGCGACATTGCAGCGCCTGCAGAGGGACGGCTTCGCCGAGGTGGCGGAGACCGTGCAGGAGAGCGGCCCCGAGCGCACGGTGTACGCGCTCACCGAGGAAGGTCTGGCCGAGCTGACCCGGTGGCTGGAACAGGTGGAGACACCCGCGCCGCACGTTTCCAGCACGCTCGTCTCGCGCGTGGTGGTGGCGATCGTGGCCGGAGGTGCCGCCGACGGCTACCTGGTCAGGCAGCGCGCGGCCCACCTGGCGCGGATGCGCGAGCTCACCGCGGAGCGGGCCTCGGGGTCCCCCGCGCAGGCGCTCGCCGCCGACTACGCCCTCCAGCACCTCGACGCCGACCTGCGCTGGATCGAGACGGCCATGGAACGACTCGCGGATCTCAAGGAGGAGATCGATGCTTGAGGCACGTGCGTTACGCAAGACCTTCGGCAGGACCGTCGCACTGGACGGCGTGTCCCTGGAGATCGGTGACGGGGAGATCGTCGCGATCACCGGCCCGAGTGGCTCCGGCAAGTCGACCCTGCTGCACTGCCTGGCCGGGATCATCCGTCCCGAGTCGGGGGAGGTCCACTTCGACGGGCGGCGCGTCGACACCCTCGACGACGCCGACCGGACGAAGCTGCGCAGGGAGAGCTTCGGTGTCGTCTTCCAGTCCGGCGGGCTCGTCCCCGAGCTGACCGCCGAGGAGAACGTGGCGCTGCCGCTGCTGTTCAACCGGCACGGACGCCAGGAGTCGCTGCTGGCCGCCCGGTCCCGGCTGGAGCGGCTGGAGGTGGCCGACTGCGCGGCCCGGCGCCCCGGCGAGCTGTCCGGCGGACAGCTGCAGCGGGTCGCCGTGGCCCGCGCCCTGGTCACCGGTCCGCGGGTGGTCTTCGCCGACGAGCCGACCGGCGCGCTCGACTCGCTGGCCGGTGAGCGGGTGATGGACGAGCTCGTCGGCACGGCGCGCGCGGACGGCACCACCCTGGTGATCGTCACCCATGACAACCGGGTGGCCGCCTACGCCGACCGGGAGATCGTGCTGCGCGACGGCAGGATGGCCGGGGTGACCGTGTGATCACCGTGATGCGGATGCTCGCCAGGGGTGGGTCGCGGCGCGAGCGGGTACGGGGGCGTCTCATGGCCGTGGGGGCGGCGCTCGCGACCTTCCTGCTGTGCGTGGCGGCGAACCTGCTGGCGTTCGGACTCGGCGTCTCGCGCCACCCCGAGGGTTTTCTCGTCGAGAGGCGGATCGAGTATCTCGGCTTCTTCTCCGGCAGGGACGCACGGCTCGTCACCGCGCTGGCGCTGGCCCTGCTGGTCGTGCCCACCATGGCCTTCGTCCATCAGGTGAGCCGGCTGGCCGCCGCGACGAGGGAGCGCAGGCTCGCCGCGCTCCGGCTGGCCGGGGCCACGCCGCGCGAGGTGCGCCTGCTCGGGGCGTACGAGAGCGGGTGGCGGACCCTGCTGGGCGGGGTGTCCGGCGTCGCGCTGTACCTGGTGGCGCACCTGGTGCCGGCGTGGTCACTGGAAGGCGCGGTACCCCGTGTCCCGCCGGCGCAGATCCTGGCGATCCTCGCGGTGGTGCTGCTCGCCGGGACGATATCCGGGCTGAGGGCGGGACGGCACGTGGTGACCTCACCGCTGGGCGTGGTCCGGCGGACACCCCCGGCCGGTCCCAGGGCGTCCGACCTGGCGCTGGCCGCGGCGGGTGCCGTGATGTTCGTCGCCGGACTCAAGAACAAAATCCCCGTCGTGCCGTACGGGGCGGCGCTGTCCATGGCCGCCGGCATGGTGCTCCTGCTGTTCGGTCTGGTCCTCGCCGCCTCGTGGTTGATCAGGGCCGCCGCCCGGCGGATCGGCGACCGCACCGGGGCGGCGGAGACCCTGCTGGCCGCCCGGATGGTCGGGGCCGACCCCCGGGGGTGGGCCCGCGCGCTGGCGGTGGTGGGGCTGACCGTGTTCTTCGGCTCCGCGGTCGGTGCTCAGCAGGGGCAGATCCTTCTCCGGGGCGGCATCGATCACTCCTGGGGTGTGGCCTATCTGCTCGTCGACCTCGCCCTGCTGATCGCGCTGGTCACCTCGGCCGCCGCCCTCGTGGTGCACCAGGCGGAGGACCTGCTGGATCACCGGCGCTCGTTCGCGGCCCTGGCCGCCTCGGGCGTGCCCGGCGTCGCGCTGGGCCGGGTCCTCACCCGGCAGGCGCTCATCGCGGCGCTGCCGGTGTGCGTCGTGGCCGCCGTCGCGGGGGTGGGAGTGGTCGTCCTGCCGCTGGCGGACATCTACCTGCCGGCGGCGCTCTCCGTCGCCGCCGCCCGGGCGATGCTCATGGTGGGGATCGGCGTGCTGGCCGCGGTGCTGGTGGCGCGGGCCGCCCGGCCGATCCTGCGCCGGACGCTGCGGCCGGAGGGGCTGCGGGAGGAATGAGAAGGGCCGCCGTCCCGGACTCGTCGCCAAGGCCGGGCCGCTCTCTTTCTTTCTCGCGGCACGGTCTTGGCGCCGGACGGCGGTCCGTCCCGCGAGACGTCCGCTGCTCAGCGGGCCGCGGACTCCGAGCTCTCGGCGCGGAGAGATCGCGTGGTCCAGCCGGGGCGGGTCAGGGTGGTGTCGGCCGACCTGGCCGCCCAGAGCGCGATGGCGATGTACAGGATCTGCTGCGGGACCCTGAGCCACAGGGGCGTCGCCTCGTCGCCGTTGAAGGGGACGTCGGCGACGGCCGCATAGACGTTGGCGGGAAGCAGCAGCACGTAGAGAGCGGCCAGGCCGATCCCGGCGGCCCGGCGTGTCGCGGCGACCACGAGTCCCGCGGCGCCGAGGAGTTCCAGCACGCCGGTCGCGTAGACCACGGCGCCGGGGAACGGCACGACGGGCGGCACCATGCGCACCAGGTCGGCGTGGTTGGGCATGAAGGTCACCTCGGCCGGGACAAAGTGCGCGGTGGCGGTGACGACGAGCATGGCGGCCATCCCGTGTGCCGCGCTCACCGGCCAGGTGGCGAAGCGGCGGGCGCCGAGCGCGCCCAGCGCTCGGAAGCCCAGGGTGGCGGCCACGAGAACGATTTCAACCACGAATGCGGACATCGACGCACCTCTTACTCGGATAGTTGAACTATCCAGTATTAGATACTATCGCTATCCAGTAATGCAACCTGGTCGCACGCCGGGGGGAGTCGCCCGGGCCTTGCGAACGGGTGCCGGGGGCGGGCTCCAGCAGGGGCCGGCTCCGGTCGTCTCCCCAGGCCGAGAACGGATCCACGTACGGTCGCAGCAGGACGGTGAGCTCCGCGTCACCCCGGCCGTTGAGCTCGTCCGACGCTGTCTTCCGCGCCGTTCCGGTACCTCGCCGGCCTGTTCTTCTCGCGGAGCAGAAGATCGGCCTTGTATTCCACCGCTGGAGAGGGCGCCATTTTTTGTATCTCCCGAATGCGGCCGGCCGCCGACTCGACGTCCAGGCACAGGCCGGCGTGCGTGAAGACATCGGCGTTCCCCCCGATGAGATTCTCACCCTCCGAACCGGACTCGTCACAGGCGATTTCCAGGGGTTGGCCGGCCGACATGGATTCGGCCCGCATAATGTCCCCGCGATAATCGGTCGCCGCCCGGTTCCATTATGAATGGATGATCCTTTAGAATACGTCGACCTGATGTGAGCGCAATGGGTTTTTACTGCTCATACTCATGGCGACACGACGTGCGGTGACCTTCGGTCGGGAGGGGAACGGCGCGGCCGGGCCGCCGGCCGCTAGCATTGGGTTGATCTTCGTCCCTTCCGGTGTCGGACATCACCGGAAGGCGGCGCCACGTCGTTCGCGACGAAGAACATCCGACCATCGATCCCGGAAGGCCCTGACCCCGACCATGGCCACCGTCACCGTCGTGATCCCGACGTTCAACGAGGCGGACAACCTTCCGTCGATCGCGGAGGCCCTGCTCGCGTTGCCGCTCGACGGCCTGCGAATCCTGGTGGTCGACGACGACTCCCCGGACGGTACGGGCCAGGTGGCCGACCGACTGGCCGCCGCGCACCCCGGCCGGGTCGACGTGGTGCACCGGCAGGTCAGGGAGGGGCTCGGGCGCGCCTACGTCGACGGCATGGAGACCGCGCTCTCGGCGGGGGCGGAGTTCGTGGTGCAGATGGACTCCGACTTCTCGCACCCCGTCGACGCCGTTCCGCGTCTGCTGGAGACCGTGCGGGCGACGGGGGCGGCGTGCGTGATCGGCAGCCGGTACGTGCCGGGCGGGACGCTGGCCGCCGAGTGGAGCCTGTGGCGGCGGGCCCTGTCGAGGTGGGCGAACTTCTACGTCCGCACCATCCTGCGCCTCGGGCTGCGGGACGTGACCGCCGGGTTCAAGATCTGGCGGGCGGAAAGCCTCACCGCCCTGGACCTCGGCACGATCTCCTCGGGGGGTTACAGCTTCCAGGTGGAGATGCACTATCGGGCGATCAGGGCCGGAATGACGATCGTCGAGATCCCCATCCATTTCTCCGACCGCCGGGCGGGTGACTCGAAGATGAGCCTCCGGGTGCAGTGGGAATCGGCCCTGATGCCGTGGCGGCTTGTCTTCAGGCGCTAAGGGATCCGCACGACACGAGAGTTCCCCGGACAAGGGGATCGATTCTCCTCCGCAGGGCAGCGCTCCGGGAGACGGGATGCCCCGTTCGCCGTCGGCTCACCTCCGGTGAGCCTTTGTCGATAATCGACGAATTCGATCCACCGCTGTCCATCGGCATGTCATATGGCGAGCGTCGTCGCCGACCTGTGATGCCGGAAGGCGCGGTGCGTCACCTCCCGACGCGTTCGAGCGGCACAACGCCGAGGAAAAGAACGACGCCCTCCGAGCGTGGCGTTCCGGTGGACCTTCCCCGTCAGCGCAGGCTCGCGAACCACCTTCCGGCCTCCTTCCACGAGTCCACCCGGGAGAAACCATTACGCCCGGCGAGGGTTCCCAGGTCGGAGACGGACACGGTGGCCCAGCCGAACCACGGGCCGGCTAGCTCGCGGCCGCGCAGCCGCAGATGCTCGACGCGGCCCGACACGCTCGGTGGCTGAACCTCGGCGATGACCTCGCCCCCGGGCCGTACCAGCTCGCGGACCCTGCGCAGCAGGGCGTCCGGGGCGCCGCCGATCCCGATGTTGCCGTCGGCGAGCAGCACGGTGGCCCAGCGGCCGTGACCGGGCAGGTGGTCGAAGACGTCGCGGCAGATCGCCCGGCCTCCCGCGCGCCGGGTGAGCCGGACGGCGTAGGGGGCGATGTCGACGCCCAGGGCGGGAACGCCTCGCCGCGCGAGTGCGACGGTGAGGCGGCCGGGACCGGACCCGACGTCCAGGGTGGGGGCCGCGCACCGCGACAGCATGGCCTCGTCCCCGTCGATCGGGGCGAGCCAGCGGGCCGCGTCGAGGGGCGCGGTCCTGCCGTCGGCGTACTCCATCTCGACGGTGGCGCCCGCCAGGGACTTCTCGTAGAGCTGCCCGATCACCGGATCACCTGTGCCCTCCGGGCGGCGGGCGGCGCGTCGTACGGTCGCCCGGTCACCGGATCGCCCTCGTCCCGAGCGCGGCGAGGACGGTCGCGAAGCAGGACGAGGGCGCCTGGGCCGCGACCGCCGCGGCGTCGTCGGCGGTGTCCACGTCCCGCAGGAGGGGCAGCATGCCCACCGACAGGCCCGCCGCACGCAGCCGCAGCAGCTGGGCGGCGCCGGTCGTGGGCCGCGACATCGGCACCCCGAGCAGGAGCGCGGGGTCGGGCCGACGCAGGCCGAGCAGCCAGAAGCCGCCGTCGGCGGCGGGGCCGAACACGGCGTCGCGGGTGGCGAGCCCGGCCATCGCGTCGGTCAGGAGCGCCGGGGTGACCTGCGGGGTGTCCATGCCGATCAGAACCACGGGCAGGGGGCGGGAGTGGTACGCGTCCTCGAAGGCGGCGGCGAGCCGCTCGTCCAGCCCGGCACCCCGCTGCGGCAGGACGGTGAAACCCGGCGGCAGCCAGGGGCCGACGTCGCCGCGCAGCGCCAGCACCCGGTGGCGTGCCGGAGCGTCGGCCACCGCGCCCAGGGTGTCGGCCAGTGCGGCGGTGGCCAGGGTCGCGGCCTCCTCGGGGCTGAACGGCGGGGTGAGCCTGGTCTTGACCTCGCCCGCCACCGGCTCCTTGGCGATGACGACGATCTGGCCGTCGCCCGCCTGGACGGCCTGACCTCCACCTGCCCGGCCGCCCTGCCCGGCGCCGACCACGTCACGCCGCTCGCCGTCCCGGGGGCGCGCGGTTCGCCGTGTCGTGTTCGGGCCGCCGTCCTTGAAGGGCGCGCTCTGTCGCGTCGTGTTCCGGGCGTCGCGGGTGTGCGGGTCCCGCCGCGGCGCGTTCCGGTCGCCGGTCATCGCGCGCCGCCCGGTTCGCTCATGACCTTGCGCATGTCACCGATCGCGCGCAGCGTGCCGCGTACGGTGCCGGTGACCTTGGACCGTCCGGCGCGAGGCAGGTAGTCCACCCCGGTCTCGGCGATCCGCCAGCCCTGGTCGGCCGCGCGCAGCACCATCTCCAACGGGTAGCCGAAACGCCGGTCGGCCAGGTTCAGGGCGAGGAGGTCCGCGCGGCGGCAGGCGCGCATCGGTCCGATGTCGCGGAGCCTGGTGCCGGTACGCCCGGCCAGCCGCCGGCCGAGAAAGGCGTTGCCCAGCCGCGCGTGCAGCGGCCAGGCCGCTCCCAGCACGGGAACCCGCCTGCCGAGCATCAGGTCGGCGCGACCTGAGACGACCGGCTCGGTCACCCGAGGGAGCTGGCCCGGGTCCAGCGACGCGTCGGCGTCCATGAAGCACACCACCTCGCCGGTCGAGGCGAGCAGTCCCGCGTGACAGGCGGCACCGAACCCGCGTCTGGGCTCACTCACCACCAGCGCTCCCAGCTCGGCCGCGACCCGCGCCGATCCGTCCGTGGAACCGTTGTCCACCACGATCGGCCGGTAACCGTCGGGCATGCGCTCCAGCACCCACGGCAGAGCCGTCTCCTCGTCCAGGCACGGGAGCACAACATCGATCTTCATGTTTGAGAACGCTAAGGTCGACAAGGCCTGTCAACTCTTACGGAGTAGTGACGTGTCAGGGAAAGAAAGCGGCCCGTACCTAGTGTGGGAGGGTGATCAAACTCTCCCGTCGGCAGGTCGAGGGTCCGCGTGCGGCCGTTGCTCCCTCCGCTCCCGATGACCCCGGCGGCCGCCGGAGCGGGCGGGCGCTCGCCGTCTGGGTCTCGCTCGTCGTCGCGGCGTTCGCCGCCGGAGCCGTTCTGCACGCGCTGGGCATGCTGCCCATCGATCACCTGCCGCCACTGCACGGGCACTTCCGCACGCCGTCGTTCTCGCTTCTGCCGCCCCTGCTCCTCGGCGCCCTCGCGGTCGCCGTGCTGCCCGCCCTGACCGCGCGGCTGCGCTTCGACGCGGCCCTGCTCGTCGCGTACGGCACGGCTCTGGCCTGGACGGTGCTGCTCGCGGTCTCAGGCGAGGGACTGGCCAGGCCGTTCACCGGTCCCCACGAGTATCCGGCCGTGCTGCCCGCCGTGGGGGACGACCCGCTGGGCTGGCTGGGCT
Source organism: Streptosporangium sp. NPDC050284 (assembly GCF_044459525.1). Classification (NCBI taxonomy): domain Bacteria; kingdom Bacillati; phylum Actinomycetota; class Actinomycetes; order Streptosporangiales; family Streptosporangiaceae; genus Streptosporangium; species Streptosporangium sp. NPDC050284. The sequence continues at coordinate 77,058 of NZ_JBITIZ010000024.1, forward strand.
CCTTCACCGAGCGGCTTCCCGGTTACCCCACCCACGTGCGGGGACATCCGCCGTTGCCCGTGCTGGTGCTCTGGGGCCTGGCGAGGGTGGGACTGCCCGGTCCGTTCTGGGCGGCGGTACTGGTCGTGCTGGTCGGCTGCTCGACGGTCGTGGCGGTCGCGGTCACCGTCCGGAGCGTCGCGGGGGAGGCGGCGGCCAGGCGCGCGCTGCCATACCTCGCCCTGAGCCCCGCCGCGGTCTGGATCGCCACGAGCATGGACGCCTTCTTCGCGGGGGTGGGCGCCTGGGGGGTGGCACTGCTGGTGTCCGGGGGCGCGGGCAGGACGCGCGTCCTTTCCGGGGTGGCGGCCGGAGTACTGCTGGGGGCGCTGCCGTACCTCAGCTACGGTCTCGTGCCCTACCTGCTGATCCCGGTGGTCGCCGCCGTCGTCGCGCGGATCTCCCGCGCGAGCGCGATCGCCTGCCTGGCGGGGGTGGCGGCGGTCACGGCCGCCTTCGCCGCGGGAGGCTTCCTCTGGCCGGCCGGAGTGCTCGCCACCCACGCGGAGTGGACCGCCGACCCCGGCGCGGCGCGGCCCTACCTCTACTTCCTCATCGCCAACCTGGCCGTGCTCGCCCTGCTGACCGGCCCGGCGACCGCCGCGGGCCTGGCGCGGATGGCGCCAGGCGGTGCGCGTGCCCCGCTGGGGACGGTGCCCCGCGGCGTGCCCGCTCTGCTGCGGGCGGTGTCCGGTGACGCGCGTGTCCTGGTCGCGGCGGCGATCGTGGCCGTGCTCGCCCTCGACGTCAGCGGGGTGACCAGGGGAGAGGTCGAGCGCATCTGGGTGCCCTACGCCACCTGGATCGTCCTGGCGGCGGCCTGGTCCCCGAGCCGCCGCTGGCTCGCCGCCCAGGCCCTGACGGGGCTCCTGCTGCAGGGACTCGTCATCTCCCCCTGGTGACCGGTCCGACTTCGGGGCTCGACATCGGTCCAGCCGAAGAAAGCGCTCACTCACCGGCGGCTACCAGGCGTCGAGTCCGCCCGATCAGCCGACCCGGTGACTCCCGTCAGCCGAGCGGGGCGCCGGCGAACTCCTTCATCCCGTCCGCGAACGGGATGGTGGCGCGAAAGCCCAGCTCGGCCCGCGCGCGTTCCGGGCTGGCGACGATGTGCCGCACGTCGCCCAGCCGGTACTCGCCGGTGGTCACGGGCGCCGGGCCGCCGCGCTCGTCCGCGAGCGCCGCGGCCATCTCCCCGACCGTGTGGGGCTCCCCGCTGGCGATGTTGTAGGCGGTGAGCGTTCCCCGGGCCGACGTGTCGAGCGCGCCGAGCGCCGCGAGGTTGGCCGCCGCCACGTCACGCACGTGCACGAAGTCCCGGCGCTGGCGGCCGTCCTCGAACACGCGAGGGGCCCGGCCCGCCTCCAGCGCCGACCGGAAGATCGCCGCCACCCCCGCGTACGGGGTGTCGCGCGGCATCCGGGGCCCGTACACGTTGTGGTAGCGCAACGCGAAGGCGGCACCGCGCGTCTCGCGCGCCCAGTTCGCCACCAGATGCTCCTGGGCGAGCTTGGTCGTGGCGTAGGCGTTGCGCGGGTCGGCCGGGGCGTCCTCACCGATGACGGCGGACGTCACGGAAAGTCCGCAGTGCGGACACCGGGGCTCGAACTCTCCCCGGGCGAGGTCGTCGCGGGTTCTGGGGCCAGGCCGTACCCGGCCGTGGGCCGCGCAGTCGTAGGCGCCCTCGCCGTACACCACCATCGACGAGGCCAGCACCAGCCGCTCGACGCCGTGCCGCGCCATCGCGGCCAGCAGCGTGGCGGTGCCCAGCACGTTCACCGAGGCGTAGTCCGGCAGGTCGGACACATCCACTCCGAGCCCCACCTTCGCCGCCTGGTGCACCACGGCGTCGACACCGCCCAGCACGCGGTCCAGTGCCGCGCCGTCGCGCACATCCCCGCCACCGGCCCGTGAGTCGAGACCGACGACCTCGTGCCCGGCCTCCTTTAGGGTTTCGACCACGTGACTTCCGATGAACCCGGCAGAACCGGTGACAAGTGTCCTCATGCGGCGACGCTATCCCCGCCCCGGCTCGTGGAAGGGGGACGGCACGACGACGTTCGCATCTCGTAAGGACGGGCCCAGCGCGCCGTGGAGGTGGCGGACGAGGCCGATCTCGGAGACGTTCTTGGTCAGCTCGACGGTGACCCAGCCCGCTATGTCGACCAGCCGCTGATCCTGCCCCCACGGCAGCCCGGCGGTCCTGTCGGACGAGTCGAGGTCGGCGTCGGTGAGCGGCAGCAGCGCCGCCCGCCAGTCGTCCTTCAGCCCGCGCAGCCAGTCGGCCGCGGCCGTGGCGGTGCCCGGCCAGGTGATCTCCTCGCGCTCGGGCGCCCCGGATCCGAAACAGTGCCCGAGGGTGGTCGTCCACCAGAAGCCGATGTGCCAGGTCAGCCACCCGATCGAGACGACCGGCGCGGGATCGGGCTCGGGCACCTCCCAGTCGGCCACCCAGCGGCCCCGGCCGTCGGGCCGGACGGTCCAGCAGCCGGGCGCGGGTTCCCAGAGGCAGGCCGGGTCGTCGAGGTCCTTCAGGTGATACTCGAACAGCGCCCATGCGATGTCGAGTTGCCGGACGAGCAGATCAACGCGAGGTACGGTCATCCGGGAACCCTGGCATCGCTCCCCGCCGCCCCGCCACAGGTTTTCACCGGCCCGAGGAAGGGCCCGCCCGTCCCTCCCGGGGACGGTGAGGCCGAACCCTGTGGCGGTCACCAACTGGTCGTCGCGCCCTCTGACCGGGCCCTGCCCGCCGGGCGATTGCCGGTAGGCTGCGCGGAGGCGGGCGCCGAGCAGGTCATTACACGGGGTCCGGGGCGCGGTCCTGGCCCGCTTCGGCGACGACGCGGCACCGCTCACCCCGCGCGTGCCGCCGCGGCGGTCCGGATTTCGGTGGCGATCCTCAGTTCGACGGCACCCTCCCGTAGGCGCCGAGCACTCGGAGGGCACGCAGGGTCTCCACCCCCCGGTACTCCAGGGTGGCGGCCGCGCCGGGAGGCTCCCAGGTGATGGCCCACCCTCCGTCGGGCCGCTGGTCGGCGGCGAGCCGGTCGAGGTGGCCTTCGATCACGTCGTCGGAGAACAACCGGCGCCAGCGGCTGTCGGGGTGGGGAGCCAGATGCAGAGGGCTGACCCCGTACTCCGGGTCGGCGGGGTCGCTCCGATACCACTTCAGCTGCGGGAGCCACTCGCCCACCCGTTCGGCGAGGCGTTCGGCCCGGTCGCGGTCCGGGACGTGTTCGAGGAACACGAGCGTCTCGGACATGGCGTGCGCGTCGTCGGGAAATCCCTTCTCCAGCGCCGACCAGCACCAGTCGGTGGCCCGGGTGAGCCAGGGGTGCTCCACGCCCATCCCGTGCAGCAGCCCGGCCAGCCCGGCGGTGGGGTTCAGCCCCGGCGCGTAGGTCCAGTCCGACCAGTGCGCGGCCCTGGGGTAGGCCTCCATGACCGGCAGGGAGAGGGGGACTGCTCCATCGGGTGCGGCGACCGTCGCGAGCCAGTCGCACGCGTGCGACACCATCGGGTCGGTCCCGGGTGCGCCGGCCGTCGACAACGTCTGGAACGCGACCTCCACGTCGATGGGCAGGCTCTCGGGGCAGCGCTTGTCGGGTTCGAGGCCGTGACCGAAGCCGCCGTCCTCGTTTCGATAACCGCGCAGGGCGTCCACCACTCCGGTGACGGGCGCCGCCTGGAAAAGCGTGGCGAACAGGCGGCGCTCGAGCAGGCGTCCCTCGCGGAGGATGAAGGCCGAAGCGGCGTCAAGGATGCTGTCACTCATGCCATCCGATGATGGCGGGTACTCGCCGGGGCTGTCTTGTACGAATCGGACGCGGCTCCGCCGGGTCGAGGCCGGTGACATGTTCACCGTCGTTTCCCGGCCCGTCATCGTGCGCGGCGGTCCCGGTCCGGCTGCCAGAGGGGTTCGCCGGACTCCCGGACCTCCCCGTCTGCGCCGAAGATCAGGAAGCGGTCGAAGTCGTCGGCGAACCATCGGTCGTGGGTGACGGCGAGCACGGTGCCGGAGAAGGAGGCGAGGCCGTCCTGGAGTGCCTGTGCGCTGGCCAGGTCGAGGTTGTCGGTCGGCTCGTCGAGCAGCAGCAGGGTGGCTCCCGACAGTTCGAGCAGCAGGATCTGCAGGCGCGCCTGCTGCCCGCCCGAAAGGGTCTCGAAGAGCTGCCGGCCTGCGGAGGCGAGCTCGTAGCGGGCGAGGGAGGCCATGGCGTCGTTGAGCGTGAGCGATCCGGCGGCCGTGACGATGTCGGCGGGAGTCCTTCCGGCCAGGTCGGGCCGGGCGTGCGTCTGGACGAAGTAGCCGGGTACGACCCTGGCCCCGAGTTCCACGGTGCCCCGGTGGCGTACCGGGTCCGGCGGCATGGACGCGGGGGAGGGGGCGCCGCCCCCCGATTCGGCCAGCAGTCGCAGGAAGTGGGACTTGCCGGAGCCGTTCGGGCCGAGGATCGCGACCCGCTCTCCGTAGTGGATCTCGACGTCGAACGGCTCCGTCAGGCCGGTGAGCTCCAGGCGGGTGCAGGTGAGCGCGCGCTTGCCGGTACGGCCTCCGCTCAGGCGCATCCGGACGTTCTGCTCCTTGGGCGCGCTCTCGGGCGGGCCCGCCTCCTCGAACCTGCCCAGCCGGGTCTGGGCGGCCCGGTAGGCGGAGGCGACGGCGTCGTTGTTGGTCGCCTTCTGGCGCAGGGTGTGGACCAGTTTCCTGAGGCGGGCGTGCTCCTCGTCCCAGCGGCGGCGGCGCTCGTGCAGGCGCTCGTTGCGGTCGAGACGGGCCTGGGCGTAGGTGGCGAAGTCTCCGCCGTGGGTCCACACCCCGCGTGACTCCACGGTGATGACGCGGGTCGCCGTGTTGGCGATCAGCCTGCGGTCGTGGGAGACGAGCAGGACGGTCTTCCTGGTGGCCCCCAGCTGTTCCTCCAGCCACTGCTTGCCGGAGACGTCCAGGTAGTTGTCCGGTTCGTCGAGCAGCAGGACCTGGTCGGGGCCGCGCAGGAGAGCCTCCAGCGCGAGCCTTTTCTGCTCCCCGCCCGACAGCGTGCCGACGTCGCGGTCTGCCACGTGCTCGTAGCCGGCACCCATCGCCGAGGTGGTGCAGGCACTCCAGGTGACCTCGATGTCGTAGCCACCGGCGTCGGCGTAGTCGCCGAGGGCGCGGGCGTAGGCGAGCTGGGTCTCCTCCAGGTCGCGCTCGCCCATCGCGCGCTCGGCCCGCTCCAACTCGGCGGTCGCGGCGCGCACGCGCTGCGGGGCCACCGACAGCAGCAGCTCGCGTACCGTCTGACCTCCGCGGATGCCCCCGATGAACTGGCGCATCACACCGAGCCCGCCGGACGCGATGATCCGCCCGGAAGAGGGACGGAGGTCGCCGGCGATCAGTCGTATCAGGGTGGTCTTTCCCGCTCCGTTGGGGCCGACCAGCGCCGCGGTGACGCCGTCGCCCACGCGAAAGGACACCTCGTTGAGCAGCAGCCGTCCGTCCGGCAGTACGTAGGTGAGCTCGTCGGCCTCGACATGTCCCACGGTGGAGTCTCCTTGAAGGTGGCGGTCCTCAGCGTGTCACGCGGGAGAAACCGCAGTTAGAACATTGGTCATACACTATGAACATTGATCGGGCCGCTTCTCAACCCATTAGGATCCCCAGGGTGGGAGAGTCGGAGATCGGAGGGGCGTGAGCGCTACGCCGGGCAGAAGAACGCGGCGCCGGAGCGGTGAGGCGGCGCCTGGGGTGTGGCTGCGCCCCCCGCGCGCGGGCAGGGCCGAGCCGGTCGTCACCCTCGGGCGGATCGTGGGGGCGGCCGTGGAGCTCCTGGACGAGGAGGGGGCCGATCGGCTGACCATGCGCCGCCTCGCCGAGCGGCTGGGGACCGCCGCCACCACGCTCTACCTGCATGTGGAGACCAAGGACGACGTGCTGGATCTCGCACTCGACGCCGTGTTCGGCGAGGTGCCCGTCCCGCCGGCGTCGCGAGGCGCGTGGCGCGACGACGTCACCGCTCTGATCACCGAGTGGCGCGCCACCATGCTGCGCCACCCGTGGTCGGTGGCGGTGCTCGACCGTCCCCTGCTGGGTCCCAACGTCCTGGCCCGCACCGAATACCTGCACGCCGCGCTCGCGGGGGCGGGTTTCACCGGTCCCGGCCTCACCGCCGCCGCCTATGCCCTGGCCAACTACGTCATCGGTTCCGCGACGATGCAGGTCGCCGGGGCCGCGTACGGCGAGGTCGGGTGGAGGCGGGCCGCCGAGCTGCGGTTGCGGGCCGACGGCGAGCTGTATCCGACTCTCGCCGCGCACGGGGCCCCGATCGGCAACGACTGGGACCAGGTGTTCGGCACCGGGCTGGACTACCTGCTGGACGGCATCGAGTCGCGGATCCGGTGAGTCGGCGGGCTCGACGCGAGAAACTCTCCGTCGCGAGGGCCGGCGGTTGTTGATCTACAATGTAAAGGCGCCCGCGCGGGGCCATGAACAGACGAAAATCAAGATCACCTTCCTTCCCTAGCGATCTCGGTCCACCTGACGATCGACCCGCGGCGCGCGGCCGATACGCTCGCGCCCGGAAAGGACCATAAGGGAGCGGGAAGGGAGGCCGATGCTTTTCGCCGTCGCGACCGTGTTCGGGCTCACCTGGTGGCTCGGGTGTTACGTGATCGCCCGGGACCCTCGCGAGCGCGGGCCGAGGCGGGCCGGACTGGGGCTGCTGGCCTACGCCGTCGCGCTGGCGATCGCCCAGGTGCTCACCGCCGTACCGGATAACGCGGTGAAGGTGCTGGGCGCGGTCGAGATCACGCTGGTCTGCCTGCCGGCGCTGCTCTGGACGGGCGCCGTACTGACCCTCGTTCCCGGTGGTGAGCGGCTGGACCGGGTCTGGTCCAGAGGGCTCGTCCCGCTCACGCTCGTGGTGTTCGCGTGGCTGCTGGTGGCCGGCCTGGGGGAGGGGGTGAGCCTCGCGGCGCGGGTGGTGGCCGGGGTACTGCTGCTGGGACCGCTGGCCGGGGTGCTGGTGCTGCTCGTGCGGGCCAGGCCGCCGCGGGCCGGGTGGCTGGTGGTGGTCGCCACGCTGTTCTTCTGGCTGGGGGCGGCGCTGCTCGTGTTCCCGCTGTTCGGCCCGCCCGGTCTGCTCTCCATCGTCGCCATCGACGTGGACATGGTCCTGCTGGGCGTGGCCATCGCGATGTCCAGCGCGTTCCAGGCGGGGGAGGCACTCTGGCGCGACATGCTGCGGTCCCTGCTGGGGGCGACGGCCGTGGCCGTCGCCTCCGGCGGCCAGGTCGCCCTGGCCGTCGCGCTCGGCGAGTCCACGCCCGCCCTCTCGGCGCTGTTGTTCGGCGTGATCGCGGTGGCCGTCGCCGCGCAGACGCTGGCCGGCCCTGTGCATCGGGCGCTGGACCGGATCGCCTTTCCCGGCGACTCGGGGATCCGCCGCGAGCGGGCCGAGCTGCGCGAGACGTCCGAGGCGCTACCGCGCCGCGAGCAGGGTCCGCCGCCGCCGGACGAGGCCGAGTTCGTCCGGCTGACGCGGCGCGCCCTGGCCAACTACGGCGACCTGGGCAAGCTCGCCAGCAGCCCGCTCGCGAACCTGCCGGTGATCGACGCGCGGATCACCGGTGACATCCCCCTGGAGCGGGCGGCCGAGTTGAAGCACCTGCTGCTGGAGAGCATCCAGCGGCTCAAGCCCCGCGACGGCGAGTTCGGCACCAGTGAGGAGTGGCGCTTCTACAACGTGCTGTACTTCCCGTACGTTCGAGGGTTGCGTCCCTACCGGCGCGGGGCCGACCGAGGTGGGCTCGCCGCCGCCGAGCGGCAGGCGTTCGACTGGTTTGTCCGCGAGGTTCCCGAACGTACGCTCTACAACTGGCAGAACGTGGCGGCCAAACTCGTCGCCGATGATCTTCGTCGTGAGAATCGGCAGTGAATGGCAGTGCCATGTCTGCAGATGGCAGCGGGTGGGGCGGTGTGCTGGGCGTGTCGAAACCCGACACCCTCAGCGAAGGAGACATCGATGACCACGACCGCCCCCACCGCTCGCCGCACCTCCCTGCTGACCCGCGCGCTAAGGACGGACGCCGTCCTCACCGGAGGGTTCGCGCTCCTGCTGGCCGTCGCGGCGACCCCGCTCGCCGGTCTGCTCGCCCTCCCTGAGCCGTTGATCCGCTGGGCCGGGATCGGGCTGCTGCCGTTCACGGCGTTCGTCGCCTATCTAGCCACCCGTCCGGTTCCGCCCAGGGCGGGCGTCTGGACGCTGATCGTCGTCAACGCGCTGTGGGCCGTGGACAGTGTCCTGTTGCTGTTCACGGGCTGGGTGGACCCGAACCCGCTGGGTGTCGCCTTCGTCGTCGCCCAGGCTCTGCTGGTCGGCGCCTTCGCCGAACTCCAGTACGTCGGGTTGCGCCGCGCCTGACCCCGGGCCGCCGAGAGGTCCTGTCGCGCCCGGCATGGGCGGCGGGACCTTCGGTGATCCTGGAGGTGTCGACCTCCGGCAGGGGTTCGGGCCCTGAGGGCGGTGGTGTTGTGGCCGAAGGCGGGTGAGTCCCGTCGCCCATATAACAGCATTGACTTATATAAGTGAATGCTGAAATAATGTGTCCTGTGCACGCCTTCGATGTTCTCGGTGATCCGGTCCGGCGCCGGATCCTGGAGCTGCTCGCCGACGGCGAGCGGAGCTCCGGTGCGATCACCGCGGTCATCCGGGAGGAGTTCAAGCTCTCCCACTCGGCGGTTTCGCAGCATCTGCGGGTGCTGAGGGAGAACGGGTTCGCGACGGTCCGGGCCGAAGGCGTCCGCCGCCTGTACGCCATGGACTCCGCCCCCCTTCGGGAGATCGACCTGTGGCTGGAACGCTTCCGCCGGTTCTGGAGCCGGCATCTGGACGTGCTGGCCACCGAACTCACCCGCGGCGAACGCCACCCGACCGACGATCCGGGCGCGGTGGCCGACGGTCGCCCCCCTGCCAAGGAGAAGAAAAATCCATGATCGACATCATCGCCCAGATCAATGCCATCAACCGTGAGGTCGGCAACCGGCCGACCGCCGTCGGCGAGGCCGTCGGCGTCCTGCTGCGCCGCCGCTACGAGGCGCCGATCCATGACGTGTGGGAGGCGCTGACCGACCCCGACCGCATGAAGCGCTGGTTCCTGCCGATCAGCGGCGAGCTGCGGGTCGGCGGCGACTTCCAGCTGGAGGGCAACGCGGGGGGCCGGATCCTGCGCTGCGAGCCTCCCAGCCTGCTGAAGGTGACGTTCGGAGGCGAGAGCAGCCTGGTCGAGTTGCGCCTGTCCCCCGACGGGGAGGAGGCGACCACCCTCGAACTTGAGCACACCGTCCCCCTGGAGATGGCCGGCAGCGGCGCGGGCGCGCTCTATGTCGGGCCAGGATGGGACGGCGCCCTCATGGCGCTGGGCCTGTTCGTCGCCGGGGAGGTGAGTGACGACCCGGTCGCGGCGGCGAACTCGCCGGAGGGTCAGGAGTTCTGCCGGCAGTCGGTCCACGCGTGGGTCGCGGCGGTCGAGGCCTCGGGCACCGCCGACTCCGCCGAGATCGCCGCCGCCACCGAGGTCTCGCTGGCGCAGTTCGCCCCGGACGCCGGATCCCTCTCGGAGGAGAAGGGGAACGCCTGATCGAACGGCGGCCGGCCGCACGCGCACCGCGACGGGTGCCCGCGGTGGATCAGGCGATGCCGGCCGCGGGCACCGGAGCACGGGCCGGGCACTCTCCGGCGGGAAAACCGTTTGCCGTCGGCGCCGCGCCTATGAAGGATGGGGGTCTCATGAGCCGTCCCGTCATCTCCGAGATCCCGACCGGCCCCGTCACCGTTCCCGACGTCGTCACGGCGCTCGCCGCCGGTGACACCGTCACCCCGGTGTGGCGCAACGAGCTCGGCGGGCTGACGTTCCGCCTCGAAGACGGACGCGGTGGCATCAGATACGCCAAGTGGGTCGCCGCCGGCACCCCGGAGATCGATCTTCAGGGGGAGGCGGAGCGCCTGATCTGGGCGCGGAGATGGGTGACCGTCCCGCGGGTCCTCGAGCACGGCACGGACGCCGACGGCGCGTGGCTGCTCACGGCGGCGGTCCCGGGCTTTTCTGCGGTGGATCCCCGTTGGAGCGTCGCCCCGGCGACCGCGGCGGCCGCGATCGGCCGAGGGCTGCGCCTGCTTCACGACACCCTGCCCGCGGACCGGTGCCCGTACGAATGGGGTGTCGAGCGGCGGCTCGCGCGTGCCGACGAACGCGTCGCCGACGGTGAGGGACCCGCCGACTGGTTCCCCGAGCACCGGCACCTGGGGCTCGCGGAGGCGCGGGCCCGCATCGGGAATCCGCCCGCCGTCGATCGCCTCGTCGTCTGCCACGGGGACGCGTGTGTCCCCAACACCCTGCTGCACGAGGACGGCACGTTCGCCGCGCACGTCGACCTGGGCTCGCTCGGCGTGGCCGACCGGTGGGCGGACCTCGCGGTCGCGGCGTGGAGCATGGACTGGAACTACGGCCCCGGCTACGACGGTGTCGTGTACGAGGCGTACGGAATCGTCCCCGATTCCGAGCGCATCGCCTACTACCGCCTGCTGTGGGACCTGGCCTGACCGGCCGCGGCCGCCTGTCCGGCAAGCGCCTGTTCCCCGGCGGTGTCGCCACCTCCTCCTGGAAGCCGGCCGGCACGGCGCCCTTCAGCTCCGGTGCCATCGTCCTGGGCTACCGTCCGGCCGCCGAATAGCGCCGGCCCGTCGCCGAAGTAGCCACGCAGGGCACCCCCGCGTGGCGGCTTCGGCGTCAGGCCGTGTCGCCGGATGACCCGGAAGGCGCGGCGCCCTCGATCGGCCGGGCGCCGCCACCGTATGCCGGCCATGTGTTCCGCGTGTGATCCGATCGCCCTGGGGTGATCACCCGTCGTACCGGATCGGCCCACGGAACCGCCGGCCCGCGACGAACGGGTCTAGGGCCTGTACGGGGTTGAGATCAGTGGGATTCGCCTGCGCGGTGGTTTGCCGCCCTGGTAGGCCATGGTCATGGCGCGTGGAGACCTCACCGATGACGAATGGTCCTTGATCGATCCTCGTCTGCCCTTGGGTGAGCGCGGTCCGATC
>NZ_JBITIZ010000025.1:0-86701 GCF_044459525.1 Streptosporangium sp. NPDC050284
GGGGGCCTGGGGGTGGGGTGGGGGGTGGGGGGGGGGCGGGTGGGGGGGTGGGTGGGTTGGGGGGGGGGTTGTGGGGGGGGGCGGGCCCCCCCCGGGGGGGGCCCCGGCGGGGGGGGGGGGGGGGGGGGGCGCCCCCCCCCCCGACCCCCACACGGCCTCCTCGCCGGGCGCCCCGCCCTGCGGCTCGGCCCTGCCGGGGATCTCCGTCCACCCGGTCGACGCGGCCCTGCCAGGAGGCTCGGCCCGACCACCGGAAGGCTCGGTCCACCCGGTGGACTCGCTCGCCGGGGCGGCGGGCTCCCGCCACGTGGGCGGTTCGTTCGAGGGAGGGACGGGCCAGGCGTTCGGTTCCGAGGCGGCGGGCGCCTGCTCGCCGGGGACTGCCGCCTCCTCGGAGGTGTCCCGCGATTCCTCCGCGCCAGACCCTTCCTGGTCGGAGCCCCTGTCCTGCGGCACTCGCCGCGGGCCGGGCTGGTTCGGGTCCACAGGGTCCACAGGTGTTGTCACGTCTCGTCTCCCGACGCTCGGGCAAGCCGGATATCTCACACTCCCCTGTCGGTCACCGACGAAACAGGCTGACACGGCAAAACACCGATGATCGTTCGGTCAGGGTGCGACATGCCACGGAAAGGACCCTGGGTACGAGCAGGGAAGAAGCCGACCTAGAATGAAGCATGTGCTGAAGGGCGACGGCCATCTGAGCCATGACCTCGACTCCCGCGACCGGCCTCCGAAGGACGCATGTGGCGTCTTCGGAGTGTGGGCCCCCGGGGAGGAAGTCTCCAAACTCACCTACTACGGGCTGTACGCGTTGCAGCACCGCGGCCAGGAGTCCGCGGGCATCGCGGTCAGCGAGGGCAGCAGGATCCTCGTCTACAAGGACATGGGCCTGGTGGCCCAGGTCTTCGACGAGTCCGTGCTCGGGACCCTCCGCGGCCATCTGGCGATCGGCCACTGCCGCTACTCGACCACCGGATCGAGCGTCTGGGAGAACGCGCAGCCGACGCTGAGCTCGACCGAGTCGGGCGGGCTCGCGCTCGCCCACAACGGAAACCTGATCAACACCCCGGAGCTGTCCAGGCGGCTGTCCCCGGGTTCCACCCGGGCGACGACCGACACCGAGGTGCTGGCCGCACTCCTGGCCCAGGACCGCGACCGGTCGATCGACGACGCGGCCGCCGACCTGCTTCCGCAGGTCAGGGGCGCCTACTCGCTCGTCTTCATGGACGAGAAGACCCTTTACGCGGCCCGTGACCCGCAGGGCGTCCGCCCGCTGGTCCTGGGGCGCCTGGAGCGCGGCTGGGTCGTGGCCTCGGAGACCGCGGCGCTGGACATCGTGGGCGCCACGTTCGTCCGCGAGATCGAGCCGGGCGAGCTGATCACCATCGACGAGCGCGGCGTGCGCTCGCGCAGGTTCGCGCTCGCCGAGCCCAAGGGCTGCCTGTTCGAGTACGTCTACCTCGCCCGCCCCGACACCACGATCGCCGGGCGCGGCGTGCAGACCACGCGCGTCGAGGTCGGCCGCGTGCTGGCCCGCGAGCACCCGATCGAGGCCGACCTGGTCATCCCGACGCCCGAGTCGGGCACCCCCGCCGCCGTCGGCTACGCCGAGGAGAGCGGGATCCCCTACGGTCAAGGTCTGGTCAAGAATTCCTACGTGGGCCGCACCTTCATCCAGCCGTCCCAGACGATCCGGCAGCTGGGCATCCGGCTGAAGCTCAACCCGCTGAAGGAGGTCGTCGCGGGCAAGCGCCTGGTGGTCGTGGACGACTCGATCGTGCGGGGCAACACGCAGCGGGCGATCGTGAAGATGCTGCGCGAGGCGGGTGCCACCGAGGTGCACGTCCGGATCTCCTCCCCGCCGGTCAGCTGGCCCTGCTTCTACGGCATCGACTTCGCCACCCGGGCCGAGCTGATCGCCGGTTCGCTCAGCGTCGAGGAGATCCGCGCCTCGCTCGGCGCCGACTCGCTCGGATACATCTCGCTGGAGGGCCTGACCGCGGCCACCACGATCCCCGAGGACCGGCTCTGCCGCGCCTGCTTCGACGGTAGGTATCCGATCCCGATCGACCAGGACAACGTGGGCAAGTACGTGCTCGAGGCCAAGCGTTGAGCGGGCCCGGCACGCGAGGAGAGGGTTCATGACCAGCTACGCGGCCGCCGGAGTGGACATCGACGCGGGCGAGCGCGCCGTCGAGCTGATGAAGTCGAAGGTCGCGCGGGCGCGCAGACCGGAGGTCGTGGACGACGCCAGCGGCTTCGCCGGCCTCTTCGACGCCTCGGCCCTGCTGTCGTACAGACGACCGCTGCTCACCACGTCGACCGACGGTGTCGGCACCAAGGTCATGCTGGCCCAGCGGCTGGACAAGCACGACACGATCGGGATCGACCTGGTCGGCATGGTCGTCGACGACCTGGTGGTCTGCGGTGCCGAGCCGCTGTTCATGACCGACTACATCGCCTGCGGCAAGGTGGTCCCCGAGCGGATCGCCGAGATCGTGGGCGGCGTCGCCGAGGGCTGCCGCCTCGCGGGCTGCGCCCTCATCGGCGGGGAGACCGCCGAGCACCCCGGTGCCATGGAGGCCGGCGAGTACGATCTCGCGGGCGCCGCCACCGGGGTGGTGGAGGCCGACATGATGCTCGGCCGCGACAGGGTCCGCGCGGGCGACGTGGTCCTCGCGCTGGCGTCCTCGGGCGTGCATTCCAACGGATACTCGCTGGTCAGGCACATCATCGACCGGGCAGGGCTCTCGCTGGAGGCCGAGCTGCCCGAGCTGGGGCGGACGCTGGGCGAGGAGCTTCTGGAGCCGACCAGAATTTACTCTCTCGACTGCCTGGAGCTCGCCCGCGCGGTCGACGTCCACGCGTACGCCCACATCACGGGCGGCGGCCTGGCGGGCAACCTGTCCCGCTCACTGCCTCCGGGGCTGGACGCGCTGCTCGACCGCTCGTCGTGGACCCCGCCCGCCGTCTTCGAGGTGCTCGCGGGGCACGGCGGGGTGGCCCAGGCCGACATGGACCGGACGTTCAACCTGGGCGTGGGCATGGCCGCGATCGTCCCCGCCGAGGCCGTGGGGCCCGCCCTCGCGCTGCTCGGCGAGCGGAACCTCCCCGCCTGGGTGCTCGGTGAGATCGTCGAGGGCTCGGGCGAGGCGCGTTTCCGCTGATCCGCGCTTTTCTCCGGGAAACCTCCGCGCCGCTTTCCTCCCCTCACGAAGGGGAGGAGGAACCGCATGGGAGGCGGGTACGACGAAAGGCGCTCCGGACCCACCGAAGCGCCGCATATGGTCGACCCGCAGCGAGAAGAACACCCGGCGGCTTGTGCCCACCGCCGGGTGCCCTGCTCACATCAACCTGAAATCCGCCTAGCGGCGGCCGGATTTCCCGTCGTCGCGGTCATCTCCGGAGCCGAAGTCATCGGCGTAATCGGCGTACCGATCCGCCAGCTCGTCGTAGGCGTCGTCGGAGTCGTCATTGTGGTTGGAGTCGTCTCTGACTCCCAGCTCGTCGCGCAGACGCTCAAGATCAGTGCCACCGCTGTTGTACTTCAGCTGGCGAGCAACCTTGACCTGCTTGGCCTTTGCTCGGCCGCGCCCCATTGGCTCGACCCCCTCGTGTGGGGTCGTGCCCGACCCCTCGTCGCTAACGCACCACGCACTGACGCCACCTGACTTAGGCGTCAGCTCTCGTTCGCCTACAACCGTACCCGTTTTACGCCCGGCTCGGTACGTCGTATGGGCGTGTGGGGCTAGTGGCCCAGCCAAATGCCCCTAATTCGCCCGACTTCCGACATTCTGCGCTCAGCCAGCCTATCGGCTGCGACAGCCGGGGGAACGCCTTCCTCCGCCGCACTGGAGAAGATCTTGAGAGTCGTGTCGTAAATCTGGGTGGCCTTTGCCTGCGCCCGCTCCATGTTGAACCCCCTGATCTCGTCCGCGACCTGGATCACACCGCCGGAGTTGACCACGTAGTCGGGCGCGTAGAGGATCCCGCGGTCGGCGAGCCGCTTCTCCACGCCGGGGTGGGCGAGCTGGTTGTTGGCCCCGCCGCAGACGATCGTGGCGCGCAGGCTGGCCACCGTCTCGTCGTCCAGCGCCCCGCCGAGGGCGCACGGCGCGTAGACGTCGATGTCGGCGGAGGTGATCTCCAGCCGGTCGGCGACGACCTCGACCTGGGGGTGGATCCGCCGCAGCCGCTCCACGGCCCGCTCGCTCACGTCGCAGACCACGACCTCCGCGCCGTCCTCGATCAGGTGGCCGACCAGGCGGTGGCCGACCTTGCCCACGCCCTCCACGCCGACGCGCCTGCCGCGCAGCGTGGGCGTCCCGTACGCGTGCTCGGCCGCGGCGCGCATGCCCTGGAACACGCCGAGCGCGGTCAGGATCGACGAGTCGCCGGCCCCGCCGTTGGCCGGGGTGCGGCCGGTAACGTACGAGCACTCGCGGGCCACGACGTCCATGTCCTCGCTGTAGGTGCCGACGTCGCACGCCGTGTAGTAGCGGCCCCCGAGCGACTGGACGAACCTGCCGTAGGCGCGCAGCAGCGCCTCGCTCTTGTCCTTCGCCGGGTCGCCGATGATGACGGCCTTGCCGCCACCGAGGTCGAGTCCCGCCAGGGCGTTCTTGTAGGCCATCGCCCGCGAGAGGTTGAGCACGTCCGTCAGCGCGGCCTGCTCGCTCTCGTAGGGGTAGAACCTGGTGCCGCCCAGGCCTGGGCCCAGGGCGGTGTTGTGGATGGCGATGATCGCGTGGAGGCCGCTTCGCTCGTCGGAGCAGAAAACGACCTGTTCGTGCCTCGCCTGGCCGGTTACCGGGCCCGCGTCCTTGTGGGACAGCCCGAAGACGTCGGTCACTGTGGTGACTCCCAGTCGTTCGTTACCGCCGCACCGTTGCGACGGGGATCACCCTCAGCGTAACCACAAGTCCTCAACAGGGACGACGTGCGCGAACGTCCCATCTCAGTGACCGAGACGACCACCGCGGAAGCGGGCTCGCTACGGACAACGGTCGGTCCTTCGTGACACGATGCGGTCGTGCTGCCCTATGCCGCGTACCTCCGCGTCTACGAACCGCTGGTCGCGTTCGCCCCGGCGGAGCGCGTCTCGTGGTCCGCCTACTCCGAGACGACCGACCGGCCGCGCCGAGCGAGCGCCCTGCACGCCGAACACGGCGAGGCGGTGCGGCGCCTCCTCGGGGTACCACCGACCCCGGCACCCGCCCAGGAGAGCCCCAACGCCTATCTGAGGCGCGTGGAGGAGGTCCTGTACGTCTGCCCCTGGCAGAGCAGGCTGAGGTCGTGGCTCGCCTTCTCGCGCTTTCGCGGGGCGACCCCGCCCAAGCTGATGGAGCGCTTCTTCCCGCCGGCCGTCGCGGAGCGGACGGCCGACGACTTCGACCGGTTCAAGCGCAGCACCGACTCCGCCGCGCTGCGTACGCACATCCGCGGCTCCACCTGGCACGTTCCGACCTCGTGGTTCGTCCCCTTCGACGGCAACGAGCGCTGGCTGGTGATCGACGGCGGCGAGGGGCAGGGAGGCACGACCACCACGCGCAACCTGATCTACGTCACCTCCATGGCCCACGCGAGGCGCCGCAGCGCCCGCGCCCTGCAGATCATCAAGAGACAGGTGGGCGACGCCTCGGTCACGGCCGAGGTCGAGGACGTGGCACGCTGGCTGGAGGAGTTCCACCCGCATTCCCTGGTCGAGCTGGACTACGGCGGCATCGTCAACCTCATGGACGACGAGACACTCCAGGCCGACGAGTCCGTGGCGGAACTCGCGGCGGCGCTGACAGGTCTGGAAAAAGGCGAGGAAGAACTGGCGTTCGCCATGTACCAGCGCGTCATCCTCCGCTGGCGATCAATACAACTTCTCGAATCAGCAAACTGAGTCGCAAATCATCCCTTCGACCTGCGTAAGTAGGTCCGTCGATGACCGGGGATGCACCTACGAACTGAGTAGTTTGCCGTTTTCACTGCGATACCACGAAACGTGTCGCTAGAATCACCGAGCGTGACAACAACACGTGCACAAGAGAGATGAGTCGCTCAAAGGCTCGCCAATCGCTCTACGTGGCTGTATGGTCACATCGGGTGATGCCGCATATGGCCCAAACAGCCGCACGCAAGGGCCATAGGCGGACATCCGTGACAAGCGTCAAGTCGCAGGATCGCTGTCGCCGGTCCACATGGAGGAGAGGCCGCACAAATGTCAGCTCGTACACCCGAGGCAGAGCCGCTGCTCACCCCGGCGGAGGTCGCAACCATGTTCCGCGTCGATCCCAAGACCGTGACCCGGTGGGCGAAGGCGGGCAAGTTGACGTCCATCCGCACCCTGGGTGGACACCGCCGATACCGGGAGACCGAGGTTCGCGCGCTGCTCGCGGGGATTCCGCAGCAGCGCTCAGAGTAAGACGGGGGCCGTCACTGACCTAGGGGGATTGGTGCGCGCTCACCCTTTGAGCGTGTAGGCCACACGGTTTTGTGGGGAGCGGCGTCGCCCGCCCGGCGCCGCCCCAGCACATGCTCCTGAACGGCTCAGCGGTGCCCCAGGGGCCTGCTTCAGCCGTCCGTCCCGGACCTCTCCAGGTCCACGGGACGACTCGCCTGTTCTCTGAACAGGTCGTCCAGCAACTCGCCGACGCGCGAATCGTGCTCGGCCGCCACGCCGAGCAGCGCCACCAGCTGACCGATCAGCATCCGCTCCAGCGTCGGCCGCTCGATGTCGCGACGCTCCAGCCAGTCGAGGCCCGCGGTCTCGACGGAGGCGATCCACGAGCGCAGCGCGACCCGGAGCACAGGTCCCGGCTCCTCGATCCGCATCTGCTTCATGATCAGCCTGAGCAGCCGGCGCCTGACCGAGTCGACGACCTCCCCGATCTCACCGCTGCGATTGGCGGGACCGCCCTTGAGCAGCGCGGCGAAGCCCGTCGCGTGCTCCTCGACGAAGTCGAAGTATCGGGTGAGCCCTCCGGCGAGCTCGTCCAGCGGGGTGCCCGCCCCCTGGGGCCTGAGCCTCGCCTCCAGCTGGGCCGCGGCGCTTCTCAGCGCGGCGACGTAGAGCTCCTGCTTGCCACCGAAGTAGTGGTAGACCAGAGCCCGCGACGCGCCGGCCGCGGAGGCCACGTCGTCGATCGACACGTGCTCGGCGTCATGCCTGCTGAACAGCTCCAGTGCCGCCGCCATGAGCTCCTCGCGACGCCGGTCGACACTGAGCCTGCGCCGCGCCGGTCGCGTGTCCCCCGGCACGGTTTTCGCCCGTTCGGCGGCTCCGGATCTCGACCTCACATCGTGAAGACTATCGGAGCCGTTCCGCCCGGCCGCTTGGTCAAGATCGGAGTTCCCTTCCCTCCAACCCGTACCCCATTCGGAACTCGATCGTTTTGAGTGACAGGTGCCCATCCACCATCGCGGGGGAGAGCCATGTCAGGACCGTCAGTCAACACCACCGTCACCCGAGCCCGCGGGTTCGCCGAGCCCGTCTTATCCGACGGGGGCGGGCCACGCCCGAGACCCACGATCCGCAACGTGGCAGAACGAGCCGGTGTCTCCAAATCACTGGTCTCGCTCGTCCTGCGCGGATCGCCCCACGTCAGCGAGCACCGCAGGCAGGCCGTGCTCCAGGCGGCCAGAGACCTCGGCTACCGGCCCAACGCCGTCGCGCGCAGCCTGGTCGAGGGCCGTACCCACCTGGTCGGGGCGCTCGTCGCCGACCTGCACAACCCGTTCTACGCGGAGTTCCTGGACGGCCTGCAGGAGAGCCTGCACGGCGACGGGCTGAGACTCCTCATCGGCAACAGCCAGTGGGACCCCGCCTTCGAGGACGAGGCGGTCGAGGCGTTCCTCGAACTTCGCGTCGACGGGCTCGTCCTGCTCGGCATCGCGCCCACCAGCGGGACGCTCATCGAGGCCACCGGCTACACGCCGACCGTGGTGGTGGGCGAGCGCGACATCGACCTCGGCGGCGTGGACATCGTCGTCGACGACGACCAGCTCGGTGCCCGCCTCGCCGTCGACCACCTCGTGGAGCTCGGTCACCGCAGGATCGCCCACATCGAGGCCGCGGGCATCTCCTCGGGGCGCTTCCGGTGCGAGGGCTACCTGGTCGCGATGCGCAGGCACTCCCTGGCGCCGTACATCATGGTCGAGGAGGGCGAGTCCAGCGAGGAGGGCGGCGCCAGGGCGGCGCACAGCCTGCTCACGCGCGACCCCCGGCCGACAGCGATCTTCGCCGCCAACGACCGGGTGGCGATGGGCGTGCTCTCCGCGGCCACCGAGCTGGGGCTGCGGGTTCCCGAGGACCTGTCCGTGGTCGGGTACGACAACATCCACCGGGCGGGCACCCAGCCGATCTCGCTGACCACCGTGGACCAGCCCCGCCGCGCCATGGGACGCTCCGCCGCCGCGCTGCTGAACGACCGGATCGGAGACCCCGGCAAGGCCTCGCGTCTGCGTCAGGTCACGCCGCAGCTGGTCGTACGGAACAGCACGGGCCCCACCGAACGCTGAAGAGCCTGCCTGGAGCGTTACAGTCCGCCCAGGCAGGCTCCATGACCTCCTCAAATCCGGGTCAACATCGCGGGCGTCCGCGTGCCGCCGGTGTTGACTCTGGCCGAGACGAGGGGGTAACGATGCGTGATCCGGAACTTGTGTCATGCGCCCAGCGGGCCGCGGCCGAGCTTGAGCGGGCATGGGCGCACTGGCGGGCCGCCCGGGGCCGCGGCGGCGACGCCGGAGCCGAGTCCGTGGCCAGTTACGTGGCTCATTCGATCGACCATCCATGGGGACGGCCGCGCGTGGTCCTCGGGCTGGACGCCGAGGACGCCAGGGAGCTCGCCTCGCTCCTGCAGAAGCAGGAGGTCGGCGAGCACGTCTGGTGAAGGGGGCGTTCGCCCGTCCCGTGACGGGAGAGCCCTCCTGAGGAGGGAGTGCGTCACGCCTCGCGGCGGGCGAGCACATATCGCGACATCGGCTGAGTCACACATCCGAGCCACGTAAGTTGGGTGATTGACGACTTCCTTGGGGGCGATGAGCGTGACCGGCAAAGCACTCGCGGCGACCCTGGTCCTGTGCGGACTCGGCGCCGCCGCCTGCGGTGGCACCGCCACGGGCGCCGACCTCGCGCGAGAGCGCGGACCCGTCCCTCCCGCCACCGCCGACACGGCCGCGGCGCCGGCCGCCGACAGCCTGAGCGGCCCGGCGACCGGCGCGGCGAGCGATCCCACCGCGAGTCCCGCGGCGGGGCGGAGCGTCCAGAGCGACAGGCCGCTCAGCGGCAAGGTCGTGGTCATCGACCCCGGCCACAACGGGCAGAACTACCGCCACCCCGCGGAGATCAACAAGAAGGTCAACGTTCTGACCCAGTGGAAGGCCTGCGACACCACGGGCACCGCCACCGCGAACGGCTACAGCGAGGCGGCCTTCACCTGGGACGTCTCACAGCGCCTGGCCAAGATCCTGAAGAGCCGCGGCGCGACGGTGAAGCTGACCCGTGCCGACAACTCCGGCGTCGGGCCGTGCATCACCGAGCGAGCCGCGATCGGCAACGACGCGAAGGCGGACGCGGCGATCTCGGTCCACGCCGACGGGTCGAGCACCGCCGACCACGGCTTCCACGTGATCATGCCGGAGAAGATCGGCGGCCCGGTCGACCCGGTGGTCGGGGCTTCCAAGAAGCTCGGCCTGGATGTTCGCAACGCCTTCGCGCGCGGCACCGGACTGTCGTACTCCACCTACATCGGTAAGAACGCCCTCGACTACCGCAACGACCTCGGCGGGCTGAACCTCTCCACCGTTCCCAAGATCTTCATCGAGTCGGGCAACATGAAGAACCCCACCGAGGCGGCCAAGTTCCAGCAGTCGGCGTTCCGGCAGAAGATCGCGCTCTCTCTCGCGAACGGGCTCCAGCAGTACCTCAAGAGGTAGGCGAGGACGGGACGGCGGGGCACTTCGGGCGGGCTCCGGCGGTATCCCGGGGGCGTGGAGAAGACCCTCGGCGACTTCCGGCGTTACCGCCGGGACGCGGAGGGTTCCCGCGCCGCCGGAGGGACCTCCGGCGGCGCGCAGATGCGCCTCAGCGGCTTACAGCGGCCATTCCGAGCGTGCGGGAGTGTCCGACGGGGAGAGGGCGCCTCAGCGGCCCCGAGGGCCTTCCAGGCCCAGGGACCTCAGGTTGTCGCGGGCCGGATGGCTGCGTGCGGCCGGTCCGGCCGCGAAGACCTTCAGGATGTTCCCCGTCGCCCTGCGGACGAAGGCTCCCGCCTCCCGCGTGACGCCGTGGCCGCAGCGGGCGCCCCGCATCGCGCACACCCAGCGCATCGTGCCCGAACTGAACACCCCGGCGCCGCTCGGCACGGTGTAGTAGGCGCTGTGCGCGACCGTGGCGCGACCGCCGCAGTCGACCGGGGAGACCGACAGGATCTCCATGGGGCGCGGCACGCCCGCGCCGACCCTGTCGGTCTCGACGCCGACCATCCCGGGGAAGACGGTGCCGCGCCGCACCCCGGTCCCCTTGAAGATCCAGTTGCCGGGGCGCCTGACCACGTAGGCGGACTCTGAGGGAAAGCAGTCGTACATCGGGCCGGTCAGCGAACTCTCCGGCCTGGCCGTGGCCCGCCACAGGGTCGTCCGGGCGTCCTCTGCGGCGTCCTTGTGGCAGACCACCAGGCGGCGAGGTCCCAGGCGCGTCGCGGCGAGGCGGATCCGCCAGTAGACGGCGTTGGCACCGAGGAAGGCGAGGTTGGTGCCGCGGTCACGGGCGGCCTCGACGGTGCGGCGCATGCCCGGCGACCAGTACTCGTCATGGCCCAGCGACACCAGCCCCCTGGCCCCGTCGAGGACGTGCGGGTCGCGGTCCAGGTCCAGGCTCGTGACGTAGGCGAGCGGCACGCCGCGACGCTCGGCGAGCTCGATGGCGTCGCGTTCCATGTCCAGGAAGAGCCGCGCCCCCGATGTGTCGTACGGACGGTCGAAGCTGACCGCCCGTGACCTGTCCTCGAAGCCGCCGGGGCCGTGGTAGAGGCTGCGGCCACCCCAGTCGTTGTACGCCTGCCAGGTGGTGACCGCGTTCACGACGACGAGGCGTCCCCTGGTGGAGGCGGACCTCACGGTGAGGGGGACGTAGCGCCGTCCCCCGGTGGCGGCGTCCAGCCTGATCAGGTAGGAGCCCTCCGGCCACCCCGAGGTGTCCACCTCGGGGCCGGGCTTCCAGTGGGCGGCGGTCACCGTTCCCGTGGCGGCGATCGTCCTGGGTGGAGCCTGCCTGCTGCCGGGCAGCCCGGCCGCCCGCCAGACCTGCCTCGCCCCGGCCCCGCCGTACCAGCCCATCCGGAAGGCCCTCGCGGTGTAGCGGTCGGCGGTGGTCGAGACGTACAGCCGGAAGTTCTCGCCGGGCAGCACGCTCACCCGGTCGGCGAAGCCTTCGATCTCGTGCTCGGCGCCGCGCCTGCGCACCCGCCAGCCGGGATCGCCCTCCCTCGCGTTCTCCGCCACGGTGGTGTCGTCCCCCTCGGCGCTTCTCACTGCGGAGGAGGACACCGTGGGAGTGGACGAGGGCGAGGACGAGGGGTTCTCGACGGTGGCGGCGCACCCGGTGACCAGCATGATCGTCACCAGGATCGCCGACGGTGTGCGGGCCGGACGCCTGGACACCCTGGAAGGTTGGAACATGAGCAGCAGCATGTCCGGGCGGGGAGTCTCCCCCGCTTCTCCCGCGCGGTACTTGGGCGGTTCTTGGCCCCGTGTCCGGGCTCGCCGACGTAAAAACCCTGCCTCTCCGGCGATTCCGGCGATTTGGCATGATCTACAGCATGACTGACCTCCTGCCGTCTCCTTCCGCCTTCACACCTGCCGGCGGTGTCCTCGGCCTTCCCCGCGGGGTCGTCGTCTCCGGCCCCAGCGAGCCGGTCGACGCCGTACGTCTCGCGCTCGCCGTCCTCGACCCGCGCCCCGGCGAGGCGGGAACGATCACGGTGGAGTCGGACACCTCACTCGGCGCCGAGGCGTACGTCCTGGAGGTGACGGGCGAGGGGGTGCGGATCGCGGCCGGAGACCGCGCCGGCGCCTTCTACGCGGGTCAGACGCTGCGGCAGTTGCTGCCCTCGGCGGCGTTTCGCGCGGTGGCCGACGGCGGGGCGGACTGGAGCGTCGCCCTGGGCCGGGTGCGGGACGCGCCCCGGTTCTCCTGGCGCGGGGTGCACCTGGACGTGGCGCGGCACTTCATGCCCAAGCGCGAGGTGCTCAGGATGGTCGACATCATGGCGGTCCACAAGCTGAACCGCCTCCACCTGCACCTGGTGGACGACCAGGGGTGGCGGGTCGAGAGCCGCCGGTACCCCCGGCTGCACGAGGTGGGCGCGCACCGGCCGCGTACGGTCACCAGCCACTACCGGGAGGATCTCGCCTTCGACGAGGTACCGCACGGCGGCTACTACACGCTGGAGGACCTCGCGGAGATCGGCGCCTACGCGCGGGCCCGAGCCGTGACGGTCGTTCCCGAGATCGACGTGCCGGGACACGCCTCGGCGATCCTCGCCGCCTACCCCGAGTTCGACGCCCGCGCCACCGGCGGCCGGAGCCCCGAGCCCTTCACGGTGCTGGATCGCTGGGGCATCTCCCCCGCGATCCTGTCCCCCCTGCCGGAGACGATCGACTTCCTGACCGGCGTGATCGAGGAGATCACGGGGGCGCTGGGCGAGACCCCGTACGTCCACATCGGCGGGGACGAGTGCGTGCTCGACGACTGGGCCGACTCCCCCGAGATCGTCGCCTTCCAGGCGGAGCTGGGGCTGGGGAGCCTGAGCGACCTGCACGCCTGGTTCCTGCGCCGGCTCGCGGACGAGCTGGCCGAACGCGGCAGCAGGGCGGTGGTGTGGGACGAGGCGTTCGTGAGCGGCATGCTCAGGCCCGACACGATCGTGATGCCCTGGCGCGGTCCCGGGGTGGCGAGGCGCGCCGCCGCCGCCGGGCACGACGTGGTGCAGACCCCGGTCTTCCCCCTGTACTTCGACTACTCCGAGGCCCCCGACGAGGAGGAGCCCCTCGCGATGGGCGACGCGATCACCGTCTCCGACGTCGCGGCCTACGCTCCGGCGCCGGAGTCGTGGACGGCCGGGGAACGGGAACACGTGCTCGGGGCACAGTTCCAGCTGTGGAGCGAACGGCTGCCCGACGCGCGGGCGGTGGACTACCGGGCCTGGCCCCGGGGGTGCGCGCTGGCCGAGATCACCTGGTCGGGCTCGGCCGGGGCCGGGTTCGACACCCGGCTGGAGGCGCACCTGACCCGCCTCGACGCGCTCGGCGTCGAGTATCGGCCGCTGACCGGCCCGCACCCCTGGCAGCGTGGGGGGACCGGCCGCCGACGCCACCGCCCGGGGGTCGTCAAGGTGGACGAGGCGATGAAACACCTGGAGGAGCTGACCCACGAGGCCGACTCGACCCGTCCCAGCATGTGACGGGCCTCCCTGCCCTTGACGAGTCCCACGGCGGGGCTTGGGCTCCGACCGGTCAGGAGACCTCGTAGCCCGCTTCCTTGACGGCGGCGCGGACGGCCGCGTCGTCGAAGGCGTCGCCGGAGACGTCGACCCTGCCGGTCTCCAGGTCGACGTCGACACCGGTGACACCCGGGACCTCGCCGACCTCCTCCTTGACCGAGCTCACGCAGTGACCACAGGTCATGCCGGTGACGGTGTATGTGATCGTGCTCATCGTGCCTCCAAAGCCGTGAGGTTACCCACCCAGGGTATAACGTCAGGCCGTGACACTTCGGTCCGCGGTACGGCCGATGATCTGGCGGAGGTCGACCACGCCGTGACGGCGCAGGCGGCGAGAGAGGTCACGGTTGACGTGATAGGCCCAGAGGGGCCCCTCGTAGATCAGCGCGCTGTATCCCTGGACGAGCGTGGCCCCGGCGAGCAGGCGCTCCCAGACGTCGTCCACGTCCTCGACACCGCCGACGGAGACGAGCACCAGGCGGTCGCCCACCCTGGCGCGCAGCCTGCGCAGCACCTCCAGCGACCTGGCCTTCAGCGGGCGTCCCGACAGGCCGCCGCTCTCGCGGCTGTGGTCACGGCCCGAGGGCTCCGCGACGGTCAGCGTCTGCCTGCCGATCGTGGTGTTGGTGGCGATGATGCCGTCGAGCCCGAGCTCCAGGGCGAGGTCTGCGACCGCGTCCACGTCGGCGTCCGCCAGGTCGGGGGCGATCTTGACCAGCAGCGGGGTGCGCTTGGGCGTGGCGTCGGCGACCTCCTTCACCGCCCGCAGCAGCGGGCCCAGCAGTTCCACGGCCTGAAGGTCGCGCAGGCCGGGGGTATTGGGCGAGCTGACGTTGACGACCAGGTAGTCGGCCAGGGGGGCGAGCTCTTTGGCGCTGGCCACGTAGTCGGCGACGGCACCCGACTCGGGAACGACCTTGGTCTTGCCGATGTTGACGCCCACGATCGCGGGGACGCCTCTGGGCCTGGCCAGCAGCCGGGCCGCGGCGGACGCGCCCGCGTTGTTGAAGCCCATCCGGTTGATGATCGCCCGGTTTCTCACGAGGCGGAACAGGCGGGGCCTGGCGTTGCCCGGCTGGGCGTGGGCGGTGATCGTGCCGACCTCGACGTGGCTGAAGCCGAGCGCGGACACGGCCTCCACGCAGCCGGCGT
Organism: Streptosporangium sp. NPDC050284; assembly: GCF_044459525.1. Lineage (NCBI taxonomy): Bacteria > Bacillati > Actinomycetota > Actinomycetes > Streptosporangiales > Streptosporangiaceae > Streptosporangium > Streptosporangium sp. NPDC050284. The sequence continues at coordinate 14,643 of NZ_JBITIZ010000025.1, forward strand.
CCTTGTCGAAGCCGGCCGCCAGCCCGAACGGGCCGGGAAAGTGCACGCCGAAGGCCTGCACGCGCAGCGCGGGGTCGCGTGGCGCGAGACGGCGGTGGACCAGCCGTCTGACCACGGGCGTCACCGAGAGGACGCGCAGGGCGCGCACCGTCAGATGGTGCGCGTCCTCCGGGTCGAGGCGGCCGAGGACCTGCGAGAAGACGAATCGATACATCACCGATCAGGTTAGTGCCCCGGCGGGGTGCCGCTCGCGCCGACCGCGTCCCCGAGGTGTCTGATCAGGAGGTATCGGTCGAATTCAAGCAGCCGCAGTAGGCGGAGCACCGTGTCCGAGGGCCGCAGAATGATCATCTCGCGGCCCAGGCCGCGCATGTGCTCGTCGGCCCGGAGCAGGGTCCGGGCTCCCGCGCAGTCGATGAAGCCCACGTGGGCCAGGTCGAACTCCACCGTCTTCGCGGTGATCGTGCCGAGGACACGTCGCAGCTCGGCGCCTCCGACAGCGTCGAGATCACCGTGAACGGTGATCTCGACGCTGTTCTCCGAAGGCTCCGGCGACGTGAGCAGAATCACCGTATTTCGCCCGCCCCTTCACCGAGCACCTCGGCCGCCAGGTCGGCGACGCGGCGGCGGCTGTCACGGGCCTGCTTGCGCAGGCCGGTGAAGGCCTGGGTGGCGGTCAGATCGTGCTTTCCCATCAGGTAACCGATCGCCCGCTCGATGACCACGCGGTAGTCGAGGGCGTACTGGAGCTGGTCGGCCAGGGCGCTCTTCTCCTCGGCGGCCATCGCGACGGTGAGAAGCTGCTCGATCACCTCCGCGTAGCCGTAAAGCGCCTGGACATCTGACTCGTCCCATTCGTACAACTTCGCCTGGTAGACGTTCAGCGTGCCCACGGGCTCGCCTCCAAGACGCACCGGCACCCCGGCCACCGCCCGCACCTCGGGGTGGAGCCGATCGGCGAGCATCGGCCAACGAGGATCGACCCGCACATCGCTTGAGGTCACCGCGGAATTCTGCTCATACGCGGAAACACACGGTCCCTGACCGAGATGGAGTTGCGCGCCCTCAAGACTGCGGCCCCGCTCATCGGTGGCGACCAAATAACGAAGATCTTTACCTTCTTCCGCGAACATCAACCCCGCACCCGCATATCCGAACAGCGAGTTCACCACATCCACGGCACGCTCCAACTGCTGAACTATGCCTGTGGTGGACGAGGCCGTCTGAAGCCTTCTCAGGCTCGCGACCAGCGCTTCCGGATCAATGTGAGTCATATGTGAAGCGCCTTTCAGCGTCGACCTGGTTACTTGACGTGCACACTACGACTTCCCTCAACGAGAAGATCTATGAGCCATGCTCTGGAGGAGCATCACCATGAGCTCACCGAGGCGTTCTCCCGTCCGGACTTTCGCGGGTTGCCATTCATGGCTCGTCCGGTCGTAGAAATTCAGGGTGCCGATCAACCTTTTCTCCGCCCGCAATGGCACGGAGAGCACCGCCCGGACCTCCGAGACCCGCGCGGCGACGCCGGGGAAGCCGAGGGGCCTGGCCGCCCGCAGGTCGTCGACCACGACGTCCTCGCCGCGGCTCAGGGTCTCGATGGCGGGCCCGGCGCCGATCTGCTCCTGGATCAGCTCCAGTTGTCGGCCCCGGTCGTCGGAGCCTCCGACCGCACGCAACCGGTCGTGGTCGTCTATCAGCATGAGTGCGGCCCCGTCGGAGCCGAGAACGTCGGCGAGGGCGCTCAGGGTACGGTCGACGAGCCGAGAGAATTCAAGAACCTGGGTCATGGGCGAGCTTCCTCCACGTCGAGGTAGCTCCGCGGACACAGGGCGGAATGATCTGCGAATCAAAGCCTAGTGCCGCCCGATGACTCCGGCCAAGCGGTTCCCCCTTGGTGCGACCCCCAGAGGTAACTGTCACCAGCCGTATGGCCTGTGCTGGCACTCGAAGACTCGCTCCTAACGGTACCTGTCACCGGCTCCCAGAGATAAATGTCACCTACGAGGGCTTCCCAGCGTTGTTGTCACCATGATCGCTCCACCAGGAACACAACTGTCACTTTGAGTATATAGATGTATACCCATGGTGATTTCTACCGTGGTGCGATGGCGCAGTTGAGACGAGAACGTGCGGACATCATGATTCTCTCGCACCGCTGTGACCTGCTGGATCTGGTCGCCAATGACCCAGGAGCAATCTCATGGAATGACCTGGGCTGGACGTTGTCGTCGGCCTGGTCCCGGGAATGGACGACGTCGTGGCAGGTCAACGGAACTGAGGTTATCTGCCCGGTACGTGACATGGGTTCGTTCGATGTTCACCGGGGCGAGCCCGTGCGCCGGTTCACCTGGCGAAAAGGGCAAAAACACCGTCCCGGACTGGCGTTCATGGTCAGCACGGGCCAACAGCCGGGATTTGAGAGCTTGGAAGAAGCCAAGCTCTTGCTCGTGCTGGACTTTCTAGGCGAGATCGTCGCGCTGCTGTGCCAGCCGTTTTGGCTGCGGTTTTCCACCCCGGACGGCGTGAGGAAACACGCCCCGGATGTTCTGGTCGCCACCACCAGCGGGACGTGGCTGATCGACGTCCGCCCCCGAGACCGGATTGATACAGAGGATCGGGTGAAGTTCGCCGCCGCGGCGGAGGCCGCGCTGGCCTGCGGGTGGCGGTATCTGGTGGTCGCCGGCTGGCAGCGACAGGTCATGGTGACACTGGACACCATTTCCTCGCAGCGCCGGCCGTTGACCGATCCGTTGGGCCTGCGCCCGCTCATCGTGGACAGGCTGCGATCTGGGCCGTGCTCATTCGGAACGCTGGTGGCCGGCACGGTCGCGCCGGCGGTCGCCCGCGCGCAGCTGCTGCATCTGGTGTGGTCGCGTCAGGTGGGTGTTGACCTGGCCCGCCCGCTCACCGACGACTCGATCGTCTACCCCGCGGAGGTGAACGCGCAATGACCTCGGCCTTGCTGGATCTGGCGGTGGGCTCGGGCCTGGAGCTGCGCGGCACCCACTGGTTGGTGGAGCGGCCTGAACCTCACCGCGGCCAGGTCGTGCTGATCGATGAAGGCGGGCAGCGCGAGTGCACCAGTATCCGGTTTCTGATCAATCACGCCGGGTTCGAGTCAGATGCGCGGCCTGCGGGACCGGCGACGAGGGGTGACCGTCAGCCGAAAGTGCTCACCGATCTGACGCCCCATCAGCAGGATCTGGTGGCGCTGCGGATGGCGCACCTGCTGGAGGTCGCCACCGGCTATCGCAGTGGAGACCCCGAGCGGCCCGGTCCAGGTGAGCCGAGGCCGTCCTATGATCCGGCGTTCACCACGCTGACGCAACGCCGCCACGCCAAGGTCGCCGAGTTGCGAGCATTGGGCTTCGAGCACTCCCGGCTGCGAGCCCGCCCAAGGCCGTGAGCTGGGCCGAACTCGGCGAGGTCTTGGGGGTCTCGGCCCAGGGCAGTGCCAGCCTGGCCTCGTCAAGCCAGGAGGTCCAGCTTTTCACGAGCGCCGGTGCCGGGCCGAGGCGTCAGGACCACGACACGGAGGTCGGCGTTCTGCGTGGTCAAGACGTTGGCGTCCAGGGGGATGGCGCCCACTACCGGATGTACAGCGGTCTTGTGGGCGCTCTCGTGGACGGCCACCGCGCGCAGCGCCCACAGGTGGCGGAACCGATCGTTCCCGGCTAGGCGGGAGACCAGCGCCGCCACGTCGGGGTCGTTCGGATAGCGGGCGCTGGTGCTGCGCAGGTCGGCGACCAATGACTGCTCAAAGTACGCACGCTCGGTGTCGGTCTGGCGGACCCGGGGGTTTCGGGATTCGAACTGGATGATCAGGGCGTTGCGATCGTCGACGGTCGCGTCGGCGGGATCACCGAAGACGGCCGCGAACAGCCGGTTCCAGTGCAGCAGCCGCCAGGCGGCGTCGTAGACGGCCACCGGGATGTCGCCGAGTTCGTCGATGACGCGGTGCAGGCTACTGGGGATCAGGCAGGGAATCCGGTCTGGGGCAGGGGCGAAGCCGGCGAGGCGCATCAGGTGCGCTTGCTCATCGTCGGAGAGTCTTAACGCGCGAGCCAGGGAAGTGCAGACCTGCGCCGAGGGTGTGGCGGCCCGGCCCTGTTCGAGGCGCGCCACGTATTCGGGGGAGATGCCGGCCAGTGTCGCCAGCTCGCCGCGTCGCAGCCCTGCGACGCGGCGGGAGGATGCGGTCTTCAGACCGACGGCGGCCGGGTCTACGCGGTCCCGCCAGGCCCGCAGCGCGGCACCGAAGTCGTTTATTACCACAGGATCCCCTATTGGTCAGCCTAGTTGGGTGGTACAGGTCGTACGCGGCAGATCTGTGCCTTCCACCGTCCGGTCCTGCCTTTCATGATGGAGATCATGAGCAGAGTGACCAGAATGAACCACATCGGGGTGCCGGTCAGCGATCTCGCGCGGTCGGTGAAATGGTACGAAGACGTTCTCGGCATCGCGCCGAACGGCGTGACGATCTCGGCCAAGAACCCCGCGATCGGTGCGGTCGTCGAGCTGGAGAACCCGTCGATGCGGGCATCGTTCGCACTGGCCGGCGACAACGTCCTCCTGGAACTCATCCAATACGACAACCCGCGGCCGAAGCCCTTCACCGGGCGCAACTGCGACGTCGGGGTCATGCACCTGTGTTTCGAGGTCGACGACCTCGACGCGGCGCACCGTGACCTGGTGGAGCGAGGCGTACACGTCAACGCCGATCCGGTCGTGCTGCAGGACGGCGATGGCGTCGACGCGGGGACGCTGGCCGGAACGAAGATTCTGTACCTACGGGACCCCGACGGCATCCAGCTGGAACTGTTCGAGCTGCCCGACTAGAAACGCCGGCTCTCTTGCCCCGATCGACGGGAGAGCCGACTACCGGTCGCGGAATTTCTGTCTGCCGAGCAGAAGGCCGCGCCTACGCCTCGTGCGGTGCAGACCGCGTTCATCGACCTCTTCGTCATGGTGACGACCGCAGTGGCGTACGTGCTGTGCCGCGGCTGGACCAGCTGGCGGACCGCGGCCTCGGCCGGGTGAGGTGAGCCGATCACATCGCCGGTGATGGCGCAGGACCTTGCCGCTCCGGTCGGGGCCGGAGAGGTGCGGCAGACCTCTGCGGCCGGTACGGCCAGGTCACGATGCCGACGGCACCATCAGCGGCCGGCAGTCGGGGCTGTGCCTCGGCGTCGACAACGCGGCCACCGCCAACGGCATCACCGTCTCCTCTGGGCCTGCACCGGCGCCGTCGACCGACGCGGGACCCGGCGGTAGATCGATACCCCCGCGATCGCATCACCGGTCGCGGGCTGAGCTTAAACTCCGTTTGTGGTCGAACCAGTCCGAACACCGCCATATGGGAAGGCGTGCCGTGGTGACGTACCGATCACGACGATCGCCGAGTTCGCCGGCGTGTCGTCCCCCTACGGTGTCCGAGGTGCTCGACGGCCGCGGCGGCGTAGGCCCATGACCCGCCGGCGGGTGGCAGCCCTGCTCTGTGACCTCTCCGCGCGGGCCCGGCTCGACGGCTTCGGTGCTGCCATCGACAACGTCGGCATCCCGTACGACGACGGTATGGGGCGCCACGGCATTCTCACCTTTGAGCGGGGCGTGACACCGGGGGCCGACCTGTCGAGCCTGCCCGGCCGTCCCACGGCGACCGTGTGCGGCGACGATCTCCAGGCCCCGGGGGTCTATGAAGTCGCTCGCCGGGCCGGTCTATGGATTCCGGACGATCTGAGCGTGGTCGGATTCACCGATGTCGACCGGGCCACCTGGGTCGCGCCACCTCTGATCGCGGTGCGACAGCACTCCTCGGAGATGGGCGCGACCGCCGCGCAGCTCGCGCCGGCACTCGCCGCGGGCCGGCAACCGGCACCAGACCGGCGCGAGCTCGAAACCACTCTCGTGGTGCGCGCAAGCGCCGCCCCGCCCCCGGCGACCGTTCGTCCGGACACGCGCGGAAGCTGATGGCCGATATCAGGTCGGGGTGTTTCGTCGCCCGGAAGATGGAGCTGAGCGAGATCGCGGCGGTGACGGTAGCCGCGGCGGAAGGCCGTGGCGGCGCGATGCTTGTCCTGGGCGAAGCGGGGATCGGCAAGTCGACGCTCATCGACGAGGCCGCTGTGCCGCTCGACGACTGGCAGGTGCTGCGCGCCGGTGGTGTCGAGTTCGAGAGCGAACTGCCTTATTCGGCCCTGCACCAACTGTGTATGCCGGTCCTTGAACACCGCGCCGACCTGCCCGCACCGCAGTGGCGCGCGCTCGAGGCGGTGTTCGGCCTCCATGCCGGGGTCACGCCGAGCCCGATGCTGGTCGGTCTGGCTGTCCTGGGCCTCCTGGGCGCCGCGGGCCAAGACCGGCCGGTGTTCTGCGCGATCGACGACGTGCAGTGGATCGACGCCGGATCGAGGCAGGTGCTGGCCTTCGTCGCGGCGCGCATCGCATCAGAGCGGATCGCCATGGTGTTCGCCGCCCGTGACGTCGCTTCGGTCCCCGAGCTTGTCCGCGTGCCCACACGCACTCTCGCCGGACTCACCGACTCCGAAGCCCTCACACTGCTGCGCTACCTGGCACCGTTCGGCCATGACGCCTGGATCGTGCAACGGATCCTCGCCGAGGCGGCCGGCAACCCCCTCGCACTGGTCGAGTTCGCCCGCGACGCCGGGCCTCTCGGCCTACCGGGGGATGCGAGGCACCGTGCTGTGGAACAGCGGTTCGCGCATCGATTCCTCCAGCTTCCCGCATCGACGCGCTCGGTGCTGGCGCTGGCCGCGGCGGAGCCGACGGGCGACCTCGCTCTGCTGCGGCGTGCCATGACCTTTCAAGGGCTGAGCGGCGCGGATCTGGCCGCGGCCGAGGACAGCGGCCTGTTGCTGACAGGTCCACGGGTGCACTTCCGGCATCCGCTGGCGCGTTCGGCGGTATACCGATCGACCGGTGCCGAGGCGCGACGGCATGCGCACGCGGCGCTGGCCGCCGGCACCGACGCCGACATCGATCCCGACCGCCGCGCATGGCACCGGGCCAACGCCGTCGCCGGTCCTGACGAGAGGATCGCGACGGAACTGGAGCGTTCGGCGGACCGGGCGCAGCGACGCGGCGGGTTCGCGGCCGCGGCCGCGTTCTTCGAGCGCGCCGCACGGCTGACGCCGAGCGGTTCGCGGCAGGCACGCCGGTTGTTGTCCGCGGCCCAGGCGCGGTTGAAATCGGGAGCGCCCTCCGGCGCTCGGGAACTGGCGGATCAAGCTGAGCGTCATCAGCTGGATCCGGCCGGCCGTTCCGCGGCACGTCTGCTGCGCGCCATGATCGATTATCACGTCGAACGGAGTATTCCAGCGACGATCGCGCTCATCGACGCGGCCGACGGCATGGAACCCGATGAAGCCGGCGAGACCTACCTGGAGGCGTTCGCATCGCTGATGTTCAGCATCGACGAGCCAGGCAGACTGCGGCGGCTCGCCCTGCACCTCCGCGAACGGGTACACCAGCGCAGGCCGCCACGTCCGGTCGACCTGCTGCTGGAGGCGTTGGTCGACCAAAACCTCCGCGCGGTGGACGAGGCCGTGCCCACGATGCGCCGTGCGGTCGACGCCTTTCAAAATCATGCCCGCACGCCCGACGCGGATCCGTGGTGGATGGAACGCGCCTGCGTGTTGAGCATCGACCTCTGTGACCGCGCCGCCATGGAGCAGATCGCCGATCGTCAGGTCGAACTGGCCCGGACGCAGGGCGCCTACGCGATACTGCCGCACGCACTGCGCTTTCAGGCGGTTGCCCGGACAATCGTGGGCCGCTTCGCCGACGCGCACGTCTGCATCATCGAGGCGCGTGCGGTCGACGAGGCCGCGGGGACGTCCAACCTCGTCGGCTCCGACCTGATGCTCGCCGCGTTGAGCGGCGACGCCGAACGGTTCCGCGAGATACGAGAGATGCTGCACAATCGGGTCGGAGTGGAGTTCACCCCGCTGCATTACGCGAGCGGTGTGCTGCACAACGGGAACGGCGACCATGAGGCCGCGCTCGAGGCGTTGCTGGTCGCGCAGGACCAGCACCGGCGCGGTTCGTACGTCGTCACCGCTTTCCACGGCGAACTCGTCGAAGCCGCCGCGGCCACCGGACGTCCCGAAGAAGCCGAAGACTCCGCCGAATGGATCGAGAGTCTCGCACGGGTCAATCCGAACGCCTGGACGACAGGCGCGCACCTGTTGGCCCGTGCGCTGCTCGACCCGGGGCTGGGCGCACAGGACCTTTACCGTGAAGCGATCAGCCGGTTGGCCGAAAGTGGAATGCGGGTCCACTACGCGCGTGCCCGCCTGCTCCATGGGGAGTGGCTGCGACGGGTCGGCCGCCGTACCGAGGCGCGGGTGGAACTTCGTGCCGCACACGATCTGCTGTCCACCATCGGCGCGCGTGGATTCGTCGCCCGCGCCGCCCGCGAACTGGATGCAATCGGCGAGCAGGCCCTAGCCGGCGACTCGGATTCGCCGGCCGGGCTGACCGCTCGGGAACTCCTCGTCGCCCGCAAGGTCGCCTCCGGCGCGGGCACCAAGGAGGTCGCGGCCCTGCTGTTCGTCAGCCCGCGAACGATCGACGCCCATCTGCGCAACCTCTACCGCAAGCTGGGCATCACCTCACGCCGCCAGTTGCGTGAGCTCTTCCGATGACGGTGCCACCCCGACAGGCCAGCGGAAGGCCCCGCCGGAGGAGACCGGCGGGGCCGCCGGGTTACCTCGGTGCTGGATGACGGGCGCGCTTACCCTCCCGTTCGGCCACGGTCTTCAGCTCCTTCAGCCATGTTTCGAGACCCGCGCCGAGGGCGGCGGTGGAGAACCCGACGTCCTGCTCCACCTGGTCACCGCGCCACGTCTCCTCGGTGCGCACGACAACCCGGCCGCCTACCTCGGTGAAGGTCCACACGTGGACCCCCTTGTCGATTCTCAGCCCGGCACCGATCGCCGGTCCGTCCCACCGAAGGCACTTTTGGTGCCGCAGCTGCCGGACGGTGGAGGTGACCACGAGGGTCGTGGCGGGGTTCAGTTCGGTCTCGGGTATCGGCGTCGTCCATCGAAACGACGAACCGGGACGCAACGGGCCACGATCGAGCCGCTTGCTGGAGAGGACCGGCTTCTGCCACGACGGCCAGCGTTCCACGTCGGTCTGAATCCTCCAGACGGTACGCAGCGGAGCGGCGATCACCGTCTCCGTCCGGTAGCGGATCTTCGCCGAGGTGTCGACGGTCTTTCCCACGCATCGCAGCGCCGTGCGGTCGGAGCCGCCGACGGGCGTGGCCTCGGCCCGAGCCGGTGCGCCCGTAACGCCCATCAGCCCGCCGACGACGACTATCGCCGTGACGGCGCTCACACGGTTCCTCATGATGCGGTCGCCGCCTCGGCCGTGGTCTTGAGCCGACGCAGCCACGTGGCGAGCGTCGTGTCGAGGCCTGCCTGGAACGTCGCGGGGTCGGCATCGACGGGCGGGCCGGCGAAGGACTCCTCGGTGGACACCTCGACGCCGTCGCCGGCCGGGGTGAGCGCCCAGACGTGGACGCCGAGGACGCCGTCCGGCCCGCCACCGTAGCCTCGCCACACAAGGCGTTCCTGCGGCCACACCTGAACACACGTCGACTCGATCTCCATTCCCGCGGCGGACCAACGGAACACGGAGCCCGACGCAAGCGGACCGGGCGTTTCGATATGCGCGTACGGAATCTCCGGCAGCCACGTTGTCCACGCGTCGATGTCGGTGAGAATGCGCCAGACGGTGTCCGCCGACGCGGTCACCGTGACGCTGTGGCGGCTGACCACCGGGGCCGACTCGTCAATGCCGGCCTCCTCGGCGTCCATGACGTTCTCCATCGTGATGTTCTCTCCTCGGTCAGTGACGATCGGGAACGCCGGGCATGAGCGAGTCGTTACATCCACACCCGGCGGATGCGATCGTGCCAAGATGACCGATCTCCGCACATCGGCGAGAATTACCTATCTTGCGACACGTCGCCCGGGCACGTGAGATACAGCACCGCTGCACGAGAATCCGACCGCGGCGTTTCGTCCAGCACAGGACTCCTCAAGGAGCCGGAATTCGCCGCCACACTCGCCATTCTCAACCAGCTCTACGTCAACCATTCCGTCCTGCAACCCCAAGCCAGCGTCGTCGACACCATCCGCCGACACGGACTTGAGCAGGTCCTCCACGCAGGCCGGGACCGCCGTGAGCTTCCCTCCGCAGGACGGGCACCTCGTCTGGACCTGATCCGGTTTGACGGACATCCGAGCTCAGGGGTTCGTCTGGCCCTGTAGGTGAATTTGAGAGCCGGATCTCGACATCGTCTTCGACGCCTTCAGGCAACACTCTCAAGACGATCTTGGTGACAGTTATCGCTGGGAAGTGACAACTATCGCTGGGAATCACACTTGGCCATACGCAGGGGCCGGACATCACCGTCAATACATCGTTAAGCGTTCGGCAAACAACGATCGGCAGGGTTAGGCCCATGAACATCCTGTCACGTTCGGCCATCGCCCGACGACGGCGCACCCTGGCGAACCTCGTGCTCCGTGACCTCGCGGACACCGGCGACGTCATCCTCCCCGCCTGGTGGGAAGAGGAGGTCCAGCGGGAGTTCGGCGGCCTGGGCGGGTTCCTGGCCGAGCTGAGCCGCCAGTGGTGGACGGCCTACGCCGCGCACCTGGACGCGCTGATCGAGCTGGGCCTCGACGACCCCTCCCAGGCGTGGGACGACGTCAGCGAGCAGATGCCGTGGCTGCGGGCCGTACTCGACGCCCACACCGACGACGCGGCGCTCGCCGAGGCCGAGCGGCGGCACTGCGACGTCCTGCGCTGGACGACCCGGCGCGAACCCCGCCACGCGGCCTGAGGACCCCTCCGGCCCGGACGTTCACATGTCGCGCGGGGAACAGCCGGGAATATTCGCGAGGAATCGGGTAGCCATGAATGATGGTCAGATTTGTCGAAGGTAAGCCCTCGCCTCACAGGAAACCCGGTAACCACGCTTCTGACCTGCGGTTGGGCGTGCGCCTGACGATGGCACTCGTGGCAGTGGCGATCTTCACGGTGCCGTTCGTGGTGCTGCTCGTGCTCGTGAAGACCTCCTCCTCGCCGCTCAAGAGCCTCGACGAGAGCGTCGCCCTGAGCCTGCACGCCCAGGCGCTGGAAAACCCCGGCTACACCACCTTCCTCAGCGTGGCCACCGAGGTGTTCGGCCCCTGGACGTGGCGTGTGCTGGTGGTGCTGGCCGCCGTCTGGCTCTGGCGCCGAGGCGCGCCGCGCCTGGGGATCTGGGCGGTCGCCACGATCACCTTCGGCGGCCTGCTGAACCTCGCCGTCAAGGAGATCGTCGACCGCGCCCGGCCCGACCTGCCGAATCCCGTGGCCTCGGCGCCCGGAGCCTCCTTCCCCTCCGGGCACGCGATGGGAGCGGCGCTGGGTACGTGCATCCTCGTCCTCCTCCTGCTGCCCTTCCTGCGGAGCACGGCCTCGCGGATCATCGCCTGGGCCGTCGCCGCGGCCATCATGGTGTTCGTCGCGTACAGCCGGATGGCGCTCGGCGTCCACTGGACCAGCGACGTGATCGCGGGGGTCGCGCTGGGCGTGGTGGTCGTGGTGGGAGCGGCGGCGGGGTTCGAGGCCTGGCGCCGCGGAGAGGGCCGCAGGCCCGCCGAACCACACGTGGAAGGCGTCGAACCCGAGGCGTTCCGGGAGACCCGTTCGGGGTAGCTGGCGCGCCATGTCGAAAATGTCGGTGGATTTCAAAGGCGTGACACGTCTCATCCTGGCGCCGCTGGCCATCATGGCCGTGCTGACGATCGGCGTCGGACTCCTCATCACCAGGGTCCTGCAGACGACGACCCTCATCGCGAACGACCAGGGGGTCAACGCGCAGATGGCCGAGGGCCGCACGGCCCAGCTGAGCTCGATCACCGACGTGCTGTCGGGCCTGTCCGACACCCCGGTGATCATCACTGCCACCGCGCTGCTGGTCATCGGCTTCCGGCTCGCCTTCAAGCGCTGGAACGAGTCGATCTTCCTCGCGCTCGCGGTCTTCTCCCAGTCGGCGATCTTCCTGCTCGCGACCGTCTTCGCCGAACGCAAGCGACCCGCCGTCGAGCACCTCGACCCCGCCCCGCCCACCTCCAGCTTCCCCTCCGGGCACACCAGCGCCGCGGTCGCCTTCTACTGCGGCGTCGCCCTGGTCCTGACCCTCCACACCCACCGTTTCAAGATCCTGAACGTGCTGTGGTGGGTGGTCGGTCTGGGCATTCCCCTGGGCATCGCCTACTCGCGCATGTATCGCGGCATGCACCACCTGAGCGACGTGAGCTGGGGTTTCCTGCTCGGCGCGGTCTGCATCGCGGTGGCCGCCAACGCACTGCTGTTCCGGCCGGTGGTGCAGGAGAAAAAGAAAAAAGTTCTGAGCACGTAGCGATCCCCGGCCACATCGGGGATCCGGGCGTCGCGAAGATCGCTGAAGCGGGCCCCGGCGGGGGTGAGAGAGGGACATTCCCCACCCGCTGGGCCGCTTCACATGAGACCGTTGTGAAGCAGCACCACCAAGGTTCACACCCGCTATCAGGTGTCACCAAAAGATCACTGCGCGCTACGAAGTAAGATGAAAACCTCGTTAGGGAGATTCAAGTCCTCCTCTCGGGGCACGAGCAGCCAGCCGACCGGACCGAGGACGTTCGACGGCTACCCTCAAGGAAGGAAGCCGGCCATGGATCAACAGTCCGTCGTCTGCCAGAAATGCACAGGCGTTCTCCTCGCCACCGACTCCCGCACCTACACCGCACAGCGAGGACGCCTGATCCTGGCCAACGGCTACTGCACCTGTCCTGCCGAGCAGGCCCCCACCGAGCAGGCCGCTCCCCAGCAGCAGTCCCAGCCCCAGCCCGCCGCGGAGCAGCCCTCCACACACCGGCAGCCCGCCCACCCTCAGCAGCAGCCCGCGAACCAGACCTCGATGGTGGGCGCCTAGCACCTTCTCCGGAGGGTCGTCGCGGCGTCGGGGGGCGTACGCGACGACGAAGCGGCGCTCAGCCGCTCAACCCCCAGGCCAGCACCACGGACAGACCGCTCGTCGCGAGCAGGCCGACGACCACCACTATGGCAATCACTCGACGGTTCATACCTGAGAGCCTAGCCAGGCATCCGGATGGTCCCGCACGTCAGCGCCCGGGTGGGGCACCAGGGGCGAGTACGAGATCATGACGGCCAGCTGGTCGGGTGCGTCTGCTCGCTCTCCGCGCGGATGATGTGGATCACCGCGTTGATGAGCGCCAGGTGGGTGAACGCCTGGGGGAAGTTGCCGAGGTGGCGCCCGGTCACCGGGTCGATCTCCTCGGCGTAGAGGCCGAGGGCGCTGGCGAAGGAGAGGACCCTCTCGCACAGCCTGCGGGCCCGGGTGAGCTCCCCGATCTCCGTCAGCGCCGAGACGAGCCAGAACGAACAGATCGCGAAAGTGCCCTCCTCCCCGCTCATGCCGTCGTCCGTACTCTTCGTCTCGTAGCGCAGGACCAGCTCGTCGGCGGTCAGCTCGTCGGCGATGGCCAGCACGGTGGCGCGGACCCTGGGATCGTCGGGCGGCAGGAAGCGCACCAGCGGGATGAGCAGGAGCGACGCGTCGAGGGCGTCGGTGTCGTAGTGCTGCCTGAAGACCCCTCGCTCGCTGACGCCGTGGGCGCACACGTCGGCGTGGACCTCGTCGGCGACCGCCTGCCAGCGCTCGGCGAGTTCCGGCTCGTCCCTGAGCCTGGCGAGCCTCGCGCCCCTGTCGGTCGCCACCCAGCACATGACCTTCGAGGAGGTGAAGTGCTGTGGCTCGCCGCGTACCTCCCATATGCCGCGGTCGGGCTCCCGCCAGTGCCTGATGGCCGACTCGACCTGCCGCTTCAGGATGGGCCAGATCCGCTCGTCCAGGCGGTCCCGCGACCGGGTGTGGATGTAGAAGGAGTCGAGGACCGCGCCCCAGACGTCGTTCTGACGGTGCCGGTAGGCGGCGTTGCCGACCCTGACGGGCTTGGCGCCCTCGTACCCGGAGAGATGGTCGAGAACGTACTCGTCCAGCTCCCGTTCGCCGTCGATGCCGTACATGACCTGGAGTTCCTCGTCCCGTTCCGCCACATCGGCGATGAACCAGAAGAAGTCGTCGGCCTCCCAGTCGAAGCCCAGCGTGTACAGGCCCCAGAGGGCGAAGGTCGAGTCCCTGATCCAGGTGTAGCGGTAGTCCCAGTTGCGGTCGCCGCGCGGCGTCTCGGGCAGGGAGGTGGTCGCCGCCGCGATGAGGGCACCCGTGGGGGCGAAGGTGAGGCCCTTGAGGGTGAGGGCGCTGCGCTCCAGATACCTCCGCCAGGGATGGTCGGGGAAAGCGCCTCTGGCGAGCCAGTGCTGCCAGTGGTGGGCGGTCCACACGAGCCGGTGGTAGGCGTCCTCGAAGGTGTACGGCGGCTCGTGCATGGTCCACGACAGCGCGCAGAAGCGCGTGTCGCCCTCCCTGAGCAGGGTGCGCGCCATCGCGCGTCCGCCCTCGAACCCCAGCCGCATGTCGGTGGTGAGCCGCAGCTCCAGGCTCTCCCCCTCCGCCGTCGCGACGCCCTGCTGGTAACCCCTGTCGGTGTACTCCCAGTCGGCGGGCCTGCGTCCGTAGTCGAAGATCGGCTCGCAGTCGAGCGTGACCTGCGCCTCCCCGCTGACGCACCGCACCGTGCGGAGCAGCACGTGGGAGGCGTCGTAGTCGGTCGGCGCCCTCCTGTGCGTATGGGAGAGCTCTTCCTCGTCGTGGTGCCAGGGCCCCATGAGCAGCACGTCGCGCACGATGATCCAGCCGGTGGGGGTGCCCCAGCTCGTCTCCAGGACCATGGTGCCCGGCAGGTAGCGGCGCGCGGCGGGCACTCTCAGGTCGGCGGGGCCGAGCCGGAATCCCCCCGCGCCCCGGTCGAGGAGTGCGGCGAAGACGCTGGGGGAGTCCATCCGGGGCAGGCAGAGCCACTCGATGTTCCCGCTCGGGGCGACCAGCGCGGTGGTCTCGCAGTCGGACAGGAACCCGTAGTCGGCGATGGGCGGGAAAGGGGAGGGGCCGGGCAGCGCGTACGCGGGTGAATTCCCTGTCATCAGTTCTCCTTGAGCCTGGAGACCTCCGCCTTCGAACGGAGAGGACCGTCAGGCGCCCTTCCTACCCCGGCTGCCGCTTTCAGGCACGTCTTTCCCCCGGATATCCGCCGCTCAGGGGGCGATGGCTCGGTCCATAAACGATTCTCAGTAATGTCTCACAAGTCACATTATTCCCAGTCGTGTGTGAACTTTTCGGACATGCTTGTGTCGAATCTGCTATTAAGATGCCCGACCAAGGTTCACATCAGAGAGGGTCATCGTGGGGCGCGACGACATCCAGGGATCGTACGAAGAGGATCCTCGCGAGCAGACCGGTCCCCTCGGACCGGCCCAGCGGGAACCCGAACGTCCCGCCGGCGACGTGCTGTCGGACGGCTGGAACGAGATCGACCTTCCGGACCCCGTACCGGGCGACGGATCCCAGGTGATCGTCCACGTCGACGGGTCCCGGGAGATCATCCGGACCGACGGCTCCCGGGAGATGGTCTATCTCGACGAGCGTCGCGAGACAGGGGACACCGACGTCACGTCCGACGGCCCCCTCTACCGCGACGAGGACGGGGAGACGCCGACGCGCGGTTTCCTGGGGTCGGGCTGGCGGGAGGACCCCGACCCCTACGAGGAACGCCGCCGCAAGGGCAGGAGCAAAAGCAGGATCCTGCTCGCGGTCGTGGGCGGCGTCGTGGTCGCGGGGGTCGCGGGCGGCTGGATGCTCTCCGCCTCCGTGAACGGGCAGCCCGACACCACATGCTCACCCGGCGCGCGATGCTCGGTGGCCGACATGCCGAAGCTGCCTTCCGAGACGCCTGCCCCCCGCCCCGAGGAGGAGGCGACGGAACCGTCGGAGGAGACTCCCACGGCCGAGGAGCCGACGACCGCCCCCACCCGGGCACCTCGGGCCCAGGAGCCCGCCCGTCCGTCGCCGACCCGCAGCGCCCCGCCGAGGGAGACCGGCCCGACGCGGACCGCCGAGGAGAGCGAGCAGGAGGAGACCTCCCGGGAGAGCCCGGCTCCGCGAGCGCGGATCACCTCGGAACCCGCACCCTCGCAGACCGGCCAGACCCCCACCGAGAGCGCCGAACCGAGTCGGCAGCCGACGACGGCACCGCCGACGCAGGACACGGGAACGAACGACAACTCGGGTGGCGGCGGTGGTGGCGGTGGCGGTGGCGGCGGTGGCGGTGGCGGCGGTGGCGGTGGCGGCGGTCTGCTCGACTGGCTGTTCCGGTAAGCCGTCACACCACCATGACCGGAGAAACCGGATCCGGGGGAGCCGGCCATCGGGTGGCGACACCGGTCAACGTTCGGAGACGGTCCGCCGGGAATTCCCGGCCCCGGCCCGGTGCTCCTGAGGACTGACGCCGCGTTCGCGCTTGAAGGCGACGCTGAGCGCGAACGCGCTGCCGTAGCCGACCTGCGTGGCCACCGCACCGACGGTCGCGTCGGTCTCGCGCAGCAGGTCGGCGGCCATGGCGAGCCTCCAGCCCGTGAGGAACGTCATTGGCGGCTCGCCCACCAGCTCGGTGAAGCGGCGAGCCAGGGCCGCGCGGGAGACACCGGCCCCGGCGGCGAGCGTGGCCACCGTCCAGGGGTGGGCCGGGTTGTTGTGCAGCATGCGCAGGGCCTTGCCCACCACGGGGTCGCCGTGGGCGCGATACCAGGCGGGCGCCCCGGCCTCGGGGCGGGAGAACCAGGCCCGCAGGACGGCGATGAGCAACAGGTCGAGCAGCCGGTCGAGAACGGCCTCCTGGCCCGGATCGTCCTTGACGATCTCGTCGCAGAGCAGCGGGATGATCGGGCAGTCCCAGGCGTCCTCCCGGAGGACCAGCAGTGAGGGCAGCGCCTCCAGCAGACGGCTGCTGATCTCCCCGCGCATCTGGTAGGCGCCGGTGAGGAGCACCGTTGACCCGTCGGGGCTGTTGCCCCAGGTGCGGATGCCCAGGTCCATCTCCTGAGCCAGGCTCCGCCCGTCGAGGGTGGTGCAGTGCTGGCCCGGATGGATCACCACATCGGGCGGTGTGGCCGGATCGCAGGCGACCGTGTAGGGGTCGGGACCGAGGATGATCGCGACGTCCCCCGGCCCCAGGCGCACCGGGTCGCCGTCGTCGGGGACCACCCACGCCTCGCCCCGGACCATCGCCGTCAGGGCGAGCGGTGCCCGGTCCTGGATGCGCAGGGACCAGGGCGGGCTCAGGATCGAGCGGAGCAGGAACGCTCCCCTGGCTCTCGGACCGTCCAGAAAGTCGGTGAGTGCGTCCACACCTTCACCGTAGACGCTGAAACATGGAATCGCGCTTCTCAACCATGGCCCGTCTCAATCCACGCCGGTTCACTGGTCCCATGACTGCGATGTCGCTCTTCCGAGGCCCCGCGCTGGTCGCGGCGGCCATCACCATGGGACTCGTGGCGGGTCTCTTCTACGCCTACACCTGCTCCGTCATGCCCGGCCTGGCCCGGACGGACGACCGGACCTTCGTGAGCGCGATGCAGCGGATCAACGTGGCGATCCTCAACGGCTGGTTCGCCGCCTGCTTCGGCGGCGCGCTGGTACTGACCGTCCTCGCCGCGGCGCTGCACCTCTCACAGGACGCGCGGCCCGTGCTGCCCTGGATCGCGGCCGCGCTCGTCCTCTATGTGGTGATGCTCGCCATCACGATGGGGATCAACGTGCCGCTCAACAACGCCCTCGACGCGGCCGGGGACCCCGACCGCATCACCGACCTCGCGGCGGTGCGGATGAGGTTCGAGGCGGCCTGGGTGCGCTGGAACCTCATCCGCACGCTGGCGTGCGTGGCCGCCTTCGGCTGCCTTACCTGGGCCCTTGTCGTGTACGGGCGCACCGGGCTGCCGAACGGATCGTGACCGGGCGGGTCGGTCGGCGGATGTGTGGCCGGACAGACGACGGCTCGGGGACGACCGGGCGGATCGTGCCCCGGATCGTGCCCCGGATCGTGACCGGGACATGGCGGGGCTGCCCGGTCCGTGCGGACTTCTGCCAGGATGCCGTCTGTCGCCGCCTCCCGCCCCCGGAGCGGATCGGCACACCCGGGGAGGCCGGTTCCGCCCCCGTATCCTGACCACTGACACGCACGGGAGCCCCTCGATGACCGGGTACCGGATCCTCGCCGTCGACGACGACCCCGCGATCCTGCGCTCGTTACGGCGCGGCCTGCGCCTGGAGGGCTTCGGCGTGGAGACCGCGGACTCCGGCGAACGGGCCTTGGAGCTGGCCGAAGGCACCGCGCCCGACGCGATCGTCCTCGATGTCTCGATGCCCGGACTGTCGGGCATCGAGGTGTGCGCCCGCCTGCGGGCACGCGGAACGGAGGTTCCGGTGCTGATGCTGTCGGCGATGGACGAGGTCGCCGACCGGGTGGCGGGGCTGGCCGCGGGAGCCGACGACTACGTCGTCAAGCCGTTCGACCTCGGTGAGCTGGTCCTGCGGCTGCGTGCCCTGCTGCGCAGGGCCGGGCGGGCGGTCGGCGAGACGGTCCGGGTGGGCCCGCTCACGGTCGACCCGACCGCCCGCCGGGTCACCGTGAGCGGCAGGGAGGTCGAGCTGACCCGCCGGGAGTTCGACCTGCTGGAGGTGCTCGCGTACAACGCGGGGGTCGTACTGTCCAGGTCTGTGCTGCTGGAACGGGTCTGGGGGTACGACTTCGAGGTGACCGGCAACGCCGTGGACACCTTCGTGAGCTACCTGCGGCGCAAGCTGGAGGCCGGGGGTGAGCCGCGCGTGGTGCACACGGTGCGCGGGGTCGGGTTCGTGGTGCGGGACGGGCACCGGTGAGGCTCTCCACCCGGTTCGCGGCCTGCCTGGCCGCGCTCGTCCCGCTGCTGGTGCTGCTGGGCGGCCTGCTCGTACTGAACCTGGTCTCCCGCGACCTGCGCGCCGAGCGGGACGAGCAGATGGCGACGCGGGCGCACGCGCTGGCGCCGCTCGCCACCTCGTACTCCTGGCGCGTCCGCATGACCCCCCGCCTACCGCCGGACCTCATCGCGCAACGACTCGCCGGGGCCGCCGCCATGGGGGCCGGCAGCCCCGGCGGGATACGCGTCGAGATACCGGGGAGCAAGTCGTTCGACATGGGAGAGGTACCGGTCACGACACCCGCCGTGGCCGGTGAGGGGCCGGCCACCTTCGGCGAAGGCGCACGGGAATGGCGATTCGTGGTGTCCGACCTGGGCCCGCGAGGGGGCGCGGGCCGCCTGTGGGTGTTCGAGTCCGAGGAGCACCTCGACCGGCGACTCGGGGTACTCCGCAGCCGGTTGGCGCTGGTCACCCTGATCTCGGCGGGAGTGGGCGTCGTGGCCGGTCTCGCTCTCGGCAGGTTCGCGGTGCGCCCCCTGGCGGTACTCCGCGGCCAGGCGCGGGGAATCGGCGCGTCCCCCGTGGGGGAGACACGGCTGGAGACCGCCTCCGGGGTCACCGAGATCGACGAACTGGCCGGCGTGCTCAACGATCTGCTGGACCGGCGTGACGCGGCGGTGACGCGCACCGGCGAGGCGCTGGAGACCGCCCGCGCCTTCGCCGCCACCGTGGCGCACGAGCTGCGGACGCCGCTGACCAGCATGGGCACCAACCTGGAACTGCTCGGCCACCCCGGACTGGATCCGGTGGAGCGCGCCGAGATCGTCGCCGACCTGAGTGCGGAACACGGCCGGACACAGCGGCTGATCACGATGCTGCGCCGGCTGGCGCGCGGCGAGCTGGTCGAGCCGGCGGCCTTCACCGAGACCGATCTGGCGGAGATCACCGCCGTCGCCGTCGAGGAGGCGCGGCGTCGCCACCCGAGGGCCGCGGTCGCCTTCTCCCCCACGGCCGACCTGCCGGTACGTGGATGGGCGGAAGGACTCCGGATGATCGTGGACAACCTCCTCGACAACGCCGCGATCCACGGCACGGATGTCCCGGACCTCCCTGACGGTAGGGACGGGGCGGGCCGTCCTGACAGCGCGGACAGCGCGGACACCGTGAGCGACGCGGACAAAACGGACAACGCAGACAGCGGCATGGGCGGCACGAGTGCCATGGACGGCACTAACGGCACCAATGGCACCGACGGCACCGAGCGTGCCACGATCACGGTGACGCTGTCCGCCGACGGTACGGTCGCCGTGCTCGCCGTCCAGGACGCGGGGCCGGGGATACCGCTCGCCGAACGCGACTCCGTCTTCACCAGGTTCCACCGCCGGCCCGGCAGCCCGGGTTCGGGCCTCGGTCTCACCCTCATCCGCCAGCAGGTGGCTCTGCACGGCGGCACGGTCACGGTGACCGACCCCGAGCAGGGCCGCGGAACGCGCGTCGAAGTACGGTTGCCCGCCTCGACTCCCCTCTCCACCCACTCCCCGACGCGACCCGGTGAGCGTCCTTCGGATGTCGGCTCCTGGCTCGCCGAGCCCCGCCGGTCCCCGCCGTAGGCCGTGCCGGAGGTCCGCTGAATCTCCGCCGTCGCCCGTCCCGGAGATCCGCCGCCGGGCATGCCGAAGTCCCGCCGTGGGCCGTGCCAGAAATCTGCCAAGAAAGTGCGTCATGCTCCCCGCCGTACGCGAGCGGCTCACCCCGCCACCGAACCCACGGGGGAAACATGAACATCCATCGCCTGCGAGTACCCGCGATCGCGACGGTCGCCGCACTCACGCTGATCGGCTCGGCGGCTCCGGCCGGAGCCCTGGCCATGACGTCGGCCTCCCTCGCACCGGCCTCGTCGCCGTCCGCACCGGCCGTCGCCGAGGCGGGTGCCTTCGACCTCGTACGACCATCGGCGAATCCGGTCAGACTGCGGAGCGACCCGAGAAAGCTCTCGGTGACCTACACCTACGAGGGCGACGAGCGCACCCTCGACGACTTCCTCGCGCGCACGAAGACCAACGGCTTTGTCGTCCTGGACGGCCAGAAGATCGTGGACGAGCGCTACGTCGAGGCCAACCGCAACACCCGGTTCCAGTCCTGGTCGATGGCGAAATCCTTCACATCGGCCGCGATCGGCATCGCCCTGCAGGAGGGCCACATCCGCTCGATCGACGACCAGGTGACCCGCTACCTTCCCGAACTGCGCGGCTCCGGCTACGACGGGGTGTCCATCCGCAACCTGCTGCGCATGTCGTCGGGGATCGCCTGGGACGAGCGCTCTGACATACCCAAGGTGCAGATGGCCGTGAAGCGGGGCCAGTCGGTCGAGAAGCTGGCGGCGCGGCAGGTGCGCGGCTGGAAGCCCGGCAGCAGGTTCGAGTACACCAGCATGAACTCCTTCGTGCTCGCCGACATCGTCAGCCGCGCCACGGGCACGCCGTACCACCGGTACGTGGAGAAGAAGATCTGGCAGCCCGCCGGCATGGAGTCCACGGCGCGCATCGAGAAGGACTCCACCGGCGACAGCCTCGGCTACTGCTGCTACCACGCCACCGACCGCGACTTCGCCCGGTTCGGCCTGCTCTACCTCCGTGACGGCAAGGCGGCGGGGCGCCAGGTCGTGCCGAGCGCCTGGGTGAAGAAGTCGACCACGCCCTCCGCCTCCTTCAACGCCGGCTACGGGCTGCACTGGTGGCTCGGCGACGGCGACGAGGGCGACTTCATGGCCGCCGGGTTCGGCGGGCAGTACGTCTACGTCTCTCCCAAGCACGGCGTGGTCGTCGTCAAGTCGACCGTCTCCACCTCGGCCCACGACCAGCGCGAGGCGCTGGTCGCGTTCCGCGCCGTGGCCACCGAGGTGGCGAAGACCCGCTGACGACGGCCACCCGCACGGGGGCGGGAGCCGGATCGGCCGGGGGCCGACCGCGAGGACAGGCCGGGGGACGGCGCGTTCTTCCTGCCTTGCGCTGGAGGCCCGGCATCAGGGCTCCGATATCTGGCTCCGGCTTTCCCGTTGGAAGCCCCGGCATCGGAGCTCCGGACCAAAGGTCCGGCATCAGGGCTCCGGCTTTCCCGTGCCATCGAACACACCTATCGCAAACAGGGGGATAACTCACATGACCAGCACGAAATCCGGCCCTCGTCGCTCTCTTCGCCTTCGAGGGCTGCTCACAGTACTGGGAGTCGGCGCGCTCATCGCCTCCCCGCTCCCACAGGCCGCCGCCGCGACCGCCGCACCGCCGGTGACACCGGACTGCTCCTGGAAACTCCGGGTGAGCGCGGACACCGTCAACATCTTCTTCCCCGACACCGCGGCGTCGTACTGGGTCCTGCCGTTCACGGTTCAGGACCGTCTGCGGATCAAGCTCTCGGGTGAGTACGCGGACAGCCGGTACACCTCGTTCAACGTGTACAAGGACGGCGGAGGGTCGTTCACGTTCAACGGTGTCGGCTCATCGCTGCCCGACCACCTCATCGACCCGGAGCCGGGCAGCGTCAACCCGTGGCAGCAGCAGGCGGAGCCCGGCGGGCGCTACACGGTGACCGTGAGCTCCGACGCGGCTCCTGGCCAGGTCAACACGCTTCCCCTCGCTCCCGAGGGCACCGCGGAGGGCGCGGACGGCTACGTTCTCCTGCGGGCCTACCTGCCGGCCGACGGCGACTTCTCGCGGGTGCCGCTGCCGTCGGTCACCTTCGAACGCGACGGCGTCTCCACGCCGGTACCCAGGTGTGAGAGCACCGGCACACCCACGCGGGGGCAGATGGAGTCGCTCGAAGGACTCCGCATGGACCCGCCGCTCGCCGAACCGGAGCCGATGAAGTTCGCCCGCGTGAAACTCGACACGCGGCGCGTCGGCGGCTTCCCGAACGCGGACGCCGCCTACCTCAGCGCGACCGTCCCCCCGCCGGCCGACCGCGAGGTCGTCGTCGTCCGGGGCAAGGCGCCGCGCGCCTCCGTCGGTTCCCACCCCTCACCGTGGCCGAGGACGGACAAGGACGTGCGCTACTGGTCCATGTGCACGAACCTCACCTTCCCGCTGCTCCCCGTGGTGGTGAACAACCTGCCAGGCGGAACGGTCAGTTACGGGTGCCGCAGCGACGACGAGACCACGCTGGACTCCACCGGCCACTACACGTACGTGATCGGCAAGGAGTCGCAGCGCGCGGCGATCGAGAGGATTCCCGGGGTGACCTTCCTGCCGTTCTCCACGATGCAGCCGAGGGCCGCGCACACCGTCCTGCTCCGCAACATGGTGGTGGACGAGAACTTCGCCGAGGCCGTCCAGAATGTCCCCGAGGACGGTGACCCGGCCTCCGCCGCCGCCGTGATGGGCCCGTACCACCCGAAGGTCTCGGTCTGCTCGCTCGCCGCCCTGGCCTCGGGTGGCCCGCAGAACTGCCCGCCGGTCTAAGCGTCCGCCGTCCGCCGGTCCAGGTGTCCGCCGGGGCGAGTCCCGTCAAGGGGGCGGGGATTCGCCCCGGCGGACAGTGTCATGTGCGGCGAGCACGGGACGGTTCCTTCTCGCCTTCGCTCACCGCGGCCTCACGCCCGCCCAACCGTCCGGCTCTCGGCTGCCCGCCCGGTCCTCGGGCTGCCCGGCTGCCCGACTGCCCGTCCGGCTGTCCGGCTGTCCGGCTGTCCGGCTGTCCGGCTGTCCGGCTGTCCGGCTGTCCGGCTGTCCGGCTGCCGATCATGACGGGTAGGCGTGGGTCTCCGTGGCCTTGACCGACGCCCAGATCCGCTGCCCGGGGATGAGGTCGAGATCCGCCACGGCGGCGGGGGTGACGTCCGCGGAGGCGGTGATGGGTCCCTCCAGGTGGATGCGGACGTTGTCGCCGTGCCGCTCGATACCCTCGATCGTGGCCTCCCAGAGATTGCGCGGGGTGCCGTCGGGACGGGTCCGGTAGAGCGCGACCGCGCCGGGCCGGAAGGCGACGAACGCGGGACCCTCCAGGTTCTCTGCGACGCTGAAACGCACCTCACCGACGCTGACCTGCCGTCCTGCGGCGAGTCCCCGGTAGAGGTTGAGGCCGACCAGACGGGCGACGTAGTCGGTGCGCGGGCGGCGGGCGACCTCGGCGGGGGCGCCGCGCTGCACGACGGCGCCGTTCTCGATGACGACCAGTTGGTCGGCGAGCACCATGGCGTCCAGCGGATCGTGGGTGACCAGGACGGTCGCGCCCTCGAAGTCGGCCAGGTGGCGGCGAAGCCGGGAGCGGATCTCCAGGCGGGTGTGGGCGTCGAGGGCGGCCAGCGGCTCATCCAGCAGCAACAGGCGGGGGCCGACGGCAAGGGCGCGGGCCAGTGCGACGCGCTGGGCCTGACCGCCCGACAGTTGCCGGGGTTTCGCCGCGGCGTACCCGGCCAGGCCGACGCGTTCCAGCCAGGCGGCGGCACCGCGCCGCGCCTCCGCTCTGGAGGCGCCGTGGCAACGAGGTCCGAAGGCGACGTTGTCCAGGACGGACAGGTGTGGGAAGAGCAGGTAGTCCTGGAAGACCATGCCGATCGGGCGACGTTCGGACGCCAGGGGGTGCAGTGCCTCGCCGTCCAGGAGGATCCGCCCGCCGGACAGGGCGGTGAGTCCGGCCAGCGCGCGCAGCGCGGTGGTCTTGCCCGCGCCGTTGGGACCGAGCAGGGCGACGACCTGGCCGGCGGCGACCTCCAGTTCGATGTCCAGGCGGAAGCGGGGCCGGGTGACGACGAGATGGGCGTCGAGGGTCACGGGCCGCTCACCCACCGGTCGCGCAGGCCGGCCAGGATGATCACCGAGACGGCGAGCAGGACGAGGCTGAGCACGATCGCGGCCTCGGGCTCGGTCTCCAGGGCGAGATACACGGCCAGCGGCATGGTCTGGGTCTGGCCGGGAAAGTTGCCGGCGAAGGTGATGGTGGCCCCGAACTCGCCCAGCGCGCGTGCCCAGCACAGCACGGCTCCCGCGACGATGCCCGGGACGATCAGGGGCAGGGTGACGCGACGGAAGATCACCCAGCGAGAGGCGCCCAGCGTCGCGGCGGCCTCCTCGAAACGCAGGTCGGCGGCGCGCAGCGCGCCCTCGACGCTGATGACCAGGAACGGCATGGCGACGAACGTCTCGGCGACGACGACCCCGGCCGTGGTGAACGGCAGAGTGATGCCGAAGGCGGAGTCCAGCCACTGACCGACCAGGCCGCGCCGTCCCAGCACGAGCAGCAGGGCGACCCCGCCGACCACCGGGGGCAGCACGAGGGGGACGGTGACCAGCGCCCGCACCAGGCGGCGGCCGGGGAAGTCGACACGGGCCAGCAGCCACGCCAGCGGCACACCGAGCAGCAGGCACACCAGCGTGGCCACGGTCGCGCTCACCAGCGACAGGCGCAGCGCCTCCAGCACCCGCGGCTCGCCCAGCCTCTCCACCAGGGTGGACCAGGGGGCGCGCATCAGCAGCCCGGCCAGCGGCAGCGTCAGGAAGACCATGCCCACCACGGCCGGCAGCACCAGCACCCAGGGCAGACGGCCCGCCACCGCGCCATCGCGCACGCCGTCGGACGGACCGCTCACGGCGCCGTCAACTCGTCGTACGGGCGTGGTCGGCGATCTCCACGACCACGTTGGTGGACTTGATCACGGCGACCGCCGTCACCCCCACCTCCAGGCCAAGCTCGTCGGCGGCCTGGCGGCTCATCAACGACACCACCCGGTACGGTCCCGCGGCGATCTCCACCTGGGCCATCACCGCGTCCTTGATCACTTCGGTCACGATCCCGCGAAAACGGTTTCTGGCCGAGGAGTGCCCCGTGCCTTCCTCGGACTCGATCTGGGCGCGCGCGAACGCCGCCAGGTCGACCCCCTCCACCGTCCGGTGGCCGTGCTCGTCCCGCCGGGCCGCGAGCCGTCCGGCGTCCACCCACCGGCGAACGGTGTCGGGGCTCACTCCCAGCAGTGCGGCGGCCTCGCTGATCCGAAACGTCGTCACGAACAATCACCATACCTTCGCATATTCATACCTAGAGCCCTCTCCCTCCTGGCATTCGCGCCGAGATTCGTCCTCCCGCCGTGGTTCGGGGCATCGGGCCGCGGTAAGTCCTCGAAGGCACATGAGCGTTTCCCTGCCGGGGACGACAGATCCCGTTGAGGCCCCAAGGCCAGTCGGTCGATGGGTCAGACCCTGGCGGGAAGCGCTCATCTACATCATCACTGTCAATCGAGGGCGACCTCGTAGTGGAGACCCGCGCCGAGGCTCAGCGCGAGCCTGCGGGCGAGCCCCGTGTTGCGGCGGTGGTCCAGCCGGTTGACGGCCATCTCCAGGGCCTTGCGCTCGCCGACGACGACCACCCACGACCGCGCCCGGGTGAGCAGGGTGTAGAGCAGCTTGCGGCGCAGCATGACACCCCCGGACTCGGTGACGAGCGGCGCGACCACGAAGGGATACTCGCTGCCCTGGGAACGATGGACGCTGATGGCGTACGTGTGGGTGAGCTCGTCGAGCTCGCCGAAGCCGTACTTCACGGTCTGCCCGTCGTCGGTGCGGATCTCGACGACCCTCTCCTCGGGGGTGATGGCGGTGACCGTACCGGTGTCGCCGTTGAAGACGCCCTTGTCGTAGTTGTTGCGGATCGGCATGACACGGTCGCCGACCCGGAAGGCGGAGGCGCCCGACCAGTGCTCGGCGACCCCCTCACGAGCGGGGTTGAGCCGTTCCTGGATCATCCTGCCGAGTTCGGCCGTCCCCGTCAGGCCCCTGCGCATCGGGCACAGGACCTGGACCTGGTCCGGGCTCACCCCCTGCTTGCGGGGGATCGCCACCGTCGCCAGGTGCAGCACCCGCTCGGCGACCTGCTCGGGGTCGTCGACCTCCTCGAACCAGAAGCCTCCCCCGCCGGGAGTCGCGGGCACCTCGCCCGCCCTCACCCGGCGGGCGGCCCGGATGATCCCGCTGCCCTCCGCCTGGCGGAAGACCCGGGTCAGGCGCATCCGCGCGATCGCCTCGACACGCAGCAGGTCGGCGAGCACGCTGCCGGGGGCGATGCTGGGAAGCTGGTCGCTGTCGCCCACGATCAACAGGTGGCTACCGGGCGATACGGCCGCGGTGAGGCGGGTGGCCAGGCTCAGGTCCAGCATGGACGCCTCGTCGACCACGATCAGGTCGGCCTGCGCGGGCGTCTGCTCGAACAGCGTGCCGCTGTCGGGCTCTGGCTGGTGGGCCAGCATCCGGTGCACGGTCATGGCGGGCAGGCCGGTGAGTTCCGACAGGCGCTTGGCCGCCTTACCGGTCGGCGCGGTGAGGGTCACCGTGCCGCCCATCGCCCTCACGGTCGCCGCGATGGTCTTGACGGTGTGGCTCTTCCCGCAGCCCGGACCGCCGGTGAGGATGGAGACGGTACTGGTGAGCGCCATGTTCACCGCCGCCCGCTGGTCCTCGTCCAGCCCGGGATCCTCCTGGAAGGTGCGCATGGGCAGCGTCGAGGGGGCCTCCCAGAGCCTGGTCAGCTGGGCGGCGAGCGTGAGCTCGCGGCTGTGGGTCTCCTTCAGATAGACCACGGCCGTCGCCTGGCCGTCGGGCGACGCCTCGACGACCACGCGTCGGTCGGCGACGAGGGCGTCGACCATCCGCGCGACGAGGTCGTGGTCCTGCTCGACGAGCTCCGCGGACTGGGCGATCAGCGCGATCAGGCGTACGTAACAGTGCCCGTCGCGGCTCGCCGCCGTCTCCAGCCTGTCCAGGATCGCCGCCTTGACCCGCTGCGGGCTGTCCTCCGCGACTCCGGAGCGCAGGGCGATCCTGTCCGCCGTGGTGAAGGCGATGCCCCTCACCTTGCCGATGAGCCGGTACGGGTCGGAGGTGAGCACCTCTCCCGAGTCGGCACCGAAGACCTGGTATATCTTCGCCGCGAGCAGCGGGCTGATCCCGAAGCCCTGCAGGACCACCATGAGCTCGGCGATCGCCTTCTGCTCCTGCCACGCGTCGGCGATCTGGGCCTGCCGCGCGGGACCGATGTTGACGACCTCGGTGAGCCGTCCTGGCTCGGTGTCGATGACCGTCAGCGTCGCCTCGCCGAAGTGGCTCACGATGGCGTGGGCGAGCCTCGGCCCGATGCCGCGGATCAGGCCGGAGCCCAGGTAGATGCGGATGGCCCGGACCGTGGCCGGAACCAGCCGCTCGCACGCGACGACCTCGAAGCGCCTGCCGTACCGCGGGTGCTCGCCCCACTCGCCGACGAGCCTGAGCGTCTCCCCCGGCTGGACCCCGCCCAGGGCCCGGCCGGAGGCGACGAAGCCGGGCATGCCCTCGGCGCTCATCCGCGCGATCGTGTACTCGTCCTCGCGGACGTACACCAGCTGCTCGACAGATGCCTCCACGGCAGAAAGTTACCCCCGTACCGGCTTCACCTCATCCTTCGCACATCAGACCAGCTCACCCGGTGTCCCCACAAGCCGTCGCCTGCCGCCCCGGGCCGCCGTCGTGGCGGCCCGGGGCGGCGATGGGCGGCGCCGGGCACGCCGGGACCACTGGATGTGACGTACGAATCGTCGGCGCGGACGAGCCACCGACGAAGGTGAGGGCCGGACCGCTACGCGCCAGGCTCACATGGTGCCCGCCGATGGAGGTGCTCCCCGAACGACCCGCGATCCGTCAGCTACCGATGGACCTGGGTCCCGGTCCGGGAGGCATCGGAGCCGGGTACGGAGGCCGCCCCGGTCCGGGAGGCATCGGAGCCAGGTGCGGAGGCCGCCCCGGTCCGGGAGGCATCGGGGCCGGGTACGGAGGCCGCGCACCCGGATACTGAGGCCACGGATACGGAGGCCGCGGGTAAGGATACGGGTACGGTGGCCGCGGATATGGATACGGGGGGCGCCAGCCAGGATACGGTGGCCGCCAGCCGGGGTAGGGGGGACGCCAGCCCGGATACGGAGGCGGGTATCCGACCGGGTTACCGGGGTAGCCACCCGGGTAACCCGACACGGGCACGCAGTCGTACTGCGGGCACGGCGTGGTGAAGCACTGCTTGGGCGAGGGGACGCAGACGCGGCCCGGACCGCAGTAGACCCCCGCGCACGGCGACCCCGGACTACACGTACCGGCCGTCTGCGCGGCGGCGACCGACCGGGCCGCCGAAGCGGCCGGCGCCACCTCCGCCCAGGCCCTGGTCGCGATGGCGGGTGATCCGGCCGCCGCGACCGCGACCAGGATCGGGATCAGTTTTCGAAGCATTTTTCCCCCAGATGTCATGATCGGTTATGACTCTCCGACGATGCTGACACCGGCCTTACCTGCTAACGGCAAACTGGATCCCAGCAAGTCGGATGGCTTGTCGGGAGTCGGATTTCGACGCTGTCGCACCGATGGAAATCCATTGGTTTCACCCTTTTCCACACTCATCGCTCCGGGGTGAAGTCCGCTCACAGGTCATGGCAGGAGGCCGACGTCGCCCCGAGCCGGCGCCACGGGCGATCAGGCCTCCTCGGGAATCGGACGGCCCGCGACCCTTGACGTTAACTTGAAGCGGTGGAGTGATTACCCACAGTGATTATGGTGCATGAGGTCACATGCCAATCAACCCTCAGCACCCACGGGAGCACCCCATGCACACCCGCACCACCGCGACGGCGCTGGCCGCATTCGGCCTTCTCGCCACCCTGACCACCGTCGGCGCCACCGCCACCACCGCCGTCGCCGCCACCGCCCCGGCCCCCTGCGCGCAGGAGCAGCTCGCGCTGATGAACGCCGAGGACGCCCTTAGCAACGTCGACGCCCTACCGGAGGTCAAGGCCGCCCACACCGCCCTGATGAAGGCCGGTGCCGCCGCGAACATCGACCAGCTCTCCCAGAAGGCGGCCCTGCAGCAGCTCGGGGTCAAGGCTCCGGCGTTGGACCCCGCCGCGAAGAAGATGGTGGAGGCATACAACGCCGCCGGGGCCAAGTACGTGCAGGTGCGCGACGCGGCCCTCATGAAGGTCGCGCCGAAGCGTCAGGACTCCAGGGACACGCTCAAGAAGTGCCTCGTCGCCCACTCGTGAGCCCGGCACTCGTGAACCCGACCGGGTGAACCCGAGCGAGCGAAACGGACCGGGTGAACCCGAGCGAGTGAAACGGACCGGGTGAACCCGAGCGAGTGAAACGGACCGGGTGAACCCGAGCGAGTGAAACGGACCGGAGTCCCCGAGGCCACGACCGGGGCGACACGCCCCCGGCGATCGGGGACTCCGACCGGATCCGCGCGGAAGGCAGCGCTCGACGACAGCTCGACGACAGCTCCGACGACGACCCAACACGAAAGGCCGCGCTCGACGACGACCGCCCGGCGGTTTCCGAAGGCGGTTCCTTAAGACATCACCCCTCCGCGTGGACCGGCGTGGAGCGGACGTAGCGGGCCGCGAGGGCCCGCATGTGCTCGACAAGCTCCGGGGGCTCGGTGACCTCGAAGTCCAGATCGAGCATGCCGAGATACACGGCGATCACGTGCAGGCTGTCCGCACCGGTGTTCAGCACGCAGGTGTGCTCGTCCACGGCCTCCACCACGCCGACCGCGGGGTTGACGCGCTCGGTCACCACATCGGCGGGCGCGTGGACGACGACCCGTGCCCGGTGGCGCCAGGCCGCCGCCGAGACCCCGCGCGCGACGTACGCGGCCGCGCCGCCCTCCGGCGGCTCGCGGGGCGGGAAGCGCGGGCCGGTGGGAGTGCGCGGTTCGACGCGATCCATCCGGAAGGTGCGCCAGTCCTGACGGTCGACGTCCCATGCGACGAGATACCAGCGGCGTCCCCACGCCACGAGCCGATGTGGTTCGACGATCCGTACACTGGCCGATCCGTCGTGGGCGCGGTAGTCGAACCGCACCCGTTCCCCGTCGCGGCAGGCGGCGGCGAGCACGGTCAGCACCTCCGGATCGACCACCGGGCCCGGGCTGTCCGCGGGCACGGGTTCGACGTAGGTCTGCAACGCGTTGACCCGGTGGCGCAGCCGGGAGGGGAGCACCTGCTCAAGCTTGGCGAGAGCGCGCACCGACGTCTCCTCGATGCCGGCGACGGTGCCACCGGCGGCGGTCCGCAGCCCGACCGCCACGGCGACCACCTCCTCGTCGTCGAGCAGGAGCGGCGGCATGACGGTCCCCGCGCCCAGGCGGTAGCCCCCGTCGGTGCCCCGCGTCGCGTTCACGGGATATCCGAGCTCGCGCAGCCGGTCGACGTCGCGGCGCACGGTCCGCTCGCTCACGCCCAGCCGCTCGGCGAGGGCCGCGCCGGGCCAGTCCTTCCTGGCCTGCAACAACGACAGCAGGCGCAGCAACCGCGCCGAGGTTTCCAGCATGTCCCCAACCCTGCCAGCACTTCAGGACAGAAGCTGACCGGAAGGGTCCGTAGTGTTCCGATCATGAGCGAAAACGCCGAGATCAAGCCCTTCCGCATCGACGTCCCGCAGGCCAGGCTGGACGATCTCCACGACCGGCTCGATCGCACCCTCTGGCCCGACGAGCTGCCGGGCGCCGGCTGGGACTACGGCGTCCCCGTGGAGTACGTGAGGAATCTGGCCGAATACTGGCGCCACGAGTACGACTGGCGAGCCCGCGAGGCCGAGATCAACCGGCACCCGCAGTTCACCACCGAGATCGACGGGCAGAACATCCACTTCCTGCACGTCCGCTCGCGACACGAGAACGCCCTGCCGCTGATCCTCACGCACGGCTGGCCCGGCTCGATCGTGGAGTACCTGAAGCTCATCGAGCCGCTCACCGACCCCGAGGACCCGGCGCAGGCGTTCCACGTGGTCATCCCCTCGCTGCCCGGCTTCGGCTTCTCCGGCCCCACCAGGGAGAAGGGCTGGAACCGGTACCGCATCGCCAGGGCGTGGGCGGAGCTGATGCGGCGACTGGGCTACGACCGCTACGGCGCCGTCGGCAACGACGGCGGCTCGCTCATCTCCCCCGAGGTCGGGCGGATCGACCCCGAACACGTCGTCGGCGTGCACGTCACCCAGCTCTTCTCCTTCCCCTCCGGTGATCCGGCCGAGTTCGAGAGGATCACCCCGGAGGACCAGAAGGCCCTGGAGGTGCTGCAGGAGTTCTACGACACCAAGATGTCGTTCAACACCCTGCACTCGCAGCAGCCGCAGACCCTGTCATACGCGATCTTCGATTCGCCCGCCGGGCTGCTCGGCTGGAACTCACAGCTGTTGGGCGACAGCGTCGACGCCGACTTCGTCCTGACCAACACGATGCTCTACTGGCTGACCGGCACCGCGACGTCGGCCACCCGGCTCTACTACGAGGACGCGCGCGCCGAACACCCCACCGAGCCCACGAAGGCGCCGACCGGCCTCGCGATGTTCGACGGTGACTTCGTGTCCATGCGCACGTTCGCCGAGCGCGACCACACGAACATCGTGCACTGGAAGTCGTACGACCGCGGCGGCCACTACGCCGCTCACATCGTGCCCGACGTACTCGCCGAAGACCTGCGCACCTTCTACGACGGGCTGCGCTGACCCCCGCTCCGCCGCCGGCCATCTCGCCATGACGCCGCCGTCGCCGACCGGTCCGCTCGCGGGAGCCGGTGACGGCGAACCGGAAGCGACGCTCACGGGCTCTCCCCGAAGCGAAGAACCGGATCGTCGAAGGAGGACGCGCTCATCCTGGAGGCCGGGGCTCGCGCGAGCCAGACCCCGCCGATCCCTACCCCGGCGGGGTGAGGCGCGGGTCGCCGGCCGCGCGCATACTCGGTTGCATGAACAAGCACGGCCATCTCGCCGACTTCCTGCAGACACGCCGGGGCCAACTGCGGCCAGAGGACGTCGGGCTGCGGACCTACGGCGAGCGGCGCCGGGTTCCCGGGCTGCGGCGGGAGGAGCTCGCGATGCTCGCGGGCATCAGCGCGCCCTACTACACGCGTCTGGAGCAGGGCCAGTCACACAACGCCTCGCGCGAGGTGCTCGACGCCATAGCGAACGCCCTGCGACTGGACGAGTCCGAACGTGCCCATCTGCACGCCCTGGCCCGCGTACCGAGACGGGGCGGACTCTCGGGCCGGCCGCGTACCGAACGCGTCACCCCGGCGACCGGCGCTCTGCTGGCGGCCCTCGGGAGCACACCCGCGATCGTGATCGGCCGCCGCAGTGATGTCCTGGCCTGGAACCGCGAGGGCCACGGGCTGTTCGCCGGCCATCTCGACCGGGACGGCCCGAACGTCCCCGGCCGGCGGCCGAACATGGCCAGGCTGGTGTTCCTCGACGCGCACACCCGTGACCTGTACGCCGACTGGCCCGCCAAGGCCAGGGCCGTGGTGGGCAACCTGCGCCTGACGGCCGGGCGATATCCAGACGATCCGCTGCTGGCCGAGCTGATCGGCGAGCTGACCATGCGCAGTCCTGAGTTCGCCGCGATGTGGGCCGACCACCGGGTCCTGGCCTGTGATGTCGCCGACTACG
This sequence comes from Streptosporangium sp. NPDC050284, assembly GCF_044459525.1. Classification (NCBI taxonomy): domain Bacteria; kingdom Bacillati; phylum Actinomycetota; class Actinomycetes; order Streptosporangiales; family Streptosporangiaceae; genus Streptosporangium; species Streptosporangium sp. NPDC050284. The sequence continues at coordinate 48,024 of NZ_JBITIZ010000025.1, forward strand.
AGATGCGCCATCCGCTGGTCGGGACGTTGACGGTCACCCAGCAGACGCTGCAGAGCCCGCAGGGAAACGGCCCGGCCCTGGTGGTGGCCACAGCCGACCCCGGCTCCCCCTCGGCGACGGCTCTGACCCTGCTCTCCCAGGCCATCGCACCGCGAGAGACGACACAGGAAACGACACCGGAAGCGACCCGGCCGCGCCTCGGCGCGGAGACCCGTACCATCTGACCCGAGCCCCTCCATCGGCCGAGGAGGCCGGGCGCGTCCGGGTGTGTCTGTGGGCGTCCGGGTGCGTCCGGTCGCAGCGCGTGTCCACCACGCCCTCCCTCCACCGTGCCGCCCCCGTCGAGGGCCGGCCTCGCGCTCGACGACCCGGTGGCACGATCCGTAGCGCCTCCCTGCCGCCCCTGTCTCCGGCCGCCCCCGTGCCCGCCGGTCGGCGGCACGATCACGACCTCCATCCGAACCCCCTCTCGACCACGGCGCCGCGCCGCGGCTGCCGCATGCCGGAAAACAGTGAAGGAACCATGTCCAAGCGAAGCATCAAGATCACCATGTCGGCCCTTCTCATGGCCGCGGCCACCATGACCGCGACCGCGCCGGCCAACGCGACGTCTCCCAAGGGACCGCTGACGGACGTGCGGATCGCCACCCACTTCGACCTGTCGGCGGGCCAGATGCCGGAGAACATCGCCCTGCTGCCCGACGGCACGGCGAACATCACCTTCGCCGCCAGCCGCCAGGTGGCCCAGGTCACCCCCCGGGGCAAGACGCGCATCCTGGCGACACTGCCCGCGCCCGCCGACGGCGGGATCAACACGCCGATCCTCGGCTTCCCCCTGGCCACCGGCATCGCCCACACCTCGGACGGCACCGTGTACGTGCTGTACGCGACTGGCACGGCCGACCTGACGGGGCTGTGGCGGCTGCGCCACGGCCAGACCCCTCGGCGTATCGCCGCGCTGCCCGCGAACGGCCTGCCCAACGGGCTGGCACTGGACGGGAAGGGCGAGCGGCTCTACATCACCGACTCGGTGCTCGGCACCGTGTGGACCGTCCCCGTCACCGGCGGCACACCCACCGCCTGGTCCACCGCTCCCGAACTCGCCTCCACCGGTTTCCTCGGGGCAAACGGCGTGAAGGTACGCGGCGGCGCCCTGTGGGTGACCAACCTCGACCGGGGCACCCTCCTGCGCATTCCGATCCGCCCAGGAAACCGGGCGGGAAAGCCACAGGTCAAGGCATCGGGCCTGGCCGGTATCGATGATTTCGCCTTCACCGGTCGCGGCGACGAGATCCTCGCGGCTCTCAACGCCCCCAGCACGGTCGTGCGCATCCAGCCCGACGGCACCAGCACCACCGTTCTGGACACCGGCGACGGACTCCAAAACCCCACCTCCGTCGCACTGCGCGGCAATGACGTATACGTCCTCAGCGCCGCCTACACCACGGCCACCGACCCCAACCTGCTGCGCGCACACCTGCGCAAGCACCCGTAAACCCCGCCGCGGTACGAATACCCGGGCATGGTCACGGCCACCGTGACCATGCCCACCTGCCAGGGGGTACGGCCCGCCACGGTACGGGTACCGGGGCACGCATCATGGACGACGCCACTCCCGGCGACATAGAGGCCCCCAGGTCGGGGCGACGAGCGGACCGGTCCCGTCATCGGCGGCCGGTCCTTCGTCATGCTCACGGCCGACCACCTCGCGGACGGCGGCTACGCGGGGGCCGGCGACAGGCGGGGCGTCGAACCGCGCAGGCGGGCGGCGTCCTCGCTCGGCGGCACGCCGAACTGGCGGCGGTACTCACGGCTGAACTGTGACGGGCTGTCGTAACCGACGCTGTGACCGACGCCGGTGACGTCGTTGGGACGTGTGGCGAGCAGGAGCCTGGCCTCCTGCAACCGGATCTGCTTCTGGAACTGGATGGGGCTCATCGCGGTGCCCCGGCGATCGCCGCCCAGGTGCTGATCTGTCCCATGCTCGACCACCGCAACGTCACCACCTCCAGCCGTCAGTACTCCGGCGGGCACGGCGTCTGGACCCGCGAGATGAACGAGTACGGGTGGCGGTCGGTTCTCGGCGACCTCACCGGCCAGGAGGTGCCCGGTTACGTCTCACCCGCGATGGCCGACGACCTCTCGGGCCTGCCCACCTACATCGACGCCGGCACCGCCGAGGTCTTCCGCGACGAGGACGTCGACTACGCCACCAGGATCTGGGCGGCCGGGGGCCAGGCGGAACTCCACATCTGGGCGGGAGGCTTCCACGGCTTCGACGCGCTGTATCCGCAGGTACGCCTCTCGGCCGCGGCACGCCGGACGCGCGACGACTGGCTCATCCGGGTCATGAGCCCGGACCATGCCCCGAAGGCATGACCTCAGACCATGAGCCAGACCATGAGCCAGGTCATGAGCCCGGATTCCGGCACGTGGGCGCCGCCCCGGCCGATGTCCCCGTCCAGGGACGACCTCGGGCCAGGTGTCCGGAGAACGGGGAGGAAACCCGCCGCCCGCCCCCGTCGCCCACGACGCCCACGACGCCCACGACGCCCACGACGCCCACGACGAACGAGAAGACCGAGAAGACCGACGCCGTACGCAACCGTGAGGCCCGCGCGCTCGAAGAGTGGGTCAGCGAGAACCCGGCGCGGCTCGCAACACGTCAAGCTCCTCGTTCATCGCGTCAAGGAAGGCGGCCACGGTGCGCAGTTCCTCCGGGCTGAAACGCCGCAGGACCTTGTCCGTGCTGTGGCCGAGCGGGCGGAAGAAGACCGCGGCGAACTCCTGCGCCGCGTCGAGGTAGTGCAGATGAACCACGCGCCGGTCGTGCACGTCGCGAACCCTGCGGATGTGCCCGGCCCGTTCCAGCCTGTCGAGGCACGCGGTGACGGCCCCCGAGGTGAGGTTCAGCTGCTCCGCCAGCCGGCTCGGGGTGATCGGCGACGAAGCGTCGAAGATCTTCATCAGGGCCTGGACGTCGGTGGGGTGCAGCCCGTGCTGGTGGGCGAACTCGTGGGCGATGCGGTTGAACTCGGCGGTCATCCTTCGCAGTCGCATCGCGAAGGCCAGCCGGTCGATGCCCTCCCCGCTGTCGCCGCTCATGACGCCATGCTACATTAACTCAACTATTGAGATACTCGATGATTGAGTTATAGTATGTCACGGAAAGGTGATGTCATGGGGCGGCGACCGATCCGCTGGCTTGTGCCGGCGCTGCTGGTGCTGGTCTGGCTGGCCATCGGCGGAGGGCTGGGGCCGTTCGCCGGCAAGCTCACCGAGGTGTCCACCAACGACCAGGCCGCTTTCCTGCCCGAGAGCGCGGAGTCGACACGCGTCCTGGAAGCGCAGGAGAGGTTCCGTCAGGACGAGACGCAGCCGCTCATCGTGGTGTGGACCGCGAACGGCGGCGACATCACCCCCGAGCAGAACACCGCGGCGACCCAGGCGCTCGCCTCGCTGCGCGGCACGGACGGCGTCGTCGGGACGCCCACGCCCTCCATCCCCTCCGAGGACGGCCAGGCGCTGCAGGGCGTGGTCCAGCTCAGCCCCGACCTCGACACCTCGCTCAGAGAGGTCCTGGACCAAGTGGGCTCGGCGGTGGCCGTCGACGGCCTGCGGGCTCAGCTCGCGGGACCCGCGGCGAGCCGGGCCGACCTGTCCGACGCCTTCGCCGGGATCGACGGCCTGCTTCTCGGAGTGGCGCTCACCACCGTTCTGATCATCCTGCTCGCGGTGTACCGCAGCGTTCTGCTACCTCTCGTCATCATCGGCGGCGCGATCTTCGCGCTCGGCCTGGCATGCGCCGTGGTGTACTTCCTCGCCGACCGCGACATCGTCCGGGTCGACGGTCAGGTGCAGGGCATCCTGTTCATCCTGGTCATCGGCGCGGCCACCGACTACGCGTTGCTGCTCACCGCCCGCTTCAGCGAGGAACTGGCCGCGACCGGCGACCGCTTCACCGCGGGCCGCGTCGCGCTGCGGCGCTCGTTCGAGCCGATCGTCGCCAGTGCCGCCACGGTGGCCCTCGCCCTGCTCGCGCTGCTGCTCAGCGGCCTGACCAACAACCGCGCGCTCGGCCCGGTGGGCGCCATCGGCATCGCGTGCGCCGCCCTCAGCGCGCTCACCTTCCTGCCCGCGGCCCTCGTCCTGCTGGGCCGCGCCGCCCTGTGGCCGTCGAAGCCGCGTACGGCCGACAGCGCGGCACACGGGATCTGGCACCGGGTGGCCGCCGTGGTCGACCGCCATCCGCGCCGGCTCTGGATCGCCACCATCCTGCCTCTCATCGCCCTCGCCCTCTTCGCGCCGCAGCTGAGCGCGAGGGGTGTGCCGCTGGACGAGACCTTCGTGAACGACGCCCCGTCGGTGGCGGCACAGGCGGCGCTGAGCGAGCACTTCCCCGGAGGCTCCGGGCAGCCCGCGGTCATCGTCGCCCCCGCGGAGCGTGCCTCGGCCGTGGAGGAGACGGCACGCGGCGTCGAGGGCGTGTCCGAGGCCGCGGCGGTGTCCCAGAGCGGACGGCCGGGTGACGCGCCCAAGACCGTCGACGGGCTCGTGCTGGTGGAGGCGACGTTGAACGACGCCCCGGACAGCGACGCCGCCCAGGACACGGTCAAGCGCCTGCGCGCCGCCTTCGCCTCCGAGAACGACGTCCTGATCGGCGGTTTCAGCGCCCAGCGGTACGACACGACGGAGACCGCGAAGAACGACACGCTGCTCATCATCCCGGTCGTCCTGGTGATCATCCTGCTCATCCTCGTCGTCCTGCTGCGCTCGCTGATGACCCCCGTGCTCCTGGTGGCCACCGTCGCACTGAACTTCCTCGCCACCCTCGGCGTCTCCACGCTGGTCTTCACGCACGTGTTCGGATTCACCGACGGCGACGCGTCCGTGCCGCTGTACGGCTTCGTCTTCCTGGTCGCGCTGGGGGTGGACTACAACATCTTCCTCATGTCCAGGGTGCGCGAGGAGACCGTGCACCACGGGGCGCGAGAGGGTTTGCTGCGCGGGCTCGTCACCACCGGCGGAGTGATCACTTCGGCGGGCGTCGTGCTCGCCGCCACCTTCGCCGCGCTCGTGGTGATCCCCCTCACCTTCCTCGTACAGCTCGCCTTCATCGTCGCCTTCGGCGTCCTGCTCGACACCCTGGTGGTGCGCTCCCTGCTCGTCCCCGCGCTGGTACGTGAGCTGGGCGCGCGGGCCTGGTGGCCCAGCCGCCTGGGCAGGACCGACGCGCCGCAGACGTCCCCGGAACTGACCGAGGCGTCGAGGTGACCCATGCCCGGGACATTCGTGATCCCAGGTGCGGCAGGGCACGGGGGAGGCGGTCCGGCCGTCGCGGTGGCCATCCGCGAGGACGTACGAGCGATCGTCAAGGTCTGCGGATGGGAGCCGCGCCGATCCAGCGGTGATAGGCGTGCATGTCGACGTTGCCGCCGCACACGATGGTGGCCACGTGCCGGCCCGCGAAACGGTCACGGTCTTCGAGGATCGCCGCGACGCCGAGCGCGGCCGACGGTTCGACGACCAGGCCGGCGTGGTCGAGGAGCATCCGCATACCGGCGATGATCGACGACTCCCGGACGAGGACGGCGTCGTCGGCGACGAGGAGGAGGTCGTCCAGGACCTCGGGGATGGGACGCCGACCGGCGACGCCGTCGGCGATGGTGTCGGTCGAGTCGGTGGTGACGACGCGCCGTTGGCGCCACGAGTGTGTCATCGCCGGTGCGCCCAGCGGCTGGACGCAGATCACCTCGACTCCGGGTGCGAGGGCTTTCATCACATGCCCCACACCGGTCGCCAGCGCCCCGCCGCCGAGAGCGATCAGGACGGCGTCGAACGACGGCGCGGTGTTCACCAGTTCCAGGCCGATTGTCGCCGCGCCCTCACAGGTCTCGACGTCCAGGCTGTCCTCGACCAGCCGGATGCCGTCGTGGCGCGCGATGGCCACGGCCCGCTCGCGCGCCATGTCGAAGTCGCCGTCCACCAGCTCCAGTCTCGCGCCCAACGCGCGGATGCGATCCAGCTTGACCGCGGGCGCGAAACGGGAGGCCACGACGGTGACGTCGAGCCCTCTGCCGCGCCCGGACCAGGCGAGGGCCTGGCCGAGGTTGCCCGCGCTGGCGCACACCGCCGCCCGCGGGCCGTCGTCGGCGAGCCGGCTCGCGATCACCTCGGTGCCGCGGGCCTTGAAGCTGCGGACCGGGTTCGCCGTTTCCAGCTTGACGCTCACCGCGCATCCGAGGCCGGGCTCCAGCGCCTCGCAGCGGTACAGCGGGGTGTCGAGAAAAACCGGGTCGATCACCTGGCGAGCCGCCCGAATCCGAGCGGTGTCGAGACGGGTCTCCTGCACGACACGGCAGCGTAGCGTCACCGGCGCCCTTCCGTACACGGGCCGCCTCGGTGGCCGAGAGGTTCGTCCATGTCGACCACGACGCCCAGACCCGCACCGAGAAGGCGAGCCGCACCTCTCCGGACGTGAACGCCCTCCATGCGACACGGCGGGCTCGGTCTTGTACCGAGCCCGCCGCGCCGACTTCATCGGGTCCTGCTCACGTGCCGTGACGCCGCTCCCCCGGTTCCGAGGAGCTCACGTGCCGGGTGGTGTCAGGGTCTCCCGAGCATCGCGTCCTAGCTGCTCCACCTCTGGGTGGACTGGCCGTTGCAGCTCGCGATGGTCACACCGGAGGTGTTGCCGGTGCCGGTGACGCTGAGGCACAGGTTGTTGGCGACACTGGTGACGGTGCCGTTGGAGTTACGGTTCCACTGCTGGTTGTTGCCGCTGTGGCAGTCGTACAGCTGGACGCGGGCGCCGGAGCCCGCACCGGTCGGGGAGTCCAGGCACTTGCCGAGGATCTGAAGCTGCCTGCCGGAGGTGTAGGTGAACTGCTGGTTGGGGTTGGTGTGGCAGTCGTAGATCTGCAGCTGGGTGCCGTTGGCGGTGGCGCTGTTCGGCGAGTCCACACACCTTCCTGCCGCTTCGTTACGCAGCCGGAACGAGGTGCCCGGCGGGGGCGTGACCGTCGGGGTCACCGTCGGGGTGGGGTTCGGGTTGGGGTTCGCGGCGTTGAGTGCGTTCAGCACGGAGGTGTAGGCGGCCTTCTTGTTGCCGTTGCCGTCGAAGAGCAGCGGGCTGGTGTTGGCGCCCAGCCAGGAGTCGCTGTCTCGCACACCCCACACGGTGATGCCGGTGCAGCGCGCCACGGCCAGGCAGTCGTTGACCACCGCGGCGTAGGTCTGGGCCGAGCCGCCCTGGATGTCCAGCTCGGTGATCTGCACGTCCACACCCAGCGCCGCGAAGCTCTGAATGGTGGTGCGGTAGTTGCTGTTGTAGGCGCTTTGGCTGTTGAAGTGCGACTGCAGGCCCACACAGTCGATCGGGACGCCGCGCGCCTTGAAGTCACGGACCATGTTGTAGACGCCCTGCGTCTTGGCCCAGCTCCAGTTGTCGATGTTGTAGTCGTTGTAGCAGAGCTTGGCGGCCGGGTCCGCGGCCCGCGCGGTACGGAAGGCGACCTCGATCCAGTCGTTGCCGGTGCGCTGCAGGTTGGAGTCACGCCGCCCACCGGAGTTACCGTCGGCGAAGGCCTCGTTCACCACGTCCCAGGCGTAGATCTTGCCCTTGTAGTGGTTCATCACACCGTTGATGTGATTGATCATCGCCTGACGCAGCGCGCTGCCCGACATCCTCTCCATCCAGCCCGGCTGCTGGGAGTGCCAGGCCAGCGTGTGCCCGCGCACCCGCTTGCCGTTCTGCACCGCCCAGTTGTAGATGCGATCGCCACTGCTGAAGTTGAACTGGTTCTGGTTCGGCTCGGTGGCGTTGATCTTCATCTCGTTCTCGGCCGTGATCATGTCGAACTCACGGTTCGCGATCGTGGTGTACTGCGAGTCACCAAGCCTGCCCGCGGCGATCGCGGCGCCGAAGTATCGCCCGCTCTGCTGGGCCGCCGCGCCGAGCGTGGTCGCCGCGGCACTCGCGGAGCTCGAAGCGCCGGCCGAACCCGGCACCGTCACCGCCGCGAACGTGCCGAGCACGAGGGTGCCGAGGGCACCGGCGACCAGGGTCCGGCGGAGACCACCGAGAGGTCGCCGGGTTCCGGGCGGGGGAATGGCATTTGTGCCCATAACTGAGCCTCCATATTTTGGTCATGGAAAGCGGGGAAAACGGGGGACATCCCATGGACCGACGCCGCGCCCCTCGCCGGGGAACGCACACCACTGAGGCGTCGCGGACGACGGTCCCTGCCGCGCACCACCGACCGGCAGGAAGACCGTCTCGGGGACTCAGTCTGGAAACGTTTACGAAATATGTCAAGGTCCCCAAGAAACTTTCGGTTAACCTGTACGACACCGGTGCGACGGACGTGCTCCGACCCTCCTGAAGGCCACGCTGCCGGTCACCCGAGCCACGACATCGTCGATGAAACTTTCACCTCCGCACCTTCTTGGACCAGGTACGGCCGCCCACGAGATGTCGAACAGGCTGGTGCGCCTCACCTTCCTCCCGGCCCGGCACGCGCGGGGTTCTTGACAGCCCCTCCTGCCTAAGGTTTGCTTCCCTCCACCACCACAACCCGCTCGAAAGAGAAGAAAGCACGATCGAAAGGCGAAAAGTTAGCGTTAACAACGCCAGGGAATCGCCTGAAGGCGGGCCCTTTTCACCATCCACAAGGACCCGCCGTCGCTCTCGTGGGGTTACTCGTCAGGCAGCAGATATCGCCAGGAGAGCAGGAAGAGTGTTCCCGATCCGGTCTTGAAGAGTGACCGCTCGTACTGCTGCCCGGCAGGCACCGCCTTGACGATCGCGCTCACCGCCGCCCCCTCGACGTCCTTCTGCCAAACCGGGTCCACCGTGCCCGAAGGCTCCGGGACCCCCGCGGGCCACGGCGCCGGCTTTCCCTCCGCCGACGCGGCCGCTTCGACGACCATTCGGACGCGGGTGGCGACGTAGTCGGTGCCCGCAGCCGCCCGGGTCGCCAGGTCTTCCATCAGCTTCTTCGCGTCCGAGAGCGCCCTCGGGTAGAAGTCCGCGACCTGCTCCAGGGCCGGGACCCGGACCTGGAGCATCTTTCCGTCCTTCCCCCGTACCCCGAAGACGGTGGTCGGCACGTCCGTCACCGTCGGCGCACCCGACCTCGGCTCCGCGGTCGGCGGTTGCCCGGTCAGGTACGTCTCCATCGACGCGACTGTCTCGTCCCTTTCCGCATCGGTGAGCTTCAACTGCTTGCTCGCGTCAACGACCACCAGGCCGTCGCTGTACAGCACCACCCTTGGCGGACGCAGCACGTTCGTGGTCGGGGTCACGAACCCGCCTTCCGCGCCCCACAGGGCGACCGGCTTCGCCGGCCCGCCGTCAGCCGCGACGGCCGACATATCCGATTCCGCTCCTCCGCATGCCGTGGTCAGTGACAACAGCGCGACGAGCAGGGCCGTTCGTAGTCTCATGCCCCACAAACGTACGCTTCCTTCAAGTGGTTCAGCCGGTGTCGTTCGAGGTCAGGCGGATCCAGGTACCGTCGGTGCCTGCCCTGGCGATCGGTCGAGAGGCGCCAGGCGGAAGACGGGGTGGTCCTCGGGGTCCGGGAAGCGGTCGAGGAGGCGGCGCACCTGTCCGGTTCCCCAGCGGGCCCGGTAGGCGGCGAGGACCTCCTCACGTGAATCGCCGACCACTTCCACGGCCCGGTACCGGTCTCGGCGGCCGCGCCGGCTGACGGTGCAGTGGCCGGCGGCACGGAGGTTGCGCACCCATTCCGTTCGGCCCCGCACCGACACCAGGTAGCGCGCGTCGGCGAGCTCGACGACGTGCACGGGAACCCGTTGGAGGGCGCCCGTGGTGCGCCCTGGAACGCGCAGGGTGCTGGCCGCCCCCAGCCAACGGACGAGCGGATTGATCACATGGACCATCAACCGGTCCGGCCGCTGATAGTCCGATGTCATGCGATCTCCTCTCGGGATCGTGCCCGGTGTCCCGGACACGTCGGCAGCGTCGAAGCACTCACCACGACACCCACCCCTCGTCGTTGAAGTCGAACAGGCCGCCGATGGGTCCGCCAGGTCCGAGCGTGGCGGGCCGTACCGCGATCACGACCCCTGGGCGGCGATGCGGTTGCCGCTCTCGTCGGTCATGACTCGATCTCACCAATCCGGCCGTGATCGGGCCAACACCGATCGCACTCCCAACCGATACCCTGCCGGTATGGATCCGTTGGAAGTCCGCGAACTGCGCTACTTCATCGCCGTGGCCGAAGAGCTTCACTTCGGCCGGGCGGCCGAGCGCGTCGGCATCGCCCAGCCGCCGCTGTCTCGCGCGATCCAACGACTCGAACGCCGCCTCGGCGTCACGCTGCTGGAACGCAGCAGCCGTTCGGTCCGGCTCACAACGGCCGGTGAGACCCTGCTGGACGAAGGCCGGACGGCGCTCGCCGCGATGGCGCGCGCCGCGCGGTCCGCGCAACGGGCCGGCGAGCCGGAACCTCGGCTGATCATGGCGATGAAGGCGGCCGGCGACGGCGGCCTCCTGTCCGAGCTGCTCGCCACATATCGCGCCCGGTACGCCGACGTCCACGTCGACGTGCACATCTGCGGCCCCGGAGAGCAGGCGAGCCTGCTACGCGACGGCCACGCCGACGTGGCGTTCATGCACAGTCCCCAGCGGGACTTCGCCGGGCTCGACACCGTGGACCTGCTCGTCGAGCACCAGGTCGCGGTGATGCCCCGGCATCACCGTCTGGCCGGGCGAGACCGTCTGTCCATGGCCGACCTGGCCGGCGAGACGATGCCCGTCTGGCCCGGCGCGCGGTCCGCCGACGCGGCAGGCCCGCGGATCCGGGACACCGGTCAACTCGCCCAGCTCATCACCTGGGGCCACGTCGTGGCGCTGCTGCCCGAGTCCGTCCGCGACCACCTGCCCCGCAGTCTGGTGTGCACGCCGGTTCCCGACGCCTCCACCACCACGCTGATGCTCGCCTGGCCGGCAGGCAGCCGATCGCCGAAACTCGCCGCGTTCGTCCACGCCGCGACCACCGTGGCACGTCGGGTGAAGCCCGTGGGGTCTCTCGATCCGTAATCGTCCATGACGAGACCGAAGAGCCGACCCCGCGACCGCGGTGAGCGGGCGGGGCGAGCGGTCGCGGTCAGAAACGGGGGTCGGGGCCGGTGGAGCCGCGGACGACCAGGGTGGTGGGCAGGAGGCGCGAAGGAGGGGTGACGTCTTCGTTGATCATCGTGATGACCGCCGCGGCCGCCGCCGTACCGAAACCCGCCTTGTCCTGGGCGAGCGTCGTCAGCCCCGGCGGCACCAGCGCGGCGAGCTCGATGTCGTCGAACCCGACCAGCGCGATGTCCTCGGGCACCTTCAACCCCGCCTCGGTCACGGCCCGCAGCGCGCCGATCGCCATCTCGTCACCCGCGGCGAACACCGCGTCGGGCGGCTCCTCCAGCTCCAGCAGGGCGCGCATCGCGGCGTACCCGCTCGACAGGTAGAAGTCGCCCTCGACGACGAGCTCGGGGCGGTGCGCCAGGCCGAGCGCGGCCAGCTCCTCCAGGTAGCCGCGCAGCCGCTCCGCGCCCGGCCTCGTGCGGGTCGGGCCGGTGATGGTGGCGATGACCCGGCGCCCGGTCGCGTGCAGGTGACGGACCGCCTCGCGTGCCCCGGCCGCGTTGTCCGAGGTCACGTAGGTGGTCCGCGGCCCCCGGATGGGCCGGTCGAGGGAGACGCACGGCACCTCCGACGCCGCCAGCGGCTGGAGCGAGGGGTCGTCCCTGCCGTTGTCGATGAAGACCACGCCGTCGAGGTTGTGCCTGCGCACGGCGCGGAGAAAGTCCTCGGGCGTGCCGTCCTCGCTGGTGGCGAGCATGAGCAGGTGGTAACCACGCTCGCTCAGCGCGGTCTTCAGCCCGATGAGGATCTCTTGGAAGAACGGGTGCCGCCAGCCGGGACGGCGGTGGTCGGTGTCCCAGATCAGGCCGACCATGCGGGACCTCTTGGTGGCCAGGGTGCGGGCCGACTCGTTGGGCAGGTATCCGATGCGCGCCGCGGTGCTGAGAATGAGCTCGCGGGTCTGTGCGTTCACCACCTCGGGGTTGTTGAAAACGCGGGAGACAGTCGCCGACGACACCCCGCAAAGGCGCGCCAGCTCTCGAATCGTTGCCACGGGCGTACGTTATCGCATCTCGCTGAAACCGGTTTCATGTAACCGGTTGCATGGAAGTTATGCGAGAGGCCGCATCGTGTCAACCCACCATTTCGGGTTTCAGGCGCGTGACGTTTCCGTGACTTGACATTGAGTGGCGGCGTTCTGTGAAATATCCCACTGACAGGCCGATGCCACACCGCTGCCACGGGGCTCGGCCCGCTCATCGCATCTCGCAGCCACCCTTCCTCTCCCCTCGAAGGAGCCCCAGGTGTCTGCTGAACGAATCCGTCTCGCCGCCGGAGTGCTCGCCCTCGGCATGCTCGCCGCAGGGTGTGGCGGCTCCACCTCCACCGGCTCCACGCCGACCGACGGCAAGATCACCCTCACCCTCAACCTGTTCGGGAACATGGGCTTCAAGGAGCTCTACGCCAAGTACGAGGCCGCCCACCCCAACATCAAGATCGTTGAGAGAACGTCGGCGTACAACGACCACCACCGCAACCTCGCGGCGCACCTCGCCACCGGCGCCGGCACCGCCGACGTCGAGGGAATCGACACCGGCTTCATCGCCCAGTTCAGGAACCAGCCCCAGCACTTCGTCGACCTGCACCAGCACGGCGCCGACCAGATCAAGGACCGCTGGCTGCCGTGGAAGTGGGAGGCGTCGCTGGCCAAGTCGGGAGCCCAGATCGGCTACGGCACCGACGTCGGCGGCCTCGCCATGTGCTACCGCCGCGACCTGTTCGAGAAGGCCGGCCTGCCCACCGACCGTGAGGAGGTCGGCAAGCTCTGGCCCGACTGGACCTCCTACTTCGAGACCGGCAAGCGCTACACCGCCAAGAAGCCGGAAGGCGCCGCGTTCTTCGACGGCGGTCCCCAGGTGTTCAACGCGATGATCGGCCAGGCCGAGACCGGCTACTACGACGCCGACGACAACATCGTGGTGGCCACCAACCCGGCCGTGCGCTCCGCCTACAACGAGGTGCTCAAGGCCGTGGCCGACGGCCAGTCGGCCAAGCTCGTCGGCAGCTCGCCCGCGTGGAACACCGGCTTCGCCAAGAGCCAGTTCGCCACCATCGCCTGTCCCGCCTGGATGCTCGCCAAGATCCAGGACCAGGCGAAGGCGTTCGCCGGGAAGTGGGACGTGGCCGCCATCCCCGGCGGCGGCGGCAACTGGGGCGGCTCCTATCTCACCGTCCCCGCCCAGAGCAAGAACCAGAAGGAGGCCGTGGCGCTGATCGCTTGGCTCACCGCGCCCGAACAGCAGATCGAGGTGTTCAGCAAGCACGGCATCCTGCCCTCCACCGTCGCCACCTACGAAAAGCCCGAGGTGACCGGCCTCAAGCACGAGTTCTTCAACGACGCGCCGATCGGGCAGATCTTCACCACCGCCGCCCGCAACCTCAAGCCGCAGCACCAGGGCCCGAGGGCCGGTGACATCCAGACCGCCATCCGCGACACGATCAACCGCGTGGAGGAGGGCAAGCAGAACGGCGACGAGGCGTGGACGCAGATGCTCGGGGACGTCGAGCGCATCGGCAAGTGACGCGCATCGATCCGTGAGAGCCGCGCGACGGCGGGCTTAGGGCTTAGGGGAGAGCCCGCCGTCGCGCCCCCTTCCCCCGAGGAGTCGACCGTGACCCCCGTCAGATCAGGGCCCCGGCGCCGCTGGGCCTACCAGCTCGACGTCAAGGGCTCGCCGTACCTTTACATCGCCCCGTTCTTCCTGCTGTTCGGCGCGGTGGGCATGTTCCCGCTGCTGTACACCGCCTACGTCTCCCTCACCGACTGGAACCTGCTCGACCCGGAGCGCGAGTGGGTGGGACTGGCCAACTACGCCGAGTTGCTGGCCGACGACTACTTCTGGAACGCGCTGTTCAACACCGTCAGCATCTGGCTGTTGTCCACCGTTCCGCAGCTGCTGGCCGCGCTGTTCCTCGCGCACATGCTCAACCGCAGGCTGCGCGCCCGCACCCTGTTCCGGATGGGGGTGCTGCTGCCCAACGTGACCTCGATCGTCGCGGTCACGATCATCTTCACCCAGCTCTTCGGCCGTGACTTCGGCATGGTCAACTGGGGCCTCGGCCTGGTGGGCCTGGATCCGATCGACTGGCAGGCCGGCACGCTCTCCTCACACGTCGCGATCTCGCTGATCGTCATCTGGCGGTGGACCGGCTACAACGCCCTCATCTACCTGGCCGCCATGCAGACCATCCCCGAGGACCTGTACGAGGCGGCCCGGCTGGACGGCGCGAGCCAGTTCACCCAGTTCCGGAAGATCACCATTCCGATGCTCCGCCCCACGATCATCTTCACCGCCGTCGTGTCCACCATCGGCGGCTTCCAGATCATCGCCGAGCCACTGCTGTTCCAGGCAGGCACCGGCAACCCGACCGGCGGCTCGGACCGCCAGTTCCAGACCGTCGGCCTCTACCTCTACGAGCAGGGCTTCAGCATGTACGAGTTCGGCTACGCCTCGGCGATCGCCTGGACGCTCTGCGTGATCATCGTGGTGATGGCGCTCGTCAACTTCGCCGTCACCCGCAGGATCAGGAGCAGCTGAATGGCAACCCTCACCGCCGTCCGACGCGGACTGAACCCCCACGGGGCCGGGTTCTGGACCTACGCCGCGCTCGTCGCCGTGCTGCTCGGCTCGATCTTTCCCATCTACTGGTCGCTCGCCGTGGCCTCCCACGACAACGACGTCATCGCCAGCGTCCCGCCGGTCCTCACCCCCGGCGGCCACCTGTTCGAGAACATCGCCCGGGTCTTCGACACCACCGCGTTCGGCCAGGCGATGTTCAACTCCTTCCTCGTCTCGGGCTCGGTCACCGTCTCGGTCGTGCTGTTCTCCACGCTGGCCGGCTTCGCCTTCGCCAAACTGCGCTTCCGCGGACGCAACGTGCTGCTCGTCATGGCCATCGCCACCACCACCGTGCCGCAGCAGCTCGGCATCATCCCGCTGTACATCCTCATGGCGGAGCTCGGCTGGACCGGCAGGCTTGGGGCGGTGATCGTGCCCGGCCTGGTCACCGCGTTCGGCGTGTTCCTCATGACCCAGTACCTCTCCAGCGCCATCCCCGACGAGCTGCTGGAGGCCGGCCGCATCGATGGGTGCAGCACGCTGCGGCTGTTCTGGCACGTCGTGCTGCCCGCCGCCCGGCCTGCCACCGCCGTGCTCGGCCTGTTCACCTTCATGCATGCCTGGAACGACTTCTTCTGGCCGCTGGTCGTCCTCACGCCGGAGAACCCGACCGTCCAGGTCGCGCTCTCCAGCCTGGCCAGCGGCTACACCACCGACTACGCGCTCGTGCTCACCGGCACCGTGCTCGCCATCGTGCCGATCGTGGTGGTCTTCGCCGCGCTGGGCCGTCAGATCATTGGGGGAATCATGTCAGGAGCGATCAAGGGATGACCCAGGACCGTACGCCCTTTCCCGCCGGGTTCGTGTGGGGGACGGCCACCGCCGCCTACCAGATCGAGGGCGCCGTGGACGCCGACGGGCGCGGCCCTTCGATCTGGGACACGTTCTGCCGCGTCCCCGGCGCGGTGGCGAGGGGCGAGAGCGGCGAGCACGCCTGCGA
Organism: Streptosporangium sp. NPDC050284; assembly: GCF_044459525.1. Classification (NCBI taxonomy): domain Bacteria; kingdom Bacillati; phylum Actinomycetota; class Actinomycetes; order Streptosporangiales; family Streptosporangiaceae; genus Streptosporangium; species Streptosporangium sp. NPDC050284. The sequence goes on from NZ_JBITIZ010000025.1 coordinate 63,745, forward strand.
CCACTACCACCGCTGGCAGGAGGACGTGGAGCTGATGGACCGGCTCGGCGCCGGCGCCTACCGCTTCTCGCTGGCCTGGCCCAGGATCGTGCCCGACGGCGACGGCCGGGTGAACCGGCGCGGCCTCGACTTCTACCGGCGGCTCGCCGACGCCCTGTGCGAGCGCGGCATCGAACCGTACGTCACCCTCTACCACTGGGACCTGCCCCAGGCGCTGGAGGACCGCGGCGGCTGGCGCGACCGCGACACCGCCGAGCGCTTCGCCGACTACGCCGAGGTCGCGCACGAGGCGCTGGGCGACACGGTGTCACACTGGATCACGCTGAACGAGCCGTACTGCTCCTCCATCGTCGGCTACGCCGAAGGCCGCCACGCACCCGGCGCACGCGAGGGTCACGGCGCGCTCGCCGCCGCCCACCACCTTCTGCTGGGCCACGGCCTCGCGACGGCCAGGCTGCGGGCGCGGGCGCGCGAGGGAGACCAGGTCGGCATCACACTCAACATGTCGCCCACGGTGCCCGCGACCGGCTCGGCGGCCGACGCCGACGCGGCGCGCAAGATGGACCTGCTGGTCAACCGGCAGTTCACCGACCCGCTGCTGCTCGGCGCCTACGCGTCCGACATGGAGGAGACCTTCGGCGCCCTCAGCGACTTCTCCTTCCGCCGCGAGGGCGACCTGGAGGTCATCGGCGCTCCGCTGGACTTCCTGGGCGTCAACTACTACTACCGCATCCACGCCGCCTCGGCGCCGTACGAGCAGACCGACCCCGCGCTGCGCTCCGCCTTCGACCTCGGGGTGCGCGGCGTCACCCCCGACGGCGCGAGGACGAGCGGGCTGGGCTGGCCGGTGGAGCCGCAAGGACTCCACCAGACCCTCCTCGGCCTGACCCGGCGCTACCCCGCACTGCCGCCGATCTTCATCACCGAGAACGGCTACGGCGACGACGGGACCCTCGACGACGCCGGTCGCGTCGACTTCCTGCGTGACCACCTCGCCGCCATCCGCGCCGCGATGACCGACGGCGTGGACGTGCGCGGCTACTTCTGCTGGTCGTTGCTGGACAACTTCGAGTGGGCCCGCGGGTACGCCGCCCGATTCGGGCTCGTCCACGTCGACTACGAGACCCAGGCCCGTACCGAGAAGGCGAGCTTCCACTGGCTGCGCGAGTTCATCGGGAAACAGGGATAACCAGGAACAACGATCAAGCGCGCCTCAGTCGCCAAGCCGGCCTCGGTCGCCGAGCTGCAGGCGCGCCTCCTCCTCCATCATCGCGGTGAAACGCGCGTCGCGCTCGCCCTCCGCGCGCCGTGCCGTGTAGACGACGGTGTAGCCGTCCGGGTCGGTGACGCGCAGATCCCTGGTGTTCCACGGTGTGTCGACGGGACCTTCGACGATGCCGCCGCCGTGGGCGCGTGCCCGCTCGGCGAGCCCGTCGAGTTGCTCCAGCGTGGCCATCATGCTGATCGTCCATTCGCCACCGGTGGGCGCTTCGCCGAGGCGCACCAGGATGTCCTGGTAGCGCCAGCGGCGCAGGTGCACCAGCACCGGGCTGCCATCGGGTCCGGGTACGGCGAAAAGCGATATGAAGTCCAGTCCGTTCACATACCAGTCGACCGTGCGATCGAGGTCGGCGACGGTCACCGTGACGAAGGCGGGCATTCCATAGATATCTCGGTTGATCTCCGGCTTAACAGAATCCATGCGATCCACGGTGGAGTCTCCAGCGGCTGGAGAGTCAAGCGATTATCGATCACGTTCCATGGACGAACACCGAAAGACCGTTCTCGAAGCGCGGAAACAGACCGGATCGGAACGCACCAAGAACACCGTCATCGCGTCCCTGACGTTCCGACCCACCACGTCGGCGGAAAACCAGGTGCGGACCACCGGTGTGGTGGGGTGTGATCGGGGCCATGACGATCGTGTCGGGTGAGCCGGGAGTCGACGGGCTGAGCGCGGTCGTGGACGTGCTGCGGGACTGGCAGCACGACGAGGCGCCACCGCAACTCCACCCGGGAGACCTGGGCTGGTTCTGGCGATTCGGCGCGGAGGCGACGGCCGCGGCGGTCCGGACCTGGAGCCGAGACGGACGGATTCTCGCCGTCGGGCTGCTGGACGACCCCAGGGTGTTGCGGCTCGCGATCGCGCCGGACGCCCGGCGGGACGAGGAGCTGGCGCGGCGGCTGATCGCGGACGTGAACGAGCCGGAGCGCGGCGTACTGCCCGAAGGGAGAGCGAACGTCGAAGCGCCCATGCGCGCGCTGGTCCAGGACCTGCTGGCCGGGAACGGCTGGAACCCCGGCGAGCCGTGGACGCCGCTGCGCCGCGACCTCGCGGAGCCGGTGCGGGACCCGGGCCTGCGGGTCGAGGTGATCGGGCCGGAGCGGGCGGGCGTGCGGGCCGCCGTACAGCGGGCGTCGTTCGACGGGTCGACGTTCACCGACGAGCGCTGGCACGCGATGGCGGCCGGACCGCCGTACGCCGACGCACGATGCCTGGTCGCGTACGACGACCGGGGCGACGCGGTGGCGGCGGTCACGGTGTGGTCGGCCGGTCCTGGGAAGCCCGGGTTGCTGGAGCCGATGGGCGTGCACCGCGAACATCGCGGCCGCGGCCACGGCCACGCGATCACCCTCGCCGCCGCGGCCGCCCTCAGGAAGCTGGGCTCGTCGAGTGCGACCGTCATCACCCCGAGCTCCAATGTCGGCGCCGTCGCCACCTACAGGTCGGCCGGCTTCCAGCAACGCCCCGAGGTCCGCGACCTGCGCCGGGACGCCTCCTCGTGAATGCCAGGGGGATCAGCGCAGTCGCGTGCGAACGGCATCGGCGGCCCGCGTATCCCTGAGCTCGACGAACTTCTCGACGGAGAGCTCCCATGAGCGCCGTGCCTGCTGATGGAGACCGGCGTCGTCCTGCGCGATACCGAGATTGTCGAGCGTGATCGCCTCTCCTCGTGCGTCGCCGATCTCCCTGCGGATCACGAGGGCCTTCCGGTAAGTCTCCACGGCGTCGTCCAAAGAGCCCGAGAGCCGGTACGCGTCTGCCAGGTAATGCAGCGTCTGTGCTTTTCCCCAGGGGTCGTCGCCCAGCTCATCCGACAGGGACAGGGTCTGGAGGTAGCAGTCGATCGCGGCACCGTACTGTTCGCAGCTGGTATACGCGTGCCCCAGGTTGTGCAGGGCGAGTCCGGCTCCCCATCGTTCCTGGATCTCCAGAAAGATGTCTCTGGCCTGTCCGTAGCATTCGATGGCCGAGTCGAGGCGCGCGAGATCGCGGTGAATATCGCCCAGGCAGGACAGGACGATCCCCTCTCCCCATCTGTCGTCGATCTCGCGACAGACCGCGAGAGATTTGTTGTGACATTCCAGCGCTTTGTCCAGCTCACCCAATCCCCAATAGGCGAGGCCCAGATTGGTCAGGGACCACGTCTCTCCTGTTCGTTCGCCGCAACCACGTGCCGCCTCCAGTCCGAGCCTGCAGCATTCGATCCACTCCTCCCAGGGCTTGCGCAGGTTGAAGAAGCCGGACAGCGCGGCAGGAAGCCTCCAGCCGATGTCGTATTCTTCTCGTTCGACCGCCTGACGGACGGCGGAAACGAGATTGGCGCGCTCGGCTTCACACCACTGCAGGGCCTCATCGGCACGCGTGAAGCGTGGCGGGGGGCATCCCCATTCACTCGGCTTGATATCGACTGGACGAAGATAAGGAAGGAGAATTCGGGACGCGGAGCGCGCGGTGTGGCAATACCATTCGAGAACGCGCCGAACCGCTTGCCTCCCTTCTTCTACCGGGTGCTCGTGGGCTCGTTCGGCAGCGTACTCACGCAGCAGATCGTGAAACGCGTACCGATCGCCGCCCCGCGGTTCCAGCAGGTTCACGGACGCGAGGACTTCGAGTGCTCTCCGGGCCTCGGACGTGGTCCTTCCGCAGAGGGCCGCAGCGGCGTCGACGCTCACATCGGCCCCCGCATGCAGCGCCAGCAGGCGGAACATGTGAGCCTGCGGCTCGGTGAGCGCACGGTAGGACCAGGAGAAGACCGCCCCCACATTCATGAAGCGGTCGTCGTCCGGCGTGGCGAGCAGGTGCAGGCGATCCTTGGCGCCGGCGAGCTCGGTAACGACGTGGGCCAGCGAGACCTGCGGATCCAGCAGCACTCGCTGGGCGACGATGAGCAGGGCGAGAGGGAGATACGCACAGGTACGCACCAGTTCGTCCGCGGACGCGCGCTCTCGCTCCACCCGTTCGGCGGTGATGACACGACCCAGCAGGCAGACCGCGTGTTGGTGTGGCAGCCGTTCCAGCGGTAGCCGGATCGCACCGTTGCCGATCAACGCCGGCAGGTTGCTCCGGCTGGTCACGAGAACCACGGATTTCGCCGAGTTCGGTAGCAGGGGACGAACCTGGTCAGGCGTGTTCGCGTTGTCCAGCACGATCAACATCCGCCGGTCCGCCACCAGCGATCGGTACAGCGCGACGCGGCCTTCCTCGTCCTGCGGCAGATCCGCGTCGTCGTCCCGGAGCGCCGACAGGAAGAGCTTCAGCGCTTCGCTGGGACGCTTCGGGCGATCCGGACTGTATCCTCGCAGGTCAACATAGAGAACCCCGTCCGGGAAACGGTCGGCGACCTGGTGCGCGAACGACAGGACGAGCGAAGTCTTGCCGACGCCCGGCATACCGCTGACGACCACAATGGTGGTCGCGCCGCCTCGCACGCTCTTGCCTTCGACCATCTCGGCGAGCGTCGCCAACTCCTGGTCGCGTCCGAAAAAGTGGGCGCTGACTCCGGGAAGCTGGAAAGGCCGGGGCGGAACGACCGTGTTCTCATCCGCACCCCCGCCTTCGAGCGCGTGCCTTCCCAACATGGCCTCGGCAAGTACGTCCCGGGCGGTGCCCAGACGCCGTCTTTCTTCGTCGGAGACCTCCAGGGCGGCCAAAAGCCGGTCCAGTGTCACCGCGTCCGGCAGCGTGCCGCCATTGAGATAGGCGTACAGGCTGCTGCGGGAGACAGCCACCCTTTTGACCAGGGCGGACACCGAGTTACGCTTTCCGTTTTTGCGTTCGTATTGCGTTTTGTGATGTCTGAGGGCTGCGCCCAGATCCTTCCTGCAAGTGATCGGCTGCTGGGGCGGAAAGAGCTGAGCATCGTCCACGGTGTTCCTTGACGAGAGTCCGGCTTTCGTGCGGTGTCCAGGTCTGTCCAGAGCATTCCAGACAACCCTCTCTTCTCGCAGGGCTTCGGATCTACTTGGCCTGTGCCGCCACGCGCACATGTCGCGGAATTCGCAGGAGCGCCGACGGTACAGAGCGGTCAGCGCACGCAGGTCAAAAGTAAATGGAATCGACTGGATCATGCGAAACAACCTCAAGCTGCTGCGCTGCCGCCAGTCCACCATCCGAACGATCGTCAGGAAAGGTGCCCGATGCTCACCAAAACCCACCGCCCTGCTCCATGGGCGTACCTGTTGCTCGCCATCAGCGCAATGGTGACGCTGACTCCGACCGCGTCGTCCGCATCCGCGGCGCCGTGCGGATTGAGCTACAGCGGCCCGGTATTCGGTCGCTACGACTATACGATCCGGAACTGCCATGACTACGCGGTGAGACGCAAGCTCGACATCAGGCGTCCAATCGTCGGACACCCGGACGGGCCATGTCACTATATTCCTGCCGGCCGGACGATCGGCGACTGGACGAGCATCCCGGACAGCGCGTATATAGCGGGCATCAAGGCCTGCTGACCCGCTTCGCACACGACGTCACCGCCGGGCGCCGCCTCTCACCTGTTCGGCCGCCCGGCGAGTGGTCCGCATTCGATTCCCGACGCGGCGCCGTCTCTCCACCGGCAGCCGCGAACCGGCTGCTCCAGAACTCCCCCGAAGCCTGAATCCAGGCGAGCCCTCAGCGTTTTGGCGCCTTGCCGCCATTCTCGGGTTCTGTCACCTTGTTCGTCGTGTCCACCGATCTACCAGCCGGAACATCGGGCGCGTTTCAGGAGCATCCGCGATATCCCGGCCCCTTCCTGCCCCCTCCGGCAGCCCTCGTCCAGTCGCGCCGAGCGACCGGTCGCGTCTCCCAAACCGGCGGCTACGTCCTTGCCCTGGCCGTCCACCTGTTGGCACCGGCCTTCCTGCTCACCGGCGTGTACCTGGTCACCCGTCTGACGATGGGTGGCATCCTGTTCGGTCTCATAGCGCTGGACCTCGCCTGGCTGCTACGCCCCCGCCCCGCCCCCTTCCCCACCTCCGCCATACCTCTCACCCGCTCAGACGCTCCCCACCTGTACGCCCTCATCGACCGTATCGGCGAGGAGCTGGGAGCCCCCCGAACAGACCTGATCGCCATCAGCGGTGCGGTCAACGCCTCGTTCCGCACCTATGGCCTGCGACGCAGCCGTCTGGTGGAGATCGGCTACCCACTCTGGCTGGTCCTCACCCCGGCCGAATACCGTGCTGACGAGATGCAAGCCCAGGTAGCGGGCTCCGCGGCCGCCGCTTCGCTTCTGGACGTCTTGACCACCCGGGCGCGATCGGTCGACGATTTTCTCGCATCCAGCGCGGTGGCCGTCGGAACCGGGGACGTGTGGACGGCTCTCCGCTCCCACGTGAATGCCGTCGCCGACACCGAGCTCGAACGACACCGCGAGTCCGCCCGCCTTGAGAAGGCGGGGGTCGACACGACCCATCCGCCGACGTACCTGCGCATGCAACGCGTGCTGGCACTGCCATACCCGGTGCCCAGGGTGTCCGCCGCAGGGGCGGAGCGGATCGAAGGAGAACTCGACAAGGCGGCTGGACGCGTGGCGCGGCGTTTGAGAGAGGACGCCCAGTCCGCCCGTTATCGGTAAGCCTGACGGGTAGGAATCAGCCGACCGTCGTCACGCGATCCCCAAAGCGGTAGCGGACGACAGCCGACGCCGTGCGAGCCCGTACGCCGAGGTGTGTCCCGGAAGCACGGGGCGAGCATCGATCAGGAATCGAGAAGCACCGGCTTCACAGCACCGTTAGCGTCACGAACACCCCACACCGATGACGACGGGAGAGTGACAGCGGTGAGCGCGGACACCGGCGCGGCGAGCAGGAAAAACACGGACGGCTTCTCCGAGGAAGAGCGTGCTGCGATGAAGGAGCGCGCCGCGGAACTGAAGAAGGAGGCGAACCGCGGCCGTGGCCACAAGGCGGCCGCCGAGGAGCTCGATGTGCTGTCGAAGATCGCGGAGATGGAACCGTCGGACCGTGCGATGGCCGAACGCATCCACGCCATCGTCACCACCAACGCCCCAGAGCTGTCACCAAAGCTGTGGTACGGCCAGCCGGCCTACGCCAGAAAGGGGAGGATCGTTTGCTTCTTCCGCAGCGGAAACGCGGACAAGGAGCCGTACTCGGCCTTCGGCTTCACCGCCGAGGCGAACCTCGCCGACACCGGTGGCCTGTGGCCCACGTCCTTCGCCGTGACCGCGTTGAGCGAAGAAGCCGCGAAGACGATCACCGCCCTCGTCAGGAAAGCCGTGAGCTGAGCGTTCCGGACCCGCTGTCGTTTTCGTCCAAGACGGTCACGGCAGCCGTGATTTACCGTGGAGCCGGCAGTTCGCCCGAACATGAGGAGACAGCACAATGCGTGACCTGGTCTACACCGGTTTCATGTCGCTGGACGGCGTCGTGGACTCGCCCGGCGGCGGGCCGAGCGAGGAGCACCGCAGCGGCGGGTGGGTGTTCAAGGACCTTGATTTCGTCCCGGAAGCCTGGTCCCTGAAGGGCGAGGAACTCGCCGACACGACGGCGCTGATGTTCGGCCGCCACAGCTACGAGATCTTCGCGCCGGTCTGGCCCGGCTCGGAGGACCACGCCGACTACAAGGAGCTGCCCAAGTACGTGGTGTCGACCACGCTGTCCGACGACGCCCTCGTCGACGGGTGGGGGCCGACGACGATCCTGCGCTCGACCGAGGACGTCGCCGCGCTCAAGGAGAGCGAGGGCGGTGCGATCTTCATCCACGGGAGTGCGGAGCTGGCCCGGCGGCTGTCGGATGCGGGCCTGATCGACCAGTACAACCTGCTCGTCTTCCCCGTGCTGCTCGGTGCCGGGAAGAGCCTGTTCGGCCGGGCCGACCGAGACAAGCACATGCTGACGCTGCGGGAGTCGGAGAGCTACTCGAACGGGATCCTGAAGCTCGTCTACGACGTCAAGCGCTGATCCAGGTCGAGGGCGATCGCGCCGCCGACGCCCTCGCGCAGCTGCCTGGCGGTGCGTCCGACGTAGGAGCGCAGTGCTCGGGCCAGGTGCGGCTCGTCGAAGTAGTCGAGCTTGGCGACGACATCGGCGGCCGGGTCGCCGGCAGCCAGCAGCTCCGTCGCCGTACGGGCCCGCTCGATCTGCCGGACCACGCCTCGCGTCAGTCCGGTCGCGGCGCGGAACCGGCGTTCGACCGTGCGCCCCGAGACGGCCGGACGGTGCCCCCGCAGCACCTCGCCGACGAGCGGGTCACGGACCACGACCCCGGCCCGGACGAGACTGTCGACCAGGGCCTCGGCGTCGTCGGGGCCGGGCGTCTCCCAGCGCGCGCCGTCCAGCCGGAACGTCCGGTGTGTGGTGTCGGGGAGCTCGATGCCGCCGTCGACCAGCGTCGGCGTGGGCACGGCACGCAACGAGGTGCCCACGGCGAACTCGATGCCGGTAAAGGTCGCGCCCTCCGGCACCGGCGCCGTCCCGGTTCGGGTCTCGGGACCGGTGATGCTCGTGTACGTCCGGCCGGCCTGCTCCCAGAACACCAGCCCCCAACACGCCCCCGCCACGGACGTCATCGAAGTGACCTGCTCGCTCGTGCATGTCCACACGTTGTCGATCCACGGCGAGTCGGACCGACGTATCTTGAGCCGCAGTCCCATGGGCGAAGGATACGCCGCCTCGCGCTCCGCGGATGACTGAGCGAAGGTGACCGGCTCGGCGTCGCTCGACTGGAGGCGATCCCCGCGATCGGTCGCCATGGTGCGAGAAGGGGTGAGTCCTTCAGCAAGTCGTCGGTCTTCACGTCCAGTGCGGCGGCGAGGAGGCTCAACTCCTACCGACGTTGGGCGCCCTCGCCCCATACGTACGGCCAACCCCCTGGAATCGATCAGTCGGCGACGACCCCGGTGTTCTGGCAGGCGGTCAGCAACCAGCGACCGTCGTCCTGCTTGGACATCACGTACAGCGGAGCACCCTCGCTCTCGTCGCCCGGGGTCAGGTAGAGCTGACGAACCTTGACCGCCGCGACATCCGGGCGAATGAAGAACACGTGGACCACCTCGTAGGTGACCTTGCCGTCCCAGTCCGCCGCGGGGAGGACCTTGCGGGTGAACTCCGAGATCGCGTCGAGGCCTATGAGGACCTTGCCACCAGCCGTCGTCCAGACCGCGTCGGGGTGGAAGAGGGCGAGGAACTCATCGGGATCCTTGTGCTGCTGGGAGTGCTCTACGGTGGCTACGACCCGTTCGATGGCTTCGACGTCTGCGGCGTACGCCGTGGATTCCGTGTTCATGCGCACCACGGTGCTACCTCAAGCATGGTGGAGGTCAAGAGGTGATCGACCGCTGCCCCCTTGGAATCGATCATTGAACCGCTCCGGGATCGGTGAGACCAACGGAGAGGGCCGGCAGGCCGGGTCACGAGGGTGACAGCGGGAAACGGGTCGGTCGTATCTACCGGCACACGGCGGCCCAGCCCTACAGCGGACCCACGGAAGGTATGTACGGCAGGGCCGTGGAGCGAGCGGCGGCGGCGTCGGCCGGTGACGGGGCCGGGCAGAAGCGGTCCCGCCCAGGCAGTTCCCCGGTGGCGAGGAAGGAGCTCATCGCCTCGTCGGCGCAGCTGCCCAGCCCGACGACGCCGTGGCCGCCCTGGTCGACCGTGATCATGGCGGCCCGCCGTCCGAGGGCGGCGCGCAGGCCGCGCGCGCTCGCCGGGGGCGTGGCCGGGTCACGGGTGTTCTGCAGGATCAGCACGTTGCGCGGCCCGTAACCGGTGACCGTCACCGGCGGCTCCACCGGTCGGGTGGGCCACGCCGCGCAGGGCCAGAGGTTCGAGGGCATGCCCGCCGTCACCGGCCACACCTGCCGGTCGGCTGCGACCTGCCGGGCGTGCAACGCCACGCTGTGCGGCCAGGCGACATCGTCGCAGAGCACCGCGTAGAGCGCGGCGATGCGGTTGTCCGCCGGTATCCGCGCCGTCCCGGCGCCATTGTCACCGACGCCGCCGTCGTCGGCCCTGCCGCCAGAGCCCAGCCGGTCCAGTCGCCTCATGATGGCGGGGTCCACGGTGGATCCTGAGACGGCCGTGAGCTCCTGCCAGAACTCGGCGATGAAAGGGAAGTCGCCGTCGTGGTAAAGCCCCACTCGGGTGATCTCGCGCAGCACGTTGCCGTCGAACACGGGGCCGCCCGGGTTCGGCAGGGGCCGCCTGTCGAGGGCCGCGAGCAGCCGGTCGTAGGTGCGCCGCACCTCGTCCGGTGTCGCGCCGAGGTGGTAGACGGCGTCCCGCTCGGCTGCGAAGGCCAGCAGGTCGGGCAGGCGCACCGCGATCGCCTGACTCCAGGTTCGCAACATCTCCCGCCACACCAGGTCCGGATCGACGGCGCTGTCCAGCACGATCCGATCGGCGCGTCCCGGGAACATCGAGACGTAGACGGCTCCCAGATAGGTGCCGTAGGAGAGGCCGAAGTAGGACAGTTTCGGCTCACCGAGTGCGGCTCGGATGCGATCCATGTCCCGGGCCGTGTTGGCCGTGGTGATGAACGGAAGCAGATCGCCGGAATGCTCGGCGCACGCGGCCGCGGTGTCCCGTGCGAAGGCGACGTTGCGCCCGATGCCGCCATCCGGTCCCGGGTAGGGCAACAGCAGCGTGAACTGCCTCATGAGATCGAGGCCACAGGTGACCGGGGTGCTGTGGCCGACCCCGCGCGGGTCGAAGCCGATCAGGTCGTACCGATCCAGGACCTCGCGCGGCAGTACGTCCGCCAGCTGACTGGGCAGGTCCAGGCCGCTACCGCCCGGGCCGCCCGGGTTGGACAGCAGGATCCCGCGACGCGCCCCGGGACGTGCCGTGCCGATCCGGGAGATCGCGATCTCGATGCTCCGCCCGCGCGGGGCGCGGTAGTCCAGCGGCACCCGCAACGTCGCGCACTGCTGGCGTGGGTCGCGCGAGACGCCGCCGGATTCCACCGGCAGGCACTCGCCCCAAATCGGAGCCGCTCCCCTGGCTTCGGCCACCGCCGGCTCCGGCGTGCCGATCCGGGCCCCGGCCGACGTGGGCACGCCTGCCGCCACGACGGCCACCGTCGCCGCAGCGATGAACAATGTCAGATTTAATCGCACTGATACTCCTTTTCAAAAGGAACAGATGCTTTCTCAATGACTGTGGAATCGGCATCGCCGGGTACATGAGACCCTTCGCTTGATCACGCGGAGAGGCAGGGGCCGTGGTTCACGGTGGGAGTCGAGCAGGTGGACGCCGCCCGTGACGCCCTTCGTCCAACGATTCGGAGCGCCGCCTTGATGGGAGTCGGCCGGGAAAACGACCGATTACCTGGGTTCCCGTGCGCCTGGCGACCGGTGGAGATAACGTCCGCTACCGTTCAGACGACCTGGTCGCCCCGTGATTCGACCGCTCTCAGCAGGTCACGGGGCTTGATCGGCCACTACACCGACGTCGTGCGTTCGACGAGGTGACACCCGCGGCCGGGTCGTGGTCATGACGAGGCCGGTGCTGCCGTGCCGGACGTCAGGGCCGCCCGTACGATGCGGATCGCCTCGTCCTCGTCGATGCCGACGCTGGCGATCACGGCCGCGTAGTCGGCGGCAGCCCGGTGGGCTCGCTCCCGGCCTTCCTGACCGGTGGCCGAGACGAACGAGCCCGCCCGTCCGCGTGTCTCGATCAGTCCGGCCTCTTCCAGTTCCCGGTAGGCGCGGCCGACGGTGTTGGCGGCCAGGCCGAGGTCGGCCGCGAGGTGGCGGATGGTCGGCAGCCGGGCGCCCACGGTCAGCGTGCGGTCCTGGATCTGCCGGGCAAGCTGGGATCGTAGCTGTTCGAACGGCGGTACCGGTGAGGCCGCGTCGATGACGATCATCGGACGCTCATGACCTGTCGGGCCACCGTCGCGCACGACGGCGTTTTGAAGCGGAGCGCGATGAGGGCGATCATGCTCAGGATCAGGTAGGTGATCGCGGTGGCGCCCCACCAGGTGGGCGCGGTGCCGAACAGCAGCACCACGGGCAGTGACCACTGCACGTTCGGGGTGGTGAGCTCGCGGGCGTCCTCGACGCGCATGATGACGTCGGCGGTGAGCGACTCCTCGTCCTGCGCCACGACCGGGTGCCGTAGCAGGTGGCGCAGCTGCAGGGCGGTGATGCCCGTCGCGCCGAGCAGGCCGATCAGCACGACGACGGCCAGCTGCCGCACGGTGGGGTCGGCAACGGCCAGGGCGCTGGCGGCCAGCACTATCGCGCCGGTGAATGTGACGGCGGCGAAAACGGCGTACGGCCGGCCGAGCACGGTCCGCCAGCCGGGCTGGATCGGATGGGCGGCCCTGCGTGACAGTGTCGCGGCCGCTCGCTGGTCGACGCGTCGCACCCACCGGTCGAGCAGCGACTGTGCCAGCAGCAGCCCGGCCACGGCCACGGTCAGGGCCAGTAGCGGTAGCGGGCGATAGGGCTGGGGGTTGCCGAACGCGGAGACGGCGGCCAGCGCACTGACGATGATCAGTGCGGCCAGGATGAGGTAGGTGGCCAGGCGGGCGCGCTCGCGGACCGCAAGCCGGCTGGCGAGCAGCGGAGTGGGGTGGGCGTCGGTCAGGCCGTGCCGGGTCAGCCACGCGCCTGCCAGTCGCAGATCGGTCGTACGCGCCGACGGGCCGTCGTCCGGTAAGGGTTCACGGGTCATAGCGTCTCCTTTTGTCGCAAGCTTTGTATCACAATGTTGCGTCATAGTTTGCGACAAAGTCAACGCCTCCGGACTCTCGATCTCGCATGTGACGCAGGTGGCGACCCGTCCACCCGGGAAGGTGTTGGCGACGTTCTCGTAGGTGTGGTCGATCGCGGCCACCGCGTGGCCTCGGCTCGCCAGATCCTCGGCCAGCGGACAGGCATTACGGGACCTTCGGTCCGTGGTCGCCCAAGATCATCTAAAGCTGTTGTCGGCCCCGCGTTAGCAAGATCATGTCACTGGTGGCCTGTTACGACTGAGGTTGGGCGTCCCTCACCCAGTCGCACACCACCGCGGTGCCCAGCAAGCGGTCATGAAGCACCCGGCCTTCGGCATCGAGGAGCATCCAGAGCCCGCCCACGAAAAGACAGAACAGCCCGACGTCGGGGACGAGGACGAGCAGGGGGAAGACCAGCGTGCGGAGCACAGTCCTGCCCGCGCCCAGCCGTCCGCCCGTACTCACCGCGATGACCCGGACACCCAACATCCGCTTGCCGAGCGTCCGCCCCCACAGAGCATGCTGCGCCCAGAAGTAAAGGAACAACACCGACAAGATAGCCAGCTCCACGGGCTCCACGCTGCCCTGGAGCACGTCGATCGGAAACGGTTCCGCCCAGGTATGTGGACTCCTCCAGTAGTTGCGGTGTCAGCGTGATCCCGGTGAGGCGCTCGGCCAGGAGGAACATCGGCCCGTCGTGGGGGTCGGGGAACGAGGGATAGATGGAATCGATCCGTTCCATGGTCTCCACGAGCTCATCCGGCACCTCCTGGCTGTAGCCCTCCTGGGCGATGAAGCAGAACCGGAGCTCGCCGTCCTCGATCCAGTAGAAGTGATCGAGATCCTTGATGCTGAGAAAGTAGTGGGACACGACGCGGGTGCCCGTCGACAACGGCATGATCACTTCTTCGGCGATGCCGTTCCAACCGGGCTCAACGGTCAGCACCCAGTCACCGATGGTCGTCACGCCGAGGGACACGCCGGACTCGACGGCACCGCCCAGCTCCCAGAACGACATGGGGGTAAAGCCTCCTGGCCGGCCACCGCGCCGAGCCATCACTTCTTCGGCTGTCAGGCCATGGATGTAGGTGAGGCAGGCGCCATCCGCTGCTTCCACGAGCCAGGTGTAGTCGGCAGGGTTTGTGATCATCTTCTAAAACCGAGACTGGGCGAACACCCCTCCCAGGCATCAGCACAGGTTGCTCCCACTGGGGCCAGAACCGACCTGCAACAAGTAGTCATCGCTGTCCTTCTCGTCCGGCCTGCCGGAGTACCCCACCGACAGGTAGACATTCCGGCTGTCGATGACCTTGGTGAGGCAGACCTGCGCCACACCCTCCTCCGGCTCCGGAACCGGCGCCTGCTTCCAGCCGTCCTTGATCGCAGCCTCACGGTAGAAGGACGGCACATCGACACGCGACGCTGAAATCCGATAGGACTGCTCGGCGTACGCAAGCCGGTCATCGTCATTGCACCCCCCCATGCGTTTCCCACCCGGCTTCGCCTCGACCGGACGAGCATCGAGAATGCTGAGCACTACAAGGGCCGAAGCAAGCCGCTTGTCATCATCGGTACAACGAGGAAACGACGAGCGGGGCATCAACAACAAGGCCAGGCGATCCACCACGAAAGTGCCGACCCCCAAGGCGCCTACGGCGGCGACCGCTCCAGCAAGGCCGCCAACCAACAGAACCGCGACAATCAGACGCTTCATGATCTATAGCCTAGTATCGGTCTCCATTACTGACCCAATAGATTCGATGGCCTTCTGCCAGGCGCCTGGCCTCCTTATGTGCGACAAGCGAATCCTCGGGGAACATGCCTAAAGAGTTGTCCGAAATTGTCCGGCACATCGGTCACCTGCGGAAACCTCTCCCCAAGCATCTCGCTCAGTCTGCCTGTGCAGATTCCCGTGAATGGGGCAGGCACGGGAAGGTCATTGCGATCGCGATCCTCATCGTAGTAGCGGTCGCGCGCAGCGCCTCCGTAGCCGTCGCCGCTGTTAGCATCCACGCATGTCCGATAACAAGGATGCGGCATTTGCCTACACCTCGGAGCGCGAGGCCCTGGAAGGTTTCCTCGACTACCAGCGCGAGGGGTTGCTCCTGACGATCGAAGGGCTCGACGATGCTGCGGCGCGAAAAACACCGACCGCGAGTTCGTTGTCACTGCTGGGGCTGATTAAACACGCCGCGACCTGGGAGCGCCGCTGGTTCCAAGTCATCATGGCCGGACGCGAGCTCCCCGAGAACTGGCCCGCCGTCAAAACCGATCCTCGCGACGCCGACATGACGGTCAACGAGAACGACACGGTGGAGCACTGGGTCGCGTACTACCGGGAGCAGATCGAGGAGTCCCGCGCCATCGCGGCTTCGATGGACCTTGACAGTCCCTGCGCGCGCAAAGACATCATCAAGTGCAACGTGCGCTACGTCCTGTTCCACATGATCGAAGAGACTGCGCGCCACGGCGGACACGCGGACATCATCCGCGAGACCCTCGACGGCACCCGCCAAAGCTGAGCGTCGTCTCGCTGGACGAACTCGGCCGATCCAGACGACCTTGAGGTGCCCAGCAGATAACGCACTGCGTCCTGAGCCGACAGACGGATCTCTCGACGTCACAAGAGCCGCCAGCCCATTACTCGCTCCCTCAACGAAAAGCGCGTTGTCGTCAAGCACAACAAAAAGCGCCCCGGCCATGATTGGCTCGGGGCGTTTGTGCTGCTCAGTTGCTGTGGTCAGGGGCGGGGTCGAACCGCCGACCTTCCGCTTTTCAGGCGGACCAATCACGCTGGTGGGGTAGCGGAGACCGTGGTCAGAGGGTGGTGGACGGTGGTCGAAGTGAGTCTGTGTGTGGGGACGTTGCTGTCAGCACTGCTGCCGCCACTCTGCGGGGACATGCGAGATCGTTCCGGTCTGTAGGACCATCTCCTCGTGTCAGTGACCGAGTTCGCCGGCGTGACGAAGGACAAGGTGAACTTCGATGCAGTACAGGTACAGGCCGCTGTTTACTCAAATGCCAACGAGCCGGACACGGTGACCGCAAAGTCGGGCCATGTCATCGACATCGGAGGTCAGCATGACCACCGGACCCGGCTGGCGCAGTGCCGCCTCGGCGACCGTCGCATCGATCGCGTATTTGTGGCCGTGCAGACCTGCGGTCTTGAGCAGTCCCGCGGACGCCTTCGCCGCCGCCTCGGTCAACGGCTCGACCTTGACCCGGGAGAGTACCCACTGCAGGCGAGGCAGATTCACCCGCGTATGGCTGACTTCCACGATGGTGTTGGCACCGATGACGAAATCGGCCCCCATACCGTGGAACACCTGGAACATCGCGAGAATCTTACGGTCCTGCGCGATCCAGGCGGAGACTCCCTGGGAGTCGAGCACGACGGTTTCAACGTGCTCGATCACGCCGCGCTCGCCGAACCCCCAGGGTTCGCCTCCCCGAAGATCCTGGAGTGAGCCTCAGCCAGTTCCTCCTGGCTGAACTCCCCGTGCTCCTCCTGGTGACGCAGCAGGTCCTCGCCGAGGAGTTGGTGTCGAAGCCGACGCGCCACCGCCTCGGCGACAAAGCCGGAGATGTTGTCCGTGAGCTTCCTGAGCTCGGCGACCTGGTCACTCGGCAAGGTAACCGTGATGCGCGTCGTATCCGCCATAGCAGAAGCATACTGCAGTATGCGAGCAAGTGCGGCTTCGCTCGGATGAGACTGCACGATCGAGCGATCTTGTACCCGCCGACAATGTCATCCTTTTCATCCCAAGCAGCCGCATAAGCTACGCCCATAAGACGGCTGCCCGGAATCATCGTGGTCCCTCAGTTCCAACCAGGGCAAGATGAGCAACCACAACCCCGGCGGCTCACACCGTGGCGTCACCATTTGAGATTTCCAGCAGCAATTCAGTCATGGTGACGGCATTGACCACCCGAACCGCGTGAAACGCTCTGGGCAGGCGGGTGCCGTAATCGGGATCCTTCGCCGGCGGCCACGAGAGTAACCACGTGGACATCGGACTGCCATGATGATCCAAATCCGGCAGCTGCCGCTGGGCCGTTGCTGTCATTGGAGATCAAAAAAGCCCCGAACGATAGTCGCTCGGGGCGTTTGTGCTGCTCAGTTGCTGTGGTCAGGGGCGGGGTCGAACCGCCGACCTTCCGCTTTTCAGGCGGACCAATCGCCCTGGTCGGGTAGCGGAGACCGTGGTCAGAGGGTGGTGGACGGTGGTCGAAGTGAGTCCGCGTGTGGGGACGTTGCTGTCAGCGCTGCTGTCACCTCAACCATGGTCACCGGTGGCAAGTCCCGACGAAGGAGGGACTTGGCGTCGATCGCCCCAGCAACCAACGGCGACTACCGAAGTCAGCGATCGTCACGGCCTTGCCATAAGAATCGACAAAAAACCCGTTTACTTCCCTATCGGCTTCATTGTGTTGCTTCTGACACTGTTGCGACACGAGAGGTGCATGTTGAGCGGATCGCGCGCCAGATGCATGGCCGAGTCGGCCTAGTTGTTATCAGTGTCGGACTCCGGGGGACGTCGGCGAGCCCGCTGAGCCAGTTTCGCGGCGGTGTACAGGCCGATGCCAGCGCCAGCGACTTGGAGCAGGTGGGTGAGGAGGTCAAGGAACTGGTTCATGATCCACTCTTTCAACGACAGGAAAAACGAGAAGCGCTCGCCGGGTGTGCCTGATAGCACTGACCGCGCTGAGGATCAGTACGGCATGTCTCCAGAGTCGATCCCACCGAAGCAGCGTTTACGATCTCCACCAAGGCCTTACGCAAGGTGAACGCATCAGTACATCGCCTGACGATCATTGACATGATCGGCCGAGTTGGGTCGATTGATGCGAAATGCCTTTACGTTTTCTGACAACGTGGCATGCTCTTGCCACCATGACCGAACAGCCTTCTTCGCCCCCAGTCGAGACCGCACTCGCGCAGTTGCGCACCCGACTGCAACGCTTGCACCGCCACGCTGGAGAGCCCAGCACTCGGGAGATCTCTCGTCGTACCCGTGAAGCGATCAGTCATACCACTGTGCATGGTGTCTTGCGGTGCGCAAAACATCCGCGGTGGGGGCCGTTAGAGCTGGTTGTGGAGGCACTCAAGGGAGACGTAGAAGAGTTTCAGCAGCTGTGGGTTGCTATACGCGATGCGCAGGACATCTGTAGAGATGATCTCTTCCCTACCATCGCCGACACCGCTGACACCTCTGCTTCGGTGGCTAAAAGTGCCGCTGCCGTTTCCGTCCCAGTCATCGATACGAACGAGACATCTAACAGCGTTCACAAGGTCTTAGTCGGCCACACCAAGCCCGTCGCCGCGATGGCGTTTCACCCTGATGGTCATCTGCTGGTTACCGCCAGCAGCGACGGCATGCTCCGACTGTGGAATCCGGCCACCGGCGCCGCTGTTGGCGAACCCTTCACCAGCCATACCGGCGAGGCGATATGGAGCGTGGCCTTCCACCCCGACGGCCACCTGCTCGCCACCGGCGGCATAAATGGCACGGTGTGGCTGTGGGACCTGGCCGCCGGCCCTCCAAGTGGTAAACCCTTAACCGACCAAATTAAACCCGGTATCAGCGTGGCCTTCCACCCCAAGGGCCACCTGCTCGCCACCGGCGGCATAAATGGCACAGTACGACTGTGGGATTCGGCTATCGGCGCCGCCGTTGGTGATCCCCTCACTAGCCGCACCGAGGAGGTGATATGGAGCGTGGCATTCCACCCCGACGGCCACCTGCTCGCCACCGCCAGCGCCGCTGGCACGGTATGGTTGTGGGACCTGGCCAACAATACTCCGAGCGGTAAACTCTTAACCAGTCATACCGACGCCATCGTCGAAGTGGCGTTCCACCCTGACGGCCATTTACTCGCCACCGCCAGTCTCGACGGCACGGTATGGTTGTGGGACCTGGCCAACGACACTCCGAGCGGTAAACCCTTAACCGACCAAATTAAACTCGGTATCGGGATGGTGTTCCACCCTGATGGCCACCTGCTCGCCACCGCCAGTCTCGACGGCACGGTATGGTTGTGGGACTTAGTCTCCAATACCCCTATCGGCGGCCCCCTGGCCGGTCACACTAACTCTGTCCGTCCGATGGCGTTCCACCCTGATGGCCACCTGCTCGCCACCGGAAGTAATGACCAGACGGTGCGGCTGTGGGAAATTGAGACTCGTCCGGTCTCGCCAGAAATTGTCCGAAAGCGCGTCCAGCGACTTCGCGCGCGGACAGTCGCCCTGCGCCAAAACTATGCACAGGCACAGCGGGAGCGGGATGAGATGACCGTGCGAATGATGGAGGTGGCGGCCGTTCCAAAGGCTCAACTGCATACCTCTCAAATGTGGGCCGCTCCTGATGGATATTGGATGTCGAATGAGGAACCGCTGTCTGGCCACACCGACTCTGTAACTATGATCGCTTTCCACCCCGGCGGGAGCCTGCTCGCCACCGGAAGCGCTGATCACACAGTACGGCTCTGGGACTTGAACACCAGCATGCCAATCGGCGAGCCTCTGACCATTCATAACAGCTCTGTGAATGCGGTGGCCTTCCACCCCGGCGGCCACCTACTCGCCACCGGAAGTGATGATCACACCGTACGACTCTGGGACCTGGCCACCAGTAGGGCTGCCAACACACCGTTGACCGAACATACTGGCCCCATCCTCACGATGGCCTTCCACCCCGGCGGGAGCCTGCTCGCCACCGGAAGCGCTGATCACACAGTACGGCTCTGGGACTTGAACACCAGCATGCCAATCGGCGAACTTCTAACCATTCATAACAGCTCTGTGAATGCGGTGGCCTTCCACCCCGGCGGCCACCTACTCGCCACCGGAAGTGATGATCACACCGTACGGCTCTGGGACTTAACTACCAGGAAGCTGATCGACATCCCTCGGACCGAGCACAATGGCCCCGTTTTCACGATGGCTTTCCACCCCGGCGGAAGGTTGTTCGTCACTGGGAGCGCTGATCACACAGTACGGCTCTGGGACTTGAACACCAGCAAGCCAATCGGCGAGCCTCTGACCATTCATAACAGCTCTGTGAATGCGGTGGCCTTCCACCCCGGCGGCCACCTACTCGCCACCGGAAGTGATGATCACACCGTACGACTCTGGGACCTGGCCACCAGTATGGCGGCCGACACACCGTTGACCGAACATACTGGCCCCATCCTCACGATGGCCTTCCACCCCGGCGGGAGCCTGCTCGCCACCGGAAGCGCTGATCACACAGTACGACTGTGGCACCCGGTTTGATGCGAATGCGCTAGGCGGTGGCGGCCTTGGGTTTGTGTCTTCACACGACTTAACGCGCTGCTGCCCAAGCACTGAGCCCGCTCCGCAGATCGTCCCCCTGGCCGACGTCTTCCCCGCACCGAAATAGCACAGAACTTGACAGGGAAGACGTCGCATGCGCTTTTGAACCGACGGGCGTGCGTTATCGGGGCTGCAATCTCTTACACGATCAACCACACTCCGGTGATCTTGAGAGCCATGCGAAGCCGGTCACAAGATGCTCGGACGAGGATCGAGTAGGTGCAGCGGTCCGGTTGGCCAGATTATCGGCAGGTAATCATACTTGTATCCTCTCGTCTGGCCAGGTTGGATATCCAATCCCTGGGCTAGCTCTTCTAATGTGCGCCGATCTCCTGGAAGCGGCAGGAAGACTCCATGACCGTCCGCAATTACCAGTAAGCTGCGATGCTCGCTTGGATGCTGAATAAGCCAAAGCTCCCGCAGTCCTTCCCAACTTGGATCTGTTGCACTAACAATTGGAGGCGCGGGACAGCGAGGGTCTTTCAGGTGATCCCGAAGCGACTGGAAGTTGGAGCGGAGAATGTAGCGCCAACCAAACACAGCAAATGCTGCAAGGTATGCCGTACGCATCCACGATACACGCGCCCGCTCGGGGGAGAATCGAATGACAGGCTTTATCGAGATATTCGTTTCGCGCTTCTCGCGAATCACATCACGTAAATGATCTATTAGAGCCTCGGTGCGCCCAGGTGCGTTAATATCATGCGCAAGGGTAAGTTGAATCCTTAGATCCGCAAGTACGCGCATCCTGGTCCGCACTTCAATCCCTGCAGCGGTTAGCAGAGCGACCTCTGAATGCTCGACCCCTCCTTTCAAGAATTGCATCATCTGATGTTGCTTGAATGCTTCTCCATCAAATCGCCCTCCCGCATCGTTATTGCATTTCTTGCAAGTGAGCAGCACTTCTCTGCCACCGAGAGATTTCGGTGGCAGATGTTCCGGACTCAGCCGCTTAGTCCTTATTTCTTCAATCGTCATTGTCATATCAATACAAAGGGGGCACAGATACCAATCTTTAGAGTCAGAAAAAACTCCTTGGATTAATCCATGTTCACGCAACAGCGAGCTAAGGGTTCGTGCGCCCAATATAAACCATGTCTCATATTTTCCTCTGACCATAAGGTGAACCCTAAATGGCGGGCATCGCATCAGTCAAGCAGGTTTTTCGATGAAAGCATTATCGATATGACTCGGACCTCTATGACCTATCATCAATGACCGCGTTAAGCCGGAAACTCTAGCTATTACATTTGCGGCGCCGACCATTCACGACAGATACTTATCGGCACAATGAAGATCTCTGGACTGAGGTACGTAGCTACATGGTAGTCCAAGCATGGTCGTGTATGAGGACGGCTTCCAAACCGTATGCACAGCGTGCCGCCGAGTGCAGAGCCGCACCACGCGACACATCGTTTTCTTGATACCCACTAAGAACAATTCGGCAAAGTTACCTGCACGATACTGAACCTGAAAGCTCGACGTTACCTGTGATCACACCCCTGACCTGCAGTGACAGGAACCTTCTGTGTAACGCCCACCTTTGATCGTCAGTAGGCGGTGATATGGCGATCGTCGCTGCCTGGCCGACTCTCAGGTTTAGGCGTGAGCCGGTTTTTGGCGTCGTGAAGGTCTGCTTGATGTGTGTACATCAGGTGGGCTGGATGTCTTCGGTGGGTGGCCAGTCGATGGATAGAGCGGGCTGAGGCTGGTCGAGCCATTGCTTGTCGAGGCGTGCACCGGTGCGTTGTTCTACCATCGCCATCACCTTGCTCTTGTACCTGATCGGCGGCCTGTGCCGGCCGATGCCACGGAGAATCGCCGCCTCTTCCCGCAAGGAGCCGGGGTCAATGCCATGCAGCCAGTAGGGGTCGAAATCGAGTATCTCGGCCAGTACCTTCCCCTGGGCTGCGTGTCTGAGCATGCGTCTGCCGGTGAGATTCCAAGACACATGCCATACGCGGGCGTTCTCGCTGAGCCGCTCCAGGACTTCGGGATCTCCGGCGTGGCTGAAACCGTCCGCCTCGAAGAGCATCATCGTCGCCCCTGACCGGCCGAAGGAGACGACATCGGGAAAACCCGGTTCAAGTTCGCTGAATTCGGGACGGCTATCACCGGTCAGGCGTGTCGCGGCTTCTTGCACAGAGAGTCTCCCCGAGACGGGCAAGATGACGGTCCACGCCATCCCCTCCTCCAGCCACCCGACCTCTTTGATCAAGCGCCTGTAGTGCGTCACTGCGTGCTGAAGATCCATAGGCTCATTGTCGGTCTGCTCACGTTTCCGGCGCGACGGACCGAGCCGGAACAGAGGACTCTATTAGAGACGTACTTTCTGCATGGCCTGCTGCGGCTAGTGATGCGCTTGTCTCGTCTGAGATTGTTCACATGGTGGCGTTACTGAGGTTAAATCTCTAGGGTTAGGCCAGTTCGAAGGGCAGACCGGTCTCGTTGAAGAAGCCGGTGATGAGATCGGACCGGTATTGCATGCGTTTCAGCCGGGACTTGATGGTCGTGTTGAGGGTGTCCAGGCCGGTGACCGCCAGGTTGCCCAGCCCGTTACGCAGGTTGGCCCAGATCCCCTCGGCCGGGTTGAGCTCAGGGGCATAAGCGGGCAGCCGATAGACCGTCAGCCAATCGCGGGCGGCGATGTAGGACTGCATCGCCCGGCTGAT
>NZ_JBITIZ010000026.1:0-75241 GCF_044459525.1 Streptosporangium sp. NPDC050284
TCCCGGCGGCGCTCTGGCGGTGTTCCGGACTTCCAGGCGTTGAAGGCCAGGGCTCCCGAGCCTCCGCGTTCCGGGCCGGCAGGCGCGTAGGGGCAAGGGCTCCAGGGGAGCTCCCGGGCCTTTGTGAGGGGAAGGGGCTCGCCGTGAGACGGAAGCCCTTTTCGCTTCACGGGTGTTACCGGAGGTGACCGTCAGGTTCGCTGTGGCTGTCCAATGATCTCGATCATGGCCAGGGTGTTCTGGTATTCCCTCCAGTTGACGATTTTCCCGTTCCGCACCCTGAGAACCCCGATGAAGGGGGAAGACGCCTGCCGGCCGGTGGCGAGGACCCTGCCGGCGAGCTCGTACTCGACGACGATGACCTCGGGGTCGGTGGTCTCGTGAACGACCACGTCGCGGACCTCGTCCAAGGCGAACCGGTTGGCGAAGGCGGCCTGTTCAGGGCCGGAGAAGAGCAGGAACGCCTCCTTCCCCTCGTGTCGCCTGGCCATGCCAGGTGGCGCGAAGGGAATTTCGACGACGGCGTTCTCGGCCAGTTCGTTCCCGAAGCCGCCGAGGTTCTCCAGCCAGTGTCGCCGCACGCGCTCGAAGATCTCGCGGGGACCAGGAGCGAGGGTGGATTCGGTCATGGTGAATCCCTTCGTGACGGCCGTTGTGGCCACTAAGGTGAGTGGAAACTCATCTTTATAATCATGAGTGGTGACTCACTTTGTCAACGTCGTACCTCGCGCGCGAGGACGCCGCACTTCGTGGGCACGAGCAGAGCCGGCAGGGGGCGAACATCGAGACGGGCAGGCGGCAGGGGCGAGGACAAGGAAGACTGGCTGGATGACCACCACGAATCCTTCGGCGGGTGAGACGGGTGCGTCCGGTGGCGCCAGGCCGTTGCGTGCGGACGCCCAGCGCAACCGCGACCGCATCCTCGCCGCCGCCGAGGCCGTCTTCGCCGAGAAGGGCACCTCCGCGTCGACCGAGGAGGTCGCCGCCCGTGCGGGGGTGGCCATCGGCACGGTCTTCAAGCACTTCCCGACGAAGCAGGCTCTGCTTCAGGCCATCATGAAAGGCCTCTTGAGCAGGTTGGACGGGGAGATGGCCGTGCTCGCCGACGATGACGCTCCTGGGGAAGCGCTGTTCACCTTCGTCGCCCGTATGGTCGAGCAGGCGGCGCGGAAGAGGACGGTCGTCGGCCTCCTGGCCGAGACAGGTGTCGACCTCCAGGTCGCGAGTTCGGTGCGGGTGTTGCGCGACGGGATCGAGACGCTTCTGGTCCGCTCCCAGGAGGCCGGTACGGTTCGTGAGGACGTCCGTCTCGACGAGGTGATCGCCCTGCTGACCGGCATATGTCAGGGGGCACTCCACGCGGGCTGGGACGACGACCTGAGGCGTCGCACGCTGGCCATCGTCTTCGCCGGTCTACGGACGCCTGAGGCCCGCCGATGACCCATCTCCCGGCCCACCGAGGGGAAGTAGGGCCGCAGAGGGGATCGCGGGCGCGAGCTCACGGCATCTACGACGTCGCGGACGTCCTCGGCTGAAGCAAAGTCGCAGGAGGGGAGAGCGAGCGGCCTCAGGCGCCGGAGGCGGCGCGGAGCAGGGGCTCGATCCGGTAGGGGACCTGGATGGAGAGGGCGATCGTGGTGTCCGTCCGCTGGACCGCGGGCGAGGCCAGGATGCGGGCGATGATCTCCTGGAGGTCGGGGGTGCTGCGGGCGACCACCCGGCAGAGCAGGTCGGCCTGGCCGCTCGTGCCGTACACCTCCAGGATCTCGGGAAGTGATTCCAGGGCCTGGACGGCCTCGTCCAGGCGCCCCTGGGCGATCTGCAGTGAGACGAACGCGAGGATCGGGTATCCGGCGCCCTCGGGGGTGACGGTGGGGCCGAAGTCGGCGATGACACCGCGGGCGATCAGCTTCTCGACGCGGGCCTGCACGGTGCCCCGGGCCACGCCGAGCAGGCGGGCCAGCTCGGTCAGGCCGATGCGCGGGTTGGCGCGCATGGTGACCAGGAGGCGGCCGTCCAGCTCGTCGATCGACATCTCCTCGGGTCCTCGTGAGATTGGGCGATTCGACCAGCATAGACGAGGTGCCACGGTACGTTTCTGTGCGGATCGCCCAGTACAACTGGCTGCTCTTGCCAACGTTTCCGGATATTGCTGTCATTTCATTTATGTTCGAGGAAGCGCAGTACTTCGCACCGGTGGCGACCCGTGACGACGGCTCGATCGAGGTCGAGCTCGGCACCGGTCATCCCGGTTTCGCCGATCCGGTCTACCGCGCGCGCCGCAACGCGATCGCCGCGCTCGCCATGGAGTACGTGCCGGGTACGCCCATCCCGACAGCCGAGTACACCGACCAGGAGCACGAGGTGTGGGCCCTGGTCAGCCGGGAGCTGGGCCTGAAACACCACAAGTACGCGACCGTCGAGTATTTGCGCGCGGCCGATCGGCTCGGGCTGCCCGCCGAGCGCATCCCGCAGCTCCAGGAGGTGAGCGAGCTGCTGGAACCGCTGACCGGGTTCCGCTACGTCCCGGCCGCCGGGTTGGTGCCGCTCAGGGATTTCTACGGTGTCCTGGCGGACGGGCTCTTCCACTCCACGCAGTACATCCGGCACCACTCCACGCCGCTGTACACGCCGGAGCCCGACGTGATCCACGAGGTGATCGGGCACGCCAACGCGCTGGCCTCCGACCGCTACTCGCGGCTCTACCGCCTGGCGGGAGCGGCGGCCCGGCGGGTCGAGAGCAAGGGGGCGCTGGAGTTCATCTCGAAGATCTTCTGGTTCACGATGGAGTTCGGCGTGATGACGGACCAGGGCGAGCTGCGGGCGTACGGCGCGGGCATCCTGTCCTCGTACGGGGAGATCGAGGAGTTCCGGGGGATGGACATCCGCCCGCTGGACATCGCCGCCATGGGCACTACGCACTACGACATCACGAAATATCAGGACGTACTCTTCCGGGCGGAGTCGCTGGAGCATCTTGAGGACGTCGTCGGGGACTTCTGGGCGACCTGCGATGACGAGGTCATCACCCGGCTAATCGCGGACGTTCGCTAAGAGCGGGCATCGGTCCGGCGGGATGTTCTATAGCGCACGCCCTGTTTCAGACTAGATTTCGCTTGATCGTCTTATTGCTATGTGTAGTGGGATATATCCCGATCGTCATGTAATGGGGGAGACGGTTGGGGTGGAGGATGGGAGTAAGGAAACGGGTGGCCGCAGCCGCTGTCCTGCTGGTCACCACGCAGGCCGCCGCCTGCAGCACGTGCCAGGGCCTGACACCGGTGAGCATGCCGCTGCCCTCCCCCGCGCGGCAGGCCGCCCCTGTCGCGCCGTCGCCGAGCCCTCCTGCCGTGCCGTTCCTGGCCGTGGTCCCGGCGCCCGTCTTCCCCGGCGCCGGGGCAGCTCACGACTCAGGACGGGTACGCGCCGCCCGCTCACCGAGGATCCTCCCCAAGGAGCTCGGCCGGAGCCTCGACGTGTATCTCGCCGGGTACGGCGGCAGAACCGCCGCCTCGGTGAGCGACCTGGGCACCGGCCGGCGCTACCACTACCATCAGGCCCTGCAGCTGCCGTCGGCCAACACCTCCAAGGTGAGCATCCTGACCGCACTACTGCTCGGGACGCGCTGGCATCGGCTCGGTGAGCGGGCCAGGTCCGACGCGAGAAACATGATCCGCTTCAGCGACAACGAGGCGGCCGACCGGCTGTACGAACGGATCGGGCTGGAGTCCGGCCTTGCCGGTGCGAACCGCAGGCTCGGTCTCAAACGTACCTACACCCCCAGCGGGGGGTGCGCGGCCCAGTACTGCTGGGGCGTCGCGCAGACCACCGCGGAGGACCAGATCCGGCTGGTCAGGGCTCTGGCCACCGGTAAGAGTCCGCTGGCTCCCGCGGAACGCCGCAGGGCGCTCGGACTGATGAAAAGGGTGACGCCCGAGCAGAGGTGGGGGATCAGCGCGGGGGCGTGCGAGGGCGACCAGGTGTCACTGAAGAACGGCTGGCTGCGGCACGCGGCGAACGGGCGCTGGGCGGTCGCGAGCGCCGGGCTGATCCGCGGGCACGGGCACGACTACGCGGTGGCCGTCCTCACCGATGACAGCCCGAGCATGGAGACGGGCATCGCAAGGGTCGAGGGCGTGGCCGAGCGCCTCATGGCCGCCTTCAGGGGCGGGCTCGGTTGCGAGGCGGCCGCGAACTGAGCCGAGCGCCTTCGCGACCCGCGGGAGGCAGGCGTTACGTCGTCCTGTCGACCAGCCGGTATCCCACTCCTCGCACGGTCTGGATCAGCCGGTCGTCGGTGTCGCCCAGGCGGGCGCGGAGGCGCTTGACGTGCACCGCGATGGTGTTGGTCGAGGTCGTGTCGGTGGAGTGCCAGACGTGCCGCATGATCTGCTCCCGCGTCACCGTGCGGTGCGCGTTGCGCATCAGGTAGTGCAGCAACTCGAACTCGCGCAGCGGCAGGTGGACGATCCTGCCGTCGACCTTGACCTGGTAGGCGTTGACGTCGAGTTCCACCCTGCCGACCGCGAGTGCCCTGCGGGTCCCGGACTCGCCGTTGAAGGCGGAGTGGATCAGGGGAAGCAGTTCGGGCACCCGGTAGGGCCGGGCCACGCACGCGGTGGCTCCGGCCGCCAGCGCCTGGACGGCCTGCTGGGCGTGACCGTCGCCCACGCCCAGCAGGACGGGGATCGCCCGCGTCAGCCGTACCGCGCGGACGAACTCCACCGCCCCTATGACCGGCAGCGAGGCGCTGACGAGAACGACGTCGGGGCGCAGCGCTCCGGCCTGCAACAGGGCCTGGGCGCCGTCGGTGACGCCCATGACCTGCAAGCCTTCGCGTTCCAGGGCCGTGGCCAGGTCGTGGACCATGGCCGCCTCGGGATCGGCCACCAGCAGCATGGGCGCCGTCCGTGTGTCCCCGTCCACCTCTGGTGCCGTCTGCGGCTGGATCACCAGGATCCTCCAATGTGGGGTTAGCCGAAGCGGCCGGTGATGTAATCCTCGGTCCGCTTGTCGCTGGGATTGGTGAAGATGCGGCTCGTCTCGTCGAACTCCACCAGACGGCCGTGTCGCACTCCGTCCTCGTCCACCTCGGCGGTGAAGAAGGCCGTGCGGTCCGAGACGCGGGCGGCCTGCTGCATGTTGTGGGTGACGATGACGATCGTGTAGTCGCGCGTCAGCTCCTGCATCAGGTCTTCGATCTTGGTGGTCGCGATCGGGTCCAGGGCCGAGCAGGGCTCGTCCATCAGGATGACGTCGGGCTTCACCGCGATCGCCCGCGCGATGCACAGGCGCTGCTGCTGTCCGCCGGACAGGGAGAGCGCGTTCTGCTTGATCTTGTCCTTGACCTCGTCCCAGAGCGCGGCCTTGGTGAGCGCCTCCTCGACGATCTCGTCCATGTTGCCCCTGGTCCCGTTGACCCGCGGACCGTAGGCGATGTTGTCGTAGATCGACTTGGGGAAGGGGTTCGGCTTCTGGAAGACCATGCCGATCCGGCGGCGGACCTCGATCGGGTCCACGTGGTCGCCGTACAGGTTCTCGTCGTGGTACCGGATCTCGCCGACCGCGCGGGCGCCGGGGATCAGGTCGTTCATCCGGTTGAAGCAGCGGAGCACGGTGCTCTTGCCGCAGCCGGAGGGGCCGATCATGGCCGTGATCTCGCGGTTGCCGATGGTCAGGTTGACCCCGCGCACCGCCTCGTAGTCGCCGTAGAAGACGCTGAGGTCGGAGACGGTGAAGACCGGGTCGAGGGCTTCGATGGTGCGGGGGACTTCGGGTCCGCGCACGTTCACGTTCGGCACGGAAATTCCAATCTCGGACATCTCTTACCTCACCAGCGCTTCTGATAGCGGTTACGGAGCCAGATGGCGACGGAGTTCATCAGGAGCAGGATCGCCAGCAGGATCACGATCGCCGCCGCGGCGAGAATGGCGAACTCCTCCTGGGGGCGGCTGATGAAGCTGTAGATCTGCAGCGGCAGGACGGTGAAGCTGCTCCAGACGCCCTCGGGGTTGAACCGGACGAGCGTCGCGGCACCGAGCATCAGGAACGGGGCGGCCTCGCCGATCGCGCGGGAGAGTGCCAGGATCGAGCCCGTCGCGATGCCCGGGATGGATGCCGGGAGCACCTGCCGATAGATGGTCTGCCACTGGGTGGCGCCCAGTGCGAGCGAG
This sequence comes from Streptosporangium sp. NPDC050284, assembly GCF_044459525.1. Lineage (NCBI taxonomy): Bacteria > Bacillati > Actinomycetota > Actinomycetes > Streptosporangiales > Streptosporangiaceae > Streptosporangium > Streptosporangium sp. NPDC050284. The sequence continues at coordinate 6,174 of NZ_JBITIZ010000026.1, forward strand.
CCCTCGCGGATCGACGGCGGCACCGCGCGGATCGCCTCGCGGGCGGAGATGATCACGATGGGCAGTACGAGCAGCGAGATCGTGACCGCGCCGGTCATGACGGTGAAGCCGAACTGCATCCAGCGGGCGATGATGCCCAGTCCGAGGATGCCGTAGACGATCGAGGGAACGGCCGCCAGGTTGGAGATGTTCAGCTCGATCAGCTTGTTGTACCACTTGGTCCTGTCGGCGTACTCCTCAAGGTAGATCGCCGCGAGGATGCCGGTGGGCAGGGCCATGAGCGCGGTGAGCCCGATGATCCACAGGGTGCCGAAGATGCCCGACTGGATACCGGAGGTCTCCGGGCGGCGGATCGAGGGCTGGTTCTCCCACAGCATCGAGTTGAGCCGCGGCCAGCCCTCCTCGACGACGTATACCAGCAGCATGACCAGGAACAGGAGGGCGATCGCGAGGCTGGCCAGCAGCGCGATGCGGAAGAGGTGTTCCTTGAGGGGGCGCCCCTTGCTCGCCAGCTGTACGGCCGAGCGTGGGGTGGAGAGGATGGCCATCAGTCGTAGACCTCGCGATACTTCTGGACCATGCGGGCGCTGAGGTAGTTCATCGCGAAGGTGATCACGAAGAGCAGGGAACCCACCGCGAAGATGGTCTTGTAGGCGATCGAGCCGACCGAGGCGTCACCGGAGCCGGCCTGGGCGATGAAGGCCGCCATCGTGGACATCTCATCGCCCGGGTAGAGCGTGAAGACGGATTTGAAACCGCCGGCGATCGCGACGATCATCGTCTCGCCCGCGGCCCGGGAGATCGCCAGGATGACGGCGGCGACGATGCCGGAGAACGCGGCGGGGACGACGACGCGCACCGAGGTGAGCATCTTGGAGGCACCGAGGGCGTAGGAGCCCTCGCGCAGACCGTTCGGCACCGCGGCCATCGCGTCCTCGGACAGCGACGCGACGATCGGAATGATCATCACGCCGACCAGGAGGCCTGCGGCGAGCGCGTTCTTGCCGTCCAGTTCCAGAAAGGGGAAGAGGTCCCTCAGCAGCGGGGTGACGAAGGTGAGGGCGAAGAAGCCGAAGACCACCGTCGGGACGCCCGCGAGGACCTCGAGCACCGGCTTGAAGATCTTGCGGGTCCTGTGGGAGGCGTACTCCGACAGGTAGATCGCGGAGGCCAGTCCGAGCGGGACGGCGACCACGACGGCGATCAGGGTGATCTCCACGGTGGCGACGATGAGCGGCCACACGCCGAACGCCGGCGGGTTGAACAGCGGACCCCAGTCGGTGGAGCCGAAGAACTCCCCGAAGCTCACCGAAGCGAAGAACTCGATGGTCGGTTCGAGGAGCGCGAGGACGATGCCGATCGTGGTCGCCACCGACACCATCGCCGCGGCCAGGAGAATGACCTTGATGACGGACTCGCCGTAACGCGGGCGCGACCGCGCCAGGGACACCGGGGTCCCTGGAACGGTCGTGCGGTGCTGAGCCGACATCAGCCGGCGCTCTTCAGCGTGGTGATGTCAGCCTTGAGCTTGGCCTCCTGCTCGGCGTTGAGCGGGATGAACTTCGCGTCCGTGGCGATCGCGTGGATGTTGGCCGCGTAGAAGTCGAGGAAGGCCGCGACCTCGGGCCGCTTCACCGCGGTGGCGGAGGGGTAGACGAACAGCGGGCGGGCGAGCGGGGTGTACTTGCCGCCCTGGGCCGACTCGACGCTCGGGGCCACGCAGCCCTCGCCGGAGTCGATCTCCACGGCCTTCAGCTTGTCGGCGTTCTCCTCGAAGTAGGTGAAGCCGAAGTAGCCCAGGCCACCCTTGGCGCCGGCGACACCGGTGACGATGTCGTTGTCGTTCTCGCTCGGGCTGTAGTCCTTGCGGCTCGCGCCCTCCTCACCGTTGATCTCGTCGGTGAAGTAGTCGAAGGTGCCGGAGTCGGTGCCGGGGCCGTAGAGCTTGAGCGGCTCGGCCGGGAACTTGGCGTCGACGTCCTTCCAGGTCTGGACCTTGCCCTCGGCGGCCGGCTCCCAGATCTTCTTGAGCTGGTCGGTGGTGAGGCAGGTGGCCCAGTCGTTCTCCTTGGGAACCACCACGGTCAGCGCGTCGACGGCCACCGTGAGCTCGGTGAAGTTGATGCCCTTCGCCTCGCAGGCGGCCTTCTCCTCGTCCTTGATCGCACGAGAGGCGTTCGAGATGTCCGTCTCGCCGGCGCAGAACTTCTCGAAGCCGCCGCCGGTGCCCGAGGTGCCGACCGGCACCTTCACCTGCGGCTGCTCCTCGCCGAAGAGCTCGGAGGCCGCCTGGGTGAGGGGGGCCACGGTGCTGGAGCCATCGATCTTGACCTCGCCGCTCAGGGCCGCACCGGCCCCGGCGTCGGCAGAGGAGGCGCTGGTGGCGGCGGTGGTGCTGCCGTCACTGTTGGGCTTGGCGTCGCCACCACACGCGGCCGCGAGCGATACGACGAGCGCGGCCGTCGCCACCGCGCTGAGGCGGCGCTGTCCACTGGTCACGGTATGTTCCTTCTCCGTAGTGAGATCCGTTCTCGATGACTTCGATAAAAGTGGGGCAAAGTGAACGGAGATGAAACGAGCCATGACCGGGGCCGGAAGAGGTAGGCCCACGGATGTGAATACCGGTGCGTCGACGGGAGTTCGATCTCGGTTTCCGCTCCCGTACGCCCGGTGAGCGGGGCGTCGGGGACTCCCAGGTCCGGGCGTGCCCCGGCGAGGAGGCCGCGTCGCGGGAACGTTCCCGGCTCAGGCCGGGATCTTCCGGACTTGCCGCTTTGTTCATCTTCCCGACATCCGGCGGAAGGTAACGCGGCCGGATCCGCGACGCGGCGCTTGAACGGAACCGCGGGTGCACGCTCCCGATCGGAGAGGCGGCGGCCCTGCGAGCGGGTGGGCGCCCCCCGCGCCCCTCGCCAGAGGACGGTCGGCGGGGAGGGGGACGAACCGCTGGGCGGGGAGGGTGAGAGGGGGCGAACCGCTAGGCGGGGAGGGTGAGCGGCCCGTCGCCGAGGCGCTTGAGGACCTCGCCGTGCAGGGAGCCGTTGCTGCACAACAGGCTGCCGCCGTCGACGTCGGGAACGCCGGACAGGTCGGTCCAGATGCCGCCCGCCTCCTCGACGATCACGGTCAGCGCCGCGATGTCCCAGCGGGAGAGTTCCGGCTCCGCCGACACGTCGACCGCGCCCTCGGCGACCAGCATGTGTGACCAGAAGTCGCCGTAGGCGCGGCTACGCCAGACGGAACGGTTCAGGTCGAGGAACGCGTCGAGCTTCCCGGCCTCCTCCCAGCCGCCGATGCTGGAGTAGGAGAACGAGGCGTCCTCCAACTGGGTGACGGAGGAGACCTGGCACTTGGTGGCCTTGGTGAGGCTCTTGCCGGTCCAGGCGCCGCTGTCGCGGGCCGCCCACCAGCGGCGGCCGAGCGCGGGGGCGGAGACGAGGCCCACGACGACGCGGCCCCGGTCCATCAGGGCGATGAGCGTGGCCCAGACGGGCACTCCGCGCACGTAGTTCTTGGTGCCGTCGATCGGATCGATGATCCAGGAGCGCTCTCCGTGGCCGCTCGCGCCGAACTCCTCGCCGATGACGGCGTCGCGCGGCCGGGCCCGGCCGAGGGCGGCGCGGATCGCCTCCTCCGCTGCCTGGTCGGCGTCACTCACCGGTGTGAGGTCGGGTTTGGTCTCCACGCGCAGATCCATGGACTTGAACCGGCGCATGGTCAGATCGTCGGCCGCGTCGGCCATGACGTGCGCGAGGCGAAGATCGTCGTTGTAACCCGTCACGGGCGTCAACGCTATCGTGTCGACGGCCGAATGGCGGAGATCGGGGAGCAAGCGGAACAATCGTGTCGCGTCCTACCAGGCCGGGATACCACGTGAAACATCCGTTGGCATCGGTGTTACTCGCGAGTAGCATTCCGGTATGACCTTTGACGTGGGTGACTTCATGCTGCAGAGCGTCCCGTTCGCCAGGACGCTGGGCATCTCGTTCGACAAGGTGGAACCGGGCTTCGCCGTCGCCCGCATGGCGGACCGGGCGGAGCTGCACAACCACGTGGGAGGTCCGCACGCCGGAGCCCTGTTCAGCGTCGCGGAGACGGCCTCCGGCGCCGCGATGCTCTCCACCTTCGGCGACCAGTTGTCACGGGCCACCCCGCTGGCCAAGAGCGCGGCGATCCGCTACCTCAAGCTCGCGAAGGGCGAGGTCGTCGCTGAGGCCCGCCTCCGGGCGTCCCGCGAGGAGGTCGTGGCCACACTGGACGCGGGGGAGCGCCCCGAGTTCGACGTCGCCGTCGAGATCAGGACCGCCGACGGCACCCTCGTGTCCGAGATGACCGTCGCCTGGGCCTTCCGGTTGAACCACTGACGCGTCGCACCCCTTGACGTCGCGGCGCACGCTCGTCGCCGGTCCGCCTCGCCTCCCGGGGCGGTCACCGGCGCGTCCTCAGGACTGGTCGTCGTCGGAGGAGCCCTCGCGGCTGGCGAGCAGGCGGCGCAGGGAGGCGAGCCGGACCGGGTCGGCGTGCCCGGCCGCCACCCAGGCGTCCAGAGCGCACTCGTCGGAGAGGTGGTTGCAGCCCTTCGGGCACTGGACGGTGCCCTCGACCAGGTCAGGGAAGCCCGCCAGGACCGTCTCCACCGAGACATGGGCGAGCCCGAAGCTGCGCACCCCGGGGGTGTCGATGATCCAGCCGCCCTCCGGCAGCTCCAGGGCGACGGCCGAGGTGGAGGTGTGACGGCCCCGGCCGGTCACCGCGTTCACGTGTGAGACGGCCCGGTTGGCGTCCGGGACCAGGGCGTTGACCAGCGTCGACTTGCCCACCCCCGAATGGCCGACGAGCACGCTGATCCGGCCCTTCAGACGCTCTCGCACCTCTTCCAGGCCACCGCCCTTCTGGACCACCACGTACGGGACCCCGAGGGGGTCGTACAGCGAGACGAGCTCGTCGGGTGCGGCGAGGTCGGACTTGGTGAGGCAGAGCAGCGGATCGATGTCGGCGTCGAAGGCCGCGACCAGCATCCGGTCGATCATGCGGGGCCTGGGCGGCGGATCGGCCAGGGCCGTCACGATGACGAGCTGGTCGGCGTTGGCGACCACCGGACGCTCGATGCCGTCGGTGTCGTCGGTGTCGTCCGCCGAGCGGCGCAGCATGGAGGCGCGGGGCTCCACCCGCACGACGCGGGCGAGCGTGTCGGCCATGCCGGAGACGTCGCCCACCAGGGCCACCCGGTCGCCGACCACGATGCCCTTGCGGCCGAGCTCGCGCGCCTTCATGGCGACCACGACCCTGCCGCTCATCGCGGCGCCCTCGGCCTGGTCCTTCTTACGGCGGCGGCCCTTCTCACCCGCCGACTCGACCAGGCACGTGTAGCGCCCGCGGTCGACGGCGACCACGAACGCCGCGACCGCGTCCTCGTGGGCAGGGCGAATCCGGGTCCGGGGCCGGGATCCCTTTCCCGGCCTGACCCTGACGTCGTCCTCGTCGTACTCGCGCTTTCTCAGTTTCTCCGCCTTCTCCGGCCCGGCGCGTCCCCGAGGAGGACCGCGGGGCCTACCGGCCGCTCGCCCCTCACCGCGCGCCGCGCAGCATATCCGCCCACATGGCGGCGAACTCGGGAAGGGTTTTACCCGTGGTGGCGATGTCCTCCACCTCGACGCCCGGCACGGCCAGCCCGATCACCGCTCCGGCGGTCGCCATCCGGTGGTCGGCGTAGGAGTGGAACACCCCGCCGGTGAGCGGGCGGGGCCTGATCTCCAGACCGTCCTCGGTCTCGTTCGCGTCACCGCCGAGGCCGTTGATCTCGGCGACGAGGGCGGCGAGCCGGTCGGTCTCGTGCCCACGGATGTGGGCGACGCCGCCGATCCTGCTGGGTGAGCTCGCCAGGGTGGCGAGCGCGGCGATCGTCGGGGTGAGCTCGGACACGTCGCGCAGGTCGGCCTCGATGCCGACGATCCGCCCGGTGCCGGTGACCGACAGTCCCTCGGGCGTGTGCTCCACCGAGGCGCCCATGTCCGCCAGCAGCGTACGAAGCTGGTCGCCAGGCTGGGTCGTCCGTGCGGGCCATGCGGGGATGGTGACCGTGCCGCCGGTCACCATGGCGGCGCACAGGAAGGGCGCCGCGTTGGACAGGTCGGGCTCCACGGTGAAGTCCCGCGCCCCGATGGGGCCGGACTCGACCCGCCAGACGTCGGGCTCGGAGTCGTCCACCACGACGCCGAACTCCCTGAGCATCTGGACGGTCATCTGGATGTGCGGCTGAGAGGGGATCGGCGGGCCCTCGTGGCGCACCGTCACGCCCTTCTCGAAGCGCGCCCCCGCGAGCAGCAGGCCGGAGAGGAACTGCGACGAGCCCGAGGCATCGAGCCTCACCTCGCCGCCCGCCAGCGGTCCTCGTACGGTGAACGGCAGCGCGTCGCCCGTCACCTCGGCGCCGAGGGCGCGCAGCGCGCGTAGGATCGGGCCCATCGGGCGCTTGCGGGCGTGCGGGTCGCCGTCGAAGAAGACCTCGCCCTCGGCGAGCGCCGCCATCGGCGGCACGAAGCGCATGACCGTGCCGGCCAGCCCCACGTCGATACGGGCACCACCGGTGACGGGGCCGGGCGTGATCGCCCAGTCGACGCTGGAGGCGCTCTCGTTGGAGGGGACCATCGTCGCGCCCAGCGTCCGCAGCGCGTTCGCCATCAGGTCGGCGTCGCGGCTGCGCAGCGCCAGGCGTACCGTTCCCGGTCCGTCGGCCAGCGCGGCGAGCAGGAGCGCACGGTTGGTCACGGACTTCGAGCCGGGCAGGGGGACGGTCGCGCGGACGGGTTCGGTCGCGGTCGGCGCGGGCCACAGCGGAGCGGACATGGGCAAAAGCCTACCGGTGCCCGCCTCGCGCCGCCCGTGCGTGCCGTGGGGACGGATGGGACGATGGGGACGACAGGGACGACAGGGACGACGGGGACGGAGGGACGGCCGGGCTCGGGTGGGGGCGGGCCGGAGGGCGACAAGATCGGAAAACGGGGTCGGGAACGTCCCGGCGTGTCGCGGCGTGGCAAAGTGGAGGTATGTGCGGGAGATACGCGTCTGCGCGGGGCAAGCAGGAGTTGCTGGAGGAGTTCCAGGTCGAGCTCGACGGAGCGGCCGACGAGGAACTCGGGCCCGACTACAACGTCGCGCCCACGAAACCGGTGTACGCGGTGATGAGCCGGGTGCCGAAGTCGGCGCCGGGTGACCGGCCGATCCGGCAGCTCCGCGTGGTCCGCTGGGGACTCGTCCCCGCCTGGGCGAAGGACCCGTCCATCGGATCCAAGATGATCAACGCGCGGGTGGAGACGGTGGCCGAGAAGCCCGCCTACCGCAAGGCGTTCGCCGAGCGCAGGTGCCTCATCCCCGCGGACGGTTACTACGAGTGGGCCGTGCTGGACGAGAAGGACGCCAAGGGGAAGCCGAAGAAGCAGCCCTACTTCGTCCGCCCCGCCGACGGCGGCGTGATGGCGATGGCGGGACTGTACGAGTTCTGGCGGGACCGGGGCCGCGCCGACGACGACCCGCTCTCGTGGCTGGTGACCTGCACCATCATCACGACCGACGCCGTGGACGAGGCGGGCAGGGTCCACGACCGCATGCCGATGCTGATCGAGCGCGACCGCTGGGGCGAGTGGCTCGACCCGGGGGTGCCCGACGCGAAGGGGTTCCTGATCCCGGCGGGCTCCACGGGCCTGGAGATCCACCCGGTCTCCACCGCCGTGAACTCGGTGCGGAACAACAGCCCCGAGCTCGTCGAGCCCCTGAAGGAGGGCTAGACGGATCCCCGCTAGGGGCGCCGGGCGCTGGCCACCAGGTGGATGCCCACCGTGTCGTCGTCGTCCGGATGGGTGTCCAGCTCGGTGTTGACCAGCCAGGTGAGCGCGCTGGAGTCGGAGGCGAGCACGTGGTCGACCGTCGAGGGGGACAGCACCGTGCGGGGCCGTACCCACTCGACCTCCAGCCCGGCGTCGGTGAGCAGCTCGCGGAGCTGTGCGCTGCTGAAGCAGCGGGTGATGCTGCCGTCGGGCCAGGGCACGAGCATGACCTCGCCGGTCTGGCGCAGATGGGCCCAGTAGTTCTGCTCGGCGAGGATCGCCATCCCCAGCACCAGGGAGTCGACGCAGACCAGGGCACGGCCGCCGGGACGCAGGACCCGGGCGATGTCGTCGACCGCGGACTCGGCCATGAGCTCCACCGACATCGCGCGCTCCTCGGCGAGCACGGCGTCCACGCTGCTGTCGGGCAGGAAGCGCAGGTCGTCGGCACGCACCTGGCTCACCCTGGAGATGTCGTGCGGCGGCTGGCCGTCCGCGGGCCTGCGGAAGTCGACCACCTCGACCACCCGATGCCCCGACTTCGCCGCCTGGACACCCCAGCGGCCGTCCCCACAGGACATGTCGAGGACGGTGGACGGTTTTTCCGGCAGCCATCGGCTCAGTTGCTCGGTCACGACCGCGTGGTAAAAGGTCCAGTACGGCCCGAGCGCACCTGAGCCGTTCAGCTCTTCGGCCGGGATGGGCAGCACAAGCAGCTCCTGGCGTCGGGAGGATCCGGTGGTCTTTCAACTACCTGCCGGTACGTATCTTCTTTTTCCCCGTACCGGGTCGTTCGTCACCTTCTATCTTGCGGGAACAGATGGCGGTGCGGGTGTGTTGCAAGCGGACAACGCACGATCCTTTCGGAGGTTGGCAAGCAGATGCTCGCCTTGATCGAACCCGTCACCCGCCCCGGTGATCGGTCTATCCCCGTCGAGCGGGTATTCTCCGCTCAGTACGGTGTCCCGCGTCAGCAGGACTCCGGCGATCTTAAGGGGGTGGGTCAGGTCCCTGCGACAGACGAGGAGACTCTGGAGCAGCGGAGCACACGGTTCGAGCGGGATGTCATGCCCTATCTCGACCAGCTTTACTCCGCCGCGCTTCGGATGACCCGGAACCCCGCGGACGCCGAGGACCTTCTTCAGGAGACCTTCGCGAAGGCCTTCGCGTCCTTCCACCAGTTCCAGCAAGGCACGAACCTCAAGGCGTGGCTTTACCGGATCCTGACGAACACTTTCATCAACAATTACCGCAAGAAGCAGCGGGAGCCCAAGCAGTCGGGCGCCGAGGAGATCGAGGACTGGCAGCTCGCCAGGGCCGAGTCGCACACCTCGGCGGGGCTGAAGTCGGCGGAGATCGAGGCGCTTGAGCACCTCCCCGACACCGACGTGAAGCAGGCGCTGGCCGCGCTTCCCGAGGAGTTCCGCATCGCGGTCTACCTCGCCGACGTCGAGGGCTTCCCGTACAAGGAGATCGCCGACATCATGGGGACCCCCATCGGGACCGTGATGTCGCGGCTGCACCGTGGCCGCCGCCAGTTGCGGACCCAACTTGAGGACTACGCCCGCGAGCGTGGCCTGGTTCCCGCGGAAGGTGCGAAGTGAGTGCGCGAGACAGGAACGACGAACCCGTCGGCACGGGCCTCTCGGCCAAGGGCGGGGTGATCGCGTGAGCTGCGGCGACCACCACGACACCGACTGCCGCGAGGTCCTGGACAAGGTCTACACCTACCTCGACGGTGAGCTCGACGAGAGCAACTGCGCCGAGATCCGCGTGCATCTGGACGAGTGCCACCCCTGCCTGGAGGAGTACGGCCTGGAGCAGGTCGTCAAGCAGCTCGTCGCCAAACACTGCGGTTGCGACCAGGTCTCGGCCGACCTGAGGGCGAAGGTGCTCAGCCGTATCGACCAGGTGCGCTCCGAACTGGCTCGCTGACCTCCTAGGATCTGTCGTACGGCCTTGGCCATACGACAATGGGGGTTCACCATGCGCATACTCGTGACCGGCGGGGCGGGTTTCATCGGATCCACCCTCGTCGACCGGCTGCTGGCCGACGGGCACGAAGTGGCGGTCGTGGACGACCTGTCGGGCGGCGACCGCGGCAACCTGGTCGGCGCCGCGAGGAATCCCCTGTTCGCCCTGCACATGATGGACATCCGCGACCCGGCCCTGATCGGCCTCGCCGCCGAGTGGAGGCCCGAGGTCGTCTGCCACCTCGCCGCGCAGATCAGCGTGCGCAAGAGCGTCGCCGACCCGGTCCATGACGCCCGGCTCAACGTCGAGGGCACCGCGTCGGTCCTGACGGCCGCCCACCGCGGAGGCGCCCGCAAGGTCGTCTTCGCCTCCTCGGTCGCGGTCTACGGCAGGCCGGCGGTCATCCCGGTCCCCGGCGGCGCGGCGACCGACCCGCGTTCCCCGTACGCGGCCTCCAAGCTGAGCGCGGAGACCTACCTGGCCACGTTCAAGGCGCTCCACGGCATCGACTACACCACCCTGGTGCTCTCCAACGTCTACGGCCCGCGCCAGTCGCCCGACGGCGAGGCGGGGGTGGTCGCCATCTTCACCGACGCGCTGCTCAACGGCACCCCCACGGTGGTGTACGGCGACGGCACTCAGACCCGCGACTACATCTTCATCGACGACGTGGTGGACGGCTTCGCCCGCGCCTGCGGCACCGAGGGCGGCGGCGGCCGGTTCAACCTGGGCACCGGAGTCCAGACCACGGACCGGAGGCTGCACTCCCTGATCGCGGAGGCGGCGGGTGTCGCCGACGAGCCGGGCGAGGCCCCGGCGCGCCTGGGCGACCTCCCCGCGATGGCCGTCGACCCGGCCCCCGCGTTCGAGGGGCTCGGCTGGCGTCCCCAGACGGAGCTGGCCGTGGGTCTGAAGAGCACCGTCGACTGGGCGAGGAGCAGGCTCGCGAGCCCGTGACGCGAAGGGTCCCGCGTGCCCGCCCGTGTGGGCGGCGCGATCACCGGCGCGGCTCCGGAACCCGATACTCCGGATATTCATGGCCTACAGTGATTGCTTGATTACGCTTTGCTTGCGATTGGCCGTCTCGCCCTCCTGATCAGGTTCGCTTCGATAGCCTGGGTGCGAAATCAACGTGGAGGCAGCGCATGTTGAAGGAAACGGTCACCTCAGTCTTTCCTGGGATTTCCTGGACCTGAGCACGCGCCCTTTAGGAACCCTAAGGTGGCCGCTTTGCGTGGACTGCCGTGGTTTGCCAAGGTCTATCTGATCCTTGTCATCGGAGCCGCGTTCGCGCTGCTCGGATACAACGTGGTCTCGGACGGCGGGCTGGATCTGCTCGACTGGTCCAACCTCATGGTCCTGGCCCTGCTGTTCCTGGTGTGCGAGTCGGTGCCCACCCTGCTGCACGTCCGGCAGGCCGCGGTGTCGGTCAGCTTCTCCGCCGTGCTCGCCGCGGTGGTGCTGCTCGGCCCGGAGGGAGCGGCGCTGGTCGGCATGACGGCGATGTTCAGCGTGCGGCCCGGCCTGCCACTGGTGAAGCGGCTGTTCAACAGTGCCCAGTTCGCCATCTGCGGTTACGTCGCCGGCCGGGTCTACGTGTGGCTCGGCGGCAGGTCGGGGGTGCCGACCGTCGCCGAGTTCGACGACATCATCGTGCCGTTCGCGGGCGCGGCGGCCGTCTTCGTGCCCCTCAACTTCGTGCTGATCGCGCTCGTGCTGAAGCTCACCGGTCAGGCCGACCAGGTGCCGCGGCGGGACGTGGCACAGTTCATGGTCTCCTACTTCGGCTACGCCACCTTCGGCCTGCTGATCGCCGGATTGTGGGCCACGGTCAACTCGATATCCGCGGTGCTCGTGCTGCTCCCGCTCTTCGTGGCCCGCTGGGCCTTCGGCCAGTATCTCGCGCAGCAGCGCTCCTACGACGCGACGATCGCCGCGCTCTGCCAGGCCGTGGAGACCAAGGACTACTACACGCGTGGCCACTGCACCCGCGTCTCCAAGGCCGCAGGCATGATCGCCGAGGAGATCGGCATGGGATCGGAGCGGTTGCGCGCGATCCGTTACGCGGGGATGCTCCACGACGTGGGCAAGCTGGGCGTGCCGACCAAGGTGCTGCAGAAGGACGGCCCGCTCAGCGAGGAGGAGTTCGCGGCCATCCAGCTCCATCCGATGCGCGGGCTGGAGATCGTGCGCGGCATCGACTTCCTGGACGAGGCGTTCGCCGGGATCATGCACCACCACGAGCGGCAGGACGGCAAGGGCTACCCGATGGGGCTGGCGGGCGACGAGATCCCGGAGTTCGCCAGGATCATCGCGGTGGCCGACGCCTTCGACTCGATGACCTCCGACCGCTCCTATCGCAACGCCCGCTCGCGCGAGGTGGCGATGACCGAGCTGCGCAAGGGCGCCGGCACCCAGTTCGACCCGGTGATGGTGGTGGCGTTCGTCAAGGCCGTCGACCGTCACGGCTGGGAGCCGCCGCGCACGGTCGTCACGCCCCCGGCCGACGTGACGGAGACGACCGCGAAGGACCACGACGACCCGACCATGCCCATCCAGGTGGTGTCCGAGCGATGAACGGTGGTGTCCGAGCGATGAACGGCTCCGGCGCCGGCCGCGTTCTCCGGACGCTCGACTCGGGCCAGCTCCTGCTGATCTGCGCGGCGGGACTCGTGGCGGTGGCCGGGGTGGCGCACACGGCCGCGACCGGCCTGCTCGACCCTCAGCTCGCCGTCGCCTTCGGCGCGCTGATCGCGATCGGCGAGCTGGTCAGGCTCACCATGCCCGGCAACAGGGAGGTGGCCCCGATCGGCGCGGCGGCCGCGCTCGGTTACACGCTCCTGCTGGACATGGGGGGTGTCCCCACCCGGCATTCGGCGTTGCAGGTCGTCGCGGTGCTGTCGGTCGGCATGGTGGCGGGGGCGCTGCCGCACCTCGCGGTGGGTCGCCCGCCCCAGCTGGACGGGATGGCGCGCAGGCTCTTCACCGGTGCTCTGCTGGCGCTGGCCTACCGGCCGCTGGCGGGGCCGCTGTCCGACCTCGCGGGGGGAGGGGAGAGCGGTTGGTGGCCCGCGCTCGGCGTGATGGCCCTGCTCATCCTGCTCATGGTGATGGTCGACGTGCTGCTCGCCGCCATGCTGCGGGCCGAGCAGGTGCGTGCCGCCTTCAAGGTGGCGGTCCGCGACGAGCTGCGGATGGCCGCGCCGCTGGGAGCGGCCGTCGCCGCCTCCGGCATCCTGCTCGCGCTCGCCTCGCACAGCATGGGCATGACCGCGCTGCTGGTCTTCGCGGCGCCGCTGCTCGTCACCCAGGTCGCCTTCCGCAAGTACGCCGGGATCAGGGCCACCTACCTGCAGACCGTACGGGCGCTGTCACGGGTCACCGAGGTCGGCGGGTACGTCGAGCCGGGGCACTCCCGCCGGGTGAGCCGTCTGGCGGTGGCGGTGGGGCGGGAGCTCGGCATGGCGGAGCCCGAGCTGCTGGAGCTCGAGTACGCCGCGCTCATGCACGACATCGGCCAGCTGTCGCTGCGCGATCCCATTCCCGGCGGTGCGACGGTCCTCACCGACCCCGAGCAGGCGCGGCGCATCGCCGAGCTGGGAGCGGAGGTGATCAGGCAGACCGGGGTGCTCGACCGGGTGGCCGAGATCGTCCGCCGCCAGTGCGACACCTGCGCGGAGGCGTCTCCGATGGCGAGCCGCATCATCAAGACGGCCAACGCCTACGACGACCTCGTCGGCGGTTCCAGCGACCGCGACCGGGCGGGCGCCGCCCTCGAACGGCTCCGTCTGGGGGTGGGGCAGGAGTATGACCCGACGGTCGTCGAGGCGATGGCCCGTGTGATCGACAGGCTGGCTCCGATCCACCGGCTCTAGACCTCGCTGGACGCAGGCCCGTCGTTCGCCACGGAAGACCGACGAGGCACTCGCGCGGGGCCACGTCGACGCGGGCGCCCGCGAGGCCGTGGCGCGTTTCCGCGTGCGGGACACGAGGAGTGACCCGCCGGGCCGCTGGAGCGGCAGGAGTTCGTCGACGGAAACTACGACTCGGGACTGGTGCCCTCCTAGGCGGGCGTGATCAGCTTTTTCTGACACAGTTGAGAGACGTTGAACGATGGGAGTTTCCGGTGGCCGAGATCCGCGCTGAGATGGTGGCGAATGTCTGGAAGGTCCTCGTGTCCGAGGGTGACCCCGTCGAGGACGGTGACACCCTGGTCATCCTTGAGTCGATGAAGATGGAGATCCCGGTCCTGACGGAGGACGGTGGCGTGATCTCCCAGCTGAAGGTCGCCGAGGGCGACGTCATCCAGGAGGGCGACCTGATCGCCGTTATCGAGTAGTCCCGCCGTCGCGGGCGAGCCGGGCGAGGAAGCGCTCACGGTCGACGACCACGCGCTCGATCGTTCCCGAGGCGACGACGGACGTCCGGTCGCGGGCGGTGAAGCCGAAGACCAGGCGGCGCCCGTCGACCTCGGTGAGCTCGACGGTGATCTCGACATGCGTGCCGACCGGGCTGGCCTCCAGGTGCTCCAGAAAGACGCGGGTGCCGACGGAGGTCTGGCCCGGGGCCAGGTCACCCGCGACCGCCTGGACGGTGGCCCGCTCGGCGAGGGCGAGCAGGCGGGGGGTGGCGAGTACTGGGACGTCACCGCTGCCGACCTTTGTCGCGGTGTCCTCGGTTTCCACCATGATGAGCAGCCGTGCCTGCAGACCGGGAGCGAGCGTCATGCGCGTCAGCATAGGGTCTGGTCTCGTGACCTCGTACTGCGATCACTGCGGGCGCCCGGAGGGCGAGGCCGACCACGCCGCGTGTCTGTCGGCCCGCGCGATGGAGCCACCCCGCTACTGTTCTCGCTGCCGCCGCCGGATGGTGGTGCAGGTGACCCCCGGCGGCTGGTCCGCGCGCTGCGCCGAACACGGCACCACGAGCGGTTGACGCCGCTCGGCTTCACCCCGACTCACATGTTCTTTGCCGAGCCTTGTAGGATTTTGCGGAGTTCGTCCCGGATGTCTTGGGGTGACGCCGTGGCGCCCGCGTTGATTGTTTCCTCTGTGATTTTCGGGTGGCTTTGGGCGCAAGAGCCTGCAAGGTGGATAAGTACACCTAAAAGTGCCGGGTTTTGTGCGATGCTACGGCACGCATCTCGTTTGTGAGCCATGCGGCATGCAGGGTTTCGTTACAGCGCCGTGATGGTGCCGCGACGCGGATCCGCTTTGTTGGAGAGCTCTGAGGTAGGAGTGAAGAGGGTTACGGGGGAGCCATGGTGGCCCAAGGCACGACGCTGGCGGGGCGGTATCGCCTAAGCACCCGCATTGGGGCCGGCGGTATGGGCGAGGTGTGGAAGGGCGAGGACATCGTCCTGGCTCGCACCGTCGCCGTGAAGGTGCTGCTTCCCGGCCGTACCGACGACCCGGGCTTCCTGGTTCGCTTCCAGGGCGAGGCCAGGGCGATGGCGACGATCAACCACCCCGGGGTCGTCGACGTGTACGACTACGGGGTTCACGAGGTGCCCGGCGCGGGGGCGACGGCATACCTGGTGATGAAGTTCGTCGACGGCGAGCCGCTCGACCGCCTGCTCGGGCGGCTGCGGCGCATCGCCCCCGGGGCCGCGATGGATCTCATCGCCCAGGCGGCCTCGGCACTGCAGGCGGTCCACGACCAGGGCATCGTCCACCGGGACATCAAACCGGGCAACCTGCTGGTGCGGTCGGACGGCACGCTCGTGCTCACCGACTTCGGCATCGCCAGGTCCGACTCCGCCAGCCGGCTGACGGACGCGGGCATGGTGCTCGGCACCGCCGCCTACTGCGCGCCCGAGCAGGCCGAGGGCGCACCCGTGACACCGGCCGTCGACATCTACGCGCTGGGCGTGGTGGCGTACGAGTGCCTGGCCGGGCAGCGTCCGTTCGACGGCGACACGCCCGTCACGATCGCGCTCAAGCACATCCGCGAGACGCCGCCGCCGCTGCCGCCGGACGTTCCGCCCGCGGTGAGGGCACTTGTGGAGCGCTCCCTCGCCAAGGATCCGGCCCGGCGCTTCCCCAGCGCCGCGGCGATGAGCGCCGCCGCCAGACAGGCCGCCTTCGGTGCGGAGGGCGGCGACACGCTGTCGGCGTCCGCGCGGCAGGCGGGGCCGCCGGAGACCGGCTGGCAGACCCAGGCCCCCCAGGGCGGCCCGCAGGAACAGACCGGCTGGCAGGGGCAGGGGCAGGGACCGGCCGCTCCGCAGACAGGTTGGCAGGGAGCCCAGGCCCCTGCGGGAAACTGGCAGGGCGCCCAGCCTCCGACCGGTAGTTGGCAGGGGAGCGCGCAGCACTCCACCTCGCCGACGGTGGGATCTGAGGCGGTCGCGCAGGGTCGCGGGCGCCGCGGCGCGCAGAAGCCGAGGAGCAGGAGTGTGCTGGTCGCGTCGTCGGCGGTCGCGGTCGTGATGTGCGCGGGTCTCGTCGCGGTGGCGATCAATGGGATGGCGGCCTCCAAGGAGGCCGCGAATTCCCTGGGGCAGCCGCCGGTGGCCACGCCCACCGTCGACGAGACGAAGCCGTCGGCGGTGAAGACCCGCAGGACGCCCTCGCCCACCCCGACGGTGACGCGGACGACCAGGCGGCCCAGCCCGAAGCCCGCCGAGGAGGACGAGGGGACGCCGACCCCCACCCCGACGGTGACGAAGACGCCGAAACCGACTCCCACCCCCACACCGACCCCGAGCCCGACGCCGCTGCCGAAGAAGAGGGTGCCCGGCACCGTCGGCATGAAGCCGGAGGCGGCGGAGGCGACGCTCAAACAGGCGGGCTTCAAGGTGAAGCGCACCTACAGCGCCGACGTCAAACCCGAGCACTGCACCGAGGTGGTCGAGTCCCTCCCCGGCGCGGACACGATGTGGGACCCGTCCAAGCCGGTGGAGATCATCATCGCCCCCGTCCCCTGCCCGCCGACGCCCACCCCGACGTCGACGGGCAAGTCCTAGCGGCCCGTCTCCGAACGTTGACCGGGTATCACGACCGGGTGACCGGCTCCCTCCGGGTCTGATCTCCCCGGCAAGGTCGTGTGTCGGCACACCGGCTTCGCGCGGTGACGACGGGCGAGCCTTGATTTCGGGTGGTGTGACGACGGGCTCGCCCACGGGAGACCCCTTCGGTCCTTCGTGTGCGAGCCCGGTGACGCTCCTTCAGATGCCCGTGGTGTGCCGGGGATAGGCCACCGAGGGGTCGGTGGCGATGTTGACCATGTAGGGGACACCGGAGTCGAACGCGCGGCGCAGGGCCGGGCCGATCTCCGAGGGGTCGGTGACGAGCTCGCCACCGCCGCCGAGGGCGGTGACCACCTGGTCGTAGCGGCACTGGGGCTGCAACTCGGCGGCCACGTCGTAGCCGTAGAGCATCTGCATGGGGTGCTTCTCCAGGCCCCACATGCCGTTGTTGCCGCAGATCATCACGACGGGCAGGCGGTGCCGCACGAGCGTGTCGACGTCCATCAGCGAGAAGCCGGCCGCGCCGTCGCCGAGCAGCAGCACCACCTGCGAGGAGGGACGGGCGATCCTGGCGGCGATGGCGTAGCCCAGGCCCGTGCCCAGGCAGCCGTACGGGCCCGGGTCGAGCCAGTTGCCCGGCTGGCGCGGCTCGACGTACTTGCCCGCGTACGAGACGAAGTCGCCGCCGTCGCCGATCACCACGGCGTCGTCGGCGAGGACCTTGGCCAGCTCCCCGTAGATGCGCATCGGGTGGATCGGGTCGGACGCGGACTCCAGCAGGTCGACGTCGGCGGCGACGGCGGCCGAGGCGGCCTCGGACAGCTGCGTCACCCAGGGCGCGTAGGTCTTGGGGGAGACGCCCGCGTTGGCACAGGCCGCGCCGAGGCTCCAGAAGAGCAGCGAGAGGTCGCCGGCGGCGACGGCGACGGGATCCATGTGCGTGGTCAGCTGTGACGGCGCGTCGGCCAGGTGCACGACCTTGGCGAGCGGGGCGCCGTCCTTGCCGCCGAACCAGCCGTAGCCGAGGCGGAAGTCGATCGGGGCGCCCGCCACGATCACCAGGTCGGCCTGCGAGAACGCCATTCCCCTCGCCCGGGTGACCAGCAGCTCGTGACCGGCGGGCAGGATGCCGCGGCCCTGGCCGTTGGGGACGACCGGTAGGCGGTATTCCTCGACGAAGCTTCTGGCGACCTCCTCGGCGCGATCCATCCACACGTCGGAGCCGAGCACCAGCACCGGGTGCCGGGCCTCGGCGATCAGCTGGGCGATCGAGGCGAGTGCGTCGGGGTCGGGCTCCAGCGGGGACGGGGTCAGCGTCTCGGGGGCCTCCTCAAGCGAGGGCGCGGCCGAGAAGAGGTGATCCATGTGGAAGTCGAGGAAGACGGGGCCGCGGTGCGGGGCGAGGGCCGTACGGAAGGCCATCTCCACGTCCTGGGCGATGGAGTCGGCACCGGAGCCGGTGAAGGCCAGCTTGGTGATAGGGGCGAACAGCGGCGGGTGGTCGATCTCCTGCAGCGCGCCCGACCCCCAGCGCGACTGCGGGGCACGGCCTCCCATGACCACCACGGGGGAGCCGTTGAAGTGCGCGGTGGCCACCCCGCTGACGCCGTTGGTGATGCCGGGCCCCGCGGTGAGCACGGCCAGCCCGGGTTTGCGCGTCAGCCGTGCGGTCGCCTCCGCGGCGAAGACGGCACTCTGCTCGTGGCGTACGTCCAAGATGGGCATTCCCTCGTGGACCGCACCGTCGTAAAGCGGGAAGATGTGCCCGCCGGACAGGGTGAACATGGTCTCGATGCCATATGCCTTGGAGACGGCGACCGCTATGTCACCTGCGTGCTTGGGAGACTCCATATCGCGCAACCTACCAGTCAGTCACTTAGCCGGACAGGGATTGTTCCCCCTGCCCCGATCCCATCGCCTAATGCGGCCGGCACATATCGTGTCTGTCGGGAATCGAACCGCCCAACGCCTGGTGGCGGGCACCGTACGGGGGCGACGGGGGTTCGGTACGGGCCGGAGCGCGGACCCACCGTGGCGGGACGGAGATCGGCGGGGAGTCCGGTACAGGCGGAGTGCGGATCCTACGAGGTAAGGCGAGAACCGGCGGGAGTTCGGCAGTGGCCGGGTGAGATCGGGCTCGCGGGGACCTTCGCGTCTCCGCGAGCCCGCGCGCGAGGCTCCGAGATGTTCCCGAACAGGTTGAGGGTGAGGGTGATCTCCGCGAGCCCGCGCGAGGCTCCGAGGGGGTCTCAGAGGGTGTCGGAGAGCGCCTTGATGGGCATCTTGAGGTCCACCAGCAGGCCGAGGTCGGCCTCGGCCGTACGGCCGAGGGTGGTCAGGTAG
This sequence comes from Streptosporangium sp. NPDC050284, assembly GCF_044459525.1. NCBI lineage: Bacteria > Bacillati > Actinomycetota > Actinomycetes > Streptosporangiales > Streptosporangiaceae > Streptosporangium > Streptosporangium sp. NPDC050284. The sequence goes on from NZ_JBITIZ010000026.1 coordinate 25,284, forward strand.
TTGCCGACGATGATCGCGTTGATGCCGCCGAGCATGCCCTCACGGGTGCCCAGGTCGCCCAGGGTCAGCTCGCGGCCACCCGCGTAGCGCAGGATCGTGCGGGGCAGCGCGAGCCTGAAGGTGGCGATCGTCCTGAGCGCCTCCGGTCCCTCCAGCAGCGGGAAGGACTCGAAGGGGGTGCCGGGGCGCGGGTTGAGGAAGTTCAGCGGGACCTCGTCGGGCGCCAGCTCGCCGAGCTGGCCGGCGAACTCGGCCCGCTGCTCCCGGGTCTCGCCCATCCCCACGATGCCGCCGCAGCACAGTTCCATCCCGGCCTCGCGCACCATCAGGCAGGTGTCCCAGCGCTCCTCCCAGGTGTGGGTGGTGACGACCTTCTCGAAGTGCGACCTCGCGGTCTCCAGGTTGTGGTTGTAGCGGTGCACGCCCATCTCGGCCAGCTCGTCGACCTGCTCCTGGGTGAGCATGCCGAGCGAGCACGCCACGTTGATGTCGACCGCCTCGCGGATCGCCTTCACCCCCTCGCGGACCTGGTCCATCAGGCGCCGGTCGGGGCCCCGTACGGCGGCCACGATGCAGAACTCGGTGGCACCGGTCGCCGCGGTCTCCCTGGCGGCCTCGACCAGCGAGGGGATGTCGAGCCAGACGGCGCGGACCGGGGAGGAGAACTGCCCGGACTGCGAGCAGAAGTGGCAGTCCTCCGGGCAGCCGCCGGTCTTGAGGGAGACGATGCCCTCGACCTCCACCTCCGGGCCGCACCACTTCATCCGCACCTCGTGGGCGAGGGCGAGCAACTCGTCGAGACGGTCGTCGGGAAGCTCCAGGCAACGGAGCGCCTGCGCGGCGTCGAGCCCACGGCCCTCCTCAAGCACCTGCGTCCGGGCGATCTCGAGGATGTCGCTCATCTGATACCTCCAGCGGGGAGATGGGCCGCGGCTTCGGCTACGGGGAAAGCCTAAGGGTGGCCCGGAAGGAAGCGGGGTCGAAGCCGCCCCCCAGCGTGGGACCCAGCCCCGCGCGGGCCGCGCGGGCGAAGGCGTCGCGCTCCAGCAGCCCGGCTCCCTCGGGGAGGGCGCCCGCCAGCGGCCGGGCGGCCAGCATCTCCAGGTCCGCCACGTTGTTCCGCTCGGCGAGGCCGGGCTCGGCGGGCCAGGAGCCGATCACCACCCCGGCGGGCTCCAGCCCTCGGTGGGCCATCGCCTCCAGCGTCAGCGCGGTGTGGTTGAGGGTGCCGAGCCCGGCCCTGACCACCAGGAGGACCGGTGCCGAGAGCGCGCGGGCGAGGTCGGCGAGGGTCGCACCCTCCTCGTCGAAGCGGACGAGCAGCCCGCCCGCACCTTCGACGATCACCAGCCGGTGCGAGGAGGCCAGCTCCTCGATCCGGGCCGCGGCCCGCGCGACGGAGACCGGTGGCAGGCCGGACAGGCGGGCCGCCGCGGCGGGGGAGAGCGCGGCGGGATATCTGGCCAGCTCGAAGGTCGTCCCCACTCCGGACAGCCGGATGACGTCGTCCACGTCGCCGGGGTCGGCGCCGGACACCCCGGTCTGCGCGGGCTTCACCACCGCGACCGAGGAGCCCCGCTCCCTGGCGAGCGAGGCCACCGCCGCGGTGACGACCGTCTTCCCCACCCCGGTGTCGGTCCCGGTGACCACGAGAATGCTCACCTGTCTCACCTTAGGCGGGGTGGACGCAGAAAAGGCGGTGCGGGGCGGGCGGCGCGGGTGGTGAAGAGGCGGTGGGGGCGGTGGAGAGGCGCGCGGGCGGTGCGGGCGCGCGCCTCAGGGGAGCGGACGTCGCCGTGCGCGGGCACGGAACGGCGCCGGGGTACGCGGGACCGGTGTGCCTCAGGGGCGGCGCAGGCGGGTGATGAACTTGTAGCGGTCTCCCCGGTACAGGGACTGGGCCCACTCGACCGGGTTGCCGTCCGCGTCGAAGGCGTGCCGGGTGAGCAGGAGCATCGGCAGGCCGACGTCCACACTGAGCACCTGCGCGTCGTACGGGGTGGCGAGCACGGTCTCTATGATCTCCTCGGCGTCGGTCAGCCGCACGTTGTACGCGTTGTACAGCGTCTCGTACAGCGAGGAGTGCATCTCCAGCTCCCGCCTGAGGCGGGGAAAGCGCCGGGCCGACAGGTGGGTGGTGTCGATCGACATCGGCTCGCCGTTGGCCAGGCGCAGCCGGTGGAGGCGCAGCACGCGGCCGCCGGCGTTGATCGCCAGGCGGCGGGCGAGCGCCTCGTCGGCGGTGACGTAGCTGATGTCGAGGATCTTGGTGTCGGGTTCGAGGCCGACGGTCCGCAGGTCCCCGGTGTAGGAGGTGAGCTGAAGGACCTGGGCGACCTTGGGTTGCGCGACGAACGTCCCCTTGCCCTGGATGCGCACCAGGCGGCCCTCGACCACGAGCTCGGACAGGGCCTGGCGCACGGTCGTGCGCGACGTCTCGAAGCGGACCGCGAGGGCCCGTTCCGGTGGCAGGGCGCTGCCTGCGGGCAGGCTCTTGGTGAGGCTGAGCAGGCTGCGCTTGACGTCGTAGTATTTCGGGATCCGCGGGGAGTCGTCGCTCACATGGTCACCTTCATCTCGGCCACGGCGGTGAGTGCACCCCGGATCACCGCTAGATCATCGGAACTCAGATTGGCCCGTGCCGTCAACCGCAGGCAAGAGCGGCCGACCGGCACCGAAGGCGGCCGGAAGCATCCGGCGCGCACCCCGTGTTCCGCGCAGACGAGGGCGGCCCGAAGCGCGGTCTCGGGCGGGCCGAGCACGATGGGGACGACCGCGCCCGCCGGATCGCCGGTCTCCAGGCCGAGGTCACGGGCCATCGCGGCCAGCTCCCTCGCCCTGGTCCGGACAAGTCCGGGCAGTTCGGGCTGATGGTGAAGGATATCGACGGCGGCGAGTGCCGCCGCCACGCTGCCCGGTGCGAGCCCGGTGTCGAAGATGAACGAGCGTCCCGTGTCCACGAGGGTCTGGATAACCTCGGGCGCGCCGAGCACTGCTCCACCCTGCGATCCCAGGGATTTCGACAGTGTGATCGTTCTCACAACACCCGGTTCGGCCGCGAGCCCCGCGGCGTGCACCGCACCCTGCCCGCGAGCGCCGACGACCCCGATCGAGTGCGCCTCGTCGACGATCAGCAGCGCGCCCTGGCGCGCCGTCGCCGCGTGCAGTTCCTCAAGCGGTGCCAGGTCGCCGTCCACGGAGAAGACCGCGTCGGTGACCACGATCGCGTGCTCCTCGTCCCGGTCGGCGAGTGCCTTCTCCACGGCCGTCGTGTCCCGGTGCGGAGTGACCACGACCCGTGAGCGCGACAGCCGGCAGGCGTCCACGATGGAGGCGTGGTTGCCCGCCTCGGAGACCACCAGGGCGTCCCTGCCCAGGGCCGCTACGGCGGCCAGGTTGGCCAGATAGCCGGAGGAGAACACCAGGGCGCCCCGCGCGTCGGTGAAGGCGCACAGACGCGTCTCCAGGCGCGCGTGCAGGGCCGTGGAGCCCGTGACCAGGCGGGAGCCCGTGGAGCCCGTGCCCCAGGCGCGGGTGGCCTCCACGGCCGCCTCGATCAGCCGCTCGTCCCTGGCCAGGCCGAGGTAGTCGTTGGAGGCCAGGTCGATCAGGCCGTCGTCGTCGGGTGTGCGGGCGCGCAGGACCCGCCGCAACCCCGCCGTCTCCCTCGTGGCCGCCGCCGTGCGGAACCGGGCCAGCGGATCGGGGGTCTGCTCCATAGGCGGCATCTTTCCAGCCGGACTCACCCGATTCGCGTTCGGGCCTGCAAAGAACGCATGATGCACGGGTGCCGACTCTAAGCGACCTGGCGGTTCGTCACACCGCGCTCGACGATGCGGACCTTGAGTGGATGCACTCGCTGGTGTCCGACTGGCAGCTCCTTGCCGACCTTTCCTTCGCGGACCTGATCTTGTGGATCCCCCTGAAGGAGGGCACCGGCTGGATCGCGATCGCGCAGATGAGGCCCACCACGGGGCCGACGGTCTACCACGACGACATCGTGGGCATGACGGCGTCGGCGGGGGAGAAGCCGCTCCTGGAGACCGCCTGGAACGAGCGGCGCATCTGCCGTGAGGGCGATCCCGACTGGTCGAGCGGGGTGCCGGTCCGTGAGGAGACCATCCCGGTGCGGCGGGCCGACCACTTCCTGGGCGTCATCCAGCGCTCGACGAACCTCTCCTCCGCGCGCACCCCCTCCCGCCTGGAGCTGACCTACCTGCAGAGCGCCTCCGACCTGGCCCAGATGGTGGCCGAGGGCCGTTTCCCGTTCTCCGGCGCCGAGCCGATCCTGGTCCGCTCGCCGAGGGTGGGCGACGGGCTGCTCAGGCTCGACCGGGCGGGCCGTGTCACGTACGCCTCGCCGAACGCGCTGTCGGCCTACCGGCGGCTGGGTCTCAACGCCGACCTGGTCGGCGCGGAGCTGGGCCGTACGACCGCGACGCTCTGCTACTCCGACGAGCCCATCAACGAGAACCTGATGCTCGTCGCGAGCGGGCGGGAGCCCAAGGAGACGGAGGTGGAGTCGGGCGGCACGGTCGTGCAGCTGCGGGCGATCCCGCTGGTCGTCGGCGGCGGGAGAATCGGCGCGCTGGTGCTCATCAGGGACGTGACCGAGCTGCGGCGCCGCGAGCGGGAGCTGATGACCAAGGACGCCACCATCAAGGAGATCCACCACCGGGTGAAGAACAACCTGCAGACCGTGGCCGCGCTGCTGCGGCTCCAGGCCAGGCGGATGCAGCTGCCGGAGGGCAGGGAGGCGCTGGAGGAGGCGGTGCGCAGGGTCGGGTCGATCGCGATCGTGCACGAGACGCTCTCGCACACGCCCGAGGAGCAGGTCGACTTCGACGACATCGCCGACCGGGTGATCGCGATGACGGGGGAGGTCGCGGCGCCCGAGGCGCAGGTGGTGCCGTCCCGGATCGGGGCGTTCGGGGTGTTGCGCTCGGAGATCGCGACGCCGCTCGCGATGGTCCTCACCGAACTGCTGCAGAACGCGGTTCAGCACGGGCTGGCGCAGCGTCAGGGCAAGCTCCAAGTGATCGTGTCACGCGGGGCCGAGCGGCTGGATGTGATCGTGTCCGACGACGGCAGCGGGCTGCCGGAGGACTTCGATCTCGACCAGGCCACCAGTCTCGGCCTGCAGATCGTCCGTACCCTGGTGGTGGGTGAGCTGTCCGGGCGTCTCGCCATCGAGCCACGCCAGGGTGGCGGGACCGAGGTGAGCCTGAGCATCCCCCTCCCCGCGGTCTGAGCGGGGGAGGGGGAGCGCGTCGGGTCGCGTTCTCGCGAGGGGACGTGCTTGTCGCCCGGGACGAAAGGCGGGCTCACCAGGCCGGGGACGTGCTCGTCACCCGGCCGGGGGAGACGGAAGGATCGGCGCGGAGGGGTCAGACGCTCGCGCGGGCGCGGGCACGAGCCGTGCGGCGCTTGAGCGCGCGTCGCTCGTCCTCACTCAGGCCGCCCCAGACACCGGCGTCCTGACCGGATTCCAGGGCCCACTTCAGGCATGCTTCGCTGATGCTGCACGTACCGCAGACCTGCTTGGCTTCTTCGATCTGCATCAGGGCGGGGCCGGTGTTGCCGATCGGGAAGAACAGCTCGGGGTCCACGTCACGGCAGGCGGCTCGGTGGCGCCAGTCCATGCGTCCACTCCTTCGTAAGAGGAGCCCTTGCGTCGGCTCCGGCGGCTCACTTTGTGAAGAGTTTCACTAATCAGCGCGAACGGATCCCCGGCCCGTGATCCGGGTCGGGGGACTGCCCGCTTGATCGCCGGTGGCCTGGGAGCGAGGTGGTCGCTCAAAGGTCCTACGTTCCGACGTCATCTTGAGATTGTCAGCCACGCTTAGTACACGCAAGAGGTTTGGGGGAACGTTTTGCCTGAAATGGATGTCGGATGCGTCACACAGGCTCGCACGTAACCGATTAGACCAAGACCTGTAACGCGTCGGGGATAGAGCGGAACGTTATTCGTTCGACCTCTCCCAAGTAGTCCCCGTCCAGCTGGAACGCCACGGGGCGCCCGGCGCTCAGGGTGAACTCCTTCTCGTCGTGGAGCTGCACCAGGTGGCGACCTGTCGGCAGCGTGTCGCGCTCACCGAGGATCTGGGGCATCAGCTGGAGCATGAAGGGCAGGCCGAGACGCTGCAGGCCCAGAAGGTCGAGCCCGGTCTCGAAGCTCGCCCACGGGGTCGGGGAGACCGGCCGAGGGCCGATGTAGGACCACGGGGAGGTGTTGGAGACGACGGCCATGAAGATGCCGCCGGTCCGCGGCACGTCGGGGCCCTCGACGGTCATCGGCGGGTGACGTTTGTCGGTCGACAGATAGTGGTGTAACGCGGTGTTCACATAGCGGGTGGGTGTCGCCTTGCGGCCGGTGCCCCGCATCCCCTCGACCGCCCTGATCACCTCGGCGTCGTACCCCAGACCACTACAGAACGTGAAATATCTACTGTGGTCACCCCAGATCGCCTGACCGAGTCCGACGGTCCGTCTCCGGTCGTCGCGGATCGCCTCCAGGATCGCCCCCATCGCCTCGACCGGGTCGTTCGGCAGGCCCAGGGCCCTCGCGAAGACGTTCGCGCTGCCACCGGGGATCGCGAGCAGCGCGGGCCTGTCGATCGAGCTGCCCTCGTCGCCGGCCTTGCCGTCCACCGGGTCGAGCAGCCCGTTCACCGCCTCGTTGATGGTGCCGTCACCCCCCAGCACGGCCACCGCGTCGTAGCCGGAGGCGTGCGCCTTGCGGGAGAGCCGCATCGCGTGCCCCCGGTAGGCCGTCTCCTCGACGGTGAGGTTCATCGTCGCGCTCAGCGCTCTGATGAGAACGTCCCTGGTTCGCTGGTTGGTCGTCGTCGCCTTCGGATTCACCAGGAGCATCGCGCGCATGACCTCAGCGTATCCGCCGGAAACCGGGCTGAGGCGGCGGAAGGAGAAGCCTGATGCGCGGGGAGGGAGGACGAGGAGCGGGGCCGGGGTGGGGGAAGGGCCGGGCGGCCATACCCGACGATAGGGTTGCCCCGTGTCGAACCGTCCGATGACCCTCACCGTCGCCGCCGCCGTCATGGCGCTGGAAGGCGCGACCGTCCTGCTCCTCGGCGGCTACGCCGGAGTGGAGACGGTGATCGGCCGGCCGTCCGACCTGATGACCTCGATCGCCGTCGCCGCGTTCGGGATCATCATCGGCGCGGCCCTGCTCTGGGTCGGCTGGGGAATGCTCCACTCGGAGCGATGGTCGCGGAGCCCGGGGGTGCTGACGCAGATCTTCGCCATCCCGGTCTCGGTCACGATGATCCAGTCCGACCAGCGGGTGATCGGCGTCTCGCTGATCGTCCTCGCGGTGATCGGACTGGTCACGCTGCTGTCCCCGCCGACGACACACGCCCTCTACGGAGACCACGACCAGCCCTCTCGCTAGTCGTCGACGGTGAGACCCTCCCGGAGCTGGGCGAGGGTCCTGGCGAGCAACCGGGACACGTGCATCTGGGAGATGCCGAGCTCGGTGGCGATCTGAGACTGCGTCATGTTGCCGAAGAAACGCAGCAGCAGGATCCGCTTCTCACGCGGGGGCAGCCGCTCCAGCAAGGGCTTGAGCGACTCGCGGTATTCGACACCCTCCAGGGAGTCGTCCACGATCCCGAGGGAGTCGGCCACCGCCGGCGCGTCGTCGTCGCCGGAGTCGGGCGCGTCGAGGGAGACCGTGGAGTAGGCGTTGGCCGACTCCAGCCCTTCGAGCACCTCCTCCTCGCTCATCTTCAGGAACGCGGCCAGCTCGGCCACGGTCGGCGCGCGCCCCTCCCGCTGGGAGAGCTCACTGATCGCCTTGGTGAGCGAGAGCTTGAGCTCCTGCAGGCGGCGCGGCACGCGGACCGCCCAGCCCTTGTCACGGAAGTGGCGTTTGATCTCGCCCACGATCGTCGGGGTCGCGTAGGTGGAGAACTCCACCCCGCGGCCGAGATCGAAGCGGTCGATCGATTTGATCAGCCCGATGGTCGCGACCTGGGTGAGGTCGTCCAGCCACTCACCCCGGTTGCGGAACCGGCGGGCGAGGTATTCGACGAGGGGAAGGTGGAGCTCGACGAGCTCGTCACGAATGCGCTGACGCCGCGGGTCGTCGGAGGTCAACTCCACCAGTTCCGCGAAGAGCAGGCGCGCACGCACCCGGTCGGGCACCGCGTGGTCGCTGGCGGCCATGGCACGAGTCCTTTCCGTCACGCCGGCCTCGCCGCGCCTCGGCGCTTGCGGAGGACGATCGCCATACGGTCGGGGGAGTCGGTTACGGCATCCACATCGTCAGCCAGGGCGGTGAGCACCATCCACGCGAAGTCGTCGCGCTTCGGAGGCGTGCTCCCCACTGTGCTGACCTCGACCCGCACTTTCATCAGCTGCCCGGTGAGCTCGAACTCGGCGGTCAGATCTGTGCCGGGAACAGCCTGGGTCAGCAGCATCGCACACGCCTCGTCGACCGCGATCCGAAGATCCTCGATCTCGTCCAGCGTGAAGTCCAGCCGTACGGCGAGTGCGGCTGTCGCCGTACGCAGCACGGACAGATAGGCGCTCGTCGCCGGCAGCCGGACGCTCACCACGTCACGGATCCCGCCCATGCCGACCGCGGGCGCCTCGGTGTGTTCGGTCACGTTCCTCCTCGCAGAGTCGCTGACTGCAACCTACAGCCCTGAGACGGTGGTTGGCCCGCTTGGACTCGCGATCGGGGCGATTTGCCACCATCAAGAGCCCCTGAAGATACGCAAAAAGGGCACTGTTTTTAATGACGGCCCTGGCGCATCGCGGTCCTGGGCGGTGACCGGACGCGCCGGCGCGCCGGTGTTCGGCCTGCTGGACGACCGGGCGTCGCGACCCGGACGCCGTGACGGCGATGACGCCTCCTCGCGGGCCCCGATCCGGATCAAGGGGTGTCCCGGGGACGTTTCCTCGATCCGGATCACCGGTGCCCTCTCACAACATCGTTGTGAGGGTTTTAAGCGGCCTTGGTCTCCCAGAAGATCTTGGAGATGTCGTCGATCTTGCCGAGGAGCTCGTCGGCCTTGGCGACGTCGACCGTGCCCTTGCCGCCGGCCGCGCCCGCGAGCTTGGTGGCCTCCCAGAACAGCTGGTGCAGCTGCGGGTAGGTCTCCAGGTGCGGGGGCTTGAAGTAGTCGGTCCACAGCACCCACAGGTGGTGCTTGACCAGCTCGGCCCGCTCCTCCTTGATGGTGAGCGCGCGGGAGCGGAAGACCGGGTCCTCGTTTCCTGCGTACTTCTCCATGATGGCCTTGACGGACTCGGCCTCGATGCGGGCCTGGGCCGGGTCGTACACACCGCAGGGCAGGTCGCAGTGCGCGGAGGCGATGTGCTTGGGGCGCATAAGTCGTGCGAGCATCGGAAATCCTTCCTTGATGCCAGGTTCAGAATGGTCCGGTTAACGACCTTACTCGTCTCCGAATGCCCGCGTGGGAGGGGGTTACGCTCGATGAGAGTCCGTGTCGCGGGTGAGTCGATGTTGCCCGCGTTGCGACCGGGAGACTGGCTCTGGGTGCGGCGCGGCGCGGTCGTGCGGCCCGGTGACCTGGTCGTCGCCCGGCTGCCGTCCGACCCCGCCGTGCTCATCGTCAAGCGCGCCGCGTGGGAGGCGGACGGCGGGTGGTGGCTGGAGAGCGACAATCAGCGCGCGCCGGGGCGGCGCGACAGCTGGGACTTCGGGGCGCTGCCCGCGTCGTCGATCGTCGGCCGGGTGGTGCTGCGCTACTGGCCGGGCCTCTGGCGGGCCAGGTAGCTCTACCTGACGACCTTCTGGCGGGCACGGTAGGCGGCGACGTTGGCCCGGCTGGCACACCGCTCGGAGCAGTAGCGGCGCGACCGGTTGGAGGAGGTGTCGAGATAGGCCCTGCGGCAGGGCGGCGCCTGGCAGAGGCCGAGCCGGTCGACGCCGAGGTCGGTGATCATGGTGGCGAGTCCCATCACCGCTCCCACCGCGTACTGGTCGGCCATCCGGCCTCCCTCGGTGAGGTGCAGGTGCCAGCGCTCGCCGTCGTGACCGGAGATCTGCGGCTGGACCGGGTGGTGGATGAGCAGCGAGTTGAGCCGGTCGACCACCGCCTCCTCGTCGCCGGCCTCCGCGGTCTCGAACACGATCAGCAATTCCTCGCGCAGGTCGCGCAGGGCCTCCAGATCACTCCTGGTGATTCGGCAGCCCGGCCGGTAGCGGCCGCCCTCTTCCAGAAGCAGACGCAGCCCTTCGAGGCCGGTGAGCCGGTCGGGGCTGTTGATCAGTAGTACGGCCAGCTCCGCGTAGGAGGTGAGGTCCATCTGGGGATCCGTCAATGTAAGAGGCGGCATGGATTTCGAGTATTACACGATGTGGTGAGGCTAACACCCGGACGGCGAAAGTGAGTGGACTTCCTCCAGTGGAGGCAGTCTCAACATGTGGCACAATCGAGCAACGGGTGACCCCCGTACCCCTCCTGGCGACCGTGCCCAGTGAGCAGGCCCCGAGCGGCTACAGAAGCCCGGGACGGCTCCTCCGGCCGCCTCCGAAGGAAACATCCGTCTGTCTGACATGAACTACAGGGGTCGCTGTGGCCGTCATGCCATCCTCCGTCTCTCTCGAATCTCTCGATGCCCTCGATCTGGATCCGGCCTTCGCCCTGCACCGCGGCGGCAAGCTGGAGGTCCGCTCCACCGTCCCGGTCCGTGACGCCGACGACCTGGCACTCGCCTACACGCCGGGTGTGGCCAGGGTCTGCAGCGCGATCGCCGACGAGCCCGAGCTGGCCAAGGACTACACCTGGATCTCCAACGTGGTCGCAGTGGTCTCCGACGGCACCGCGGTGCTCGGCCTCGGAGACATCGGGCCCGCCGCCGCCATGCCGGTGATGGAGGGCAAGGCGCTGCTGTTCAAGCAGTTCGCGGACGTCGACGCGGTGCCCATCTGCCTCGACTGCACCAACGTGGACGCGCTGGTCGAGACGATCGTCCGGCTCGCCCCCTCCTTCGGGGGGATCAACCTCGAGGACATCAGCGCGCCCCGCTGCTTCGAGGTCGAGTCGCGCCTGCGCGAGATCCTCGACATCCCCGTCTTCCACGACGACCAGCACGGCACCGCGATCGTCGCGCTGGCCGCGCTGAAGAACGCCGCACGGCTGACCGGCCGCTCGCTGGGAGACCTGCGGGTCGTGGTCGCCGGAGCCGGCGCCTCCGGGATCGCGGTGAGCAGGATTCTCCTCAACGCCGGCATCGGCGACATCGCGGTCGCCGACTCCAAGGGGCTCATCCACGAGGGCCGCGACGGGCTCAACCCGGTGAAGGAGGCCCTGGCGCGCGACAGCAACCGGTCGGGCCTGCGCGGTTCCACCGAGCAGGCGCTCGCGGGGGCCGACGTGTTCGTCGGACTGTCGGGCTCGACGGTCTCGGAGGAGGCGATCGCGTCGATGGCCTCGGGGTCGATCGTCTTCGCGCTGTCCAACCCCACTCCCGAGGTGCGGCCGGAGATCGCGCGCAAGTACGCGCAGGTGGTCGCGACCGGCCGCTCCGACTTCCCCAACCAGATCAACAACGTGCTCGCCTTCCCCGGCGTCTTCCGCGGGGCGCTCGACGTGCGCGCCACCACGATCACCGAGAACATGAAGGTCGCCGCGGCCGAGGCGCTCGCCGGGGTGGTCGAGGATGACGATCTCTCTTCCGACTACGTGATTCCCAGCCCGTTCGACGAGCGCGTGGCTCCGGCGGTCGTCGCCGCTGTCGCCGCGCAGGCCCGTGCCGACGGGGTCGCCCGCCTCTAGGAGACACCGCACAGGTCACGAACGGTTCCCGGAACGGTTCCCGGATCGGAGAGGTCGCCCGCCTCCGGGGGCACCTCGTCGGAGGGGTCGCTCGGCTCCACGGGACACCTCACAGGCAGCGCGATCACCGACGCCCCTCGCCCGAACGGCGAGGGGCGTCCGTGCTTTCCGGAAACCCCGACGTTCGTCACGGATCGTGCTATAAAAAGAGCTCTCAGTTACCTATGTGCGTAAGGTGTGCATCAGGTGGCCGCTGCGCGCACGGCCGGATCGCGCGCGTCGTCGGCACGCAGACGGTTCTCGCGGTGAGGGGAGCTATGGAACGCGAGCCCAACCGACTACTCCAGAGGCTCATCGCCGAGGCGGGCTTCACCCACAAGGGGCTGGCCCGCCGGCTCAACGATCTCGGCGCGGCTCGTGGCCTGTCCGGTCTGAGGTACGACCACAGTTCCGTGCTGCGCTGGATCGCGGGCCAACGGCCCAGGGACCCGGTCACCGGACTGCTCGCCGAGATCTTCGCGCTCCGGCTCGGCAGGGCCGTGAGCCCCGAGGATCTCGGCCTGTCGGCCGTTCTGACGCCGCTCGACCTCGGGCAGGAGTTCGACCACACGTGGCAGGAGGGAATCTCGACCGTGACAGCACTGTGGCGCGGGGACGTGGAGAGACGCAGGTTCTTACTCGACTCCACCTTCGCGATCGGGGCCGGGTCCGCCGGGGCGGTGCGCTGGCTCACCCTTCCGTTGGAGGGCCGCCCCGAGGGGCAGGGCACCCGGCGCGTCGGCATGGACGACATCGCGGCGATCCGGGAGGTCACCCGGTCTTTTGGTGAGCTGGACAACAGGTTCGGCGGCGGAAGAGTCCGTCCCGCTGTCGTGAAATATCTGGATACGTCGGTCGCGCCGCTCCTCGCCGACGGCTCGTACGCCGAGAACACCGGCAAGGCGCTGGCCTCGGCCGCCGCCGAGCTGACCCGGCTGGCCGGATGGATGGCCTACGACCTGGAGCAGCACGGCCTGGCCCAGCGCTACCTGATCCAGGCGCTGCGCCTGGCGCGCGGGGCGGGCGACCACGGGCTCGGCGGCGAGATCCTCGCGGGGATGAGCCACCAGGCCGTATACATAGGACAGCCCGCCCACGCGCTCGACCTGGCCAGGGCGGCCCAGCTCTCGGCCCGGCGGGCGGGGATCTTCGCGCTGCTCGCCGAGACGCACGTGCTGGAGGCCCACGCGCACGCGGCACTGGACGACCGCGCGGCGTGCGCGAGCTCCCTCCACGAGGCCGAGCTCTCCTTCGACCGGCGCAGGGCCGGCCACGAGCCCGACTGGATCTCCTACTTCGACGAGGCCTACCTGGCGGCTAAGATCGCGCACTGCTTCCGCGACCTCGGCGACGGCGGGCACGGTAGGGCACGCGAGACGCTCGCTGGAGATGGACGGGCGCTACGTACGCGGGCGGATGTTCAACCTGTCGCTGCTCTCGGCCGGGCTGCTCGCCTCGGGGGAACTGGAGGAGGCCTGTTCCGTCGCGGTGGAGGCGCTGGAGCTGGCGAAGGGGCTGGAGTCGGCCAGGACCCGGTCGTACGTCGCGGACCTGCGGCGCAGGCTGGAGCCTTACACCGCCGAGCGGCCGGTGGTGGAGCTGAACGAGCGGGTGAGGGAGCTCGACTCCGCCTGAGCTCGATCTTCACTGAGCGCCGTCTCCTTGAACACGGCCCTCGCGAGGGGGTTCTCGTGATGGGGGAGAGGCGTTCTCTCAGAGATCGTCTGTCGTCTTCACGCTCGGGGAGCCTTCTGCGAGAAGACCGGATTCGGTGGGGGAATGCCGAGGGGGCCCGGCTGGTGCCGGGCCCCCTCGGGTGTTGCTTTGGGTGGAGCTGGTGTTGCTGTGGGTCTGAGGTTTGGACCCTCAGGCCCGGGTGATCGTCAGGGAGCTACTACTACTTGACGATCGAGCCCGACCACACCGCGGCGGCCTTCTTGTAGATGGCCGCGGTCTCGCCGTCGAAGTACGGCGTGGTGATGAGGTCGTAGCGGCCGTTGCTGTCCTGGTCACCGAAGAGGCTGGTGACACCGTTGACGTAGCCGAGACGCTTGGCGTTGCTGTACTGCGCGAGCCAGGGGCCACCGTCGGCGCCGGGGGTGAAGGAGCTCTTGAGGCCGATGTGCTCCTCAACCTTCGTGGCGGCCTGCACGTAGGACTTGCCGGTGGTCTTGCCGTAGGTCCACTTCGGCGTAACGCCGGTGTAGGCCTTGTTGCCGTCGGGGTGCGCGTCGGCCGGGTAGCCGAACACGAACACCGTCTGCTGCGGCTTCTGGTTCCAGGTGAAGCCCTGGCCACCGACGTTGTCACCGAGCTTGCCGGTGTCCTTGATGAAGTCCTCGACGATGAAGTAGCTCTCGACCCAGTACTTCGTCTGAGCGGTCGACTTGACCCACTTGGCGACGAAGAACTGCTGCTTGCTCCAGGAGACGGCGTTGCCGTTCTTGTCCTTGACCTCGAGCAGCTCACCGAGGAACTTGCCCTCAGACTTGGCGGCCTTGAGGGTGTTGTACTCCTCGAGGCTGATGCTGATCTTCTCGCTCAGCCACCAGGCCTTGGAGTTGTTGTCCAGGTTGTTGGGGGCAGCGTCGTAGACCGACTTGACGACCTCGGAACCGACCAGCTTGATGCCGTTACGACCGGTGGTCGCGTACTCCTTGCCGTGCTGGTGAGCGTCGGCCGGCTTGGCGACGGTCTCGACCTTGGGGTCGACCAGCTTCGACTTGAAGGGGCCGTCCTGGCCGTACTTCTCGACGCCGGTCTTGTACTCGGCCTCGGTGATGGTCTTCTCGTCGACGTACTTGGCGCCCTTGAACTCCGCGAATTCCTTCGCGGTGACCTGGGACTTCTTGCCGCCACCGACCTGGACACCGTTGTACACGGTCACGAACGCGTAGTCGCGGTCGTAGTCCTCGTAGTTGGCGAAGTCGTAGTGCGTGTAGGCGGTCTTACCAACGAAGATGCCGTACGGGGTCTTGCCCTGGTAGTAGCCGGGGACGAAGACCCAGTTGTCCATGACGCTGGCGTTGGCCTTGTCGTCGTAGACGCAGTGGCCGGCCGTGGCGACCAGGTTACGGTAGGTCGACTGGATCGAGGTGGCCGAGCACCACTTGTCCTCGCCCTTGGAGTCGACGAAGAACACCTTACCGATGGTCTTCGGCAGGTTGATGTTCTTGACCTTCGCCGCGGCCTTCTTCTCTTCACCGGTCGGCTTGACCGTGCCGGGCTTGCCGTCGGGGGTGTAGCCACCGCCCACGTTCAGCTTCGGCGTGGCCTTGCGCTCCCAGGTGTAGGGCTCGGCCTGGGCCAGCCTGTTCGTCTTGTCGTTGACGTACAGCCAGTACTTGGCGACCTCGACCGCGGACGGGGCGTCCTTGGCCATCGTGTCGTAGGCCCAGTCGGGGGCGGCGTTGGCGGTGCCGGCCAGACCGGCGGCCAGCAGACCGGTGGCCAGAACGGCGCCACCGGCGGGGAGGAGGATGCGCTTCAAGGGAAACTCCTTGGTCTGATGTGGAACGCCTCTTGCGTCCCATGCGTCAGTAAAGGGATTGCCAGAAACATACAGCGCCGATCTTGAACACCGGAAGCCGGTTTGGGGATCAAAGATTCCCTTGATCGCACCGATGCCATTCTGTGATGTTTGGGCTTCCGTGAAGCTGATGCTGGAGTTGGGGGGCGTCTATCTGTTTATGCAGATAGACGTAAGGTTGTTGTTGAAGTGACGGATGTGTCGTGACTGGTCCGACACATTCCGTTACCGATCACGTGTGATGCAGATCACATCAACCTGATGGCACCGATTCCGTGGGAACCGCGTCTAAAGACGCCGTCGATTCGGGATCCAGGCTTTCTGAGGGGCCCGAAGGCACGCAAAACGCGTCGGAAAACCGGGCTCACCCTCCTTGCGCCTCCAGAGGGGACCTGATCCTTTTGCTGCCGACGTTGGCCGCAGGAGCGGGGTTCCCCGGCCTGGAGGAGCTGGTCCTCTCTGAGAACGCGATGTGGCGGTGCGCAGGCGGGATGATCATTGCCCATGGGTGTGTGAACTGCCACGAGGGCACATTCGCGATCCCCAAGAGTTCATCGGACTCGGCGCTGCCGGGAATTCCGATGAACGACACGACTGGACGGCACCCCACAACGTCGAAGGGCCCGGCACGTGCCGGGCCCTTCGACGTTGTGCGGGCTGTCGCCGTTTCCGCGACGATCCCGGTGGGGGAATGGCCGAAGGGGCCCGGCATGTGCCGGGCCCCTTCGGGTGTTGCTTTGGGTGGAGCTGGTGTTGCTGTGGGTCTGAGGTTTGGACCCTCAGGCCCGGGTGATCGTCAGGGAGCTACTACTACTTGACGATCGAGCCCGACCACACCGCGGCGGCCTTCTTGTAGATGGCCGCGGTCTCGCCGTCGAAGTACGGCGTGGTGATGAGGTCGTAGCGGCCGTTGCTGTCCTGGTCACCGAAGAGGCTGGTGACACCGTTGACGTAGCCGAGACGCTTGGCGTTGCTGTACTGCGCGAGCCAGGGGCCACCGTCGGCGCCGGGGGTGAAGGAGCTCTTGAGGCCGATGTGCTCCTCAACCTTCGTGGCGGCCTGCACGTAGGACTTGCCGGTGGTCTTGCCGTAGGTCCACTTCGGCGTAACGCCGGTGTAGGCCTTGTTGCCGTCGGGGTGCGCGTCGGCCGGGTAGCCGAACACGAACACCGTCTGCTGCGGCTTCTGGTTCCAGGTGAAGCCCTGGCCACCGACGTTGTCACCGAGCTTGCCGGTGTCCTTGATGAAGTCCTCGACGATGAAGTAGCTCTCGACCCAGTACTTCGTCTGAGCGGTCGACTTGACCCACTTGGCGACGAAGAACTGCTGCTTGCTCCAGGAGACGGCGTTGCCGTTCTTGTCCTTGACCTCGAGCAGCTCACCGAGGAACTTGCCCTCAGACTTGGCGGCCTTGAGGGTGTTGTACTCCTCGAGGCTGATGCTGATCTTCTCGCTCAGCCACCAGGCCTTGGAGTTGTTGTCCAGGTTGTTGGGGGCAGCGTCGTAGACCGACTTGACGACCTCGGAACCGACCAGCTTGATGCCGTTACGACCGGTGGTCGCGTACTCCTTGCCGTGCTGGTGAGCGTCGGCCGGCTTGGCGACGGTCTCGACCTTGGGGTCGACCAGCTTCGACTTGAAGGGGCCGTCCTGGCCGTACTTCTCGACGCCGGTCTTGTACTCGGCCTCGGTGATGGTCTTCTCGTCGACGTACTTGGCGCCCTTGAACTCCGCGAATTCCTTCGCGGTGACCTGGGACTTCTTGCCGCCACCGACCTGGACACCGTTGTACACGGTCACGAACGCGTAGTCGCGGTCGTAGTCCTCGTAGTTGGCGAAGTCGTAGTGCGTGTAGGCGGTCTTACCAACGAAGATGCCGTACGGGGTCTTGCCCTGGTAGTAGCCGGGGACGAAGACCCAGTTGTCCATGACGCTGGCGTTGGCCTTGTCGTCGTAGACGCAGTGGCCGGCCGTGGCGACCAGGTTACGGTAGGTCGACTGGATCGAGGTGGCCGAGCACCACTTGTCCTCGCCCTTGGAGTCGACGAAGAACACCTTACCGATGGTCTTCGGCAGGTTGATGTTCTTGACCTTCGCCGCGGCCTTCTTCTCTTCACCGGTCGGCTTGACCGTGCCGGGCTTGCCGTCGGGGGTGTAGCCACCGCCCACGTTCAGCTTCGGCGTGGCCTTGCGCTCCCAGGTGTAGGGCTCGGCCTGGGCCAGCCTGTTCGTCTTGTCGTTGACGTACAGCCAGTACTTGGCGACCTCGACCGCGGACGGGGCGTCCTTGGCCATCGTGTCGTAGGCCCAGTCGGGGGCGGCGTTGGCGGTGCCGGCCAGACCGGCGGCCAGCAGACCGGTGGCCAGAACGGCGCCACCGGCGGGGAGGAGGATGCGCTTCAAGGGAAACTCCTTGGTCTGATGTGGAACGCCTCTTGCGTCCCATGCGTCAGTAAAGGGATTGCCAGAAACATACAGCGCCGATCTTGAACACCGGAAGCCGGTTTGAGAGGGAAGAGGTGGACCCGGCGAGCCGAGACCGTTTCGTGATGTTTAGACACTTCTGATGCTGATGTTGCGATTGAGGCGGACTCGGGTTGTTTTCGCAGATAGGGGTAAGGGTGAGGCGAAAGCAGCCGGTTAGGTGTGATGGGTCGGTTACGGTAAGTCATGATCGATATGTGATGCAGATCACATCGGGTCGATGGCACCGATTTCGTGGTGGGCACGTCTAAGACGCTCACATCCGGTTGGAGAAGCTTCCGGATCGCCCTGTGAAACGCCTTCTCGATCCCTGGAAACCCGCCTCTTCCCCCGGAAAACGGGTGCGGGACCCGGCGCTGCGCGCCGGGTCCCGCGAACGGTCAGGGGGAGACCCCCTCAGGAGATGCGAGTCACCTGTAGAGCTCGCCGTTCGGGCCGACGATCCTGCCGGACCACACGTTGGCGGCCTTGCGGTAGATATCGGCGGTCTCGCCGTCGAAGTACGGCGAGGTGATGAGGTCGTAGCGGTCGTTCTGGTCCTGGTCGCCGAACAGGCTGGTGACGCCGTTGACGAGTCCCAGGCGGGTGGAGCTGCTGTACTGCGAGATCCACGGTCCGCCATCGGCGCCGGGAGTGAAGGCGCCCTTGAGGCCGACGTGCTCCTCGACCTTGTGTGCCGAGGAGACGTACTCCTTGCCCGACGTCTTGCCGTACACGTACTTGGGCGTCACGCCGCTGTAGGGCTTGTCGCCGTCGGGGTGCGGGGCGGTGGGGTAGCCGAAGACGTAGACGGTCTTGCCGGTCCTCTGGTTCCAGGTGAAGCCCTGGCCGCCGACGTTGTCGCCGAGACGGCCGACGTCCTTCGACAGCAGGATGTGGTAGCGCGAGCCACGTGACCACTTGGGGCCGCTGAACCCGTCGTACTCACGCTTGGTGACCTGCTTGACCCCGTTGAAGGCGACGCCGTTGTAGACCGTGACGAAGGCGTAGTCCTTGTCGTAGTCCTCGTAGTTGGCGAAGTCGTAGTGCGTCCACGCCGACTTGCCGACGTAGATGCCCCACGGGGTCTTGCCCTGGTAGTAGCCGGGGACGAAGACCCACTTGTCGAGGGTGTCGCTGTTGCTGCCCGGGTCGTAGACGCAGTGACCGGCCGTGGCGACCAGGTTGCGGTACCTGCCCTGGATCGAGGTGGCCGAGCACCACCGGTACTGACCGTTGACGACGAAGAACACCTTGCCGATGGTCCTCGGCAGGTTGACGTTCTTGGCGGTCGACGGGGCGCCCTTCTGTGAGCCGGTCGGACCGACGCTGCCGGGCCTGCCGTCGGGGGAGAAACCGCCGCCGACCTTCATCTTCGGTGCCCCGGGGTCGGGGTTGTAGACCGTCGCCTTCTTGAGGGCGGCGAAGTTCGAGGCCGCCCAGAAGTTGATGACCGAGATCGCCGAGGCGTTGTTCCTCGCCATCGGGTCGGTCGCCCAGTCGGGGGCCGCCTGGGCAGTGCCGGCGAGAGGGCCGACCAGGGTGGTGGCCAACAGGGCGGTAGTGGCTGCGGCGCCACCGAGGGGGAGAAGAGAGTGCTTCAAAAGACGAGCTCCTTGCGCTGCAACGTTCCCGGACATCCGGGAACTGCGGGACGACAAGCAACCTATGCAGCGATCGGCGGAGCAAACCCCGTATAAGGGTCTCTTAAGACTCTCTTAAGGCGGCGTTATGATCGGGGCGCCTGCTGGGTCGCGGCCCAGTGGTAGACGACGTAGGTCGACGCGATGAAGTACGGCGAGGAGATCCTGTCGAACCTGCGGTCGGTGTTGACGTCCCAGGCGAAGCTGTTGACGCCGTTGAGGTAGCCGAGGCCGTTGCTGTAGGAGATCAGCCAGGGGCCACCGCTCGCACCGTTGGTGAAGCCACAGGTCAGCGCGATGCCCTGCTCGACCAGGCGGGTGGGGGCCTTCACCTTGATGGTGCGTCCGTCGCACCACTTCAGCCGCTGACCGTCGTAGGGCCGGTAACCGTCGGGGTGCGGGGCGGCGGGATAGCCGAAGGCGACCGTGGACAGGCCGGTGCCGCGGTTGGTCACCAGGCCCTGCCCGCCGACGTTGTCCTCCAGGCTCCCGACGCTCTCCATCTCGTAGCTGCCGGACGTCTTGCCGGCCTTCCACTTGAAGCCGTCGTGCACGGTGACGAACGCGTAGTCGTAGTCGTAGTCGCCCTGGCCGACGAAGTCCTCGTGCAGGTTGAGCGAGTGGCCGACGTAGATCCCGTACGGGGTGTTGCCCTTGTCGTAGCCGGGGATGAAGATCCAGTATTCGGCCTGGCTGCCCGTCTTGGCGTCGTAGGCGCAGTGCCCGGCCGTCGCGACCAGATTACGGTTGGCCGCCGCCACGGAGGAGGCGGAGCACCAGTAGTCCTTGGCGCCGATCCGGAAGAACACCTTGCCCACGGTCACCGGTGAGCCGCCGGAGGAGGGGGCCC
The DNA here is from genome assembly GCF_044459525.1 of Streptosporangium sp. NPDC050284. Classification (NCBI taxonomy): domain Bacteria; kingdom Bacillati; phylum Actinomycetota; class Actinomycetes; order Streptosporangiales; family Streptosporangiaceae; genus Streptosporangium; species Streptosporangium sp. NPDC050284. Next base: position 45,579 of record NZ_JBITIZ010000026.1, read on the forward strand.
GCTTCTTCGGGAGAGTGGGCTTGACGACCGGCGCGGTCTTCCCGGACATGGTGGAACTCTTCCCACTGGTGGCCGCGCCGGTCTCCCCGGTGCCGGATGCCGCGGCGGCGGTGGCGCTTCCCGGCGTCGCGCTCCCCGAAGGGCCGCCGGAGGAAGGAGAGGCGGAAGGGGGGGACGCGGAGGAGGGAGGATTGCCGGGCGTGGCCGGCACGTTGTCCATCGCCTGCTTGAGCCTGGCCGGGCTCCAGTACTCCGCGATCCGCTTCATGTCGGCGCTGCTCTTGGTCAGCGTGATCGAGGTGATCCCGTTGGGGGGGCCGTACAGCGGGGCGGCCGCCGCGCTCCCGGCGAACGCGAACGTCATGGTCACACAGGCGGCGACCAGCCCGCCGAGTGTGGCCGTGAGCCGCCGAGCGCGGGAGGACATGGGGGATCCTTTCCGGGGACCGGGGAGTTTCTGGTGGCTACCAGGGGCGTAAGGGGTGATTTTTCCAGATCAACTTGGTTTTGGGCAGTTCGTTGGACCGATCCGCTCTTACTCTGTTACCTGATCAGTGTGCCTGACGGTGTATAAGCACCCCGTGAAGGTGGAAAAAGGGGCCCGATGTGCACCGGGCCCCTTCTCGTTCACGAAGCCTGTGCCTAGGCGGGAAGCTTCCCGGTCCAGAGGTTGGCGGCGTGCTTGTAGATGCCGTACGTCTCACCGTTGAAGTACGGGGTGGTGACGCGGTCGTAGCGCTTGTTGCCGTCGCTGTCGATCGTGAGGCTCACGACACCGTTGAGGTAGCCGGTCCGCTTGGCGTTCTTGTACTGCAGCAGGAAGGGGCCGCCGCTCGCGCCAGGGGTGAAGGCGCACTTGATCGCCTGGTGCTCCTCGGCCTTGTAGGCCGCCACGACGGGCGCGGCGGTGGTCGTGCCGTAGCACCACTTCTGGGTGTGACCGGAGTACGGCTTGTTGCCGTCGAGGTGGGCCGAGGTCGGGTAGCCGAACGTGAAGACCTTCTTGCCCAGCTTCTGGTTCCAGCTGAAGCCCTGGCCGCCGACGTTGTCGCCGAGACGGCCCGCGTCGGCAAGGAGCACCACGAAGAACCGGGTGTAGAAGTAGACCTCCTTGACGCTGGTCTTCACCCACTTCTTGATGAAGTAGCGCGTCTTGAACCAGGCGATCTCGTTGCCGTTGGCGTCCTTGGTAGCCTCGAGCTTGCCGAGGAAGTTGCCTTCGGACTTGTCCTTGAGGAGCTGCTTGTACTCCTCCTGGCTGATCGCGACCTTGCCCTTGTCGTCGCTGAAGCGGGTGAACTTGGCGTTGTTCTCCAGGTTGTCGGGGGCGGCCTTGTAGACGCTCTCGACGACCTCGACCGCGGTCAGCTTGACGCCGTTGCGGCCATCCTTGACGTACTGCTCGATGTACTGCTGGGCGTCGGCGGGCTTGGCGACGGTCTCGACCTTGGGGTCGAGGGTCTTCTTCCAGTACGGCCCGCTCTCGCCGTACTTCTCGATCCCCAACTCGTACTCGGACTTGGAGATCTCCTTGTCCTCGGTGTACTTGTGACCCTTGGTCGCCGCGTACGTGGGCGCGGTCACTTCCTTGACGCCGGTCTGCTTGATGCCGTTGTAGACGTTGACGAAGGCGTAGTCGTAGTCGTAGTCCTCGTAGACCGTGAAGTCGTCGTGGGTGTTGACCTTGGCGCCGACGTAGATGCCCCAGGGGGCCTTGCCCTGGTAGTAGCCCGGGATGAACACGAAGTTACTGAACGGCTTGTTCGTGTCGGTGTCGTAGACGCAGTGGGCCGCGGTGGCGACCAGGTTGCGGAACTTCGACTGCACGGCGCTACCGGAGCACCAACGCTCCTTGCCCTTGTCGTCGACGAAGAAGACCTTGCCGACGGTGATGGGGAGGTTCACGTTCCGCGACTTGCCGGCGCTCTTGGCGCCCTCACCGGTGGGGGCGACGACGCCGGGCTTGCCGTCGGCGGCGGCCTTGGCGGCGCCCGTCTTGGTCAGCTTGGCGGAGACGGTGGAGTCGGCGGTGTAGGTCGCCGCGGACTTCAGCTTCGATGCCGTCCAGTAGCCCGCGATGGCCTTCGCGTTACCGGAGGGGGTGAGGGCCGACGACTTGATGTCGGGATCGGCCGTGCTCGCCTGTGCGGTGGCGGGGAGGGTGGCGCCGATCATCGTGGCGGCGGCGAGGGCACCGCCCACGGGGAGGATGAGGCGCTTGGCTCGGGAGTTCAATGAAGCTCCTTCTTTGTCATGGGTCGTCGCTCGGGACGGCAACCCACGCATGCGTAAAGAGACAAGAGGTGACCGTACTCGGTAAAGATGGGTTAAAAAGCTATAAAACGGGCAGTCAGTTGGACCGTTATATTTTTGTTACAAAATCCATGGAACCGGGAACCCGCAGGGACCGTCTGATCTCCTTCATCTTGATCGGGGCCCCCGCCGCGGGTCATGTGACCGTATGAACTGGGGAAACACCGGGGCTGGTGGCCGTCTCACGAGTGCGGGAGAGGGCAGGCTGAGCCGGCATCCGCGTCACACGTCCTCGGGAGATCTCATGCGGCGTCTTCTTTGCCTTGCTCTCGCCGGTCTTCTCCACTTCTCGGGTACGGCCGCAGCGTCCACACCGCCCCCTCGCGACCCCGTTCCCGGGCCGCAGGTGCGGCCCGATGACCGAGGACCGCAGGTGAGGAGACCGCTCCCGCTCCATCCGGGCGAGCCCGCCCAGATCATGCCCGCACCGGTGAGACCGTTTCCCGGGGAAATGCCCTCGCGTAGCGGCAAGGTGCTCGTGCTGAGCCTCGCGCGGGGAGAGAAGCCTCTGCCCGCGCTGGGCCACGCCCTGCTGCTGTGCGATCGGCTCGGCAGCACCCATCCCGACGCGGTCCACGCGTGCGCGTTGCTCACCGACGTGCTGGGCGATCCCGGCAAGCTCAGGCCGAGGCCGGGGGTGGCCTGCACGTTGGAGTACGACCCGGTCACGGTGACCGCCACCGGGGTATGGAACGGTCGCTTCATCCGGTTCGAACGCATCTACGGCAGCCTCTGCTCGATGCGGGCCGCCACCGGCCCCCTCTTCGCCTTCACGGACAACCTTGGGAGGTCGGTGCGTGCATAGAACGTTCCCGGGCGAAGTGGCGGCCTTCCCCGAAGCGATCCGGAGACCGGGTTCGTGGTCGGCCGCCACCCGTACGGGACGGGTCCTCCTCGTTCACTCCGGCCGGCCGAATGGCCTTACAGCCGGCCGGAGCGCGCGAGTCAGCTGGTCCAGCGGTTGGCCGCGGTCTTGTAGACCTTGTAGGTGTCGCCGTTGAAGTACGGCGAGGAGATCTTGTCGTACCGGTCGTTCTTGTCGGTGTCCCAGGCGATGCTGTTCACGCCGACCAGGTAGCCGGTCCGGCTGGAGTTCTTGTACTTGTAGAGCCAGGGGCCGCCGCTCGCGCCCGAGGTGAAGGCGCACTTGAAGCCGACGTGCTCCTGGACGTTGTACTTCGGCGCGGCCGGCATGGCGCCGGTCGTGCCGTAGCACCACTTCATCGTGCGGCCGGAGAAGGGCTTGTCGCCGTCGGGGTGCAGGCCGGCCGGGTAGCCGAAGGAGAAGACGGAGTTCTTCACCTTCTGGTTCCAGGCGAAGCCCTGCCCGCCGACGTTGTCGCCGAGACGGCCGACGTTCTTGATGATCGGCTGCCACTTGCCGTCCTTGTCCTTTTCCCAGTTCACCTTGAACCCGGAGTGGACGTTGACGAAGGCGTAGTCGTAGTCGTAGTCCTCCTTCACCACGAAGTCGTCGTGCGCGTTGAACCACTTGGCCGCGTAGATGCCGTAGGGGTTCTTGCCGTCCCACGCCTGGTTGCCGTCCCAGTAGGACGGGATGAAGATCCAGTTGTCGTAGAACTGGTTGGTCTTCACGTCGTAGACGCAGTGCGCGGAGGTGGCGACCACGTTGCGGTACTTGCCCTGGACCGAACTGCCTGAGCAGTACTTCCAGCTCTTCGGATCCGCAGGGTTGGCGCCGGGCAGGGTGAAGAAGATGCGCCCGACGGTGTTGGGCAGGTTCACCTGCTTGCTCTTGGCGGACTTGGCGCCCTCCGCGCCGATCGGCGGGACCGACCCGCCGGGGCCGTCGGGGCCCGCGGCGTTGGAGGACCTGCCGCCCTTGACGCTCAGGTCGACGTCGCCGGTGGCGTCGGTGGCCTTGCGCATGCGCTCGGGCGACCAGAAGGCGGTGGCCTCGCCTGCCGTCTCGGAGGCGGCGGAACTGACCACGTCCTTGGGGGCCGTACCGGCGTTGGCACCGGTGGTGGCGCCGATCACTCCGGCGATCATGAGAACACCGGTGAGGGGGATCGTGAGGCGCCGTGCTCGGGAATTCATGAAGCTCCTTTCGTTCTCAGCGGGGAGACGGGACTTCTCCTCGCCGGGAAAACGATCGGAACGTTACTGACTGGATCGAGCACTCGGCAGGAATTGACGGGAAAAAGTCTCGGTCGGTTCCATCCGATGCTGTCTCGTTATTTAAATAGCTATTTGTTATAACTTAACGGATAGGCATTTCCGCAGCTCACCATGGCTGTGTGGTGGTCGCTAGGACATCGCCGGCACCATCGGTAACAGCGATTACCGAGAGCTTCTCAAGTAACTCCGGTATCTTCCGGCCGTGGAGCGAAGTGACCTTCTTGGTGCTGTGTCACGGCTTCTCATGGTCATTTTCCGGGAGACGGTACAGGGTTCTCGCGGGCGCGAGAGCGATATTGGAACACGGGTCCCGCGACACGGATGTCGCACCACGGACCCCGGAACACGGCCCCCGGCCCTCGTGCATCGGACCTCGGAGCACAGGCTCGGACGTCGAAGTCCCGCTCTCGTGCATCGGCCCCCGCAACACGGGCTCGGAGGTCGTGCATCGGGCACCGGAACACAGACGTCGGGGCGCCGGACGCGGCGGGCCGGGTGACCCGGCGGTGCGGCGGCACCTTCCCCGTGGGTATCGACTCTGATTCGTGACGGTACTGACACGGGTGCCGAGACCGCCGGGCCCCGAAGATGGGGCCGAGAACCGTACCTTCCGCAGGAGGCGGCCGAAGACGTGGCCGGTGGGCAGCACGACATCATCGAGGCGAGGTCCCAGGGGGGTCCGTGGCGCTGGATCGCCGGCGCGGCGCTGGTCGCACTCGTGGCGTGGAACCTGCTGACGGGCCGGGAGCCGGACGTGGTTCCGCCGCCCCCGCCGCAGTCGGTGCCCACGCGGGCGGGCGTCGTCGCGGAGCAGGTCCCGAACGTGCTTCACCCGCGGTTTCGCCAGGAGGGCGGCAGGGAGATCATCGACGTGGTCTTCCCCGACGGTTCGGCGGCGGAGGTGAGCTACCCGGTGGAGGTGGGACTCGCCAAGCTGGGGGTGCGGCCCGCGATGTCGGGCCGGCTCGACGGCGACACCGGTCCTTACCGGCAACTGAACGTGCCCTCGGGAGGCCCGTCGGGGGTCTCCCAGGGACGACCGATGATCCGGCGGCTGGTCAAGGGGGTCACGCTCTGGCCTCCCATGAGCGCGGCCGAGGGGGAGGTGCTGCTGTTCGCGTTCGACCCGTGGTTCGTGGCGCTGCGCGATCTCAAGAACGGCATGCCCTTCGAACAGCGGATGCTCTGGGCGCGCAACCTGCGCGGCAGGGTGACCAAGGGCGGCTACCTCGTGCTCGACGCCAGGCCCCCGCTGCGGCTGGCCGGGCGAGGGGAGACCCTTCGCGGTGAGCCGCTGGGGCCGCAGCTGTGGTTCGGCGGGGCCAGGGAGACGCTGCTGGTGCTGGCTCCGATCCCCGGCTGCGACGTCGCGTCGATCGAACTCTCCGTCATCGAGCGGCGGCGTCGCTTCTCCGCCGAGACCTGCCAGGACGGCGTGTACGTCGCGGCCTCGGGGGAGCAGGGACACGTCGAGCGGACAATGGCCGGCATAACCATCAGACGGACGGCGTAGGACACCCCGTTCGCGGTGGACCCGACGCGGACGGCGTAGGGTGCGGCCATGTTCGCTGTAACCGCCACGCGGATCGATCCCGACAATCCTCTCGACGGTCTCACGCTCGGTGAGCGCCCTGAACCCAAGGTTCCCGACGGGTGGGCCACCGTCACGGTGAGAGCCGCCTCGCTCAACCATCACGACCTGTTCAGTCTGCGGGGGGTGGGGCTTCGCGAGGAGCAACTCCCGATGGTGCTCGGCGCCGACGCCGCCGGGCTGGACGAGGACGGCAACGAGGTCATCGTGCACTCGGTGATCGGCAGCGGGGCCGACGAGACACTCGACCCGAAGCGCTCCCTGCTCTCGGAGAAGTACGACGGCACCTTCGCCGAGCGGGTCACCGTGCCCCGGCGCAACCTCGTGCCCAAGCCCGCCGGGCTCAGCTTCGAGGAGGCCGCCTGCCTGCCGACGGCCTGGCTGACCGCCTTCCGCATGCTGTTCGACAAGGCGGGCCTTGAGCCGGGCTCGACCGTGCTGGTCCAGGGCGCGGGCGGCGGAGTGGCCACCGCGCTGATCCTGCTGGGCCGGGCCGGGGGATACCGGGTCTGGGTGACCAGCCGTTCGGAGAGCAAGCGGGCGCGGGCTCTGGAGCTGGGCGCCGACCAGGCGTTCGAGAGCGGTGCCCGGCTGCCCGAGCGGGTCGACGCGGTGATGGAGACCGTCGGTCAGGCCACCTGGGGGCACTCACTGAAGGCGCTGCGCCCCGGCGGCCGGATCGTGGTCTCCGGCGCGACCAGCGGCGCGGTCCCTCCGGCCGACCTGAACCGTGTTTTCTTCCTGCAGCTTTCCGTGATCGGCTCCACCATGGGCACCCGCGACCAGCTGGGCAGGCTGGCCCGCTTCCTGGAGCAGACCGGCACTCGCCCGCTGATCGACCGCGTCCTGCCGATGGCCGAGGCGCGCGAGGGCTTCGCGGCGATGTACGAGGGCGAGCTGTTCGGAAAGGTCGTCTTCACCCTGCCGGGATGAGCCCGGCCGATCCCGTGGGTCGTCCGGGCGGCCGCACGGGTCGCCCGGCCCCGTGGGGCGACCCGGGGAACCCTGGGCGCGGCCTGTCCCCTGGCCGGCTGGGCCCACGGGCCGGCGAGTCCGGCGGCCGGGGGCTCACCGGCTCCGGGGCCGCCATCTTATGGAGACCGTCGGGCGCCGCACGTCACGACCGGCGGGTGCCGTACGAGGCACCGCCGCAGGTCATCGGAGCGTTTCGCGGATGCGGCGGGCCGCGTCGTACAGGGCGTCCTGGGCGGTCGCGAGGGTTTCCTCGCTGACCTGCGCGGACGCCGCGTCCCTGCGGACCTCCTCGACGAAATCGGCCAGCATCTGCCCGAGCCGGGCGTCTCCCGCGCGTGACCCCTCGCCGGCGAAGCCGTCGGCCCAGACGCGCTTCCACTCGTCCTTCCACGCGTCGGTCTGGCGCTGCCACTCCTGCTTCTGGCGCTGCCACTCCGTCTTCTGCTCGCGCCAGACCTTGCGCGAGTCCTGCTCGGAGCCCTGGCGTACGTCGCGCGCCATCTGGGTGAGCTCCTCGCGCAGCGACTTGACCGTGTCGCGCACGTCCTCCTTCACCTCGCGGGCGATGTCGCGGACGGAGTCGGAGATCTCCTGCTCCAGGTCGGCGAGCTCGTCGAGCCGCCCGTTGAGCTCGGCGCGGCCCCGGTCGCTGATGGTGAAGACCTTCTTGCCGTCCACGACCTCGTGGGTGACGAGGCCCTCCTCCTCCAGACGGGCGAGGCGCGGGTAAATCGTGCCGGGGGAGGGTGAGTAGACGCCGAGGAAGCGGTCCTGGAGAAGCCGGATCACCTCGTAGCCGTGACGGGGGCTCTCCTCCAGCAGCTTCAGGAGGTAGAGCCGGAGCCTTCCGTGGCCGAAGACCGGGCTCATGCCTGTGATCCCTTCAGGAGGGTGACGTCGGCGGAGACGGTGTTGGCCGTGAGTGAGGCCATGCCGCCGCCGATCCGGCCGCCCAGTGTCTTCGCGCCGGGCTGGACGGAGTGGTCGAGTTCGGCGAAGCCGGTGTCGAGCCTGCCCGAGGTGGAACGGATCTTGACATCGGTCTCGACCGTGTACGGGAGCCGGAGCACGATGTCGCCGGAGACACTGTTCATCGTGACGTGGCCGGTCGGCGGGAGCTCTAGATCGGCGGTGATTTTGCCGGAGATGGTGGTGACGCTCAGCCGCCGGGGTGTGCCCTGGGCGACGGTCAGCTCGCCGGAGACGCTCTTGAACGAGAGGTCTCCGACCAGCCCGCGGCTCTCCACGGCACCGGAGACGGTGTCGGCGTTGATCTCGCCGCTCACCCCGTCGAGCACGATCTCGCCGGAGACGCTTCTGACCGAGGTGCGGTCCTCGAACCCGGCGACGACCGCGGACGCGGAGACCACGCCCACGTTGACCGGGCAGTTCTTCGGCACGGTCAGTGCCAGCGTGGCCCTGCGGCGCCCGGGGCGAAGCCAGCCCAGCAGACCGTCCCAGGTGAGGTCCTTGTAGGTGACGGTGAGCGTGCCGTCGTCGTCGTGGGTGACGAGCAACGGAGGGCTGTCGACCTCGGTGACCTCAAGTGTGGGAGGGCCGTCGCTGGCCAGCACCGCCAGCTTTCCCGCCACGATCCGCACGTTGAGTTTTCTCACGGAGTCGAAGGTGAGCTGCTCTGGTTTCTCGATCGTCCACTGCCGCATGTGCGTGACCTCCTTCTGGTGAACACGATATGTCGCGTCCACCGGAAGGTCAAGATATATCGTGTTTTTGTCAGTCGTCCTCGTCGTCCAGCCGCGCCAGCCAGGTGGCGAGCCGTTCCACCGGCGTCTCGAAGTCGGGGTTCAGATCCACGAACTCGCGCAGGCGTTCGGCGAGCCACACCACGGTGACCTCCTCCTCACCCCGGCGCGCGACCAGCTCCTCGATGCCCCGATCGGTGAAATACATCACGTTCTCCTTCAGTGACGCTGATGACGCCGTGGTTCACCCTCGCGGTGACGCCCGCGACAACGGGGAAGTCCCCCGCAAGGGCTCCTGCGGGGGACTTCCGTGGTGATGCCTGTCTGGGACCCGTCGGTCGCCTAGTCGAAGATCTCGCCGAGCATCTGCTGCAGCTCGACCTCGTGGGTGGAGTGCGAGCCGGTCGCCGGGGAGGAGTTGGCCTTGCGGGAGACCCGCTTGATCGAACGCCCGCCGAAGACACCCGGATTCTCGGCCATCTTCAGTCCCAGGAAGGGCCACGGACCCATGTTGAGCGGCTCGTCCTGCGCCCACACCAGCTTGATGTCGGCGGAGTAGCGGCTCAGCTCGGCCTCCAGCGGGTCGCCGGGGAACGGGTAGAGCCGCTCGAGGCGGACGATCGCCACGTCGTTGCGGCCCTGCTTGTCGCGGGCCGCCGCGAGGTCGTAGTAGAGCTTGCCGGAGACCAGCACGACCTTGCGGACGTCGGCCGGGGGAGCCGTGGTGTCGCCGAGCACCGGCCGGAACGACCCCGAGGTGAAGTCGCTCACCGCCGAGATCGCCGCCTTGTGCCGCAGCAGCGACTTGGGCGTGAACACCACCAGCGGACGGTGCCGGTTCGACAGCGTCTGCCAGCGCAGCAGGTGGAAGTAGTTGGCCGGGAGCGTGGGCTGGGCCACGGTCATGTTGTCCTGGGCGCACATCTGCAGGAAGCGCTCGATGCGGGCCGAGGAGTGGTCGGGGCCCTGCCCCTCGTAGCCGTGCGGCAGCAGCAGGACGACGCCGGAGCGCTGGCCCCACTTCTGCTCACCCGAGGTGATGTACTCGTCGATGATCGACTGGGCGCCGTTGACGAAGTCGCCGAACTGCGCCTCCCAGGCGACCAGCGCCTCGGGCCGCTCCACGCTGTAGCCGTACTCGAAGCCGAGCGCGGCGTACTCGCTCAGCAGGGAGTCGTAGACGTAGAACTTCGTGGTGCCCTGGTTGAACGTCTTGAGCGGGGTGTGCTCCTCGCCCGTGACACGGTCGACCAGCACGGCGTGCCGCTGGGTGAACGTGCCGCGCCGCGAGTCCTGGCCGACGAGGCGGACCGGGTGGCCGTCGATCAGCAGCGAGCCGAAGGCGAGGGTCTCGCCCATCCCCCAGTCGATGCGGTCCTCGGCGACCATCTGCCCGCGACGCTGCAGCACCGGCAGCAGGCGCGGGTGGACGGTGAAGCCCTCGGGCATGTTGAGCTGGGTCTCCACGATCCGCTTGACGACCTCCTCGGAGACGGCCGTCTTGACGTCCTCGTGCGACCAGGGGACGGTCTCCATGTCGACCGGACGGGAGAACTCGCCCGTCGGGTCCTTGGCCGCCGCGCGGGTCTCGGCGAAGGCGTTCTCCAGCTTGGCCTGGTAGTCGCGGAGCGCGCCCTCGGCCTCCTCCACCGTGATGTCGCCCCGGCCGATCAGCGCCTCGGTGTAGAGCTTGCGGGTGGAGCGCTTGGCATCGATCAGGTCGTACATCAGCGGCTGGGTGAAGCCCGGGTTGTCGGACTCGTTGTGGCCGCGACGCCGGTAGCAGATGAGGTCGATCACCACGTCCTTGCGGAACGTCTGGCGGTACTCGAACGCGAGCCTGCCGACCCTGACCACGGCCTCGGGGTCGTCGCCGTTGACGTGGAAGATCGGGGCCTGGATCATCCGGGCCACGTCGGTGGCGTACACGCTGGAGCGCGAGCTGGCCGGGCTGGTGGTGAAGCCGACCTGGTTGTTGACCACGATGTGCACGGTGCCGCCGGTGCGGTAGCCCCGCAGCTGCGACAGGTTGAGCGTCTCGGCCACCACACCCTGGCCCGCGAAGGCCGCGTCGCCGTGGACGAGCACCGGCAGGACGGTGAAGCCCTCCTCGCCGCGCTCCAGGAGGTCCTGCTTGGCGCGGACCACACCCTCCAGGACCGGGTCGACCGTCTCCAGGTGGGAGGGGTTGGCCACGACCGAGGTCTTGAGCTTGGAGCCGTCGGGCGAGACGAAGTCGCCGCCGGCGCCCAGGTGGTACTTCACGTCACCGGAGCCGTGGGCGCTGCGCGGGTCGATGTTGCCCTCGAACTCGCCGAAGATCTGCCCGTACGACTTGCCGACGATGTTGGCGAGCACGTTGAGGCGCCCGCGGTGGGCCATGCCGATCACGGCCTCGTCGAGCCGCTCCTCGGCCGCGGAGCTCAGCACCGAGTCGAGCAGCGGGATCAGTGACTCGCCGCCCTCCAGCGAGAAGCGCTTCTGCCCGACGAACTTCGTCTGCAGGAACGTCTCGAACGCCTCGGCGGTGTTCAGCCGCTCCAGGACGCGCAGCTGCTCGGTGCGGTCGGGCTTGGCGTGCGGGCGCTCGACGCGGGCCTGGATCCAGGCCCGCTCCTCGGGGTTCTGCATGTGCATGTACTCGACGCCGATGGTGCGGCAGTAGGAGTCACGCAGCACGCCGAGGATCTCGCGCAGCTTCATCAGGGGCCGGCCGCCGAAGCCGCCGGTGGCGAACTCGCGCTCCAGGTCCCACAGGGTCAGGCCGTGCGACTTGATGTCGAGGTCGGGGTGCTTGCGCTGCTTGTACTCCAGCGGGTCGGTGTCGGCCATGAGGTGGCCGCGGACCCGGAAGGCGTGGATGAGCTCGATGACCCGGGCCGACTTCGCCACGTCGTCGTCGTGGGTGGTCGAGATGTCCTGGACCCAGCGGATCGGCTCGTACGGGATCCGGAGGGCTTCGAAGATCTCGTCGTAGAAGCCGTCCTCGCCGAGCAGCAGCCGGTGGACCTGCCGCAGGAAGTCGCCCGACTGGGCGCCCTGGATGATGCGGTGGTCGTACGTGCTGGTGATCGTCATGACCTTGCTCACCGCGAGGCGGGAGAGCGTGTCGGGGGAGGCCCCCTGGTACTCGGCGGGGTATTCCATCGCGCCGACGCCGATGATCGTGCCCTGTCCCGGCATCAGGCGCGGCACCGAGTGCACGGTGCCGATGGTGCCCGGGTTGGTCAGCGAGATCGTCGTGCCGCTGAAGTCGTCGACCCCCAGCTTGCCCGCCCTCGCCTTGCGCACGACCTCTTCGTAGGCGACCCAGAACTGGCGGAAGTCCATCCCCTCGGTCGCCTTGATCGACGGCACCAGGAGCTGGCGGGTGCCGTCGCTCTTGGCGACGTCGATGGCGAGGCCCAGGTTGACGTGCTCGGGCTTGACCAGCACCGGCTTGCCGTCGACCTCGGAGTAGGAGTGGTTCATCTCCGGCAGGACCTTGAGGGCCTTGATCACCGCGTAGCCGATGATGTGTGTGAACGACACCTTGCCGCCGCGACCGCGGGACAGGTGGTTGTTGATCACAATCCGGTTGTCGATGAGCAGCTTCGCCGGGACCGCGCGCACGCTGGTCGCCGTCGGGACAACGAGACTGGCCTCCATGTTGGCCGCGGTCCTCGCGGCGGCGCCGCGCAGTCGGACTTCCTCGGCACCGGCGGGGGCGGGCAACTGCGTCTCCTGCTTGGGTTGGGCGACCGGGGCGGGCTTGGCCGCCGCCGGTGCCGGGGTCGTCGCCGCGGGGGCCGGGGTGGCCCGAGCCGCGGCCGGAGGGGCCGAGGGCGCAGCGGGTGTCGGTGGAGCGGACGCGGCGGCGGCCGCCCCCTGGGATGCGGCGGCATCGCCCGAATGGGGTGCGGCTGCATCGCCGGACCCCGAACGGGGCGCGGCGGCACGGCCGGACCCCGAATCAGGGCTGTAGTCGGCAAAGAAGTTCCACCAGGCCCGGTCGACCGACTCGGGGTCCTGGAGGTACTTCTGGTACAGCTCGTCGACAAGCCATTCGTTCTGACCAAAGGCTGCCAGCGGGTTTGTCCGCGACGACTCAGACGACACGGCGGAAATCGCCCTCTTCCGCAGATCGGCGTTGATGATAGAGAACCTGTCCAAGGCTACTCGCCTTGGCTCGGACCTGCGCCAGTCTGACGGCAGCTTCCTTGGCGATCCTCTCAGTACGGGTTAAAACGGTCAGTCACCGGGTAACCGTTTACTCGCTCAGGCGCTGGTCAGCCCGGTACGGCGGGCGTGATCAGCTCGGCCAGAGCAGCCGGGACTCCACCCGTATCCCCGCAGTGACATCTTCGAGAAGCCCGGCCAACTCGTCCCCGGCCGCGCGAAGCTCCTCCGCCGACAGGGGCGCGAGCCGCTCCAGCAGGAACAGCGCGTCCGTCGTCTCCTCGGTGATCCGGGTGCGGACGCACTGCCGCCAGTTCCAGCGGCGGCAGGTGACGCCCCTGTCGTCGCGCCAGACGACCTCGCCGGCCTCCGGATGGTCGATCGCGGGCTCGCCCTTCTCGGCGACCTCGAACGGCTCGTCGCCGCTCGCGCGCACCAGCCTCGCCGTTCCCTCGTAGCGGGCGAGGTCCTCCCCGCCGATCGGCAGGCCGTGCCTGATGCTGATCGCGTTGTAGGCGTCGACCACCCGGTTGATCTCCGGTGGTGGCATCCGCCTGACCAGCGCGTCCACCGACGGCCTGGTCCGCTGCGGCTTCGCCCCGAACCCCCGGTAGGCCTCCCGCCACGACTCGATCCTCGGGTCGTCGATCGCCACGGCCTTCTCCGCCGCCTCCGCCAGCCAGGCCCGCGACCTGTCGTCGGTGGGCCCGTTGCGCAGCCCGTACACCCCCATCACCAGCACCCCGAAGTCGGGCCTGAGCGCGCTGACGGCGGGATCCACCCGGATGTCCTCGATCACGGCCCCAGTTTAGGGCGCCCCCGCCACCCTGAAGTGGCGTCAGGCGGCCGCGTGGGGGGTGAAGGTGACGTTCAACTCGGCGCCCGTCCGCTCCCACGTGTTGTGAGCCATGCCTGACTCAGTCCTGCTCGATCTCGATGACATATAGCCCCACGGTCCGTGGGGCTATATGTCATCGACCATATGATCCGTGATACCTTAACATTGATAAGCGCAGGTCACGGGCTCGGCTTCTAATTGTGGACGTATGGGCTCACATCGCACGGGTCACGTGCAGAGGCCGCCGTTGAGGAGGAAGCGGTCCGGTCGGGGGTTGGGGCCGGGGGCGTCGGCGCCGAGGAAGCCGAAGGTGATCGATCCGCCGGGCTTGATGGTCTTGTTCCAGGCGAGGTTCTTCGCGGTCACGGTCGCGCCGTCCTGGGTGATCGCGGTGCTCCAGTGCTGCCGTACGCTCTGGCCGCCCAGGAAGGACCAGCTGAGGGTCCAGCCGTCGATCGCCTCGGTCCCGTTGTTGGTGAGGGTGACCTGGGTGTTGAACCCGTCGGGCCACTGGCCGTGGTTGGTGTAGGTGACCTTGCACGTACCGGGGGCGGCGGCGGGGGTCTCGAGGTAGGAGGCGATCCAGGCGAGCGGGGAGTTCCAGTTGATCGTCAGCTCGTTGGTGGACCACGACTCGATGTCGTCGATGTAGCAGAACTGGGGCTTGCAGCCCTGCAGCTTGGCCTGGGCGACCGGGTCCTGGATGGAGGAGTTCGGGCCTCCGGCCAGGGTGCCGCGCGGCGGGTTGGGCAGGGACGGGTCGAGCTGGTGGGCGTACCAGCGGCTGTGCTGGTTCTTCGAGGCGACCTCGCCGTAGCCGGTCACGTACGACTGGTTGAGCGCGTTGCGGCCGAAGATGTAGTCCAGCCCCTCAAGCACCCCCTCGTGGTACTTCGCCTCGCCGCTCAGGTCGTGGGCGACGGCCATCACGACCATGTTGTTGATCACCTGGTGGCTGGAACCCCAGTCGTACTCCGCCGGGTTGTAGGGAACGCCGTACGGGTGGGCCTTCTGGACGGCGAGATACTTGTCCGCGCCCTCCAGGACCGACTCGCGGACCCGCGCCCGGTCGGGGAGCGCGTTGGGCACGGTCGCCAGCTGCATGCGGCCGAGCTGGGCGGTGTTGCCCCAGTCGAAGCCCCGGTCGCGCCAGATGTCGCCGGTGTGGTGCGGCGAGGCGAGCACGTAGTCCTTGAACTCCTTCTCGCCGGTGGCGAGGTAGAGCTCGGCGGCGGCCCAGTAGAACTCGTCGGTCACGTTGTCGTCGTTGTAGGCGCCGCCGCCCACCCCGTCGGCGGGGTCCGCGTACCGGGTGGGGTTCGCCTTCGCCGCCGCCCACGCCTTCTTCGCCGCGGCGAGGTTGCGCGCGGCGAACGCGGCGTCGTAGGGGGCGAAGAGACGGGCAGCCTGGGCCGCGGTGGCGGCCAGGTTGAGGGTGGCGGCTGTGGAGACCGGGTGCAGCTCGCGCGGCTGGGGGTCCAGGTGGGGCATGAGGGGCAGGCCGGTCCACGCGGCGTCGTGGATCTTGTGGTGGGCCATTCCCGCGTACGGCTTCCCGTCGGGGACCTGCATGCTGAGCAGGAACTCCTGCTCCCAGCGGGCCTCGTCGAGGATGTCGGGCACCCCGTTGCCGCTCTCGGGGATGTCGAGGTCGCCGTCCTTGTGGACGCCGTCGGTCTTGGCGCGCTCGAAGGCGGACATCAGCTGGTGGACGGAGACGCCGCCGTTGACGACGTACTTGCCGTGGTCGCCCGCGTCGTACCAGCCGCCCTTGACGTTCAGCGTGTAGTCGCAGACGCCCGGCTGGCAGGGCACCTCGATGTCACCCTGGTTGGGGGCGACCCCGATGTGCCCGGCGGGCCTTCCGTAGCCGGGGCGGAGCTCGTCGAGGATCGGGATGCCGCTGCGCTGGGTGTAGTAGAACTTCAGCGCGTCGGTCCTGAGGTCGCTGTAGACGTCCGCACCGATGTCGAAGGGCCGGCTGGTCTCGCCGTCGGCCTCCAAGGTGTAGCCGGTGCCGGGCGTGGTGACCGTGCCGAAGTCGATCGAGTGCACGTTCTGGCCCGAGCTCTCGTCGACACCGCGCGGGAGGGTGTCACCCTCGGCGACGGTCTCCCCGCCGCGCTTGAGCTTCCAGCCGGTCGACTCCGTCTTCTCGGTGACGAGGGTGGCGTTCTTCGGTCCTGAGGGCAGGTAGCCGACCATGTTCACCCGAACGCGGGGTCCGGTGTCCGGCTCGTAGACCTCGGGCTCGGCACCGCCCTTCAGTGAGACGTTGTCCACGCAGAACCTCCAGGGGGTGGCGCTGCCCCCGATTTGGAACGCCACCTGCCCGTTCGGCAGGTCCACGGGCGAGGTGAAGGTGTAGCGGTAGTCGTTACCGGACACGCTCAGCTCGGGGTTGGCCGCCAGATACTGCGTGTAGGGGTCCACCGGGAGCTGGACGAGGGCCTTGACCACCCGGCCGGGCGTCGCGATCCCGAAGAAGGAGAACTCGTACGTCTCGTCCTTGACCAGGGGGATGTCGTTCTGGCCGACGATGACGTCCCACGGGTTGACGGTGTTGCCGGGGACGTCGGCGCACAGGCGGCCGTCTTCGACCTCCAGCGTGGTGTTGCCGGTGCTCCACCAGGGGGCGGTACCGCTGTCGAAGGTGCCGTTCACGATCTGTTCCGGGCCGTCGGCCACTGCGGGCAGGGGGGTCAGGGTCACCAGGGTTACGGCCGTGGCGAGGGCGAGCCAGGCGGGAGGTCTGCGCACGGAGGATCCTTTGGGCGGGGGGAGGTTCCAGGTTGTGGGAGCGCGGGTCCGAGGATCCCGGTCGGAGAGATCCAAGTGGGAGCGCTCCCACAACCTGGATGCCCGATGTTTCCAGCGCGTTTCGCCGATCGTCAACCGCCACCCCTCCCAACCCGCCCGCCGACCGGGGGAATGACCGATTTGTCGGATGAAACTTTCACATCACCGTGGCCTCCCTCAGGGAGCGGTCCAGTCGATCTCCGGCCCTCGTGGCACGATCCCGCTGGGGTTGACGTTCGTCTGGGTCACGAAGTAGTGCCGCTTGATCTGATCGAAGTCGGTCGTGTCGCGGAACGCGGGGATGGCGTACAGCTCGCGGGCGTAGGCCCACAGGACCGGATAGTCGCTCAACCGCCGCACCGAGCACTTGAAGTGCGAGTTGTAGACGGCGTCGAACCTGGCGAGCGTCGGGTAGAGCCGCACGTCGCTTTCCGTGAGCGCGTCGCCGTGCAGGCGGCGGCGGGTGGACAGCCGCTCCTCAAGCAGGTCGAGCGTGGCGAACACATCGGTGACCGCCTCGTCGTACGCCTCCTGGGAGCGGGCGAACCCGGCACGGTAGACGCCGTTGTTGAGCCCCTGGAAGATCACCTCGTTGAGCGCGTCGATCTCCTCGCGCAGCTCCCGCGGGTAGAGGTCGGGTGCGCCCTCGGCGTGCCAGGGCGCGAAGGCCGTCTCCAGGGTGAGGGTGATCTGCGGGTAGTCGTTGGTGACCATGCGCCCGGCGGTGATGTCCCAGACGCAGGGCACCGTGTAGCGGCCCTCGTAGCCGGGGTCGGTCGCCAGATAGAGCTCGGAGAGATACTCCACCCCGGTCACCGGGTCGCCCCCGGGGATCCGCCAGCCCTTCTCGTCCCTGATCGGGTCGACGATCGTCACCCCGATCACCTCCCGCAGGCCCAGCAGTTCGCGGACGATGAGCGAGCGGTGCGCCCAGGGGCAGGCGTAGGAGGCGTAGATCTGGTAGCGGCCCGGCTCGGGCGGGTGCTCGCCGCCCTCCTCGATCCGCGTCGTGAACCGGTTCGGCTGCCTCTCGAAGCGGCCGCCGGAGATCTCCTTTTCCAGTTTCATCCTTCGACGGTACGTGACCTTCGGGGAGCGCGATCCGGCCGGTCGTACGTCCCTTGCGAGGTATTTCATGTACAACCAGTAGGAAATATTGACTTGGCGTCGAGTGGTGCGTAGTTTCTCTGCCATGGGCGTCTATCTGACTCGGTGCACGCACGTCGATCTCTGCCGCGTGTTCAGTGCGCAGTGTCCGTGATCACGAATCGACCCGCAGTCTCCTCCCATATCCCACAGGACGCATATCGTGATCAAGATCAGACATGTCCCCGCCCTCGGCGGCACCCGTCTCGGGGGTGCCCGATGAAGCTCAGAATCCAGGGGGTCGGCAAGAAGTTCGCCGGCCGTGACACCCGACGTTCCTTCGCCGCCCTCGCCGGCGTCGACCTCGACGTACGGGCGGGGGAGCTTCTCACCCTCGTCGGGCCGAGCGGCTGCGGCAAGTCCACCCTCCTCGACCTGATCGCGGGGCTCGCCGCCCCGACCGCCGGCCGGATCCTGCTGGACGGGACCCCCCTCGAAGGGCCCGGCCTCGACCGGGGGGTCGTCCTGCGGCAGTACGCGCTGTTCCCCTGGCGCACCGCGCTGTCCAACATCGAGTTCGCGCTGGAGGGCAGGGCCGCCACGAGGCGGGAGCGCGCCGACCTGGCCAGGGAGTATCTGGACCTGGTGGGGCTGGGCGGCCTCGGCGACCGCTACCCCCACGAGCTCGCCCACGGCATGCCCCAGCGCGTCGCCATCGCCAGGAGCCTCGCGACGGATCCGGCCCTGCTGCTGCTCGACGAGCCGTTCGCCGCGCTGGACGCCGGGACCCGGGAGTCGCTCCAGGAGGAGCTGCTACGAATCTGGCAGAAGACCGGCACGACGCTCCTGTTCACCACCCGGAGCATCGACGAGGCCGTCTATCTCGGCCAGAGGGTCGCGGTGATGACCTCCCGGCCCGGCCGGATCCGGGGGGTGGTCGAGGTGGACCTCGGCCCCCGCGAAGGTGCCCCGAGGGCTGGTTCCCGCTTCGGCGAGTACCGCCACGAGGTGTGGAGACTTCTCCGTTCCGACATCGACCATGACCAGAAAGCGCCGGTGGCCTCATGAGCGTCGTGACCGTGGTGGGAAACCCTCGACCGGGATCGCGCACCCTCGCGGTGGCCGTACGGGCGGCGGAGACCGTCGCCCTGCGGATCGGGGACGGGGAGGCTCCGGAGGTCGTCGACCTGGCGGTCCTCGCCCCGCTGCTGTTCGCCCCCGAGACGGTGCCGGAGGTGAAGGCCGCGCTGGAGCTGGTCGCCGGGGCCGACGTGCTGGTGGTGGCGAGCCCGACCTACAAGGCCACCTACACCGGCCTGCTCAAGGTCTTTCTCGACCGGCTGCCGGGTGGCGCGCTCGCCTCCGCCGTCGCACTCCCGCTCCTGGTGATGGGTGACGCCAAACACTCGCTCGCGGTGGAGGTCCACCTCCGGCCGCTGCTGGTGGAGCTCGGCGCGACCGTTCCCACCCCGGGCCTCGCGCTGCTGGAGTCGCGGATTCCCGACCTCGACGCCGTCCTCGGCCCGTGGGTCGACCGGGTCGGCCCGCAGGTGGTCGCGGCCTTCGGGGAAAGGGTCCGTACGTGACATCGGGAAGAGATGACGGACGTAATGGGTTCTGAAAGGTGTCCTTTGTTCCTCGGAGGGGGAAAAGTGACCAAGTGGAGCATCTTGGTAGCACCCCACATCGTCATGAGCGAGGTTTCATGACCGAGACACTGTCGAGCCGCGCGGTCGACGCGGAGAGCTTCCGGCGGGCGCTCGCCGTCCACGCGGCCGGGGTCGTCGTCGTCACCGCGCAGGTCGACGGCACCCCGGTCGGGCTCACCGCTACCTCGTTCTCGTCCGTGAGCCTCGCGCCCCCGCTCGTCTCCTTCTACGTGGACCGATCCTCCACCACCTGGCCCCGGCTCAGGCAGGCCGATCACTTCGCGGTGAACGTCCTGGCCAGCGACCAGGCCGAGGTGGCCTCGCGTTTCGCCAGGAAGGGCGTCGACCGCTTCGCCGCTCCCACCTCCTGGACCCCCGGGCACCTGGGCGCCCCACTGCTGGGCGGTGTCTCGGCCCACCTGGTCTGCGCTCCCCACTCCACCGTCGACATCGGCGACCACGTCCTCGTCGTCGGGCTCGTCATCGAGACCGGCCTCGAACCCGGCGGGCGCCCGCTCCTGTATCACCAGGGCCGCTTCGGGCGTTTCATCCCGCACCCCTGATTCTTCGGGAATTCTCCGGCCGGGCTCGCGGGAACGTCTCACGGGCCTGGCCGGCGAGGGCGGTGAAACAGGGAACCGGGAGCCGGGAAAACGGGAAAAACACGGTGCGGAGCCGGTGATCGTCACGGGTGATCAGCATGTTGACGCATCCACAAATGCGCTTATATCCGTTTATTCGGTAAAGGTGCTAAGTGTCGCTCTGGGGATGCCTCGGAGGGGGCCGAGGAGGATCCTCAGGCGAGGCGGACGGTGCCCCGGCCGGTGACGAGGGGGAGATCCAGCGCGGTGTGGATGCCCGGTGGGGCGGCGCAGAGGGCGGCGACGGAGTTGACGGCGTGGGCGGCGGCGCCGGCCAGGCCGTGGGAGATCTCGTCGACCGTGAGCATCAGCTGGGGCACGCCCTCGATGTGGACGCTGAAGCCGGGGTCGGCCCAGCGTCGCACCCGGGTGGCGTCGGCCTTGTAGACGCACTCCACGGTCATGAAGGGACGGCCACGGACCAGCCCGCTGAACATCCAGCGGGAGGCGCACACGGTGCCCGCCCTGACCGGTCCCGCGGCGATCTCGAACTCCTCTGAGGCGAGCTCGAACTCGTCGCTCTCCTCGACCTCGTCGAGGGCCACGCCGAGGTTGTCGGCCACGAACTGGACGCTCTCGGCGAACAGCGAGCGCTGGAAGGCGCGGAAGGGGCGCACCGCGGCGACGTAGTCCTTGGCCGAACGCGTGAAGCCGAACAGATCCACCACGATCTGCCGGGACGGGTGGCCCCGGAAGTCGGACGACTCCCGGACGTAGATGTGGTCGACGCGGCTGGACAGGCCGGTCAGCGTGAGCGGCAGCATGTCGCTCATGAAGCCCGGGTTGACACCGGTGCCGTGCAGGGACGATCCCCCCGCACGGCAGGCGGCCTCCAGCCGCTCCACCACCCCGGGGCCGTGGCACTTGGGATACACGAACCCGGTGGTGGTGATGACGTTCTTGCCGGTGGCGAGCAGCGCGCAGATGGTCTCCACGTCGCTCGGATGCTCCCCGCCGAAGTAGGACGCCGGCAGGGGCATGTGCAGCACGCAGTCGGCCTTCGTGGCGAGAATCTCCTCGACGTCGTCGGTGCAGATGACACCGGCCTCGGGAAGCCCCACGAGGGTCCCCGCGTCCTGTCCCACCTTGTCCGGGTCGTAGACCAGAACCCCGGCGAGTTCGAATTCCGGCCGGGTGATCAGGCTGCGCAGGGAGTATCTGCCGACGGCGCCCGTGGCCCACTGGACCACGCGCAGGGGCGGCGACAAGGACATATAGGGCCTCCAGCCCAAAATATTGGGCGGGGCCTTACTGGGAAAAAGTGAGGGGTGTTGTCGTTGACCCTCGCCCGTGTGAGGCAAAAACTTTAGCAGAAATTAACACGGGTGCTTACTGTGCGCAATGATCTCAGGCATTTTTGGTTACCGTTGCGCGCCTTTCTCGGTAATGGTCCCCATGGTGGTGTCGAGGGGGCCGCCGACGACTCGCCCCGGTTTCGCGAGCGGTGTCCGGGAAGATTTCCCGGACACCGTCGTGGGGTGACCTCCGAGGGGGCCCATGGCATCGCGAGGGTCGGGCGGGCTATTGTTCAGACGACTAGAATTATGTTCTCGTGGGAGGATTGCGGATGTCAGAGCTGCGGTTTGACGGCAGGGTCGCGGTCATCACCGGCGCGGGGCACGGACTCGGCCGCTCGCACGCGCTGTCGCTCGCCGAGCGCGGCGCGAAGGTGGTCGTCAACGACCTGGGCGGGGCGCTGGACGGCACCGGTGCCTCCGCGGGCCCGGCCGCCGAGGTGGTCGAGCTGATCAGGAAGGCCGGCGGGGAGGCGACCGCCAGCACCGACAACGTCGCGACCCCCGAGGGGGCCCAGGCGATCGTGCGGACCGCGATCGACACCTACGGGCGGCTGGACATCGTCGTCAACAACGCGGGCATCCTGCGGGACAGGTCTTTCGGCAAGATGAGCGTCGAGGAGTTCGACCAGGTCCTCGCCGTCCACGTCCGCGGCTCCTTCCTGGTCAGCCGGGCGGCCTTCCCGTACCTCAAGGAGCAGGGATACGGCCGCATCGTCAACACCAGTTCGCCGGCCGGGCTGTTCGGAAACTTCGGCCAGGCCAACTACTCCACCGCCAAGATGGGGCTGGTCGGCCTCACCAAGACGCTCGGCATCGAGGGTGCCAGGGCCGGGATCAAGGCCAACGCGATCGCGCCGATCGCCTGGACCCGGATGACCGAGGAGCTCCTGCCCGCGGAGTTCGAGGCCAAGTTCACCGCGGAGCGGGTCAGCGCTTTGGTGACCTTCCTGGCGCACGAGGCCTGCGAGACCAGCGGCGAGGTCTTCAGCGTCGGTGGCGGCCGGATCGCGCGGGTGTTCGTGGCCGAGGGGCCCGGCTGGCGGCAGGACGACCACACCGTGGAGGACATCCGGGACAACTGGGAGGCGATCCTCGCCGAGCAGCCGTACCTCACCCCGACGACACTCGGCGAGCAGGCGACCGCCTCGATGAAGGCGATGCTCTGAGCGTCGCACGCTGACCGCCTGACCGCCTGACCGCCTGACCGCCTGGCCGTGATGGCCGTGATGGCCGGGCGGGGACGTGTGGACGGCCGGACGTTCGTCGAAGGGCGCTCTCTGGGAGAGCGCCCTTTTTGTTGTCCCGGGGTGGTTTCGGGGCGGTTTCTAGGTTGGTTTGGGATGACCAAAAACGGGTCGGGCGATGCGGGATTCGAATGAGTCACTCGGTGGGGCCTGAAGGGACTGCCTGGACGGAGCCGCTTTCGCCGTGCGGAGCGCGTCTTTCTGCCTTGACTGGACAATCTTTTGCTTGACTGTCGTCAGAACTCATCCTTACCATCCTGAAATGGAGAGGAAATAAGCCAGAAACCACCAGGCTTTTCGACTTTTTGCCGCTCTCTCCCGGCATCGTCACACCGTTCGGCCCATCAGGGCCGCCCGGGTCGTTTCGCATGTCCTTCTTAACCCCCCAGGAGATTCCATGCGCCGCCAGCTCACCGCCTTAATGGTCCCCATCCTGCTCCTGTTATCCGTGGTCTCCGGGGTCTCGATGGCCTCGGCGAACGCGGGAGCCGCGAAGGCGGCCGCCTTCCGGGTGCTGCTGTTCACCGAGACCGCCGACTACGTGCACGCGTCGATCCCGTCCGGCATCACGATGGTTCAGCAACTCGCCGCCGCCAACGACTTCGAGGTCGTCCAGTCCGCGAACTCGAGCGTGTTCAGCGACGCGGGCCTGGCGGGCTTCAACGCGATCATCATGTTGCAGAACTCCGGCATGGTCTGGGACAACGACGCCCAGCGTCAGGCCATGCAGAGGTACGTCAACAACGGTGGCGGGATCGTCGCGATCCACAACACCACGGACATGAACATCGAGACGCAGTTCCCCTGGTGGGACCAGCTCATCCTGGGCGGCGCGCACATGACCGCGCACTCCAACATCCTGCAGGGCACCGCGAAGGTCCTCGACAAGAAGCACCCCTCCACCGTGGGCCTGCCCGACCGCTGGACGCGTACCGAGGAGTGGTACAACTTCAGCAAGAACATGCGGGGCGACGTCCACGTCCTGGTCGCCGCCGACGAGAGCACCTACGACGCCGGCGGAAACAAGATGGGCCCCGACCACCCGATCTCCTGGTGCCGTAGCACCGAGGGCGGGCGCGTGTGGGCGACCGCGATGGGGCACGAGAGCGCCTCCTACAACGAGGCCAACTTCCGTCAGCACGTGCTCGGCGGCGTCAAGTGGGCGGCGGGCAACGCCGCGGGCGATTGCGGCGGCACCGTGTGGAACCGGTACCAGAAGGTGACGCTCGACAGCGCGCCCGACCAGCCGATGGGCCTGGACATCGCTCCCAACGGCGACGTCTACTACATCGCCCGTTCCGGCAAGCTCATGCTCATCCGCAAGAGCAACGGCCAGATCGTCACCACCGGCACGCTGAGCGTCTACACCGGCGGTGAGGACGGGCTGATCGGCCTGGCCCTGGACCCGAACTTCGCGACGAACCGCTGGGTCTACCTCAACTACTCGCCGACCGGTTCCGCGGCGATCAACCAGGTCTCCCGGTTCACCCTGAACGGCGACACCCTGGACATGTCCAGCGAGAAGAAGCTCCTCTCCATCCCCGCGACCAGGGTCGACGAGCCGGGGCACACCGGCGGGTATCTCACCTTCGGGCCGGGCGGGAATCTCTACATCGGCGTCGGCGACGACATCAACCCCTTCGCCTCCGACGGGTACGCGCCGATCGACGAGCGTTCCGGCCGCTCCAACTTCGACGCGCAGAAGACCAGCGCCAACACCAACGACCTGCGCGGCAAGATCCTGCGGATCCACCCGGAGAGCAACGGCACCTACACGATCCCCTCGGGCAACATGTTCGCGCCGGGCACCGCGCAGACCCGTCCGGAGATCTACGCGATGGGCTTCCGTAACCCGTTCAGGTTCTCGGTGGACTCCGAGACCGGCTGGATCTCGGCGGCCGACTACGGCCCCGACGCGGGGTCGGCCAACGCCAACCGCGGGCCCGAGGGCACCGTGGAGTGGAACCTGATCAAGTCGCCCGGCTTCTACGGCTGGCCGTACTGCGTGGGCAACAACATCCCGTTCAACGACTACAACTTCGCCACCTCCACCTCGGGGGCGAAGTTCAACTGCTCGGCGCCGGTCAACACCTCGCCCAACAACACGGGCATGACGAACCTGCCCGCGGTCAAGCCCGCCACCGTCTGGTACAACTACCACCTCGTGCCCGAGTGGCCGGAGATGGGCAACGGCGGCGGCGCGGCCCCGATGGGCGGGCCGTTCTACCACTACGACGCGGCGAACCCCTCGGAGACGAAGTTCCCCGCCTACTTCGACGACACCCCGTTCTTCTACGAGTGGAGCCGCAACTACCTGATGGAGATGCGGCTGGACGGCAGCGGCAACATGCTGAAGACCAACCGCTTCCTGTCCAACCTCGGGTTCAGGTCGCCGCTGGACATGAAGTTCGGCCCCGACGGCGCGATGTACCTCATCGAGTGGGGGGTCGGCTACGGCGGCACCAACCCCGACGACGGCGTCTACCGCATCGACTACATCAACGGCGGCTCTCGCGCCCCGGTCGCGAAGGCGAGCGGGACGCCCACCTCCGGCCAGGCACCGCTCACCGTCCAGTTCTCCTCGGCGGGCTCGGCCGACCCGGACGGGGACGCGTTCACCTACGCGTGGGACTTCACCAGCGACGGCACGACCGACTCCACCGCGGCGAACCCCTCGTTCACCTACACCACCACCGGCAACTACACCGCCAAGCTCACGATCACCGATCCGTCGGGCAAGAAGGGCTCGGCGACGGTGCCGATCACGGTCGGCAACACCGCACCGGTGGTGAGGTTCGGCTCGCCGCCCGACGGCACGGCCATCAACTTCGGTGACTCGGTGCCGTACACGGTGACCGTGACCGACCCCGAGGACGGCACGATCGACTGTTCCAAGGTCACGGTGGTCACGGCGCTCGGCCACGACACCCACAGCCACGACACCGGCCAGTTCACCGGCTGCTCGGGGACCGTGGTGACCACGAACTCGGGTCACGATGCCGACGCCAACACCTTCTACGTCCTCACCGCGACCTACACCGACAAGGGCGGCCTGTCCAGTACCGCGAACCTGATCCTGCAGCCCAGGCAGAAGCAGGCCGAGTACTTCACCGGCTCGTCCGGGGTGAGGATCGTCGACCAGGCCGGCGCGCAGAACGGCAAGCGTGTCGGTGACATCTCCAACAACGACTGGATCTCCTTCTCGCCGATGAGCGTCCAGGGGGTGGCGTCGGTGAGCTACCGGCTCTCCTCCGCCTCGGCCGGTGGCTCCATCGAGCTGCGCGCGGGTTCGCCCACGGGGCAGCTGCTCGCCACCACATCCGTGCCGAACACCGGCGGCTGGAACAACTACCAGCAGACGGCCGCCACCTCCGTGTCGGCGCTGACGGGCAGCCAGACGCTGTACCTGGTGTTCAAGCACCCGACGGCGAACCAGTTCGACCTCGACTCCTTCACCCTGAACGCGACGGGAGGCACGACCGAGGGACCCGTGGCAGGCGGCGTCTACCGGCTGACCGCCGTGCACAGCTCCAAGGCGGCCGATGTGGAGGGCCAGTCCACGGCCGACGGGGCCAGGGTGCTCCAGTGGACGGCCGGCAGCGGCACGAACCAGCAGTGGAGGTTCACCGCCGCGGCGGGCGGCGCCTTCACCCTCACCGGTGTCCAGAGTGGCAAGTGCCTGGACGTGAACGGCGCCTCCACCGCGTCGGGAGCGACGATCATCCAGTGGACCTGCCACAGCGCCGCCAACCAGCAGTGGAAGTTCGCCGCAGGGACCAACGGCGCCTGGAAGATCACCTCGGCCGCGAGCAACCTGTGTCTCGAGGTGCCTGGCGCCTCGACCGCGGACGGCACGCAACTCACCCAGGCCACCTGCGGAACCGGTAACAACCAGCAGTGGAGGCTCACCCGGGTGAGCTGACGGGAGTGGTCAAGTTCGCCGACTTTTGCTGATAGCTGCAAAAGTCGGCGAACCGTTAGGTAAAAGTGATTCACAAATCCATCTAAAGAGGGTTAGCTTCTGCACACCTGCTCGGAACAGGGAGGGTGTCGTGAAGCGGACCGTCGCTCGGCCGGAGAACGCGTACCAAGCCGCGCTTCTCCGGCTGCTGCGCGAGAGGGCGCGTTCGCGCGCCGAACTCGGTGACGTGACCGCCCTGTCGCGCTCCCGGCTCAACCTGGAACTCGACCGGCTCATCGAGCTGGGCCTGGCCGAGCAGGCGGGGCTCGCGGCCTCGCGCGGCGGGCGCAGGTCCGGCCTGGTGCGGCTCTCCGGAGACCTCCGCTTCGCCG
Source organism: Streptosporangium sp. NPDC050284 (assembly GCF_044459525.1). Lineage (NCBI taxonomy): Bacteria > Bacillati > Actinomycetota > Actinomycetes > Streptosporangiales > Streptosporangiaceae > Streptosporangium > Streptosporangium sp. NPDC050284. The sequence goes on from NZ_JBITIZ010000026.1 coordinate 72,309, forward strand.
GTGTCGACATCGGCGCCACCTCGATCGACGTGGTCGTCACCGACGGCGAGCTGGAGATCCTCGGCCACCTGAGCGAGCGGTGCGACGTGCGCGACGGCCCCGTGGCCGTGCTCGACCAGGCGATGGAGATGATCGCCAAGCTGGGTGAGCAGGGACTGTTCACCCAGCTGCACGGCGCGGGGATCGGCCTTCCCGGGCCGGTCAGCTTCCGGGAAGGGGTGCCGGTCGCCCCCCCGATCATGCCCGGCTGGGACCGCTACCCCGTCAGGGAGGCGGTCGGCCAGGCTCTCGGCTGCCCCGCCGTGGTCGACAACGACGTCAACATCATGGCCCTCGGCGAGCTCCACGCCGGGCTGGCCAGGCAGGTGGACGACTTCCTGCTCGTCAAGATCGGCACCGGCATCGGCTGCGGGATCGTGGTGGACGGCAAGATCTACCGGGGGGTCTCCGGCAGCGCGGGCGACATCGGCCACATCCGCGTCGACGACCAGGGTCCCGTCTGCGCCTGCGGCAACGTCGGCTGCCTGGAGGCCTACTTCGGCGGGACCGCCCTCGCCAGGGAGGCCACGGCCATCGCCGGACGCTCGGTCTATCTGGGCCGGCGCCTCGAAGAGACGGGCACCCTCACCGCCGAGGACGTCGCCACGGCCGCCGAGATGGGCGACGCCCACGCGGTACGGCTCATCCGCGACGGCGGGCGCAGGGTCGGCACGGTGCTGGCCGGGCTCGTCAGCTTCTTCAACCCCGGCCTCGTGATCATCGCGGGAGGGGTGGCCCAGCTGGGTCACCTCCTCCTGGCGGAGATCAGGAGCGTCGTCTACCGGCGGTCGCTGCCCCTGGCGACCGGCAACCTGCCCATCGTGCTCTCGGAGCTGGGACCCGACGCCGGCGTGGTCGGCGCGGCCAGGCTCAGCAGCGACCACGTCTTCTCGGCCCCACGATGAACCAGCGAGGCCCCATGTCGGAAGTCACCCCCCTGCTCCTCATGCGAGGGATCGTCAAGCAGTTCCCCGGAGTGCGCGCCCTGGACGGCGTCGACCTGGAAGTGCTGCCCGGCGAGGTGCACTGTCTGCTCGGCCAGAACGGTGCCGGGAAGTCCACCCTGATCAAGACCCTGGCCGGTGCCCACCAGCCCGACGAGGGGACGATCACGCTGAACGGCGAGGAGGTGCGGCTGTCGAGCCCGACCGCGGCGATCAGGCTCGGGATCACCACGATCTATCAGGAGCTCGACCTGGTGGACGGGCTGAGTGTGGCCGAGAACGTGTTCCTGGGTCATGAGCCGGCCCGGATGGGGTTCGTGAGCCGCGGGGAGGCGGCGCGGGCGACGCGGGAGTTGCTGGCGCGGCTGGGGCACGCGGAGATCCGCCCGTCGCTGGAGGTGGGGCGATTGTCCCCGGCGGCCAAGCAGGTGGTGAGCATGGCGCGGGCGCTGTCGCACGACACGCGGTTGATCATCATGGACGAGCCGTCGGCGGCGCTCGCCCATGACGAGGTGGGCAACCTGTTCCGGATCATCCGGGAGCTGACCTCGCAGGGGGTGGCGGTGGTCTACATCTCGCATCGGCTGGAGGAGATCCGCGAGATCGGGGATCGGGTGACGGTGCTGAAGGACGGTCGCACGGTCGCGGTGGGCCTGCCGGCCAAGGAGACGCCGACCTCGAAGGTGGTGTCGCTGATGACCGGCCGCAACGTCGAGTACGTCTTCCCGCCACGCCGCACGGAACCCGCCGCGGGGAACGAGGTGCTGCGGGTCGAGAACCTCACCGTCCCCGGCCACGTCTCCGATGTGTCGTTCTCGGTGCGGGCGGGGGAGATCGTGGGGCTGGCCGGTCTGGTCGGCTCGGGCCGTTCGGAGATCATCGAGGCGGTGTACGGGGCGCGGCGGTTTTCCGGGCAGGTGATGCTGGAGGGCAAGGTGGTGCGCCGGCGCGGTGGGACGACCGGTGCGGTGCGTCTGGGGATGGGATTGGCGCCCGAGGAGCGCAAGGCGCAGGCGTTGCTGCTGGATCAGAGCGTGTCGCGCAACATCAGCCTGGCGAGTCTGGGCCGGTATTCGCGGCTGGGCTGGATGGATCGGCGTCGTGAGGCGGCGGACGCGCGGGAGATGGTGCGGGCGCTGGACATGCGGCCGGCTGATCCGGAGCGGCCGATCAAAACGTTGTCGGGTGGTAACCAGCAGAAGGCGGTGCTGGCCCGGTGGTTGCTGAACGATCGCAAGTTGTTGTTGCTGGACGAGCCGACCCGCGGGGTGGATGTGGGGGCTCGGGCGGAGTTGTACGCGCTGGTGCGGCGGCTGGCCGATGAGGGGATCGGGGTGTTGCTGGTCTCCAGCGAGGTTCCCGAGGTTCTGGGGCTGGCCGATCGGGTGCTGGTGTTGCGTGAGGGCCGGGTCATTCGTGAGGCCGGTGCCGGTGAGCTGGACGAGCACGCCGTCCTCGACATGATCATGGAGGGGAGCGCCCTGTGACCGGCTTCCTCCCCGGGATGCCGGGGACCCCCGCCTCTCCGGTGAACCCCGCACACGCGGGAGACCCCCGACGCACCAGGAGCGCCGGGCCCCCTGGACGCGCCGGGAGCCTCGCACGCGCCGAGGATCCCGTGCACGCCGGGAGCCTCGCACGCGCCGAGGACCCCGTACACGCCGGGACTAGCGAAAGGAACCGACAGGTCTTCATGGACGTCATCTCTCTCCGTTCCGGAGCCCCGACGAGCGCGGCGGTGCTCCGGTGAAGCCGCCCGTGGACGAGCACGACCGCGTCAAGACACCCGCCCGCGAACCCGCCGCGAAGAGCCCTCTCGCCCGTCTCGGCGAGACGCGCCACCTCGGGTTGGTGGTCGCGCTGGTGATGCTGGCGGTGGTGGGTCTGGTCACGGTGCCCGACACCTTCGCCACGACCTCGAACATGGTGAGCATCCTGTCGCTGGCGGCG
>NZ_JBITIZ010000027.1:0-72693 GCF_044459525.1 Streptosporangium sp. NPDC050284
ACCCGGCAGACCCTCGGCCACCGCACCCAACCCGGCCAGCACACCCTCACGGTCACCGACCACCACCGCCCGATGCTCGAACGCCGACCGCGTCGCCACCAGTGAGAACGCAGCATCACCCAGCACCAACCCCGGATCGGCACCCACATACGACGCCACCCGCCCCGCCTGCGCCCGCAACGCCTCCGCCGTACGACCCGACACCACCACCGGAACCACCGGCGACCCCAGCGCGACATCCGCCATCTCGGCATCCGGCGTCCGGTCCTGTACGGGCTCTTCGGCCGTGACCCGATCTTCCTCTGGCTCCTGTTCGAGGAGCACGTGCGCGTTGGTGCCGCTGATCCCGAACGACGACACCGCGGCCCGACGCGGACGGTCGGCCTCCGGCCATGACCGTGCCTCGGTCACCAGCTCGACCGCGCCCTCACTCCAGTCCACATGCGAGGACGGCTCGTCCACGTGCAGCGTCTTGGGCAGCGTCCCGTGCCGCATCGCCATGACCATCTTGATCACACCCGCGACACCGGCGGCCGCCTGCGTGTGACCGATGTTCGACTTGATCGACCCCAACAGCAACGGCCGATCCTCCGACCGATCCTGACCGTACGTCGCCAGCAAAGCCTGCGCCTCGATCGGGTCACCCAGCGTCGTCCCCGTACCGTGCGCCTCCACCGCGTCCACCTCGGACGCCGACAACCCAGCGCTCGCCAGCGCCTGACGGATCACCCGCTGCTGCGAGGGACCGTTCGGCGCCGTCAACCCGTTCGACGCACCATCCTGATTCACCGCAGAACCACGCACCACCGCCAGCACCCGATGACCGTTGCGCCGAGCATCCGACAACCGCTCCAGCACGAGGATGCCCACGCCCTCGGCCCACCCCACCCCATCGGCCGACTCCGCGAACGACCGACACCGCCCATCCACCGACAAACCCCGCTGCCGAGCGAACCCGATAAACGTGTTCGGCGTGGCCATCACCGTCACGCCACCGGCCAGCGCCAGTGAACACTCACCACCGCGTAGCGCCTGCGCGGCCAGGTGCAGCGCCACCAGCGACGACGAGCACGCGGTGTCCACCGTCACCGCCGGCCCCTCCAACCCCAGCGTGTACGACACCCGACCCGACGCCACACTCGGCGCCGTCCCCGTACTTTCGTAACCCTCGACGGCATCACGCTGAGCGATGCCCTCATCGGTCTGGTGCACCCGACCGGCCGCGTTGCCCAACGCCAGACCGTAATCGTTGTACATCAAACCGGTGAACACCCCGGTCCGACTCCCCCGCAACGACCCCGGCTCGATCCCGGCCCGCTCGACCGCCTCCCACGACGTCTCCAGCAGCAGTCGCTGCTGCGGATCCATCGCGAGAGCCTCACGCGGCGAGATCCCGAAGAGACTGGGATCAAACTCATCCGCATCATGCAAAAACCCACCATGACGCGTATACGACGTCCCCACCCGACCAGGATCCGGATCATAGATCCCCTCCAGATCCCACCCCCGATTCGTCGGGAACCCAGTGATCGCGTCAGTCTCCTCAACCACCAGACGCCACAAATCCTCCGGAGAAGACACCCCACCCGGATAACGACACGCCATCCCCACGATCACCACCGGATCGTCGGCCACCGACCGCACCACCGGCGAGAGCACATCCGCATCGGCCCGCTCACCGAGCAACTCACCCAGCAGGAACTCCGCCAGCCCAACCGGTGTCGGGTAATCGAAGACCAGCGTCGCCGGCAGGCGCAGCCCGGTCGCCGCGTTCAACCGATTGCGCAACTCCACCGCGGTCAGGCTGTCGAAGCCCAATTCCCGAAACTCCCGCCGAACATCCACCTTCTCTGGCGAGGCATGCCCCAGGACCACCGCCACCTGCGCCCGCACCGTCTCCACCATCAACCGCACCCGATCGGCCTCACCCAACCCGGCCAGCCGCCCCACCAGCGCACCGTCACCGACCATGACCGACGACGCCGCCGACCTGCGCGAGCCCCGCACCAGCCCGCGCAGCAGATGCGGCACCTCACCACCCACCCGCACCGCCGCCAGATCCAACCGCACCGGAACCACGGCAGGCCCGCCGGAACCGATCGCCGCCTCGAACAACACCACACCCTGCTCCGGCGTGATCGCCGACATCCCCGCACGCGTCAACCGACGCGCCTGAACCTCGTCCAACCCACCCGTCATCCCCGCGCCCTGCTCCCACGGACCCCACGCCAACGAACACCCCGCCAACCCCAGCCCCCGCCGATACTCCGCCAACGCGTCCAAGAACGCGTTGCCCGCCGCGTAATTGCCCTGCCCCGCCCCACCGAACGTCCCCGCCACCGACGAGAACACGATGAAACCGGCCAGATCCTCATCCTGGGTCAGCTCATGCAGATGCCACGCCGCATCCACCTTCGGCCGCAACACCACATCCAGATCCTCAGCCGACAACGACGGAATCGTCCCATCGGCCAGCACACCCGCAGTGTGAATCACCGCCGTCAACGGGTGTTCCTCCGGCACTTCGGCCAGCAACGCCGCCACCTGATCCCGATCGGCCACATCACACGCGACGACCTCGACCTCGACCCCATGCGCGATCAACTCCGCCCGCAACTCCACCGCCCCCGGAGCATCCAACCCCCGACGGCTGGTCAGCAGCAGACGACGCACCCCACGCTCGGCCACCACATGCCGCGCGAACAAACCCCCCAGACCACCCGTACCACCAGTGATCAACACCGTCCCCTCGGAATCCCAGACCCGCCCCTCACCCAAGCCGGAGACGGAACCGGACCCGAGATCAACGCCGCGCTCGGAGGCGGGCGTCACCCGCGCCAGGCGCGGCACCCGCACCTCACCCCTGCGCACCGCCACCTGCGGCTCACCCGAGGCCAGCACCCCCGCCAACACAGACGACGACAACTCATCGTCGATATCGACCAGCACGAACCGACCAGGATTCTCCACCTGCGCAGAACGCACCAACCCCCACACCGCCGCAGCCCCCAAATCCGCAACCACCTCACCCTCACCCGCGACCACCGCACCCCGCGACACCACCACCAACCGCGAACCCACACACCGCTCATCGGCCAACCACCCCTGCACCAACCCCAGAACACGAACGGTCAAAGCACGCACCGCCCCCACCACATCCCCGTCAGACCCCACCACGACGGTCACCACCTCCGGCACCACCTCCAGCGCCGCCAACTCCGCCACCGATGCCAGGTCAAAGGTCGGTTCGACCTGGTCAGGCCCGGTACCGGCCGCCGACACCTCAGACGACACCGTCCAGGTCAGCTGGAACAGCGAGTCCCGGTGCGGGGCACTACCGACGGCCGGCTGGCCGCCCGCGATCGGGCGCAGCAACAGTGAGCGCACCGACAGCACCGGCTCCCCTGCCGCGTCCACCGCGCTCAGCGACACCGCGCCGCCATCCGCCAGGACCAGCCGAACCCGTAGCACCGACGCCCCACCCGCGTGCAGACACACCCCACCCCACGAGAACGGCAACCGCACACCCTCTGAACCATCCAGATCGACGAAGGCCACCGCGTGCAACGCCGCATCCAGCAACGCCGGATGCAAGCCGAAGCCACCCGCATCGGCGACCTGCTCGGGCAGGCCGACCTCGGCGAACACCACACCGTCCGCGTCCTGCCAGGCTCCCCGCAACCCCTGGAACACCGGCCCATAACCCAGCCCGCCCTCGGCCAGCCGCTCGTACAACCCGCCCAGCTCGATCACCGACGCGCCCTTCGGCGGCCACACCCCGACGTCGAACCGCTCCCCGGTCTGGCCGTCGGACGCCAGCACACCACTCGCGTGCCGTACCCAGGCATCATGCTCACCGGCCCCCGCAGGCCGAGCATGAACACTCACCTCACGCCGACCCACCCCATCCGCAGCCCCCACCCGCACCTGCACCGCCACCGCATCGTCCTCACCCAGCACCAACGGCGCCACCAACGTCAACTCCTCCACCACCCCACACCCGACCTCATCCCCCGCCCGCACCACCAACTCCAAAAACCCCGTACCCGGGAAAATCACCATCCCGCCCACCACATGATCCGCCAACCACGGATGCGACCCCAACGAGACACGACCCGTCAACAACGCCTCATCACTATCGGCCAACCCCATGACCGCACCCAGCAGCGGGTGTCCCGCCACGACCTGTCCGAGACCTTCGGCGTCTCCGGCCCGTCTGCCACTCGGCCAGTACCACTGACGCTGGAAGGCGTACGTCGGCAGCTCTACCTGGCGGGCACCGGGGAACAAGGTCGGCCAGCTGACCGGCACCCCGCGTACGTGCAGCCCGGCCAGCGCCGCCACGATCGTCGCCTGCTCGCCCTGGCCCCCGCGCAGCGCCGACATCAATACCGGGTCGGAGTCCGAATATCCGTCCATGGTGACGCGACGGGTATCCGACTCCTCGGCGATCGCCCGCGAGCGAACCGTCTCCTCCGCGTCGGCGAGCGCGGTGAGGGTGTCGTCGGCCATCGCGGTGAGCACCCCGTCGGGGCCCAGCTCCAGATACGCCCGCACTCCCTGGCCGTGCAGGGTACGCACGCCGTCGGCGAAGCGGACCGCGCCACGGACCTGCTCCACCCAGTACTCCGGCGAGCACAACTGCTCGGCCGTGGCCTGCTCCCCGGTCAGGGTCGAGACCACCGGAATCCGCGGCGGGTCGTAGGTGAGCGTCCGGGCCAGCGTGCGGAAGTCCTCCAGCATCGGATCCATCAACGGCGAATGGAACGCGTGCGACACCCGCAACCGCTTCGTCCGCACCCCCCGCTCCTCCAGGGCGGCGGCCACCTCCAGCACCGCCTGCTCAACCCCGGAGACCACCACCGAGGACGGGCCGTTCACCGCCGCGACCGACACCTCCTTCTCCCGCCCGGCCAGCAGCTCGACGACCTCCTCCTCGGCGATCTGAACCGACACCATCGCCCCACCGGAGGGCAACCCCTGCATCAACCGCGCCCGACCCGCCACCAACGCACACGCATCCGCCAGCGACAACACCCCCGCCACATGAGCCGCCGCGATCTCCCCAACCGAATGACCGGTCAGCACATCCGGCCGGATTCCCCACGACGACACCAACCGGAACAACGCCGTCTCCACCGCGAACAACGCCGGCTGCGCCCACCCCGTCCGATCCAGCAACTCCGCCTCGACCGACCCCGGCTCGGCGAACAGCACCTCACGCAGCGACCCCTCAAGCAGCGGATCCAGCTCGGCGACCACCTCGTCCAACGCCGCCGCGAACACCGGGAACCGCTCGTACAGCTCCCGGCCCATCCCGGCGCGCTGGCTACCCTGGCCGGTGAACAACACCGCCAGCTTCAGCTCGCCCGCTGCCACGCCGCGCACCACACCCGCACCCGGCAGGTCCTCGGCCAGCGCACCCAACCCGGCGAGCACACCCTCACGGTCACCGACCACCACCGCCCGATGCTCGAACGCCGACCGCGTCGTCGCCAGCGAGAACGCAGCATCGGCCAGCCCCAGACCGGGCTCACCCTCCAGGAACGACGCCAACCGCCCGGCCTGCGCCCGCAACGCCTCCGCCGTACGACCCGACACCACCACCGGAGCCGTCTCAGCACCCGGCACCTGACCCGCTGTGCGAGCTTCGGCGGTTTCCGGGAGCTCCGGCCCCTGCTCGACGATCACGTGCGCGTTGGTGCCGCTGATCCCGAACGACGACACCGCGGCCCGACGTGAGCGGTCGGTCTCGGGCCACTCCGTCGGCTGGGTCAGCAGCTCCACCGCACCCGAGGACCAGTCCACATGCGACGAGGGCGCGTCCACGTGCAGTGTCCTGGGCAGCGTCCCGTGCCGCATCGCCATGACCATCTTGATCACACCCGCGACACCGGCGGCCGCCTGCGTGTGACCGATGTTCGACTTGATCGACCCCAACAGCAACGGCCGATCCTCCGACCGATCCTGACCGTACGTCGCCAGCAAAGCCTGCGCCTCGATCGGGTCACCCAGCGTCGTCCCCGTACCGTGCGCCTCCACCGCGTCCACCTCGGACGCCGACAACCCAGCGCTCGCCAGCGCCTGACGAATCACCCGCTGCTGAGACGGACCGTTCGGCGCCGTCAACCCGTTCGACGCACCATCCTGATTCACCGCAGAACCACGCACCACCGCCAGCACCCGATGACCATTACGCCGAGCATCCGACAACCGCTCCAGCACCAGCATGCCCACGCCCTCGGACCAGCCCGCACCGTCGGCGCTGTCGGAGAACGCCTTGCACCGTCCGTCGGCGGCCAGCCCTCCCTGGGCGCTGAAGTCGATGAACGAGGTCGGCGTGGCCATCACCGTCACGCCACCGGCCAGCGCCAGTGAACACTCACCCGAACGCAGCGCCTGCGCGGCCAGGTGCAGCGCCACCAGCGACGACGAGCACGCGGTGTCCACGGTCACCGCCGGCCCCTCCAGGCCGAGCGTGTAGGACAGGCGGCCGGTCGCGACACTACCGGCGCTACCCGTACCGGAGAAGCTCATCGCCTCCGGTGGCAACTCCACACCGGTCGCGTAGTCGTGGTACATGATCCCGGCGAACACGCCGGTACGGCTGCCGCGCAGCGAGAACGGGTCGATCCCGGCCCGCTCGACCGCCTCCCACGACGTCTCCAGCAACAACCGCTGCTGCGGATCCATCGCGAGAGCCTCACGCGGCGAGATCCCGAAGAACCCGGCATCGAACTCCCCGGCCTCGTGCAGGAACCCACCCTCACGCACATAACTGGTCCCCCGGCTCTCCCGATCCGGGTTGTACAACGTCCCGAGGTCCCAGCCGCGTGACGTCGGGAACCCGGTGATCGCGTCGGTCTCCTCGACCACCAGGCGCCACAAGTCCTCCGGAGAAGACACCCCACCCGGATAACGACACGCCATCCCCACGATCACCACCGGATCGTCGGCCACCGACCGCACCACCGGCGAGAGCACACCCACATCGGCCCGCTCACCGAGCAACTCACCCAGCAGGAACTCCGCCAGCCCAACCGGTGTCGGGTAATCGAAGACCAGCGTCGCCGGCAGGCGCAGCCCGGTCGCCGCGTTCAACCGATTGCGCAACTCCACCGCGGTCAGGCTGTCGAAGCCCAGCTCAAGGAACTCCCGCCGAACATCCACCGCCTCCGGCGAGGCATGCCCCAGGACCACCGCCACCTGCGCCCGCACCGTCTCCACCATCAACCGCACCCGATCGGCCTCACCCAACCCGGCCAGCCGCCCCACCAGCGCACCGTCACCGACCATGACCGACGACGCCGCCGATCTGCGCGAGCCCCGCACCAGCCCGCGCAGCAGATGCGGCACCTCACCACCCACCCGCACCGCCGCCAGATCCAACCGCGCGATCACCAGCGCCGGACGATCCGTCGCACTCACCGCGTCGAAGGACGCCAGTCCCTGCCCAGGCGAGAACGGCGCCATCCCGGAACGCGCCATCCGCCGCAGATCCACCTCATCCAACCCGCCTGTCATCCCCGCGTCCTGCGCCCACGGACCCCATGCCAACGAACGCCCGGCCAGCCCTCGCGCTCGCCGATGCTCCGCCAGCGCGTCCAAGAACGCGTTCGCCGCCGCGTAGTTGCCCTGCCCCGCCCCACCGAACGTCCCCGCCACCGACGAGAACACGATGAAATCGGCCAGATCCTCATCTTGGGTCAGCTCATGCAGATGCCACGCCGCATCCACCTTCGGCCGCAACACCGTGTCCAACCGCTCCGGTGTCAGCGACGGAATCGTCCCGTCATCCAGCACACCCGCGGTATGAATCACCGCCGTCAACGGGTGTTCCTCCGGCACCCCGGCCAGCAACGCCGCCACCTGATCCCGATCGGCCACATCACACGCCGCGATGGTGACCTCGACCCCATGCGCGATCAACTCCGCCCGCAACTCCACCGCACCCGGAGCATCCAACCCCCGACGGCTGGTCAGCAGCAGACGACGCACCCCACGCTCGGCCACCACATGCCGCGCGAACAAACCCCCCAGACCACCCGTACCACCAGTGATCAACACCGTCCCCTCGGAATCCCAGACCCGCCCCTCACCCAAATCAGAGTCAGCCCCGGAGCCGGACGACGCCGCCCGTACCAGCCGGGCAACCCACACCTCACCCCTGCGCACCGCCACCTGCGGCTCACCCGAGGCCAACACCCCCGCCAACACAGACGACGACAACTCATCGTCGATGTCCACCAGCACGAACCGACCAGGATTCTCCACCTGCGCAGAACGCACCAACCCCCACACCGCCGCAGCCCCCAAATCCGCAACCACCTCACCCTCACCCGCGACCACCGCACCCCGCGACACCACCACCAACCGCGAACCCACACACCGCTCATCGGCCAACCACCCCTGCACCAACCCCAGAACACGAACGGTCAAAGCACGCACCGCCCCCACCACATCCCCGTCAGACCCCACCACGACGGTCACCACCTCCGGCACCACCTCCAGCGCCGCCAACTCCGCCACCGGATCCGATGCCGGATCCAGGGACAGCTCGGCCGTACGACTGACGGAGCCGGACACCGAGGAGGTCGCCGTCTCCGGCCTCCGCACCCACTCCTGGTGGAACAGCGCGTCCCGCCCCAGCACCCGACCGTCGGCGACGGGGAGGTCCTCCGTCGATACCGGGCGCAGCAGCAGTGAGCGCACCGAGAGCACCGGCTCCCCGACCACGTCCACCGCGCTCAACGACAGCTCACCATCACCCACCCACGCCAACCGCACCCGCAGCACCGACGCCCCACCCGCGTGCAGACGCACCCCACCCCACGAGAACGGCAACCGCACACCCTCAAAACCATCCAGATCAGCAAAAGCCACCACATGCAACGCCGCGTCCAGCAACGCCGGATGCAAACCGAAACCACCCGCATCGGCAACCCGATCAGGCAACACCACCTCGGCGAACACCACACCGTCCTCGCCACGCCAGGCTCCCCGCAACCCCTGGAACACCGGCCCATAACCCAGCCCGCCCTCGGCCAGTCGCTCGTACAACCCATCCACCTCGAGCACCGACGCACCCTTCGGCGGCCACACCCCACCCTCGAAAGGCTCGAACCGCTCCCCGGCCTGGCCGTCGGACGCCAGCACGCCGATCGCGTGCCGTACCCAGGGTTCCTCGTCTCCGGCCTCCGCAGGGCGGGCGTGAATGCTCACCTCACACCGGCCTGACTCGTCCGGTGTCCTCACCCATACCTGCACCGCCACCGCGTCCCGTTCGCCGAGCACCAGCGGAGCGGTCAGGGTGAGTTCTTCGACCAGGTCACAGCCGACCTCATCACCGGCCCGTACCGCCAACTCCAGGAACCCGGTACCCGGGAAGATCACCGTCCCGCCCACCATGTGATCGGCCAGCCACGGATGCGACGTCAGCGAGACACGGCCGGTCAGCAACACCCCATCCGAACCGGCCACTCCCACAGCGGCTCCCAGCAGCGGATGGCTCGCAGCCGCGAGTCCCGCCGCCGTCACGTCTCCCATCTGCGAGCCGACGCCATCGGGCCAGAACCGTTCGCGCTGGAAGGCGTACGTCGGCAGATCCACTCGGGCGACCCGGGGAAGCGCCGCCGGCCAGTTCACCGGCACCCTGCGCACGTGCAGCGCGGCGAGCGCCATCATGATCGATTTTTGCTCGTCCTGGCCCCTACGCAGGGCCGGTACCAGCAGCACGTCCGGATCCGCCGCCGACCTCGCCTCCGCGCCGCTCGCCGATCCCGCGAACGCAGCCCCACGCGTTATCCCACCGGTGTTCGTGTCAGCGAGCGCGGTGAGGGTGTCGGCGGCCATCGCGGTGAGCACCCCGTCGGGGCCCAACTCCAGGTAGGCCCGAACCCCCTGGCCGTGCAGGGTACGGATGCCGTCGGCGAAGCGAACCGCGCCACGCACCTGTTCCACCCAGTACTCCGGCGAACACAACCGCTCCGCCGTCGCCGACTCCCCGGTCAACGTCGACACGATCGGGATCTCCGGCGGGCTGAAGGAGAGCGACCCGGCCACCGCGCGGAACTCCTCCAGCATCGGGTCCATCAGCGGGGAGTGGAACGCGTGCGACACCCGCAACCGCTTCGCCCTGATACCCCGCTCCTCCAGGGCGGCGGCCACCTCCAGCACCGCCTCCTCAACCCCGGAGACCACCACCGAGGACGGGCCGTTCACCGCCGCGACCGACACCTCCTTCTCCCGACCGGCCAGCAGCTCGACGACCTCCTCCTCAGAAGCCGCCACCGCCACCATCGCCCCACCCACAGGAAGCGCCTGCATCAACCGCGCCCGACCCGCCACCAGCACACACGCATCCGCCAGCGACAACACCCCCGCCACATGAGCCGCCGCGATCTCCCCAACCGAATGACCCGCCAGCACATCCGGCCGCACCCCCCACGACGACACCAACCGGAACAACGCCGTCTCCACCGCGAACAACGCCGGCTGCGCCCACCCCGTCCGATCCAGCAACCCCGCCTCCACCGACCCCGGCTCGGCGAACAACACCTCACGCAGCGACCCCTCAAGCAGCGGATCCAGCTCGGCGAACACCGCGTCCAACGCCGCCGCGAACACCGGGAAACGCTCATACAGCTCCCGGCCCATCCCGGCGCGCTGGCTGCCCTGACCGGTGAACAGGAACGCGACCTTGCCTCCGCTCCGCACCGAACCGGTCACCACGCCCGGATCCACCACCCCCCGCGCCAGCGCCGCCAGGCCTCCCACCAACTCCGCACGCCCGGCACCCACCACCACCGCCCGATGCTCGAACGCCGACCGAACCGTCGCCAGCGACACCCCCACCCCAGCCAACCTCGACCCGGACAAACCCTCCACGTGCGACAGCAACCGCTCCGCCTGCGCCCGCAACGCCACCTCACTACGCCCCGACACCACCCACGCGACAGCCCCGCCGTCGACCTCCTCACCACCGGCATCCACCGGTACCTCCACCGGCACCGGAGACTGCTCCAAGATCACATGCGCGTTGGTGCCGCTGATCCCGAACGACGACACCGCGGCCCGGCGCGACCGCTCCACCCGAGGCCACGCCCGTGCCTCGGTCACCAGTTCGACCGCGCCCTCGCTCCAGTCCACATGCGAGGACGGCTCGTCCGCATGCAGCGTGCGCGGCACCATGCCCTCGCGCATCGCCATGACCATCTTGATGATCCCCGCCACACCGGCGGCCGTCTGGGTGTGACCGATGTTCGACTTGATCGATCCCAGCAGCAGCGGCTCCGCAGTGTCGCGGCCCTGTCCGTAGGTGGACATCAGCGCCCGCGCCTCGATGGGATCGCCCAACCGCGTCCCGGTGCCGTGCGCCTCGACCACGTCGACATCCGACGCCGACAGTCCGGCGCTCGCCAGCGCCTGACGAATCACCCGCTGCTGCGAGGGACCGTTCGGCGCCGTCAACCCGTTCGACGCACCATCCTGATTCACCGCAGAACCACGCACCACCGCCAGCACCCGATGACCGTTGCGCCGAGCATCCGACAACCGCTCCAGCACCACCACCCCGACGCCCTCGGCCCACCCCACCCCATCGGCCGACTCCGCGAACGACCGACACCGCCCATCCACCGACAAACCCCGCTGCCGAGCGAACCCGATGAACGTGTTCGGCGTCGACATCACCGTCGCCCCGCCCGCCAACGCCAGCGAACAATCCCCAGACCGCAACGCCTGCGCCGCCAGGTGCACCGCCACCAGCGAGGAGGAGCACGCGGTGTCCACCGTCACCGCCGGCCCCTCCAACCCCAGCGTGTACGACACCCGACCCGACGCCACACTCGGCGCCGTCCCGGTGCCTTCGTAACCCTCGACGGCATCACGCTGGCCGAGACCTTCGACCACCTCGCCGACGGCCGCCTGGTGCACCCGACCGGCCGCGTTGCCCAACGCCAGACCGTAATCGTTGTACATCAAACCGGTGAACACCCCGGTCCGACTCCCCCGCAACGACCCCGGCTCGATCCCCGCCCGTTCCACCGCCTCCCACGACACCTCCAACAACAACCGCTGCTGCGGATCAACCGCCAACGCCTCACGCGGCGACATCCCAAAAAACCCAGGATCAAACTCATCCGCATCATGCAAAAACCCACCATGACGCGTATACGACGTCCCCACCCGACCAGGATCCGGATCATAGATCCCCTCCAGATCCCACCCCCGATTCGTCGGGAACCCAGTGATCGCGTCAGTCTCCTCAACCACCAGACGCCACAAATCCTCCGGAGAAGACACCCCACCCGGATAACGACACGCCATCCCCACGATCACCACCGGATCGTCGGCCACCGACCGCACCACCGGCGAGAGCACACCCACATCGACCTGCTCGGCGTCCACCGAGCCGAACAGCTCCCCGTGAAGGAACTCCGCCACGCCATACGAGGTCGGGTAGTCGAAGACGAGCGTCGCGGGCAGCGACAGCCCCGTCGCCGTGGCCAGCTGGTTGCGCAGTTCCACCGCGGCGAGCGAATCCAGCCCCATCGCGCTGAACGCCTGATCGGGCTCCACCGCATCCCCCGACGCGTACCCCAGCACCACCGCCACGTGCCGCCGTACCAGCTCCTCCAGCACCCGCCGGCGCTCGGCCGTGTCCAACCCGTCCAGGCGCCGCCGCAAGCCGTCTTCTCCGCCGCCACCTGCGGCCACCCGGATCGGCCGCCTCGCCGGTACCAGCCCGCGCAGCAACGCCGGTACCTCGCCGCCACGGCCCCGCATCACCTCCGTGTCCACCCGCAGCGGTACCGTCAACGCCGCGTCCGTCCGCACGCTCACGTCGAACAGCCGCACGCCCTCGGCCGCGGACAGCACGGGCAGCCCGAGCCTGGCCAGCCGGTCCCGGTCCGCGTCGGACAGCTCGGAGCTCATGCCGGTGGCCACATCCCACAGCCCGTACGCCAGCGACGTCGCCACCAGTCCTCGCGACCGTCGATGGGCCGCCAGCGCGTTCAGGAACACGTTCGCCGCCGCGTAGTTGCCCTGCCCCGCCGCCAGGACCAGCCCGCCGGCCGAGGACACCAGCGCGAACATCTCCAGCGGCAGATCCCTGGTCAGCTCGTGCAGATGCCAGGCGGCGTCCGCCTTCGGCCGCAGCACCGTCTCCAGCCGGTCTCGCGACAGCGCCTCCAGCACGCCGTTGTCCGCCGTTCCGGCCGCGTGCACCACACCCACCAGCGGGGCCGAGTCGGAAATCGACTCCACGACCCGTACCAGCGACTCCCGATCCCCGACGTCACACGCCACCACGCGAACCTCGGCGCCCAGCGCCGTCAGCTCCCGCACCAGCGTCTCGACGCCCTCCGCCGACGGCCCTCGCCGGCTCACCAGCAGCAGGGAACGCACGCCGTGATCGGTCACCAGACGACGAGCCAGCAACGCCCCCAATCCGCTCGTACCTCCCGTCACCAGCACCGTCCCCGCCGCCAACCCGGCGGAGCCGTCGGCCGGCTCGGCGGAGTCCGGGCCCGAGCCGTCGGCGGGCCGCTCAGGCCTGGCCATCCTGACCAGCCGGGGCACCAGGAACGTCTCCGACCGCACCGCGAGTTCCGGCTCGCCGGAGGCCACCGCCGCCCGCACCGCCGCGTCCCGTTCCTGGTCCTCCTGAAGATCCAGCAGCACGAAGCGCCCGGGGTGCTCGGCCTGCGCCGCCCGCACCAGTCCCCATACCGGCGCGACCGTCACATCCACGTCCGCGCCCTCGCTCACCGCCACCGCGCCCCTGGTCACCACCACCAGAGGTGCCGATCCCCGGCTCTCCCGCTCCAGCCACGCCTGCAGCGCCTCAAGCACGTCTCCGGTCACCGAGCGCACCACGTCCGGCGTCTCGCCGGTCGGCGGTGCCGCGCAGTCCACCACCGCGATCGAGTCATCGGCACCGACAGCCAGGCCGGACACGTCGGAGGCCTGGTCGGCGGCGAGCGCGGACCACTCCGTCACCCGCGCCGAACCGGCCGTGGGCATCTCGATCGGGTTCCACTCCACCAGGAACAGGGACCGCTCCCCTGCCGTGCCCAACTGCTCCGCCGACACCGGACGCCCCACCATCGATCCCGCCGACAGCACCGGTCGGCCGTTCTCGTCGGCCACGTCCAGGACCAGCGTGTGCTCGCCCGAATGCCGTACCCGCACCCGCAGCGTCGAGGCGCCCGCCGCGTGCAGCACCACCTGCCGCCACACGAACGGCAACACCGCCCGCCCGCCGCTCGCCACGCCCGAGGGATCGATGAGTGATACGTGCATCGCCGCGTCCAGCAGGGCCGGATGCACACCGAACCGCCCCGCCTCCGTGGCCATCCGCTCACCCAGCACGACCTCGGCGAACAGCTCCTCCCCTCGCCGCCACGCCGCGCGCAACGCCTGAAACGCCGGACCGTAGCCGTAGCCGACCTCGGCCAGCCGTTCGTAGGCCCCCGTCACGTCCACCTCGGCCGCCCCCGCCGGCGGCCACTGCACCAGATCGAATCCCGGCTCCTCCGCTCGCTCTGCGAGCACTCCCTGGGCGTGCAGCGTCCAGTCGCCGCCCTCTCGCCCGTCCGCCCGGGAATACACCCGGACCGCGCGCCTTCCGGCCTCACCGGGGCCGTCGACCACCACCTGGACCCGCACCCCACCGGTCTCCGGAAGCACCAGCGGCGCCTGCAGCGCCAGTTCCTCCAGCACCGCGCAGCCGACCTCGTCGCCCGCGCGGACCACCAGTTCCACGAATCCCGTTCCCGGCAGCAGCACCCGGCCCAGAACCTCGTGGTCGCGAATCCACGGGTGAGTCGACGCCGACATCCGCCCGGTCAGGACCACCCCGTCCGACTCCGGTGACACCATCACCGCTCCCAGCAGCGGGTGGAGCGCCGTCTCAAGCCCCAGACCCCGCGCGTCCCCGCCTCGCCTGCCGCTCGGCCAGAACCGCTCCTTCTGGAAGGCGTAGGTGGGCAACTGCACCCGGCGGGCGTCGGGGAGCACGGCCGGCCAGCTCACCGGTACTCCACGCACGTACAACCCGGCCAGCGCCGTCACGATCGTCTTCTGCTCGTCCTGGCCTCCGCGCAGTACCGACGCCAGCAGCGCGTCCGGACCGGAAGCGGTTCCGGCCTCCACGTCGGCGAGCGCTGCGAGGGTGTCGGACGCCATCGCGGTGAGCACACCATCGGGGCCGAGTTCCAGGTACGCCCGCACACCCTGCTCGTGCAGGGTACGGACGGCGTCGGCGAAGCGGACCGCGCCACGGACCTGCTCCACCCAGTACTCCGGCGAGCACAACTGCTCGGCCGTGGCCTGCTCCCCGGTCAGGGTCGAGACCACCGGAATCCGCGGCGGATCGTAGGTGAGCGACCCCGCCACCACCCGGAACTCCTCCAGCATCGGGTCCATCAACGGCGAGTGGAACGCGTGCGACACCCGCAACCGCTTCGCCCGGATCCCCCGCTCCTCCAGAGCGGCGGCCACCTCCAGCACCGCCTCCTCAACACCGGAGATCACCACCGAGAACGGGCCGTTCACGGCCGCGACCGACACCTCACCCTCGCGCCCGGCGAGCAACTCGGCGACCTGCTCCTCGGAGGCCCGCACCGAGACCATCGCCCCACCCGCGGGCAACGCCTGCATCAACCGCGCCCGGGCCGCCACCAGCGCACACGCGTCGGCGAGCGACAACACACCGGCCACATGGGCCGCAGTGATCTCCCCGACCGAATGCCCCGCCAGCACACCCGGCCGCACCCCCCACGAGGACACCAGCCGGAACAACGCGGTCTCCACCGCGAACAGCGCCGGCTGCGCCCACCCGGTCCGATCCAGCGCCTCAGCCTCAGCCGACCCCGGCTCGGCGAACAACACCTCACGCAACGACCGGCCACCCAGCCCTCCGGCCGATCCACGCTCCACCCCCTCAAGCAACGGATCCAGCTCCGCGATCACCGCGTCCAATGCCTGCGCGAACACCGGGAAACGGTCATACAGCTCCCGGCCCATCCCCGCCCGCTGACTGCCCTGGCCGGTGAACAGGAACGCCGGCTTCGGCTCCGGCCCGGCCACCCCGCGCACCACACCCGCACCCGGCAGGTCCTCGGCCAGCGCACCCAACCCGGCGAGCACGCCGTCACGGTCACCGACCACCACCGCCCGATGCTCGAACGCCGACCGCGTCGTCGCCAGCGAGAACGCCACATCGGCCAGGCCAAGATCAGGCTCACCCTCCAGGAACGACGCCAACCGCCCGGCCTGCGCCCGCAACGCCCCCGCAGAACGACCCGACACCAGCACCGGCACCGGCACCGCGCCCGGTTCGACCTCGCCTCGCGGAGCCTCCGGCTCCCGCCGCGCCTCGTCGGTTTCGGACTCGGGGAACTGCTCGATGATCACGTGCGCGTTGGTGCCACTGATCCCGAACGACGACACCGCGGCCCGGCGCGGACGGCCCGTCCGCGGCCATTCCACCGGCTCGGTCAGCAGCTGCACCGCGCCCGAGGCCCAGTCCACGTGCGAGGAAGGCTCGTCCACATGCAACGTCCGGGGCAGCACCCCGTGCCGCATCGCGAGCACCATCTTCATCACACCGGCCACGCCGGCCGCCGCCTGCGTGTGACCGATGTTCGACTTGATCGACCCCAGCAGCGCCGGCCGGTCCTCCGGCCGGTCCTGGCCGTAGGTCGCCAGCAGCGCCTGCGCCTCGATCGGGTCACCCAGCGTCGTACCGGTCCCGTGCCCCTCCACCGCGTCGACATCCGACGTCGAGAGCCCCGCTCCGGCCAGGGCCTGACGGATCACCCGCTGCTGAGACGGACCGTTCGGCGCGGTCAGACCGTTGGACGCGCCGTCCTGGTTCACCGCAGAGCCGCGCACCACCGCGAGCACCTCGTGGCCGTTGCGGCGCGCGTCCGACAGCCGCTCCAGCACCAGCACCCCGACACCCTCCGACCAGCCGACCCCGTCGGCCGAGTCGGCGAACGACCGGCACCGCCCGTCAGAGCTCAGACCGCCCTGGCGGGAGAAGTCGACGAAGGTGTCCGGGGTCGCCATCACCGTCACCCCACCGGCCAGCGCCAGCGAGCACTCACCCGAGCGCAGTGCCTGAGCCGCCAGATGCAACGCCACCAGCGACGACGAGCACGCGGTGTCCACCGTGACCGCCGGACCCTCCAGACCCAGCGTGTACGACACCCGCCCGGAGGTCACGCTGCCCGTGGTCCCGTTGACCACGATCCCGCGCAGTTCCTCCGGTGCGCCGTCTCCCGTCGACGGATAGTCGTGGTACATCATCCCGGCGAAGACACCGGCTCGACTGCCCTTCAGGGTGAGCGGGTCGATGCCCGCCCGTTCGACGGCCTCCCAGGAGGTCTCGAGCAGCAGTCGTTGCTGGGCGTCGATCGCCAGCGCCTCGCGCGGCGAGATCCCGAAGAACGGCGCGTCGAACTCGGCCGCGTCGTACAGGAATCCGCCCGCGCGGGCGAAGGACGTGTCGGGAAGCTCCCAGCCTCGGTCGGCGGGGAAGTCCGAGATGACGTCCCTGCCCTCGGTGACCAGTTCCCAGAGCTGTTCCGGAGAGGTGACGCCGCCCGGATAGCGGCAGGCCATGCCGACGATGACGATCGGGTCCCCGGTGAGGGGGGCCGTGACCTGCGCGGAGGGCGTGGGGGCCGCCTCGACGCCGTCGAGGCGCTCGCGGATGAAGCCGGTCACCGCCGTCGGGGTGGGCTGGTCGAACACCAGCGTGGCGGGCAGCCGGATGCCGGTCGCCTCGGTCAACCGGTTGCGCAGTTCCACCGAGGTGAGGGAGTCCAGGCCGAGGTCCTGGAAGGTGAGATGCGGCGAGATCGCGTCCGCCGAGGCGTGCCCCAGCACGGCGGCCACCTGACCGAGCACCAGCGTGGAGACGGCCTCGCCGAGTTCCTCTCCCGACAGGGCGCCGAGGGCGTCGGAGCCGGTGGAGGCGACGGCGGCCCGCCGGATGGGAGCGGGCACCAGGGCGCGGAAGACCTCCGGCACATGGCTCCGCGCCCGTAGTGCGGCCCGGTCCAACCGCGCCGCCACCGGCGCCGGCTCCGGGCTCGCCAGCGCGGCGTCGAGGAAGGCGAGCCCCTGCTCGCCGGACAGGGGGCGCAGTCCGACCCGTGCCATGCGCCGCATGTCCGTCTCGGTGAGGGCGGCGGTCATGCCAATGTCCTGCCGCCACGGCCCCCACCCGATCGACAGGCCCGCCAGTCCTCGGGCGGTGCGCTGCCGCACGAGGGCGTCGAGGAAGGCGTTCGCCGCGGTGTAGCTCGCCTGGCCTCCGTTGCCGAGCGTCCCGAACACCGAGGAGAACAGCACGAAGGCGGTCAGATCGAGATCGCGGGTGAGCTCGTGCAGGTGCCAGGCGCCGTCCGCCTTCGGCCGCAGCACGGTGTCCATCCGCTCGGGTGTCAGTGCCTCGACCAGCCCGTCGTCGAGCACGCCCGCGGCGTGGACCACCCCGGTGAGCGGGTGCTCCGGGGAGATCCCGGCGATCAGTTCGGCGAGGGCTTCGCGGTCGGACACGTCACAGGCGACGGCCGTGACCTCGGCCCCCAGGACGGTCAGCTCCGAGGTCAGTTCCGCGGCGCCCTCGGTGTCCATGCCGCGACGACCGACCAGTGTCAGGTGACGTACGCCGTGCTCGGTCACCAGGTGGCGGGCGACGAGCGCGCCCAGCCCGCTCAGGCCACCGGTGACGAGGACGGTGCCCCCGGTACGGAAGGTGGCCGGTGTGAGAGAGGCGGCGGCGCCGACCTCGACGAGTCTCGGCACCCGGAGCAGGCCGTCGCGTACCGCGATCTGCGGCTCGGTGGAGTCGAGCGCCGCGACCAGCGTCTCACCGGTCACCCGCTCGACGTCGAGGTCGAGCAGGAGGAACCGCCCCGGGTTCTCCGCCTGCGCCGAGCGCACCAGACCCCAGGCCGCCGCGGCGACGGGATCGGGCTCGGCCTCGGCGTCGACGGCAACCGCCCCACGCGTCACGAAGATCACGGGAGTGTCGGTGTGCTCGTCGCGCCCGCTCTCCCGCAGCCGGGCCAGGACCGCCGAGGTCACCGACCGTACGGCGGCCGGAACGTCGTCTTCGGCCGGTGTGATGACTTCGACCAGCGTCACGTCCGCGGCCGGGTCGGGCTCGTGTACGAGGTCCGCCGTCTGCCCGGCCGCGCGCAGGGCGGCGACGAGACCGCGTTCGTCGGAGCCGAGCACCGACCAGCGCCTCGCCGGATGGTCCTCGCTCCCGGATTCCGGTGCGAGCGGCCAGTCCAGTCGCAGCAGAGGTCCGCCGGTGCGCGTCGCGGGCCGCGCATCGTTCGGCCGGAGCGCGAGGGATCGTACCGAGGCGACCAGGCCGCCCTCGGCGTCGGCCACGACCAGCGTGATGGCGTCCGTACCGGTTCCGCTCATCCGGACGCGGAGCGTCGAGGCGCCGGACGCGTGCAGGGACACCCCGGCCCAGGCGAACGGGAGCAGCCCACCGTTCGCCTCGTCGATCCCGGTGAGGGACGCCACGTGCAGCGCGGCGTCGAGCAGGGCCGGGTGCAGCCCGTAAGAGCCCGCGTCGGCGGCGGGGCCTTCCGGCAGGGCGACCTCGGCGAACACGTCCCGGCCGGTACGCCAGACGGCGCGCACCCCCTGGAACGCGGGGCCGTAGGAGAAGCCCGCCTCCGCCCGCCGCTCGTAGAAACCGTCGAGGTCCATCGGGACGGCGTCGGCGGGGGGCCATTCACCCATGCCGGGGTCGGGGACGCCCGGCACGCCGGGAGTGAGCACGCCGGTGGCGTGCCGGGTCCAGGGTGCCTCCGGCTCGTCCACCGCCTGGGAGTACACGCCGATCGTCCGGGCTCCGTCGCCGTCGGCGGCGCTGAGCGCGACCTGCAGCCGCACGTCGCCCCGTTCGGGCAGCGTGAGTGGCGCGGTGAGGGTGAGTTCCTCCACCAGGCCGCATCCGACCTCGGCGGCCGCCCGCGTGGCCAACTCGACGAAGGCCGTGCCGGGGAACAGCACCCGTCCTGCCACCACGTGGTCGGACAGCCACGGGTGCGCGGCCGTCGAGACCAGACCGGTGAACAGGAACCCGCCGGTGTCGGGCAGTTCCACCGCCGCGCCGAGCAGCGGGTGTCGCGGCCGGTCCAACCCCGCCGAGGTGACGTCGCCCACGGTCGCCGAGGGGTCCGGCCAGTACCGCTCCCGCTGGAACGCGTACGTCGGCAGGTCCACCCGGCGAGCCGCGGTACCTGAGAACAGCTCCGGCCAGCGCACCGGCGTCCCGCGCACGTACAGCCGGGCGGCCGCCGCCAGTGCGGCGGCGGCCTCGCCGCGGTCCCTGCGCAGGATGGGGAACGCCTGCGGTTCCGGCGTCCCCGCAGGGTTCCGGCCGGTCTCCGGAGACGGGTTCCGGCCGGTGGCCGGGGCGAGGTTACGGCCGGCCTCCGGGGCGAGGTTCTGGTGGACGAGCGCCGACAGCCCGCCGTCGGGGCCGAGCTCCAGGAAGACCGTGGCCCCCGCCGCCGCGGCGGCGCGGATCGCGTCGGCGAAGCGCACCGGACGCGTGACGTGGTCCACCCAGTACTGCGGCGAGCACAGGTACGCGGCGTCGATGGGAGCGCCGGTCACGGTGGAGACGATGGCCCTCTTCGGCGGGTGGAAGGTCAGCTCTTCGGCGACCTCCCTGAACTCCGCCAGCATGGGCTCCATCAGCGGCGAGTGGAAGGCGTGGCTCACCCGCAGGCGCCTGGCCCCGTCGAAGCGCGCGGCGACGCGCAGGACGGCCTCCTCGGCTCCGGCGATCACGACGGAGGAGGGGCCGTTCACCGCGCCGATGACGGCCCCGTCCTCCAGCGCCGCCTCGACCTGCGCCTCGCCGGCCTGGACGGACACCATCGCCCCGCCTTCGGGCAGGCGCTGCATCAGCCGGCCCCTGGCGGCGACGAGCGTGCAGGCGTCGTCCAGCGACAGCACGCCTGCCACGTGGGCCACGGCGATCTCGCCGATCGAGTGCCCCACCAGCAGGTCGGGGGTCACGCCCCAGGACTCGACCAGGCGGAAGAGCGCCACCTCGATCGCGAAGAGCGCCGGTTGGGCGTACTCGGTGCGGTCCAGCGGCCCGGCGTCCGCGCCGAACATCACCTCGACAGGGGATCTCTCCAGCCTGCCGGCGAGCCGCGCGAACACCTCGTTGAGCGCGCGGGCGAAGACCGGGAAGCGGGCGGCGAGTTCGCGGCCCATTCCGATCCGCTGCGCACCCTGTCCCGCGAACAGCATCGCGAGCGAGCCGGGCGTGCCGGCGACGCCGCGGGCCACCTCGGTCACGCCGTCGGCTCCGGACAGCAGTACCGCCCGGTGGGCAAACTCCGAGCGGCCCGTCACCAGCGAGTACCCGATGTCGGCCGGATCGGCTCCGCTCTCGGCGGCGAAGGACGCCAGCCGGTCGATCTGGGCGCCGAGCGCGGCCTCGGTCTTGCCGGAGACCACCCAGGGCACCGGCGCGGGTGCCCCCGGTGTCGTGCTCGGTGTCGTGCTCGGTGTCGCGGCGGGCTCGGAGGGATCGGCCTGCCCGGGCGATCGCTCGGCGGAGGGGTCCGGCACCTGTTCGACGATCACGTGCGCGTTGGTGCCGCTGATACCGAACGACGACACCCCGGCCCGGCGGGGCCGCCCGGCCTCCGGCCATCCGGCGCGGTCGGTCACCAGCCCGACCGCGCCGGCCGACCAGTCCACGCGCGAGGTGGGGGCGTCGACGTGCAGCGTCCGCGGCACGATTCCCTGCCGCATGGCCATCACCATCTTGATCACGCCCGCGACCCCCGCGGCCGCCTGGGTGTGACCGATGTTCGACTTGATCGACCCGAGCAGCAGCGGCCGTTCCCTGTCCTGCCCGTACGTCGCCAGCAGGGCCTGCAGCTCGATCGGGTCGCCCAGTCTGGTGCCCGTGCCGTGCGCCTCCACCACGTCCACATCCGACGGGGAGAGCCCGGCGCCGGTGAGGGCCTGGCGGATCACCCGCTGCTGGGAGACACCGCTGGGAGCGGTCAGGCCGTTGGAGGCGCCGTCGGAGTTCACCGCGGATCCGCGGAGTACGGCGAGCACCCGGTGGCCGTTGCGGCGGGCGTCCGACAGGCGTTCCAGCACCAGCACGCCGGCGCCCTCGGCCCAGCCCGTGCCGTCCGCGGCGTCGGCGAACGCCTTGCACCGCCCGTCCGGGGAGAGGCCGCCCTGCTTGGCGAACTCCAGGAAGATGCCGGGCGTCGACATCACGGTGACTCCGCCCGCCAGCGCGAGCGAGCACTCCCCCGACCGCAGCCCCTGCGCGGCCAGGTGCAGGCCGACCAGCGACGACGAGCACGCGGTGTCCACCGTGATCGCGGGGCCCTCCAGCCCCAGGGTGTAGGCGACCCGGCCGGACAGGACGCTGGGCGAGGTGCCCGTCAGCGTGTAGCCTTCGGCGTCTCCTGACGCTTCGTGCATCCGGGCGCCGTAGTCCTGCGCCATCGCGCCGAGATACACGCCGGTGCGGGTGCCGTCCAGCGACGAGGGCGAGATCCCGGCACGCTCCACCGCCTCCCAGGTCACCTCCAGCGCCAGCCGCTGCTGCGGGTCCATCGCGAGCGCCTCGCGCGGCGAGATCCCGAAGAATCCGGCGTCGAAGTCTCCCGCGGCGTGGAGGAAGCCTCCGGGATGGTCCGCGGCGAGGGTTCCCATCCGCCAGCCGCGGTCGGCGGGCAGCGCGGACACGGCGTCCTCGCCGGTGTCGACGAGCCGCCACAGGCTTTCCGGGGAGTCGATACCGCCCGGGTAGCGGCAGGCCATCCCGATGATCGCGATGGGCTCACCGGCCGCGGGAGTTGAGGCCACCGGTTCCGGAGGCGGAGGTTCGGAACCGGTGGCGGCTGTGGACCCCAGGAACGCGGCGAGTCTCGCCGGCGTGGGGTGGTCGAAGAGGGCGGTGGCGGTCAGCGCCGGCCCGCCGTTCGTGTCGAGCCGGGTCGTGAGCTCGACGAGCATCGCGGAGTCGAAGCCGAGCTCCTTGAACGGCAGGCCGAGGTCGATCCCGTCGGGGTCGTAGGTGCCGAGGACCGCCGCGCAGGCGTCGCGGACCAGGTCCAGCGGGCCGCCGGAGCCGGGCCGCCGAACGGTGTCCGACTCCTTTGGCCCGTCCGAGTCGTCCGGCCTCGCGTCGTCCGTCGCCGCCGATCCCGCCCGCGGTGCCGTCCACTCCCGTTCCCTGCCGGACTCCTCCAGCCAGTGGCGGTCCCGCTGGAAGGCGTACGTCGGCAGCTCGACCCGGGAGGCGGCGGGCAGGAACCTCTCCCACTCGACCTCCACCCCGTTCGCGTAGAGCTCGGCGATCGAGGTCAGCACGCGGGAGATCCCCGCGTTGTGCCTCTGAAGGGTGCAGACGGCCACCGCCGGACGGCCGACGGCCCGCGCGCTCTCGTGGATGCTGCCGACCAGCACGGGGTTCGGGCTCACCTCGACGAAGAGACCGAACCCGTCGGCGAGCAGCCGCTCCACCGCGCCCTGGAAGTCGACCGGCCTGCGCAGGTTGCGGTACCAGTAGTCGCCGTCGAGCTCGGCGGTGTCGAGGGGGGCACCGGTCACCGTCGAGTAGAAGGCGATCGCCGAGCCGCGCGGCCGGATCGGCGCCAGCAGCGGTGCCAGGCGCTCCTCGATCTGCTCGACGACGGAGGAGTGCGAGGCGTAGTCGATGTTGACCCGGCCCATCCGCACCGTGTCCGCCCACTCGGCCGTCATCTCGGCCAGCGCCTCGTTGTCCCCGGACACCACCACGGAGGACGGGCTGTTCACGGCGCCGATGGACAGGCGGCCCGCCCAGCGGGCCAGCCGCTCCTCCACGACCTCCAGGGGAAGTCCCACCGAGACCATGCCGCTTCTGCCGGAGAGGACCTCGGTGATCAGCTTCGATCTGGCGGTCACGAGGTACGCGCCGTCCTCCAGTGACAGCGCGCCCGCGACGCACGCGGCGGCGACCTCCCCCTGCGAGTGGCCCACCACCGCGGCCGGTTCCACACCGTACGACCGCCACAGTGCCGCGAGGGAGACCATGATCGCCCACAGCACGGGCTGGATCACGTCGGCGCGCTCCCTGGGCGGGCCACCGGGCTCCCCCCGTACGACGCTCGTCAGCGACCAGTCGACGAACGGCGCCAGCGCCGCCTCGCATTCCGCCATGGCGGCGGCGAACGCCGGGGAGGAGTCGAGCAGCTCCGCCCCCATCCCGGCCCACTGCGATCCCTGACCGGGAAAGACGAAGACCTGCTGGCCGGGGCGTTGCCACACGCCGGCCAGCGGCGCGGTGTGCTGACCGAGGCCGAGGACGAGACGCATCTGATCGAGGCGCTCCACCCGGTCGGACAGCACGCCACCGGAAGCGGACTCGACCTCGGTCCTGCCGCGCACCACTCCCGGCGCGGAGCGCCCCTCCGACAGTGCGTCCAGCGCGTGGAGCAGCTGCTCGCGTCCGTCGCCGACGACGACCGCTCGATGGCGCAGACCGGCCCGCGTCGTGGCCAGCGAGAAGGCCACGTCGCCGGTCGAGAGGTCCTCCCGTTCCCTGACGTGGCGGGCGAGCCGCGCCGCCTGCGCCCGCAGCGCGCCCTCGGTGTGGCCGGACAGCGGCCAGGTCACCGGGGCCGGCGCCTCGGCGCCCTCGGGTACGGCGATCCCGCCCGCGGCCACCGGGGCCGGCGAGGTGCGCTCGGGGGCGGAGGTCAGCACGACGTGGCAGTTGGTGCCGCCGATACCGAACGAGGAGACGCCCGCGATGATCCGCCCGTCACCGTCACCGTCGTTCACCGGCCACGGCGTCGGAGAGCCCACCACCCGCAGGTTCCACTCGTCGAAGCGGATCGCGGGGTTCGGCCGCTCGAAGTTCAGGCTCGGCGGCAGCAGCCGGTGCTCGATGGCCAGCACGGTCTTGAGCAGCCCGACGATGCCGGCGGCGCCCTCCAGATGGCCGACGTTGGTCTTGGCCGATCCCACCCACAACGGCGCGTCCGAGCGGCCGGTACCGTGCACCGCGCCGAGCGCCGCGGCCTCGACGGGGTCGCCCACCCTGGTGCCGGTGCCGTGCAGCTCGACGTAGCCGACGCTCGCCGGGTCCACACCGGCGCGCCGGTACGCGGAGCGCAGCACCCGCTCCTGCGCCCGAGGGCTCGGGGTGGTGAGCGTCTCGCCGGAACCGTCGTTGTTCACCGCGCTGCCCGAGATGACGCAGTACACGTGGTCGCCGTCCGCGAGGGCGCGCGACAGCGGCTTGAGGAGGACGACGGCGCCGCCCTCGCCGCGGACGTAACCGTTCGCCCGCTCGTCGAAGGTGAAACACCTGCCGTCGGGGGACAGCGCGCCGAGTTCCGCGGCCGCCAGGGCGCTCTCCGCGGCGAGGTTGAGCTGGACCCCGCCCGCGAGGGCCATGTCCGACTCGCCGCTGCGGATGCTCTCGCAGGCGAGGTGCACCGCGACCAGCGATGACGACTGGCCGGTATCCACGGCCATGCTCGGGCCCGTCAGGGCGAGGAAGTGCGACACCCGGTTGGCGAGGATGCTGCGGTTGACGCCCGTGAGCGAGTGGTGGCCGATTCCCGCCGCGCCGTTCTGGCGGCTCAGCAACGCGTAGTCGTCGGCCATCACGCCGATGAACACGCCGACGTCGGTGCCGCGCAGGAGCGCGGGCGCGACACGCGCGTTCTCCAGCGCCTCCCAGCCGAGTTCCAGCATCAGCCGCTGCTGGGGGTCCATCGCACGGGCCTCACGGGGGGAGATCCCGAAGAATCCGGCGTCGAACCGGTCGACCGCGTCCAGGAAGGCACCGTGCTCGCCGGGACCCGGCTCGGTGTTCGCGCTCCAGCGGCCGGGTGGCACCGTGGACACGGCGCTCACTCCGTCGCGCAGCAGCCGCCAGAACTCCGCCGGACCTGGCGCGGAGGGCAACCGGCAGGACACTCCGACGATCGCGATGCGATCGTCCTCCGTGCCGGAGTCATGGTCAGGCATGAACTCGGGTCGATTCACGCACCGCTCCCCATACACGTCGTCATGCCGATACGCGGAGACTCGATTCGCCGCCCGGCGAGGGTGGGCGCTCGGATCACCGCGTTCGGCTCGTGGCCTCACGGCCAGCACGAACTATGCCGAGCACGGGCTGCGCGTTTCACTAGTTGTGCGGCCACCGCAGGTCAGGCGGCGCGAGAAGCCGGTGTGGGACGGACCGGCGCGGATCCTAGTGTTTTCACGAGTGCCGTCCGGGTTCTTCTTTGGTTGGCCCGGCACGTGCCCGGAGAGTCCCGCGTCGCGGCGGGGAAGGCGGGATTTTCTGAGCGCCTCCTATCGTCCCGTGCCAACGAGCCCGGCCGGCTGATGAGTGAGGAACCCCATGGCGTTCAGATATCAGGTTTCGAGACCGTACCTCGCAGGACGAGAGATGGAGTACCTCACCGAGGCCGTCAGCTCCGGCTGGATATCCTCGCAGGGCCCCTTCGTCAGGCGCTTCGAGGAGGAGTTCGCCCAGTACAACGGCGTCTCGTACGGCGTCGCGTGCTCCTCGGGAACGACCGCTCTCACCCTCGCGCTGCGGGCGCTCGGGATCGGCCCCGGCGACGAGGTCCTGGTGCCCGAGTTCACCATGGTGGCCACCGCGTGGGCGGTCACCTACACCGGCGCGGTGCCGGTGTTCGTGGACTGCGGCGACGACCTCAACATCGACGTCTCGCTGATCGAGTCCCGGATCACCCCCCGTACCAAGGTCATCATGCCGGTGCACGTCTACGGCCGGCGATGCGACATGGACGCGATCATGAAGCTGGCGCACGAGTACAACCTGAGGGTGGTGGAGGATTCGGCGGAGGCGCACGGCGTGCGTCCCGTGGGTGACATCGCATGCTTCTCGCTGTTCGCCAACAAGATCATCAGTGCCGGTGAGGGGGGTGTCTGCGTCACCAACAGCGAGCATCTCGCCCAGCAGATGGCCCACCTGCGCAGCATGGCCTTCAGCAAGGAACACGACTTCATCCACAAGAAGCTGGCCTACAACTTCCGCATGACGAACATGCAGGCCGCGGTCGCCCTCGCCCAGCTGGAGCAGATCGACGAGATCCTCGCCATCCGCAAGCGGATCGAGAACCACTACGACAGCGGGCTCGAAGGCATCGAGGGGCTCACCCTCATGCCGCCCCGCGACGTCCTGTGGATGTACGACATCCGGGCGGAGCGGCGGCAGGAGCTGCGGGAGTTCCTCACCGACGCGGGGATCGAGACCCGGCTGTTCTTCCAGCCCATGAGCCGTCAGCCGATGTACTTCAACCCCGACTGGCCGACGCTGAACGCCGCCCGTTTCGCGGCCGACGGGCTCTACCTGCCCACCGACCCCGGGCTGTCCGAGGCCGACCAGGACTTCGTGATCGAGAAGGTGCGAGAGTTCCATCTGGAGGGTCGGCACACGCGCATGTGACCCGTAGGCCGGTACGTCTCCGGGCCTTTGTCCGCCGGTCGCTCCGGACGTCGTCCGTCCCTGCGTCACCGCTCGTCCGTCCGTGCGTACACGTCACCGCTCGTCCGTCCGGCTCGTGCGTCCGCTCGTGTGTCGCCTCAGATGGCCGTCCGCCGGAACTCCGGCCACAGCTGCGGCCACGGGGCCCGCGGATCGTCGCACCGCCAGATGGGCGTGCCGCGCTCCAGGCCGAGACCGGTGTCCACGGTGCCCACCTGCCGCACGTCGCCGAAGTACGTTCGCAGCCGCTCGCCCTCGTCGCCGACGTACAGCACCGTACGGGTCCCCTCGGGAGGCATCCCGAAGTACCAGTAGCCACGGCTGCCGCTGTACGTTTTCGGCAGCCCACGCTCACCGCCGTAAAACTCGAGGGCGGCGGCCTGCCAGTAGACCCTGGTGATCACCACGGCGTCCCGCCGCTCGTCCGGCGGCAGTGTCCGGTACGCCCGGCTGACCGTGTCGGCGAACTCCGGCCAGCCGAACTGGCCGATCGTGATGAGGTCGACCCCGAGGTTCTCGCCGGCCTTGGGCTGCCGCACCCACTCCGCCGGCAGCACCGGTAGCCAGTAGAGGGACGGCAGCACCGACAGCGCGACGACCGGCCAGGTGGGCACCCAACGCCACCAGCGCGCCGGCCGGCGCCGCTGCAACTCGACCGCGGCCGCGGACCACAGCACGGGGAAGAGCCCGATCACGTAGTACCACCGGCCACCGGCCAGCCAGAAGACCAGGATCACCGTGACGGCGGCCACACCGTAGAACCGGTAGGGCCTGAGCAGCGGGGAGCGCAGGAGCCGCCACAGGCCGTACCAGGCGAGCACGGCCCCGACCAGCAGGCCGGGCTGGGCGAGCACGAGCGGGAGGAACAGCGCGCGGCCACCGTTCAGGCTCACCTCCTCCGACACCGTCCGGACCATCTCGAACTGCGGCCATCCGTTGGCGGCCTGCCACGCGAGTCCGGGAAGCATCGTGAGCAGGGTGATCGCGGCACCGGCCCACAGCAGCGGTCTGCGCGGCAGGTCCCGTGGCCCCACCGCGAGCGCGGCCACCGCCAGCGCGAGCCACAGCAGCGGGATGAGGAACTTGACCTGCAGGGCGACGGCCGTGGCGAGACCCGCCCACAGCAGCGGGCGGTCGTCGGACCGCCCCTCCTCACGCAGCCGGACCCAGCGGATCACCAGCCATGAGACCACCGCCCACAGGAAGCCGTCGAAGGCGTTCGTCGCGAGGAGGTGGCCGTTGACGACCATGCCGATGGCGGACACCGCGGCGGTCATCACCTGTGCCCGGCGCCGGCCGCCCAGCTCCCTCGCGATCTGGGTGGCGACGACGACCCCCAACGCCGTGATCACCGTCGCCGGAAGCCGCAGTGCGACCAGGGATCCGGGAAACAGCGTGTCCATCACGTGCGCGATCAGCGGGAGCAGCGGTGGCTGGTCGGCGTATCCCCAGCTCAGGCGCTCACCGGCCGCCATGAAGTACAGCTCGTCGGCGAAGTAGCCGTATCGGCCACTCGTCGCCAGCAGCAGCACCGCGACCGCCCCGGCGATGACCGACACGGGACCCCGGGCGAGAGGTGCGATCGTGTCCGGAGGCCGGGCGGCCTTCACTGTCGCCGCCCGCGCCCTCATCACCGGCTCGCCCATCCCTC
The DNA here is from genome assembly GCF_044459525.1 of Streptosporangium sp. NPDC050284. Classification (NCBI taxonomy): domain Bacteria; kingdom Bacillati; phylum Actinomycetota; class Actinomycetes; order Streptosporangiales; family Streptosporangiaceae; genus Streptosporangium; species Streptosporangium sp. NPDC050284. Next base: position 29,208 of record NZ_JBITIZ010000027.1, read on the forward strand.
ACCCGTCCTGTTCTTCCTTGAACTACAACGCCCCACCGGGAAACGGTCAGGAAAGGGCGAACTCGGGCGAGTAGATGTCAAGCCAGCAATGCATGTCGACTATCTTGTCGAGCAGAAGCTTGTCCCCGTGCGATATCTTCGCCGAGTCCATTTCGACAATGGACTTCAGCCATTCTCGGTTGAACAGCGTGAACAGCGGGCTGTGGACGTCCGACAGCACCTCTTTGGCCTGAATCTGCAAAGTGCTCGAATAGCGGACGTCATGCATCATCGTCGGGTAACCACTCTTCACCCGATTGGCCACCGACGGCGGAAGCAGATCCTTCACGGCGTGCCTCAGCAGGCTCTTCTCCCTGCCGTCGAACGACTTGAGCTTCCAGGGCGTGTTGTAGACGTACTCGACGAGACGGTGATCACAGTAAGGAACCCGCACCTCAAGGCCGACCGCCATGGACAGACGGTCCTTACGGTCGAGCAGCATCCGCAGGAACCGGGTCAGATGCATGTGGAACATGACGCGCATCTGGCGCTCGACCCGCGAGGCGCTGTCGAGGTGATCGACGGCCGCCACCGCCGTCGAGTACTGATCCCCGAGGTAGCCTTCCAATCCCATGGCCTGCAGTGCCTCCGCCGTAAAAGGCATGACGGCAGAAGCACTGGGCTGCGAGTTGAGCACCGCTGCCATCCAGGGAAAGATGGGAAGTGCGCGCATGTCGTCGTGGAACCACCGGTAGCCGCCGAAGTTTTCGTCCGCCGCCTCGCCGGACAGGGCCACCGTCGATTCATTGCGTATTTCTCGAAACAGTCTGTACATCGAGATGTCCGACTCACCGAACGCGTTCGGCGTGTCCCGTGCCGTGATCACGGAGCGGCGAATGGTCGGATCGGCCAGATCATCCGCGCTCAGCACCACCTGCTGGTGTACCGGCTTGATCAGGTCGACCATGTCCTTGACGAACGGCGCGTCCGGGGTGCTCCGAAACACATCCGCCTTGAAACGGTCGACGTGATCGACGAAGTCGACCGAGAACGTACGTAGCCGATCACCGCTCGCGGCCAGCCTGGGCGACGCGAGACTGGCGATCGCGCTGGAGTCCAGCCCACCGGAGAGCAGAACGCACTGGGGCACGTCGGAGATCAGCTGTCGGCTGACGGTGTCGTTGAGCAACTGCCGCACTCGTTCGACCGTCTTCTTCTGGTCGTCGGTGTGCGGCGCCGTCTGGAGTCTCCAGTACGTCCTGTTGCGGATTCCGCTCGCCTGGACGGTGACGATCGTGCCCGGCTCGACCTCGTGCATCCCCTTCCAGATCGCCTGGCCCTGCCCGATTCCGGTCACCGCGGTGCGGATTCCGTCGAGGTCGATGGCCTTGCGAGCGAGCGGGTTGGCCAGAATCGCCTTCGGTTCCGATCCGAACAGCACACCGTCGCGAGTCGGGTAGTAGTAGAGCGGCTTCACCCCCAGCCGGTCACGGATCATGACGAGCTTCTGGTCACGGGAATCCCAGACGGCGAATGCGAACATCCCGTTGAGGTGGTCGGCGACGCCTTCCCCCCATTCGAGATAACCGTGCAACACGACCTCGGTGTCGCTCGCGGTGAGGAACCGGTGCCCTTTGGCCTGCAGTTCCTTGCGCAGCTCGATGAAGTTGTAGGCCTCGCCGCTGTACACCAGGACCACGGGACCGTTCGGCGTGGCGAACTCCATCGGCTGCACGCCACCGTCCAGGTCGATGACCGCCAATCTTCGATGACCGAGCGCGACGTGTCGTTGAAGCCATGTTCCGGAGGCGTCGGGCCCGCGCAGCGCCATGGTGGCGGTCATCGCGTCGATCGTGGGCTGCCGTTCGGTCAGATCCGCGTCATAGGACACCCAGCCGGTGATCCCGCACATAAAGGGTTCTCTCCTTGTCCGTCGAAGAAATCGACCGCGACTCTCATGAGCGGCCTGCCCGGTCCGGATCCCGGCAGATCACCGATGAAGGTCGAGGGAATGCCGGACACCTGGTCTTTTATCGGGGGCGGCCCATACCCGACACTTATTCTGTCGACTGGAGACCTGGGGCGACATCGGAGAGACATCATCGTCCACTTCCGCCCCGGTAATGCAGGTACCGGCTCCGGCACTCTACACAAACCTGATGCTATGAACGTTCGACTAGGAAAACGCCTAATGAACCCGAAAATTCGCCGCCACCTGTAATACGCCCCCGACCTGGGAGGACAGCGGCATTCTGGACCCGCGGACACGCCGACCCCAGGAAACGGACACCGCGCCACAGAAGGGTCGGGCGGGCCGTTAACATCCGACCACACACCGGAGGCAGGCGGCAGCGAGCATCCGCATCGACTTCACAAATCTAATGATTTCCGGGAATCGGCCACACCAGGATGTGCCGGACAGGAAATTCAAGATCGCTGCTCGGATCCGTCACACATGTCACCTCGGCAGCCGATCCAGGGAGGCAACCAAGGGTGAATCCGACTTCGACCGCCACCGGCCCGGCCCTTGAACGTCCGACTGTGACGCGATGCGCGCCCTCATAGCGACCGTCGGCTCCGAGGGGGACGTCCAGCCTTTTCTCGCCCTCGGAAAGCGCCTGCTCGCCGAGGGTCACGACGTCGTGTTCTCGGCCTCCGACAGCTACACCGCACGCGCCGACGTCGTCGGCGTTCCTTTCGTCGGCAGGCCGACCTGGAACGAGACGGAATTCCAGGCGAACTACCTCCGCATCATCAGCGAGAAGAACAAGCTGCGGCAACTGACCGTCGTGATCGAATTTCTGGCGCAGGAGCAGCGTGCCGCGATACCTCAGCTGATGGCGCTGGCCCGTGAGGCAGATGTCGTCATCCACTCACCGCTGGCCATCGGCGCGGTCGCCGCGGCACGCGCGGTCGGCACGCCCCACGTGAGCGTGCACCACACCTGGCCGCTGCGCCGAGCACGCGGGCACGGCCCGACCAATGTCGATCTCGGCCCCGTCGGCAACGCCCTCGCCTGGGCGGTCACCGGCGCAGGAGTCAGGCTCGCGACCGACAAGCTCCTCAACCACGTCGTCGCCGCGGCCGGCCTTCCCCCCTGGCGCGACATCCTCTTCGACGCGAGCCATTCGCGCCTGCTCAACCTCATCGCCATCAGCCCGCACACCCTTGAGCACGATCCGCTCTTCGGTCCCGCCTACCTCAACACGGGGTACTGGTTTCTCGACGAGCCGGACTACGTGCCCCCGGACGACCTCGCGGCGTTCGTGGCCGACGAGCCGCCGGTCGTGATCGGCTTCGGCTCGAACAACGGGTTCGACGCCAACGCGGTCACCGAGCAGCTGCTCGACGCGGTTCGCGGCCTGGGCCGGCGCGTCGTCCTGCTGTCCGGCTGGGCAGGGCTCGGAGACCAGGAGCTCCCGCCCCACGTCTTCTTGGCGGGCTTCGTCCCGCACGGGTGGCTCTATGCCCGCGCCGCGTGCGTCATCCATCACGGGGGTGCCGGCACGACCGCGGCGGCGTTCCGCGCCGGTATCCCGCAGGCGGTCGTGTGGCTTCAAGGCGATCAGCTCCACTGGGGAAGAAGGATCGCGCAGCTCGGCGTCGGGCCGTCTCCTCGTTCCCAGCACGCCCTCAAGGCCGGCTGGTTGCGGGGCGCGCTCGACAGCCTGCTCAACAACGGCGATATGGCCGCCCGTGCCCGGGCGCTGGGCACCGCGATCCGTGAGGAGGACGGAACGGGTATGGCGGTTCGCGCGATCGAGAAGGTGTTCGCGGCCGGGTGAGGATGGCCCCGGTGGCAGTCGCATCGCACCCGAAACCCGCGCGGCGAGGCGCATGACCTGGGCGCGGCCGTGCCGTCGGGGTGTTGCCGGGGTGCGGCGATCGAAGGCGTCGAGGGTGTCCGTGCGGCGGGCCGTCGGAGATCGCGTCACCGCGCGGGCTGGCCCTCACACCAACCCGCGAAGCGTCACCGGGACCTCCGGTCGCGATCCCTACGCGTCAAGGGACTCCCACCAGGATCGGTTCTCCTGGTACCAGGTAACGGCGTCCGCGAGGCCCTCCTTGAAATCGATCACGGGTTCGTACCCGATCTCCTCGGTGATCTTCCCGTGGTCCAGCGAGTACCGGTAGTCCTGGACGCGCCGGTCCGGCACGTAACGAACCCGGTCCCAGTCGGCACCTGACAGTTCGAGCAGAAGGCCGGTCAGTTCGCGGTTGGTGAGTTCGATCCCGCCGCCGATGTTGTAGATCTCACCGGCGCGGCCCTTGTCGAGGACCATGGAGATGCCGCGGCAGTGGTCGTCGACGTGCAGCCACTCGCGGACGGCGCTGCCGTCGCCGTGCAGGGTGAGGTCACGCCCCTGGAGCAGGCGGGTGACGAAGCGAGGGATGATCTTCTCCGGATACTGCCGGGGCCCGTAGTTGTTGGAGCATCGGGTGATCGAGAGGTCCAGCCCGTAGGTGCGCCAGTGCGATCGGGCGAGGCAGTCACTGGCCGCCTTCGACGCCGAGTACGGGTTGTTGGGCTCAAGCCGGAACCGTTCCGTCCACGACCCCTGCTCGATCGACCCGTACACCTCGTCGGTGGACACGTGCACGACCCGCTGGATCCCGTTCATCCCGCACTGTTCGAGAAGCCGGTGGGTGCCCATCACGTTGGCCCAGACGAACGGCTCCGCGTCGTCCACCGCCCTGTCGACGTGCGACTCGGCGGCGAAATGCACGACCGCGTCGTGCCCCGGCACGAGATCGGCGAGCAGTTCCCGATCGCAGATGTCACCGCGTACGAAGGTCAGCCTCGGATGTTCCTCGGGCAGGTTCTCCCTCCTGCCGGCGTAGGTCAGCTTGTCCAGAACGGTGATTCGGGTGTCCTCGTGGCCGGGATATCGGCCTTCCAGCATTGACCGAACGAAATGGGATCCGATGAACCCAGCTCCGCCAGTGACCAGGATTCGCATCTGATACTCCTTCATCCGCGTTACCTGCCTCGCCTCTGGCGGACAACTCGGACGGAAACACGGTGTCGGCGATCATGTGATTCCCCCAGATCAAGGGGTTTCGTTCAGGTGATTGTGCCTCAGCCGATCAGGTAATTCCCCTAGTGTTGTCGGACGTAGGCTCCGACCGCCGGCCGATCGAGGACTGGTCGTGAGCTGTCGAAACGCCTTCCGGTAGATCGAGCGCGGTGGCCACGGCGGCCGGGCGACCCGACAGCTGGAGGGAGAGAACGTTGATGGACACCACCAGCCGGTGCCTGGTGTGCGGGGCCGACCGCCTGGAGGAGGTGGTCTCGCTCACCCCGACTCCGCCCGCCAACGACATCGCGCCCACGGCCGAGCTGGCCCGATCCCAGGACCGATACCCGCTGGACCTCGTGCGCTGCGCCGGATGCGGTCTGGTCCAGCTGGTGGACGTCATTCCCCGGTCGGTGCTGTTCGCCGACTACCGGTACGCCACGGGTGCCGCTCCCGCCCTCGTCGACCACTGCCGTGCGCTGGCCACCCTGGTCACGGATCGGCTGGGGCTCGCCGCCGGGGCGAAGGTTCTGGAGATCGGCTCGAACGACGGCACGCAACTGAGCTTCTTCGGCGAGCGCGGCATGCGGGTGCTCGGCGTCGACCCGGCGGTAGAGGTGGGAACCTACGCCCAGGAGCACGGGGTTCCGACGCTGACCACCCATTTCGGTGTGGAGACGGTCGAGAGGATACTGGACGACATCGGACCCGTCGACGCGGTGCTGGGCAGTAACGTGCTCGCCCACGTCAACGACGTGAACGGAGTCCTCCGCGCGATCCGCATGCTCCTCAAACCGGGGGGCTGCGCCGTCATCGAGGTCGCGCACGTCCTGCCGATGGTCCAGCACGGTATCTTCGAGTTCGTCTACCACGAGCACCTTTCCTACTTCTCCCTGCACGTGCTGGCCCAGGCGGCCGAGGCGAACGGCCTCGCGGTGTTCGACGCCGAGCTCATCTCGACCCAGGGAGGCTCGCTGCGCTGCTGGATAGGCCGCGACGACGACGGCCGCTCCCCGAGCGCCGAGTTCGACCGGATCCTGTGGGCCGAGGTCGACGCGGGGGTGCCCGACGGCGGTTTCCTCGACGGCTTCGCGAACCGCGTCGACCGGGTCTGCACGACCCTCAACGACGTGCTGGGCGGCCTGTCGAAAACCGGCCGGCGGATCAGCGGGTACGGCGCGTCGGCGCGGGCCGTCACCCTCCTCTCCCAGGCGGGAGTGGGCGGCGAGATCGACTGGATCGTCGACGACAACCCGCGCAAGGTGGGCAAGTTCACGCCGGGCGACGGTATCCCCATCGTGGGCTCCGAGCGGCTCGTCGCGGGCTCGACCGACTACTGCGTGCTGTTCGCCTGGAACTTCGAGGCCAGTATCCGCGCACGGTCGGCGGCGTTCTCCGCGGCCGGCGGCTCGTTCGTCGTGCCGTTCCCCGAACTGTCCATCAGGTGAGGCCGATCCTGCTGGTCCGGCACATCGCATGACGATCGTCTGGAGGAGTTGACGTGCACGTCCTGGTCACCGGAGGTCTGGGCTATCTCGGCCGTGCGCTCACCCCCGGGCTTCTCGCCGCCGGTCACCAGGTCACCGTCCTGACCAGGGGCCACCCGGACGCGGAGCGGCCCGCCGACGTCGGCCTGGTGCAAGGCGATGTCCGCGACCGCGGCCGCATCCGGGAGATCGTCGCCGCCGGACGCTTCGACGCGGTGTGCCACCTCGCCGCGGTGTCCCGGGGGCGGGACTCGTTCGCCGACCCGCTGACGTATTACGACGTGAACGTGGCCGGTACCCTCAACCTCCTCATGGCGCTCGACGACATCCGCGAATCGGTGCCGCCGGTTCGTTTCGTGTTCGCGTCGACCGACAAGGTCTACGGTTCGCGGCACGTCGGCGCCCTGGGCGAGGATGTGGAGCCCCATCCGGAAAGTCCCTACGCGGCATCGAAGGTCGGGGCGGAGCAGCTCGTCGCGGCGTACGCCGCCACCGGAGCGATCGGCGCGGTCACGCTGCGGTGCTTCAACATCGCCGGAGCGGCCGACGGGCGCGCCGACACCGACACCGCGCGCATCATCCCGAACATATTCCGCGCGCTCACCGGCGAGTCGCCGTACGTCACCCTCAACGGCGACGGGTCCGCGGTCCGCGACTTCGTCCACATCCTCGACGTGGCGGCGGCGGTACGGCTCTCCCTCGCCGCCGTGAAGGCGGGCGAGCACCGCGTCTACAACATAGGGAGCGGCACCGCGTCCAGCATGGCGCAGGTCGTGGCGACGGCGGAAGCCGTGACCGGGCTTCCGGTACCGGTCAGAAAGGCGCCGCCCAAGCCGGAACCGCAGATCCTCACGGCCGACAACGGCCGCGCCGTGAAAGAGCTCGGATGGCTTCCCGAGCGATCGGGCCTTACCGAGATGGTCGCCGAGGCGTGGAGCGCCTGGAACGCCTGACGATCGGCTGCGCGGTCGAGGCCCGCCGTTCGCGACGGGCCGACGCGGCTACGCCCCGAGTTCCCTGGCGATCTCCTCGTTCACCGCCTGCTGGTGCCTGGTGAGGAAGAAGTGACCGCCGGAGAACACCCTGATACGGAAACGCCCCGAGGTGTGCCGGCTCCAGGACTCCGCCTCCTCGACGGTCGTCCTCGGGTCGGCGTCACCGGTCAGCACGGTGATCGAACCACTCATGCTCTGCTCCGGATCTCCGCGATAGGTCTCGATCGCGCGGTAGTCACCTCGCAGCGCGGGCAATGCCATCCGCAGGATCTCCTCGTCGCCGAGCAGCCCGGCGTCCGTGCCGTTCAGCAGCTTGAGCTCGGCGATGATGCCGTCGTCGTCGCGCCGGTGCACCGACTCGTCCCGATAGGTGGACGGTCCTCGGCGCCCCGAGGCGATCAGCGTGTGGGGCGCGTTGACACCCTTGCGCTCCAGCCGGCAGGCCACCTCGAAGCCGATCACCGACCCCATGCTGTGGCCGAAGAAGACCGTCGGCTTCTCCGACAGTGTGATCAGCTCGTCGACGATCCGATCCGCCAGGGTGCCGATGTCGGTGATGCACGGCTCCCGCAACCGATCCTGCCGCCCGGGGTACTGGATGGCCACCACATCGGCACCCGGCGAGAACCTGGCCGAGGCCGGACGGAAGAAGCTGGCCGATCCGCCCGCGTGCGGGAAGAACACCAGGCGCTTACCCGCCCCCGCTGCCGGATGGTAGCGACGGACCCATGCGGTGCTGACGTCGTCCGCGATACTCACGATCCGTTGACCCCTTCATCTCGCCGAATAGCACTCGGACCAGTGAAGCCCATCGCGACTCACAAAAACACTAGAAGCCGGGCCGGTGGGTCTCGCCCCGAGGCCGCCGACCTGTCTTCAGGCCACGAACTCCGGTGATTTCCTGGTCTTTCGACATTTACTCTCACCACTGGCCGTCGCTGCGCGCCGCCGCCGAGTCGCGCCGCCAGGTCGATCGGCTGGCCACCGTCCGGGTGCGCCGGGTACGCGCCGTACAGAGGATGTCATGGACGCAGACAGCGGAGACCCTCGGGGTCAGCAGGCAGGCGGCATACCAGCGCCTCGGATGGAGAAGGTACTGCGCGGGCGGGTGCGCCTCGGCAGCCTGGGCAGGTGGAACGCGTGGCGGCCGCTGTTCGACCTGGTCCGGCCGCACAAACGCGTGCTGCTGCTGGGTGGCGTGTTCACCCTGGTGGGGAGCTCCGCCGGGCTGGCGATGCCGATCCTCGCCAAGAGCGTGATCGACGCTTTCGGAGAGGGTGGCGACCTCGCCGGCCCGATCCTCTGGCTGTCGGTGGCGGTCCTGCTGGCGGCCCTGCTCCTGGGGGCGGGTCGCTTCCTGCTCGAGCGGATGGGCGAGGGAATCGTGCTGACCTCGCGCATGAGCCTCGTCGACCGCATCCTGCGGCTCAGAGTGGCCGACGTGGACCGGCTCAAGCCGGGAGACCTGCTCTCCCGGGTCAACTCCGACACCACGCTGCTGCGCGCCGTCTGCACGGACGCGCTGGCCAGCTCGGTGAACGCGATCTTCATGTTCCTGGGCGCGGTGGTGCTGATGGCCGTCATCGACGGCCTGCTCCTCATGGTCACGCTCGCGGTGGTCGCCCTGATCGGCCTCATAGCGGCGTCGATCGTGCCGCGCATCGGCCGGGCGTCGCTTCAGGCCCAGGTCGCCCTGGGCGAGATGAGCTCCATACTCGACCGCGCGCTCCAGGCGTTCCGCACGGTCAAGGCCAGCGGGGCCGAGGCACGCGAGATCGCGGTGGTGGGCGTCGCGGCCTCCGAGGCACGTGACCGCGGTGTGGCCGCCGCCGCGTGGACCTCGGTCACGAGCGTCGGCACCTGGATGGCCACCCAGCTGGCGTTCCTCGCCGTGCTCGGAGTGGGCGGCGCGCGCGTCGCCGGCGGGGCGTTGGAGATCTCTTCGCTGGTCGCGTTCCTTCTCTACATGTTCTACCTGGTCTCCCCGATCGGGACGCTGATCGAGAACCTCACCCAGATGCAGAACGGCCTGGCCGCGATAATCCGTATCCGGGAGATCTCCGAGCTTCCGTCCGAGCCGCCCGTCCCCGAGACGCGGGAGCCGGAGAGCACCGACCCCGTCGGCCTCGTCTTCAGCGGCGTGGTCTTCCGGTACGGCGAAAACCGGTCGATCGTCCACGACCAGGTGGACTTCGAGGTGCCCGCGGGTGGCATGACCGCCCTGGTCGGCCCATCGGGAGCCGGCAAGTCCACGGTGTTCGGGCTCATCGAACGGTTCTACGAACCACAGGCCGGGAGGATCCTCATCGACGGCCGGGACATCCGCGAATGGCCACTGAGCGAGCTGCGCGCCTCGCTCGGCTACGTGGAGCAGGACGCCCCCGTCCTCGCCGGCACGTTCCGGGAGAACCTCGTCTTCGGAGCGCCCGGCGCCACCGAGGAGGAGATCGCCCACGCCGTGGCCCGCACCCGCCTGGACGATCTGGTCGCCCGCCTGCCCGAAGGCCTCGACACACCTGTCGGCCACCGCGGCGTCCTGCTCTCCGGCGGGGAACGCCAGCGAGTGGCCATCGCGAGGGCGCTGCTTCGCAAACCCCGTTTGCTGCTGCTCGACGAGGCCACCTCGCAGCTCGACGCCGTGAACGAGCTGCGCCTGCGCGAGGTGGTGGCCGAGGTGGCGCGGGAGACCACGGTCCTGGTCATCGCCCATCGGCTCTCCACCGTCACCGGCGCCAACCGGATCATCCTCATGGAGGCGGGCCGGGTCCGCGCCTACGGCACCCATGACGAGTTGGTCGACGCCGACGACCTCTACCGTGAGCTCGCCGCGACCCAGTTCCTCGTCACGTCCTGATGCTCCGGGCAGCCGGCGCGGCATTCGTGGCGACAGCCGTGAGGTCGCTCCGGTGGGGCGCTCGAACCTTCGATCGTGAGATCCGCCGACCGTGCTCTCCCCGTCGCGACGGGGAGAGCACGGATCATGACGGTGTCGGCCCGTGCGCGGGAACGTTCATGTCGAGCGCGGTGCCCTCGGTCCAGGGTTCCGGCCGGGTCAGGAACACCGAGTCGCCGTCAGTGCCCTCCTGCATCCGCACCCACCGCCGCATGGCGGCCTGGGTGACCGGTGACGACATGCTCATCAACGCGGCGACGGCCTCCTGGTTGAGACTGGCCCGGGCCGAGAGGGAAGGGGCGTCATTGAAGATCCGCTTCTGCAGGGCCACGGCCTTCCGCGGTCGCCTGGCATAGCGTTCCGCCATCCGCTGTACCGTGTCCAGCAGGTCCTCGGCCGGCACCACCCGGTTCACCAGGCCCAGCTCCAGAGCCTCCTGCGGCGTGTAGAAACGCGCTTCGAGCATCATCTCCAGAGCCCGGGACGGCCCGACGAGCTGGACGAGCCGCTGCCCGCCCAGGGAGGTGTTCAGCCCCAGCGACAGTTCGGGCAGGCTGAAACCGGCACCGCGGTCAGCGGACACGCGCATGTCGAAGAAGACCGACATCTCCAGGCCACCGCCGCCGCACGGCCCGTTCACCGCGGCGATCCACACCGCCGGGGAGTGCATCAGTCGCAGCGCCATGTCATGGAACCGGGTCACCGCGAGCAGTCCTTTGAGCGAGGAACGGGCGATCAGACGTTCACCCGCCCGGCCCGTCATGGCCCGCACACTCCGGTACAGGTTCTGAGCGACCGCGCGGGAGATCTCCGGCGTGCCGTCCGCCTGCGAAGAGATGTCGGCTATGTCGAAGTGCGTGATGAACCGGCCGGGGCGCGCGCCGGTGACGACGACCGCGCCGACCGAGACGTCGTGCTCCACCGCCTCGACGAGCCGGATGAAGTCCCGTTGCATCGGCAGGGTCATGTAGTTGAACGGCGGAGCGTCCACCCGCGCCGTCAGCACCCGACCCGACTGCTCAAGCCGCAACGTGGACAGTTCGAGACCTACCGCGCCTTCCACAGGCCCCCGATCCGTCTGTTCTTCACCGGACATCCCTCAACCTGCCCATCGGAGCCAGCCGTCGACCAGGCGGGCCGTGTCCTCCGCCTTCTCGGCGAGCATCGAGAAGTGGTTCGCCTCGATCGTCCGTACGGTGTGCGACGGGTCGAACGGTGTCGCCCGCCAGTAATCCGATTCAGGTTCGACCTCGGAGAACGGCTCCGTGCACTGCACGAACAGCACGGGCGCTCTCACATCGGCCAGTTCGATACCGTGCGTAATGGCAGACCAGTGCCCCATCGCGGAAAGTCGCGCGGTGTTGAACCCGCCGAAAACCGTCTCCATCTGCATGATGTACTGCAGCACCTGCTCGGACAGCATCTGCGAATCGCCACCCGCGCGGGGATGGAAGGAGTCCATCATCACCACCGCCTCCGGGGAGATCCCCGACTTCTCCAGCACACCGGCCGCGCCGTAAGCGAGGATGCCGCCGGCCGAATGACCGACGAGCACGAACGGTTCCCCCTCACTGGCCTGCACGATGCTTTCCGCGATACTCCCGAGGGCGACATCGATCGTGGCGGGAAGGCCCTCACCGAGGGCGTAGCCGAGCAGGGGAAGCGCCGAGACGTGCCTTTCCCCGCGGAAGTGCGCGGCGAACCGCGCGTACTGGTGAACGCCACCGGTCACCGTGGACGAACTCACGCAGATCAAGCGGGGCGGCGCCGCACCACCGGCCAACGTCACCGGCCGGGGTGTTTCCTTCGGGTCGACAGGCGCCTCGTACGTGGGCCGGGCCCTCGCCACGGCATACAGCAGTCCGAACGCCTCCTGCGTCTTCCCGGAGCGGAAGGCGCCGCGGAACAACTCCGCCAAGGTGTCGTTCACCTGGCCCGTCGTCGAGGTGGTGGTCGCCGTACCGTCGTTCGTCCGGTTGAGGAGCTCATGCCGCAGCCAGTGGGCGAGACCGGCGGAGTTCTTGTTCTCGAACACCGCCATCAACGGGAATTCCCAGCCGATCGCCCTGACAAGGGAGTTACGCAATTCGGTCGCGCTGAACGAGTCGAAGCCCAGCTCGAAGAAATCACGTTCGAGATCGACGGCCGCGGAGTCGCCGTGGCCGAGAACGGCGGCCGCGTGGCGCTGCACCAGTTCCCGCAACACCTCGTGCTGCTGCGCTTCTCCAAGCCCCCGCAACCGCTCCCGGGCGGTGTCCGCCTCGGGGGTCGACTCGGAATCGGCCGGCCCCATCACCGCGGCCAGCCCTGTCTCCGCCAGGTTCCCGGTGGGCGAACCGGTTCCGCCGAGCCAGTAACGCCGTCGCTGGAAGGCATAGGTGGGCAGGTCGATCCGGCGCCCGCCAGGCGGCAGCACCGAGCGCCAGTCGACGGGAACCCCGCGCACGTACAGCTCGGCCAGCGCAACCGTGGCCGCCATATGCTCGTCCCGGTCCTTACGCAGCACCGGCACCAGCACCGTGTCCGACCGATGCCGGTTGGCGGGCGAGTCGGCGAGCGCGGCGAGGGTCTCGCCGGCCATCGCGGCCAGCACCCCGTCGGGGCCCAGTTCCAGATACGCCCGCACGCCCTGGTGGTGCAGGGCTCGCACGCCGTCGGCGAAACGAACCGCGCCGCGGACCTGGTCGACCCAGTAGTCGGGCGAGCACAGCTGCTCGGCCGTGGCCACCTCGCCGGTCACGTTCGAGACGACCGGGATTCGCGGCGCGCTGTAGGTCAGCGTGCGGGCCAGGGCACGGAAGTCCTCCAGCATCGGATCCATCAACGGTGAATGGAACGCGTGCGACACCCGCAACCGCTTCGTCCGCACCCCCCGATCCTCCAGCACCGCGGCGATCCCGAGAACCGGCTCCTCCGCGCCGGAGATCACCACCGAGGCGGGACCGTTCACCGCCGCGATCGACACCTCACCCTCATGTCCCACCAGCAGAGCGGCGACCTCCTCCTCGGAGGTCCTCACCGACACCATCGCCCCACCGGCAGGAAGTGCCTGCATCAACCGAGCCCGGCCCGCCACCAGCGCACACGCGTCGGCGAGCGACAGCACCCCGGCCACATGCGCCGCCGCGATCTCCCCGATCGAATGCCCCGCCAGCACACCTGGCCGCAGCCCCCAGGACTCCACCAACCGGAACAGTGCCGTCTCCACCGCGAACAACGCGGGCTGCGCCCACCCCGTCCGATCCAGCAACTCCGCCTCGGCCGACCCCGGCTCGGCGAACAGCACCTCCCGCAACGAACAACCCCGGTGGTGCCCCGCCCGCTCAGCCTGCTCGCGTTCCCGGTCGAACCTCTCCAGCAGCGGCTCCAGCTCGGTGAACACCTCGTCCAGCGCCTGCGCGAACACCGGGAACCGCCCATACAGCTCCCGGCCCATCCCCGCCCGCTGACTCCCCTGACCGGTGAACAACACCGCCAGCCTCGGCTCCACCCCCGCCACCCCGCGCACCACACCCGCACCCGGCAGATCCTCGGCGACAGCCCGCAGGCCGGCCAGCGCACCATCACGACTCTCGGCCAGCACCACCGCCCGATGCTCGAACGCCGACCGCGTCGCCACCAGCGAGAAACCCATGTCCACCTGGTCCAGCTCGCGGTGCGCACTCACCTGCGCCGCCAGCCGTCGCGCCTGCTCACGCAGCGCCTCGTCACTTCTGGCCGACACCACCCAGGGCACCACACCCGTCGGCGTCCGGTCCCGCACCCCCGGCTCTGCCTGCGGCACCTCCGGCTCCTGCTCGATGATCAGGTGAACGTTGGTGCCGCTGATCCCGAACGACGACACACCCGCCCGGCGCGGACGACCCGTCTTCGGCCACTCGACCTGCTCGGTCAGCAGCTCCACCGCGCCCGCCGACCAGTCCACGTGCGACGACGGCGCGTCCACGTGCAACGTTCTGGGAAGCACCCCGTGCCGCATCGCGAGCACCATCTTGATCACACCGGCCACACCCGCCGCGCCCTGCGTGTGGCCGATGTTCGACTTGATCGATCCCAGCAGCAGCGGACGACCGGCTTCACGGTTCTGGCCGTAGGTGGCGAGCAGCGCCTGCGCCTCGATCGGGTCACCCAGCCTGGTACCGGTCCCGTGCGCCTCCACCGCGTCCACCTCGGCGGCGGTCAGCCCGGCACCGGCCAGTGCCTGGCGGATCACCCGCTGCTGCGAAGGGCCGTTCGGCGCGGTCAGACCGTTGGAGGCGCCGTCCTGGTTGATCGCCGACCCGCGCACCACCGCGAGCACCTGATGACCGTTGCGGCGCGCGTCCGACAACCGCTCCAGCAACAGCACACCGACACCCTCGGACCAGCCGGTGCCGTCCGCGCTGTCGGAGAACGCCTTGCACCGCCCGTCGGGCGCCATCCCGCCGTCCACTCCGAAGCCAAGGAACCCGAGCGGGGTGGCTATCACCTTGACACCGCCTGCCAGCGCCAGGCTGCACTCGCCCGAGCGCAACGCCTGCGCCGCCAGGTGTATGGCGACCAGGGACGACGAGCACGCGGTGTCGATCGTCATCGTCGGGCCCTCCAGGCCCAGGACGTAGGACAGGCGGCCCGACAGCACACTGGCCGCCGTACCGGTGAGAATGTAGTTCCGCACCTCTTCCCCGGCTTCCAGGCACAGGTTCCCGTAGTCCTGGCCGTTGGTGCCCACGAAGACGCCGGTGGAGCTGCCCTTGAGCGAGGCCGGGTCGATCCCGGCCCGCTCGACCGCCTCCCACGTCGTCTCCAGCAGCAGCCGCTGCTGCGGGTCCATCGCGAGCGCCTCACGCGGCGTGATCCTGAAGAATCCAGGATCGAACTCCGTCACATCCGACAGGAACCCGCCCTGACACTCCGCGCCCAGCATCGATATCGTCTCCACATCCCAGCCCCGATCGACCGGGTGTGTAGAGATCGCGTCCTGCCCCTCGGACAGCAACCGCCACAGATCCTCAGGAGAGGCGACTTCACCTGGAAAGCGGCACGCCATCGACACGACCGCTATCGGCTCGTGCCTGCCCGACTCCACCTCTTCGAGCCGCCGGCGGGTCTCGTGCAAATCGGCGGTGACCCACTTCAGGTACTCGACGAGCTTTCGGTCTTCGGACATGAGAGTGGCCCTTCACATTGTTCAGACGAGGGCTCGGATCACAGATCTTTCGAGCGCCCCAGTTCGTTGTCGATGAAGCTGAGGATTTCCTCGGTACTCGCCGATTCGAGCATGTCGGCGACGGCGACTTCGCCGTTTTCCGTGCCGCTCTCGCTCACCCTCGCCAGCAGGTGCCGCAGCCGGGTCGAGATGCCGTTCCTGGTGCGATCGTCGAGTGCGTTGCCGGGAAGACCGGAAAGAGAGGTCTCGAACCGGTCGAGGTCGGCCAGCAACGACAGTTCTACCGCGGCGTTCGCTCCGGGCGCGATCTCCTCCAGGAGGTGTTCGGCGAGGCTGGCCGGGGTCGGGTAGTCGAAGATGAGGGTCGCGGTCAGCCGCAGCCCGGTGGCCACGTTGAGCCGGTTGCGCAGTTCCATGGTGGTGAGGGAGTCGAAGCCCAGCTCGCGGAACTCTCGTCCGGGCTGGATCGCGTCCACCGACTCGTGTCCCAGCACCACCGCCGCCTGCGTCCGCACCAGGTCCATCATCAGTCGTACCTGCTCGGTGTGCTCCAGGCCGGCGAGCCGCTTCACCAGCTCCGCTTCCCCGCCCGCCACAGCCGAGACCGCCGAACGACGCCCCGCGCGGACCAGGCCCCGCATCAGATGCGGCACCTCGCCCACCGCCCGCAGCACCGGCAGCTCCAACCGCACCGGCACCACCATCGCCCGGCCCGACGCGGTGGCGGCCTCGAACGCCGCGAGGCCCTGCTCGGCCGAGAGCGCCGGCATCCCCGGCCGGTTGATCCGCCGCATCTCGACCGCACTCAACGTGCCGGTCATTCCCGCGTCCTGAGCCCACGCGCCCCACGCCAGCGACAACCCCGCCAGTCCTTCGGCCCGGCGCACCTGAGCCAGCGCGTCCAAGAACACATTGCCCGCCGCGTAGTTGCCCTGACCAGGCGCTCCCAGCACACCGGCGAACGAGGAGAACAGGACGAACGCCGCGAGGTTCGTGTTCCGAGTGAGTTCGTGCAGATGCCAGGCCGCGTCGACCTTCGGCCGCAGCACCGCCCCCAGCCCCTCGGCCGTCAGCGACGGAATCGTGCCGTCGGCCAGCACACCGGCGGTGTGAATCACCGCGGTCAGCGGGTGCTCGGCATCGATCCCGGCCAGCAGCTCCGCCACCTGATCCCGGTCGGCCACGTCACAGGCGGCGACCGTGACCTCGACTCCATGCGCGATCAACTCCGCCTGCAACTCCACCGCGCCCGGAGCATCCAGGCCCCTGCGGCTGGTCAGCAGCAGATGACGCACCCCACGCTCGGCCACCACATGCCACGCGAACAACGCACCCAGACCACCGGTACCACCGGTGATCAACACCGTCCCCTGCGGGTCCCAGACCCGGCTCGCCGCTCCCTCCGTGTCAGAGCCGGGCACCACCCGCGCCAGGCGCGGTACCCACACCTCACCATCGCGCACCACCGCCTGCGATTCACCCGAGGAAAACGCCTCGGCCAGCACCGCCGGCAATCCGGACAGCGAGGATTCCCGGTCATCGACGTCGACCAGCGCGAACCGGCCCGGTTCCTCAGACTGCGCGCTGCGGACCAGACCCCACGTCCCAGCAGCCGGAAGATCGGCCACCACCTCACCGTCGGTCGCGACCGCGCCCCGGGTGAGGAACACCAGGCGCGAATCGGCGAACCGCTCATCGGCCAACCACTGCTGCAGCAGGTGCAGCACGTGAGTCGTCAGCGCATGCGCCGACTCCACCATCCCGACCGCCGGATCCGAGAGCGCCTCCACCATCACCACGGCCGGGACCGGCCCCGCCTCGGCCAGCGCGGACAGATCCGCATACACCGGCACCGCGTCCCCGGCCTCGCGCAACGCCGCCGCCACACCCAGCGCGTCCACGCCGAGCACCGCCACCGACATCGACGCCTGCTCCGCCTGCGCCACAGCACCCACCGGCGCCCACTCCACCCCGAACAACGACTCCCAGCCCGCACCCACACCCTCGGAGAGACCCAGCTGCTCGATCGCGACCGGCCGCAACACCACGTTGCGCGCCGACACCACCGGCCCACCGGCAACATCCACCGCGCTCAACGACACCGCATCCGGCCCCGTCTTGACCAACCGCACCCGCAACACCGACGCCCCACCCGCGTGCAAACACACCTGCTCCCACGCAGACGGCAGCACACCACTCTCGGAACCGTCCAGATCAGCGAAGGCCACCGCGTGCAGCGCCGCGTCCAGCAGCGCCGGATGCATCCCGAACGAGCCCGCGCTCGGGGCCGCCTGTTCGGGCAGCCTCACCTCGGCGAACACCTCACCGTCGGCACCGCGCCAAAGCTCGCGCAACCCCTGGAATGCCGGACCGTAGGCGAAACCGTCCTCGGCCAGTTCCTCGTACAGCCCCTCCAGCTCGATCGCGGACGCCCCCGCAGGCGGCCACTCCGCCGCCTCGAACGGCACGACCTCCGCCACTCCGGTCGCGAGCGTGCCGGTGGCGTACCGCGTCCACGCCACCTCCTCGGCCGCCCCCGCCGAACGGGCATACACGCTCACACTCCGACGATCCGACTCCTCCTTGGCCTCCACCCATACCTGCACCATGACCGCGTCCCGCTCGTCCAGCACCAATGGCGCGTCCAGGGTCAGCTCCTCGACCACCTCGCAGCCGACCTGGTCCCCGGCACGTACCGCCAGCTCCACGAACGCCGAACCCGGCACCACCACCGAACCCGCCACCACGTGATCGGCCAGCCACGGATGCGACGAGAGCGACAACCGACCCGTCAGCACCACCCCGTCGGAGTTGGCCAGCGGCATCGCGGCGCCCAGCAACGGGTGATCCGTCGCGGCCAGACCCGCCGCCGCCACATTCCCTATGTCGGAACCGAGGTTGTCGGGCCAGAACCGCTGGTGCTCGAAGGGATAGGTCGGCAGGTCGACCCGGCGCCCACCCGGCAGCACCGAGCGCCAGTCCACCGGCACCCCGTGCACATGCAACTCGGCCAGCGCCGCCATCACCGCCACATGCTCATCGCGGCCCTTGCGCAGCACCGGCACCAGCACCGTGGGCAACTCATGCGCATGCGTCTCCGGTTCGGTCGCGATGATGTCCTGGGCCATAGCGGTCAGCGCCCCGTCGGGGCCCAGCTCCAGATACGCCCGCACGCCCTGCGCGCGCAGAGTGCTCACGCCGTCGGCGAAGCGAACCGCGCCACGGACCTGGTCCACCCAGTAGTCCGGCGAGCACAACTGCTCGGCCGTGGCCGCCCGCCCGGTCAGGGTCGACACGATCGGAGTCCTCGGCGCCCCGTAGGTGAGCCCGCTCGCCAGCGTGCGGAAGTCCTCCAGCATCGGATCCATCAACGGCGAATGGAACGCATGCGACACCCGCAACCGCTTCGTCCGCACCCCCCGCTCCTCCAGGGCAGCGGCGATGTCGAGGACCGGCTGCTCAGCACCGGAGATCACCACCGATGCCGGGCCGTTCACCGCCGCGACCGAGACCTCCTTCTCCCGCCCGGCGAGCAGCTCGGCGACCGCCTCCTCGGAGGTCTGCACCGCCACCATCGCCCCACCGGCAGGAAGCGCCTGCATCAACCGCGCCCGGCCCGCCACCAGCGCGCACGCGTCCTTCAAGGACAGCACCCCCGCCACATGAGCAGCGGTGATCTCCCCGATCGAATGACCGGCCAGCACATCCGGCCGGATTCCCCACGAGGAGACCAGCCGGAACAGCGCCGTCTCCACCGCGAACAGCGCCGGCTGCGCCCACCCGGTCCGATCCAGCGCCTCCGCCTCCGCCGACCCCGGCTCGGCGAACAACACCTCACGCAACGACCCCTCAAGCAGCGGATCCAGCTCCGCGATCACCTCGTCCAACGCCGTCGCGAACACCGGGAAACGGTCATACAACTCCCGGCCCATCCCCGCCCGCTGGCTACCCTGACCGGTGAACAACACCGCCAACTGCGGCTCGCCCACGGCCACCCCGCGCACCACGCCCGCACCCGCACGGTCCTCGGCCAGCCCTGCCAGCCCAGCCAGCACACCCTCACGACCATCGGCCAGCACCACCGCCCGATGCTCGAACGCCGACCGCGTCGTCGCCAGCGAGAACGCCGCATCCGCCAGCCCCAGACCAGGCTCACCCCCCAAGAGGGACACCAACCGCCCGGCCTGCGCCCGCAACGCCTGCCCCGTCTTCGCCGACACCAACACCGGCACCACACCCGCGACTACCTCGCCCTGCGAAACCTCTCCGGACTCCGGCACCTCCGGCCCCTGTTCGAGGATCACGTGCGCGTTGGTGCCACTGATCCCGAACGACGACACACCCGCCCGGCGCGGACGACCCGTCTTCGGCCACTCGGCCGACTCGGTCAGCAGCTTCACCGCACCCGCCGACCAGTCCACATGCGAGGAAGGAGTATCGATATGGAGCGTCTTGGGCAGCACACCGTGCCGCATCGCGAGCACCATCTTGATCACACCGACCACACCCGACGCCGCCTGCGCGTGACCAAGGTTCGACTTGATCGCACCTATCAGCAGCGGCCGGTCCTCGTCCCGGTCCTGGCCGTACGTCGCGAGCAGCGCCTGTGCCTCGATCGGGTCACCCAGAACCGTGCCGGTCCCGTGCGCCTCCACCGCGTCCACCTCGGACGCCGACAAACCGGCGCTGATCAGCGCCTGGCGGATCACCCGTCGCTGCGAGGGACCGTTCGGCGCGGTCAGACCGTTGGACGCACCGTCCTGGTTCACCGCAGAGCCACGCATCACCGCGAGCACCTGGTGGCCGTTGCGGCGCGCGTCCGACAACCGCTCAAGCACCAGCATGCCCACACCCTCGGACCAGCTGGTGCCGTCCGCACTGTCGGAGAACGCCTTGCACCGACCATCGGGCGCCACCCCGCTGCCTTGCATGCCGAAGCCGACCAGCACCATCGGCGACGTCATCACCGTGATACCGCCGGCCAGCGCGAGCGAGCACTCCCCCGACCGCAGCGCCTGCGCCGCAAGGTGCAATGTCACCAGCGACGACGAACACGCGGTGTCCACCGACACCGCAGGACCCTCCAGGCCCAGCGTGTACGACAGGCGGCCCGACAGCACACTGGCCGCCACACCGGTGACGCCGTTGCCCTGCGCGTCCGCCGGAGAACTCATGATCACGCTCATGTAGTCCTGACCGTTGGTGCCCACGAACACCCCGGTGGAACTGCCCTTCAGCGAGGCCGGGTCGATCCCGGCCCGCTCGACCGCCTCCCACGTCGTCTCCAGCAGCAGCCGCTGCTGCGGGTCCATCGCGAGCGCCTCACGCGGCGAGATCCCGAAGAACCCCGCGTCGAACCCCGCCACATCCGACAGGAACCCACCCTCGGACCCGACACCCACCGCTGACATCGACTCCAGGTCCCAACCCCGATCAGCCGGGACCTGCGAGATCGCGTCCTCGCCCTCGACCAGCAACCGCCACAGATCCTCGGGAGAGTCGACCCCACCTGGGTAACGGCACGCCATCGACACGATCGCGATCGGTTCCTGCCTGCCCGACTCCACCTCTTCGAGCCGCCGACGGGTCTCATGCAAATCGGCGGTGACCCATTTCAAGTACTCGACGAGCTTCCGGTCTTCGGACATGAGAGTGGCCCTTCACATTGTTCAGACGCGGGCTCGAATCACAGATCTTTCGAGCGGCCCAGTTCGTTGTCGATGAAGCTGAGGATTTCCTCGGTACTCGCCGATTCGAGCATGCCGGCGACAGCGATTTCACTAGTTTCCGTACCGCTCTCGCTCACCTTCACCAGCAGGTGCCGCAACCGGGTCGAGATACCGTTCCGGGCGAGATCGTCGAGTGTGTAGCCGGAAAGAGAGGTCTCGAACCGGTCGAGATCGGCCAGCAACGACAGCTCTACCGCGGTGTTCGTTCCGGGCGCGATTTCCGCCAAAAGGTGTTCGGCGAGGCTCACGGGGGTGGGGCAATCGAAGATGAGGGTGGCGGGCAGCCGCAGTCCGGTAGCGGCGTTGAGGCGGTTGCGCAGCTCCACCGCGGTGAGGGAGTCGAAGCCCAGCTCACGGAACTCCCGCCGCGCCTGGACGGTCTCCGCCGACTCGTGCCCCAGCACCGCCGCCGCCTGCGCCCGCACCAACTCCACCACCAGCCGAACCTGCTCGGCCTCACCCAACCCCGCCAACCGCCGCAACAGCTCCGAATCCTTACCCGCGAGGACGGAAACCGCCGACCGACGGCCCGCACGAACCAGACCACGCATCAGATGCGGCACCTCTGGGAACGTGCGCAGCACCGAGAGATCCAGTCGCACCGCCACCACCGCCGTCCGACCCGACGCGGTGGCCGCCTCGAACGCCGCGAGTCCCTGCTCGGCCGAGAGCGCCGGCATCCCCGCCCGCGCCATCCTGCGCAGGTCGACCGCGCCCAGCGTGCCGGTCATCCCGGTCTCCTGCTCCCACAGGCCCCACGCCAGCGACAACCCCGCCAGCCCCTCGGCCCGACGCGCCTGGGCCAGCGCGTCGAGGAACGCGTTCGCCGCCGCGTAGTTACCCTGACCCGCGTTGCCCATCACTCCGGCGAACGAAGAGAACATCACAAATCCGGCCAGGTCCAGGCCCTGGGTGAACTCGTGTAGATACCAGGCGGCGTCGACCTTGGGCCGCAGCACCGCATCCAGACCCTCCGAAGTGAGCGACGGAATCGTCCCGTCATCCAGCACACCGGCGGTGTGAATCACCGCGGTCAGCGGATGATCGGCATCCACCCCGGCCAGCAGGGCCGCCACCGCGTCCCGATCGGCCATGTCGCACGCCGCGACCGTGACCTCGACACCGTGCGCGATCAACTCCGCCTGCAACTCCACCGCACCCGGAGCGTCCAACCCCCGACGGCTGGTCAGCAGCAGATGACGCACCCCACGCTCGGCCACCACATGCCGGGCGAACAACGCACCCAGACCACCGGTACCACCGGTGACCAGGACGGTTCCCTCCGGATCCCAGACCCGGCCCACCTCGTCGCCAACGTCAGATCCTGGCGCCACCCGCGCCAGGCGCGGAACCCGCACCTCACCCTCGCGCACCGCCACCTGCGGCTCACCCGAGGCCAACACCCCGGGCAGTGCATCGAGCAGGACCGACAGCGAGGACTCCTGATCATCCACGTCGACCAGCGAGAACCGGCCCGGGTTCTCCGACTGAGCACTGCGGACAAGGCCCCACACCCCAGCGGCCGAGAGATCGGCCACCACTTCGCCATCGTCGGTCGCGACCGCGCCCCTGGTGACGAAAACCAGGCGCGAGTCGGCGTACCGGTCCTCGGCCAGCCACCGCTGCAGCAGGTCCAGAACATGGGCGGTCAGTGCATGCGCCGACTCCACCACCCCTGCCGCCGGGTCGGAGGCCACTTCCATCAGCACCACACTCGGCACCGGGCCCGCCTGGGCCAGCGCGGGCAGATCCGCATGCACCGGCACCACGTCCCCGACCGCCCGCAAGGCGGGGGCAAGACCCAGGACGTCCAAGCCGAGCACCGCCACCGGTATCGACACCGGCACCTCGTCGGTCTGCGACAGGCCGCTCGCGGCAGGCCACTCCACCCGGAACAGCGCGTCCTGCCTGACTCCGCGAGGGTCGGAGCCGGCCAAGTGCTCGGCGGCCATCGGCCGGAGTACCACCGACCGAGCCGACAGCACCGGCGCTCCGGTCGCATCCATCGCGTTCAGCGAGACCGCATCGCCGCCCGTCCTGGCCAGCCGCACCCGCAGCACCGAGGCACCGGCCGCGTGCAGGCACACCCCACCCCATGACAACGGCAGGCGGCCACCCGCGACATCATCCAACCCCGCGAACGGCACAATATGCAGCGACGCGTCCAGCAGCGCCGGATGCAACCCGAACGAATCCGCATCACCGGCCTGCTCAGGCAATCTCACCTCGGCGAACAGCTCGTCATCGCGTCGCCAGGCCGCCCGCAGCCCCTGGAACACCGGGCCATAGCCCAAGCCCTCCCCCGCCAGCTCTTCATACAGCCCCGCCAGCTCGATCACAGCCGCGTCGGCCGGCGGCCACACCGCCACATCGAACGGCTCGGCAGGCGAAGCATCCGTGGCAAGCGTGCCAGTGGCGTGCCGCACCCACGGCACCTCCTCGGCCGCGTCCGCCGACCGCGAGTACACACTCACCGACCGGCTGCCCGACTCCTCCGCAGCCCCCACCCACACCTGCACCGCCACCGCGTCGTCCTCGCCCAGCACCAGCGGCGCGGTCAGCGTCAACTCCTCGACCACCTCGCAGCCGACCTGGTCACCGGCCCGCACCGCCAGCTCCACGAACGCGGTGCCCGGTACCACCACTGAGCCCGCCACCATGTAGTCGGCCAGCCACGGCTGCGCACTCACCGACAACCGCCCGGTCAGCACCACCCCGTCCGAGTCGGCCCGAGGCATCACCGCACCCAGCAACGGATGATCCGTAGCGGCCAGGCCCAGCACGCGGGCATCACCGCTCTGCTTGGCGTTCGGCCAGAACCGCTGGTGCTGGAAGGCGTAGGTGGGCAGATCCACCCGCCGACCACCGGGCAGCACCTGCTGCCAGTCCACCTTCACGCCCCGGACGAACAGCTCCGCGGCCGACGTCAGCACCCGGTCCAAGCCGCCGTCCTCGCGGCGCAACGTCCCGGCGATCACGGTGACGCTGTCGGTCTCGTCCACACACTCGCCGATACCGACCGTCAGCACCGGATGCGGACTCACCTCCACGAACACCCGATACCGCTGCTCCAGCAACTCTCCTATCGCCGGAGCGAAGCCCACCGTGCGCCGCAGATTCTCACACCAGTACCCGGCCTCCAGCTCCGGACCCTCCAGCCACTGACCGGTCACCGTCGACAGCATCGGCACCCGCACCGACTGCGGCACCACCCCCGCCAGAACCTGCGCCAGCTCCTCGCCGATCAAATCGACCTGCGCCGAATGCGAGGCGTAATCCACCGCGATCCGCCGCACCCGCACATCCTCAGCAGCCAACCGCTCGACCAGCCCTTCGACCGCCGCGACCTCACCGGCCACCACCACCGAGTTCGGACCGTTCACCGCCGCCACCGAGATCCGCCCGTCCCACGCCGCCACCCGCTCCGCGACCTGCTCGACCGGCAGCGCGACCGACGCCATCGCCCCCAACCCCGCCAACCGCTCACCGATCAAACGACTACGCAACGCCACCACCCGCGCGCCGTCGGACAACGACAACCCACCCGCCACCACCGCCGCCGCGATCTCACCCTGCGAATGACCCACCACCGCATCCGCACGAACCCCCAACGACTCCCACACCGCCGCCAACGACACCATCACCGCAAACGACACCGGCTGCACCACATCCACCCGATCCAGCGACGGAGCCCCCTCCACCTGCCGCACCACATCCAGCAACGACCACTCCACGAACGGCTCCAACGCCGCCGCACACTCGGCCATCCGAGCCGCGAACACCCCCGACTCCTCCAACAACCGCGCACCCATGCCCACCCACTGCGCCCCCTGACCCGGGAACACCCACACCGACTTCCCAACCACATCGGCCACACCGGACACCACACCCGCCGTGGGCTCACCGGAAGCCACCGCACCCAACCCCGCCAGCAGACCCTTGCGATCCTCACCCACCACCACCGCACGGTGCTCGAACACCGACCGCGACCCCACCAGCGACGACCCCACATCCACCGGGTCAAGCTCACCGGCCGCCCGCACGTGCGTCAGCAATCGCCCGGCCTGCGCCCGCAGTGCCTCCTCGGTCTTCGCCGACACCACCCACGGCACCACGCCCGCTGCCGGAGCTCGATCCTTGCCACGCGACTCCGTTTCAGGAGCCTCCGGCCCCTGCTCCAAGATCACGTGCGCGTTGGTGCCGCTGATCCCGAACGACGACACACCAGCCCGACGCGGACGACCCGTCTGCGGCCACTCCACCTGCTCGGTCAGCAGCTCCACCGCGCCCGCCGACCAGTCCACATGCGACGACGGCTCGTCCACGTGCAACGTCCGAGGCAGCACCCCATGACGCAGAGCCATCACCATCTTGATCACACCGGCCACACCCGCAGCCGCCTGCGTGTGACCGAGGTTCGACTTGATCGACCCCAGCAGCAGCGGCCGGTCCTCGTCCCGATCCTGACCATAGGTCGCCAGCAACGCCTGCGCCTCGATCGGGTCGCCCAGCGTCGTCCCCG
Source organism: Streptosporangium sp. NPDC050284 (assembly GCF_044459525.1). Classification (NCBI taxonomy): domain Bacteria; kingdom Bacillati; phylum Actinomycetota; class Actinomycetes; order Streptosporangiales; family Streptosporangiaceae; genus Streptosporangium; species Streptosporangium sp. NPDC050284. Next base: position 54,980 of record NZ_JBITIZ010000027.1, read on the forward strand.
TACCGTGGCCCTCGACCGCGTCCACCTCGGACACCGAGAGCCCGGCCCCGGCCAACGCCTGACGGATCACCCGCTGCTGGGAGGGACCGTTCGGCGCCGTCAACCCGTTCGACGCACCGTCCTGGTTCACCGCAGAACCACGCACCACCGCGAGCACCCGGTGGCCGTTGCGGCGCGCGTCCGACAGCCGCTCCAGCACCAGCATGCCCACACCCTCGGAGTAGTTGGTGCCGTCCGCGGTGTCGGCGAAGGACTTGCACCGCCCATCTCCTGCCAGTCCACCCTGCGCACTGAAGCCGATGAACACCGCAGGGGTGGCCATCACCGTCACACCACCGGCAAGCGCCAGGTCGCAGTCACCCGAGCGCAGCGCCTGCGCCGCCATGTGCATCGCCACCAGCGACGACGAACACGCCGTGTCCACCGTCACCGCCGGACCCTCCAGGCCCAGCGCGTACGAGATCCGGCCGGTCGCGACGCTGCCCGCCGTACCGGTACTGATGAAGCCCATCGCCTCCGGCGGGAGTGCGGCGCTCATCCCGTAGTCGTGATACATCACCCCGGCGAACACGCCGGTACGGCTGCCGCGCAACGAGGTCGGGTCCACGCCCGTCCGCTCGATCGCCTCCCACGACGTCTCCAGCAACAACCGCTGCTGCGGGTCCATCGCGAGCGCCTCACGCGGCGAGATCCCGAAGAACCCCGGATCGAACTGCGTGGCACTCTCCAGGAAGCCACCCTCGCGCACATAGTCCGAGCTGTACGAGGTCCCCAGATCCCAGCCTCGCGTGGTCGGAAACTCGGAGATCCCGTCCCCGCCCTCGGCCACCAGCCGCCACAGATCCTCCGGAGAGGCGACCTCACCCGGGAAACGGCACGCCATGCCCACGATCACGACCGGATCGTTCGTTACCGGCACCAGCATCGCGGGAACCGTCACATCGGCGTCCTCGCCGAACAGTTCGGCCAGCAGGAAGTCCGCCAGTACGGTCGGTGTCGGGTAGTCGAACACCAGCGTGGACGGCAACCGCAAACCCGTCGCGGCGTTCAGCCGGTTGCGCAACTCGACCGCGGTAAGGGAGTCGAAGCCCAGCTCGCGGAACTCCCGACGCACCTCCACCATGTCGGACGAAGCATGACCCAGCACCATCGCCGCCTCGACACGCACCAGGTCCACCAGAACCTCGGCCCGCTCGGCCGCCCCCAACGGAGCCAACCGCTGCAACAACGTCGCAGCCACCACCGAACCCGACGCCGCCAACCGCCGACCACCCCGCACCAAACCCCGCAACAACGCCGGCACCTCACCATAGGTGCGCATCGAAGGAAGATCCAGCCGAACCGGAACCAGCACCGCGTGCTTCAGCGCGGTAGCGGCCTCGAACAGCGCCATGCCCTGCTCCACCGAGAGCGGCGGCATACCCGTACGGGTGATCCGCTGCATATCGATATCGCCCAGCGTTCCGGTCAATCCGGTGTCCTGGGTCCAGGGCCCCCAGGCCAGCGACAACGCGGGCAGTCCCTCGGCCCGGCGGACCTGCGCCAAGGCGTCCAAGAACGTGTTCGCGGCCGCGTAGTTGCCCTGCCCGGCGGAGCCCATCACGCCCGACAGGGACGAGTAGATGATGAACGCCGCCAGATCCAGATCCCGGGTCAGCTCGTGCAGATGCCAGACCGCGTCGACCTTCGGCCGAAGGACCGTCTCCAGCCGCTCAGGCGTGAGCGACGGGATCGTGCCGTCGGCCAGCACACCGGCGGTGTGAATGACCGCGGTCAGCGGGTGCTCGTCGTCCACCTGCGCCAGCAGGGCCGCGACCTGGTCGCGGTCGGCCATGTCACAGGCCGCGACCGTGACCTCCACCCCATGCGCGATCAACTCGGCCCGCAACTCCACCGCACCCGGAGCAGCCAACCCCCGACGGCTGGTCAACACCAGATGACGCACCCCACGCTCGGCCACCACATGCCGAGCCAAACTCCCTCCCAGACCACCGGTACCACCAGTGATCAACACCGTCCCCTCCGGATCCCACGACCCACCCACCTCCTCCGCAGGCGCCACCCGCACCAAACGCGGCACCAACACCCCACCCTCACGCACCGCCACCTGCGGCTCACCCGAAACCAACACCCCCGCCAACACCGACGACGACAACCCACCATCACCATCACCATCGACATCGACCAGCACGAACCGGCCCGGATTCTCCCACTGCGCCGACCGCACCAACCCCCACACCGCCGCACCCGCCAAATCCCCGACCACATCACCATCCCGCGCCTCGACCGCACCCCGGGTCACGAACACCAACCGCGAGCCGACGAACCGCTCATCGGCCAACCACTCCTGCAGCAGTTCCAACACCTGCGCGACCACCGCGTGCGTCGACTCCACCACGTCCTCGGCAACGGCCGACCCCACCGAGACCATGACCACATCCGGCACCGACTCCAGCAGGGCCAGGTCAGAAAGGGCTTCTCCGGCGAGTTCGACCACGTCCGGTTCGGCGTCGGATACCGGCATCTGAGCCGAGGGCGTCCACTCCAGCCTGAACAACGCGTCCCGCTCCACCGCTGGGGTGCTACCGACGGCGACGAGCTGGTCGGCCGAGACCGGGCGCAGCACCAGGGAACGCGCCGACACCACCGGCTCCCCGGCGGAGTCCACCGCGCTCAGCGACACCGCGTCCTCGCCCACCTTGGCCAGTCGCACCCTCAGCAGAGTCGCCCCACTCGCGTGCAGGCACACCTCGTCCCAGGAGAACGGCAAGCGCGTACCCGCCGCGGCGTCCAGCCCGGCGAAGCTCACCGCGTGCAACGCCGCGTCCAGCAACGCCGGATGCACCCCGAACGAACCCGCGTCCGACTGCGCCTCCTCCGGCAGCGCCACCTCGGCGAACACCGCGCCATCGGCACCCCGCCAGGCCGCCCGCAATCCCTGGAACACCGGGCCATAGGCGAGCAGCCCTTCGGCCAGCTGGTCGTAGAGGCCGTCCAGCTCGATCGCGGTCGCGTCGGCCGGAGGCCACACCGCCGTGTCGAACGGCACCGCGGCCCGGCTCCCCATGGCGAGCGTGCCGGTGGCGTGCCGCACCCACGGCATCTCCTCGGTCGCGTCCGCCGAACGGGCGTAGATGCTCACGCTCCGCCGACCGGTCTCCTCCGGCGCACCCACCGCGATCTGCACCACGACCGCGTCGTCCTCACCCAGCACCAGCGGAGCGTCCAGGATCAACTCCTCGACCAGCTCGCAACCGACCTGGTCACCGGCACGCACCGCCAGCTCCACGAACCCGGTCCCTGGGAAGAACACCATCCCGGCCACCACGTGATCGGCCAGCCACGGATGCGACGAGAGCGACAACCGGCCCGTCAGCACCATCCCGTCAGAATCGGCCAGGCCCACCGCCGCACCCAGCAGCGGATGCCCCGTAGCGGCCAGGCCCAGCACGCGGGCATCACCGCTCTGCCTCTCGTTCGGCCAGAACCGCTGGTGCTGGAAGGCGTACGTCGGCAGGTCGATCCGTCGGCCACCGGTCAGCACCTGCTGCCAGTCGACCTTCACGCCCCGGACGAACAACTCCGCGGCCGAGACCAGCACCCGCTCCAGGCCACCCTCATCGCGGCGCAACGTCCCGGCGATCACCGTGACGGTGTCGGTCTCGTCCACACACTCGCCGACCCCGACCGTCAACACCGGATGCGGACTCACCTCCACAAACACCCGATACCGCTGCTCCAGCAACTGCCCGACCGCCGGAGCGAACGCCACCGTGCGCCGCAGATTCTCACACCAATACCCGGCCTCCAGCTCCGGACCCTCCAGCCACTGACCCGTCACCGTCGACAGCATCGGCACCCGCACCGACTGCGGCACCACCCCCGCCAGAACCTGCGCCAGCTCTTCGGAGATCAGATCGACCTGCGCCGAATGCGAGGCGTAATCCACCGCGATCCGCCGCACCCGCACCCCTTCTTCGGCAAACCGCTCGACCAGCCCTTCGACCGCCGCGACCTCACCGGCCACCACCACCGAGTTCGGACCGTTCACCGCCGCCACCGACACCCCCTCGACCAAAGCGGCCTCAACCCGCTCGACCGGCAGCGCCACCGACGCCATCGCTCCATCTCCAGCAAGCCGTTCACCGATCAAACGGCTGCGCAACGCCACCACCCGCGCGCCGTCGGACAACGACAGGCCACCCGCCACCACCGCCGCCGCGATCTCACCCTGCGAATGACCCACCACCGCATCCGCACGAACCCCCAACGACTCCCACACCGCCGCCAACGACACCATCACCGCAAACGACACCGGCTGCACCACATCCACCCGATCCAGCGACGGAGCCCCCTCCACCTGCCGCACCACATCCAGCAACGACCACTCCACAAACGGCTCCAACGCCGCCGCACACTCCGCCATCCGAGCCGCGAACACCGCCGACTCCTCCAACAACCGCGCCCCCATGCCCACCCACTGCGCCCCCTGACCCGGGAACACCCACACCGACTTCCCATCAACGTCCGCCACACCGGACACCACCCCAGGCACCGACTCACCCGACGCCACCCCACCCAACCCCGCCAGCAACCCCCCACGATCCCCGCCGACCACCACCGCACGATGCTCGAACACCGACCGCGACCCCACCAGCGAGAACGCCACATCGGTCAGACCCAGCTCACCGCGCGTGTCCATGAACGCCGCCAGACGACCCGCCTGCGCCCGCAGTGCCTCCTCGGTCTTGCCCGACACCACCCACGGCACCACACCCGCGGCCGAACCGGCATCACCGGTCTCCGGTTCCGCGACCTGCGGCCCCTGCTCCAAAATCATGTGTGCGTTGGTGCCGCTGATCCCGAACGACGACACACCCGCCCGACGCGGACGGCCCATGTCCGGCCAGTCCATCGTCTCGGTCAGCAGCTCCACCGCACCCGAGGCCCAGTCCACGTGCGAGGACGGCTCGTCCACGTGCAATGTCTTGGGCAGCACCCCGTGCTGAAGAGCCATGACCATCTTGATCACGCTCGCCACACCCGCCGCCGACTGCGCGTGACCGAGGTTCGACTTGATCGACCCCAGCAGGATCGGTCGCTCCTCCGGCCGGTCCTGACCATAGGTGGCCAGCAGCGCCTGCGCCTCGATCGGGTCACCCAGCGTCGTCCCCGTGCCATGCGCCTCGACCACGTCAACCTCGGAGGGAGACAGCCCTGCGACAGCCAGCGCCTGGCGGATCACCCGCCGCTGCGAAGGACCGTTCGGCGCGGTCAGACCGTTGGACGCGCCGTCCTGGTTGATCGCCGAACCCCGCACCACCGCCAGCACCTGGTGGCCGTTGCGCTGGGCGTCCGACAACCGCTCCAGCATCACCAGGCCGACGCCCTCGGACCATCCGATGCCGTCCGCCGAGTCGGAGAACGCCTTACACCGGGCATCCTGCGCCAGGCCGCCCTGCTCACCGAACTCCGCGAACGCCGCGAGAGTCGTCATCACCGTCACACCGCCGGCGAGGGCCAGTGAGCATTCCCCATTGCGCAACGCCTGTGCCGCCATGTGGATGGTCACCAGCGACGACGAGCACGCGGTGTCCACCGTCACCGCCGGCCCCTCCAGCCCGAAGGTGTAGGAGATCCGGCCGGAGGCCACGCTGCCCATCAGGCCGGTCATGATGTAACCGAGAGACTCCTCCCCCGGCGTGTAGCCCGAGCCTGAGGCACCGATGAACACGCCGGTCTCGCTGCCGCGCAACGAGTCCGGATCGATGCCCGCGCGTTCGAGGACCTCCCAGGCCGTCTCCAGCAGCAGTCGCTGCTGCGGGTCCATCGCGAGCGCCTCACGCGGCGAGATCCGGAAGAACTCCGCGTCGAACCCGGGCGCGTCGGAAACGAACCCGCCCTTCAGGCCCAGAGCGCTGTACCCTTCCCAGCCGCGGCCGGCCGGCAGCGGGGTCATCACGTCCTGCCCCTCGACGACCAGCCGCCACAGATCCTCCGGAGAGCTCACCTCTCCGGGGTAGCGGCAGGCCATCGAGACGATGACGATCGGGTCGTCTCCGACCGAGACCGTGGCCACCGGCAGGATGGCGTCGCCGTGCGCGCCGAGCACCTCGCTGAGCAGATGCTCGCCGAGCACGGCGGGGGTGGGGTAGTCGAAGACGAGGGTGGAGGGCAGCCGCAGCCCGGTGGCCACGTTGAGGCGGTTGCGCAACTCGATCGCGGTCAGCGAGTCGAAGCCCAGCTCACGGAACTCCCGCCGGACGTCCACCGCCGTGGAGTCCGAGTGTCCGAGGACTGCCGCGGCCTGACTGCGGACCAGATCGGTCATGAACCGGGTCCGGTCGGTCTGCGTCAGCCCGGCCAACTGCCGCACCAACGCTCCCTCATCGGCCGCACGCGCCACCGCCGCCGTACGGCGGGTGCCGCGCACCAGCCCGCGCAGCAGCGGAGGCACCAGCTGAGCGGGCATCGCCGGCAGGTTCAGCAGGACCGGGAGCACCAGCGGTGCGTCCGACCCCAGGGCCGCGTCCAACAGCGCCATACCCTGCTCGGTGGTGATCAGCGGCAGCCCGGCCGAGGTGATTCGCTGCACATCGGCCTGCGACATGGCCCCGGTCATCCCGGTGGCCTGCGCCCACAGTCCCCAGGCCAGCGACAACCCCGGCAGCTCCTGCGCCCGGCGCCGCGCCATCAACGCGTCCAGCCAGGCGTTCGCCGCCGCGTAGTTACCCTGACCCGCGTTGCCCATCACCCCTGCGAACGAGGAGAACACCACGAACCCGGCCAGATCCAGGTCCTGGGTGAGTTCGTGCAGGTGCCAGGCGGCGTCCACCTTCGGCCGCAGCACCGCATCCAGCCGCTCCGGCGTCAACGAGGTGATCGTGCCGTCGTCCAGCACACCGGCGGTGTGGATCACCGCGGTCAGCGGATGGTCGGCATCGACCTGCGCCAGCAGCGCCGCGACCGCGTCCCGGTCGGCTATGTCGCAGGCCGCGACAGTGACCTCGACCCCGTGCGCGATCAGCTCGCCCTGCAACTCGACCGCACCCGGAGCCTCCAGACCCCGGCGGCTGGCCAGCAGCAGATGCCGCACCCCCCGCTCGGCCACCAGGTGCCGGGCCACCTCCGCCCCCAGACCACCGGTGCCGCCGGTGATCAGCACCGTGCCCTCCGGGTCCCAGACCCGGGGCATGGTCAGCACGATCTTCCCGGTGTGCCTGGCCTGGCTCATGAACCGGAACGCCTCCCGGCCCCGCCGCACATCCCACGCCGTCACCGGCAACGGCCGCAACTCACCGGCCGCGAACAGCTTCACCAGCTCGTTCAACATCTGCCGCAACCGCTCCGGCCCGGCATCCGCCACGTCGAACCAGTGATACTCCAGCCCGGGGAAGCTCTCCTGGTCGCGGATGTCGAGCTTGCCCAACTCGATGAACCGGCCCCCGGGGCGCAGCAGCCGCGCCGAGGCGTCGATGAACTCACCCGTCAGCGAGTTGAGCACCACATCGATGCCCCGCTCACCGCAAACCTCCCGGAACCGCTCCTCGAACTCCACACTCCGCGAAGAGGCGATGTGATCGTCCGGGATGCCCATCGACCGCAGCACATCCCACTTCGCCGGACTCGCGGTCGCGAAGACTTCCACCCCCAGCCGCTGCGCCAACTGGATCGCCGCCATACCGGTCCCACCGGCGCCGGCATGGACCAGCAGCGACTCGCCTTCCCGCAAGCCGGCCAGTTCCATCAGCCCGTAGTAGGTGGTGAGGAACGCCACCGGGATCGTCGCGGCCTGCTCGAACGAGCAGTGATCGGGAATCTTCACCAAGATCACGGCTTCGGCGACGACCACCGGGCCGAACCCGCCATCGGCCAGACCCATCACCCGATCCCCCGGACGCAGATCCTCGACCCCGGGACCGACCTCCAGCACCACCCCGGCGACCTCGCTGCCCATCAGGCCGACCTTGTCCTGGAACCACCCCAGCGCGTTCAGACCGTCCAGCAGGTCACGGAAGTTCACCCCCGCCGCACGCACCGCCAGCCGAACCTGACCAGCCTCCAGCGGCTCGGCCGCCTGCGGGAACGGAAGCAACTCCAGCGCGTCCAGACTGCCCTTGGCCCGGCTGCCCAGCCGCCACGCCGTACCCGACGGAGGCAACAGACCCGCACCCGAGGTCAGCGACGCCAACCTCGGCACCCGCACCCCACCCTCGCGCACCGCCACCTGCGGCTCATCCAGCGCCGGCATCGCGAGCAGTACGTCGCGCAAAGTGGCGAGCGAGGAATCCTGATCATCCAGGTCGACCAGGACGAACCTGCCCGGATTCTCCGACTGCGCCGACCGCATCAGGCCCCACACCGCCGCGGCCGCCAGATCGGTGACCGCCTCGCTCTCGCTCACGGCCACGGCACCCCGCGTGACGAGCACCAGCCGCGAATCGGCACACCGCTCATCGGCCAGCCACCCCTGCAGCAGGCCCAGTACCCCAGCCGTCACCGCATGCGCCGAGATCGCCTCATCCTCGACCTGCCCGGCCCCGACCTCGGCCAGCACCACCTCTGGCACCGGCCCCGCCTCGGTCAGTGCCGACAGATCACGATGAACCGCGACCGGCTGGTCGGCCGACTTCCGCACTCCGGCAAAGCCCAGCGGGTCCGGCTCGAACCCCGCAAAGCCGACCACTGCCACCGGCACCGGATCGACCATGGGAAGCTCAGACAGCGGAGCCCAGTCCAACCGGAACAACCCGTTCCCCGCCGTCGCCTGCCCGCCATCCGCGGCGGCGAGTTGGTCGGGTGAGAACGGGCGCAGCACCAGCGACTTCGCCGACAGCACCGGCTCCCCGGCAACGTCCACCGCCTCCAGTGACACCGAGTCGGCAGCGGTCCGGCTCAGTCGCACGCGCAGCATCGCCGCGCCGGTAGCGTGCAGGCTCACCTCTCCCCAGGAGAACGGCAACCGCGTCCCCACCTCGTCGTCCAGCCCGGCGAACGTCGAGGCGTGCAAGGCCGCGTCCAGCAACGCCGGGTGCACTCCGAACGCATCCGCACCCGACAGCGCCTGCTCGGGTAAAGCAACCTCGGCGAATACCTCGCCCCTCTCGCCCCACCAGGCCGCCCGCAATCCCTGGAACACCGGGCCGTAGACGAGCGAGCCCTCGGCCAGTCGGTCATAGAGGCCGTCCAGCCCGATCGCGGTCGCGCCGACCGGCGGCCACACCGTCGTGTCGAACGGCACGACGGCCCGGCTACCCGTGGCGAGCGTGCCGGTGGCGTGCCGCACCCACGGCACGTCGTCGGTGGCCTGCGCCGACCGGGCGTAGATGTTCACACTCCGGTGACCTGACTCCTGCGCGGCGCCCACCCACACCTGCACCGCGACGGCGTCGGCCTCGCCCAGCACCAACGGCGCGACCAGGGTCAGCTCCTCCACCAGGTCACAACCGACCTGGTCACCGGCCCGCACCGCCAGCTCAAGGAACCCGGTACCAGGGAAGAACACCATCCCGGCCACCGCGTGATCGACCAGCCACGGATGCGACGAGAGCGACAACCGCCCGGTCAGCAACACCCCGTCCGAGTCGGCCAGACCGACCGCAGCACCCAGCAACGGGTGATCCGTCGCGGCCAGTCCCGCCGCGGCCACATTCCCAGCCCCGGCTCCCGTTCCCTCGGGCCAGAAGCCCTGATGCTGAAAAGCGTAGGTGGGCAGATCCACCCGTCGGCCACCGGTCAGCACCTGCTGCCAGTCGACCTTCACGCCGCGCACGAACAACTCCGCGGCCGAGACCAGCACCCGATCCAGGCCACCCTCATCGCGGCGCAGCGTCCCGGCGATCACCGTGGTGGCGTCGGTCTCGTCCACACACTCGCCGATACCGACCGTCAGCACCGGATGCGGACTCACCTCCACGAACACCCGATACCGCTGCTCCAGCAACTCTCCGATCGCCGGAGCGAAGCCCACCGTGCGCCGCAGATTCTCACACCAATACCCGGCCTCCAGCTCCGGCCCTTCCAGCCACTGACCCGTCGCCGTCGACAGCATCGGCACCCGCACCGCACCCGGGCTCACCCCCGCCAGAACCTGCGCCAGCTCTTCGGAGATCAGATCGACCTGCGCCGAATGCGAGGCATAGTCCACCGCGATCCGCCGCACCCGCACATCCTCAGCAGCCAACCGCTCGACCAGCTCCTCGACGGCTTGAACCTCACCGGCCACCACCACCGAGTTCGGACCGTTCACCGCCGCCACCGAGATCCGCCCGTCCCACGCCGCCACCCGTTCCGCGACCTGCTCGACCGGCAGCGCGACTGACGCCATCGCCCCCAACCCCGCCAACCGCTCACCGATCAAACGGCTGCGCAACGCCACCACCCGCGCGCCGTCGGACAACGACAACCCACCCGCCACCACCGCCGCCGCGATCTCACCCTGCGAATGACCCACCACCGCATCCGCACGAACCCCCAACGACTCCCACACCGCCGCCAACGACACCATCACCGCAAACGACACCGGCTGCACCACATCCACCCGATCCAGCGACGGAGCCCCCTCCACCTGCCGCACCACATCCAGCAACGACCACTCCACGAACGGCTCCAACGCCGCCGCACACTCGGCCATCCGAGCCGCGAACACCCCCGACTCCTCCAACAACCGCGCACCCATGCCCACCCACTGCGCCCCCTGACCCGGGAACACCCACACCGACTTCCCAACCACATCGGCCACACCGGACACCACACCCGCCGTGGGCTCACCGGAAGCCACCGCGCCCAACCCCGCCAGCAGACCCTTGCGATCCTCACCCACCACCACCGCACGGTGCTCGAACACCGACCGCGACACCACCAGCGAGAACGCCGTATCCACCAGCGCCACCTCACGATGGCCCTCCACATGCGAGACCAGTCGCTCGGCCTGGGCCCGCAACGCCTCGCCCGTACGACCCGACACCAGCAGCGGAACCACGTCGGCGGCCGGCGTCCGTACCTGCGGAGCGCCTTCTCCCTCCGGCGTTTCCGGCCCTTGTTCGAGAATCACGTGCGCGTTGGTACCGCTGACCCCGAACGACGACACACCCGCCCGACGCGGACGACCCGTCTTCGGCCACTCGGCCGACTCGGTCAGCAGTTCCACCGCGCCCGCCGACCAGTCCACGTGCGACGACGGCGCGTCCACGTGCAGCGTCTTGGGCAGGACCCCATGCCGCATCGCGAGCACCATCTTGATCACACCGGCCACGCCCGCGGCGGCCTGGGTGTGACCCAGGTTCGACTTGATCCCCCCCAGCAGCAGCGGACGACCCTCGTCCCGATCCTGGCCGTACGTCGCGAGCAGCGCCTGTGCCTCGATCGGGTCACCCAGAACCGTGCCGGTGCCGTGCGCCTCGACCGCGTCCACCTCGGACACCGAGAGCCCGGCCCCGGCCAACGCCTGACGGATCACCCGTCGCTGCGAGGGACCGTTCGGCGCCGTCAACCCGTTCGACGCACCGTCCTGGTTCACCGCGGAACCCCGCACCACCGCGAGCACCCGGTGGCCGTTGCGGCGCGCGTCCGACAACCGCTCCAGCACCAGCATGCCCACACCCTCGGACCAGCTGGTGCCGTCCGCACTGTCGGAGAACGCCTTGCACCGACCATCGGGCGCCATCCCGCCCTGCGCGCTGAAGCCGACGAAGACCATCGGCGACGTCATCACCGTGATACCGCCGGCCAGCGCGAGCGAGCACTCCCCCGACCGCAGCGCCTGTACCGCAAGGTGCAATGTCACCAGCGACGAGGAGCACGCGGTGTCCACCGTCACCGCCGGGCCCTCCAGGCCCAGGGTGTAGGACAGGCGGCCCGACAGCACGCTGGCTCCCAGACCGGTGACGCCATGGCCCTGAAGATCCACCCGAGTGCTCATGATCAGGTTCATGTAGTCCTGGCCGTTGGTGCCCACGAACACCCCGGTGGAACTGCCCTTCAGCGAGGCCGGGTCGATCCCGGCCCGCTCGACCGCCTCCCACGTCGTCTCCAGCAGCAGCCGCTGCTGCGGGTCCATCGCGAGAGCCTCACGCGGCGAGATCCCGAAGAACCCCGCGTCGAACCCCGCCACATCCGACAGGAACCCACCCTGGACCTCGCCACCACCCCCGCCGTCGGATCCCAGCCCCGACGACATCCCCAGATCCCAGCCCCGATCGGCCGGGACCGGCGAGATCGCGTCCTCGCCCTCGGACAGCAACCGCCACAAATCTTCAGGAGAGGCGACTCCACCTGGAAAGCGGCATGACATCGACACGATGGCGATCGGCTCACGCTTGCCCGACTCCACCTCTTCGAGCCGTCGGCGGGTCTCGTGCAGATCGGTGGCGACCGACTTCAGGTAGTCAACGAGCTTCAGGTCTTCCGACATGGGAGAAGCCCTCCAGGCTATTCGCGTATGAGCCGGGACATCACAGGTCCTTGAGGCGACCCAGTTCGTTTTCGATGAAACCGAGGATGTCCTTGGTACTCGCCGAGTTGAGCACGTCGGCGACAGCGATTTCACTAGTTTCCGTGCTGCTCTCGCTCATCTTCGCCAGCAGCTGCCGCAGCCGGGTGACGATGCCGTTCCTGGCGAGATCGTCGAGCGCGGTATCGGAAAGCGCGGTCTCGAACCGGTTGAGATCAGCCAGCAATGACAACTCCGTGGCCTTGTTCGCTCCGGGCGCGATCTCCTCCAGGAGGTGTTCGGCGAGGCTGGCCGGGGTCGGGTAGTCGAAAATGAGAGTGGCGGGTAGCCGCAACCCGGTGGCCGCATTGAGCCGGTTGCGCAGTTCCACGGTGGTGAGGGAGTCGAAGCCCAGCTCGCGGAACTCTCGTCCGGGCTGGATCGCGTCCACCGACTCGTGTCCCAGCACCACCGCCGCCTGCGTGCAGACCAGGTCCATCATGAGCCGGACCTGCTCGGTGTGCTCCAGGCCGGCGAGCCGCTTCACCAGCTCCGCTTCCCCGCCCGCGAGGACCGAGACCGCCGAGCGGCGGCCCGCGCGGACCAGGCCCCGCATCAGATGCGGCACCTCGCCCACCGCCCGCAGCACCGACAGCTCCAGCCGCACCGGCGCCACCACCGCCCGGCCCGACCCGACCGCGGCCTCGAACGCCGCGAGGCCCTGCTCGGCCGACAACGCCGGCACACCCGTCCGGTTGATCCGCCGCATCTCGATCTCACCCAGCGTGCCGGTCATCCCCGCGTCCTGAGCCCAGGCACCCCACGCCAGCGACAACCCCGCCAGTCCTTCGGCCCGGCGCACCTGAGCCAGCGTGTCCAAGAACACGTTCGCCGCCGCGTAGTTGCCCTGACCAGGCGCTCCCAGCACTCCGGCGAACGAGGAGAACACCACGAACGCCGCCAGGTCCAGGCCCTGGGTCAGCTCGTGCAGATGCCAGGCCGCGTCCACCTTCGGCCGCAACACCGCCCCCAGCCCCTCGGCCGTCAGCGACGGAATCGTGCCATCGGCCAGCACACCGGCGGTGTGGATCACCGCGGTCAGCGGATGGCCGTCGTCCACCTGCGCCAGCAGGGCCGCCACCGCGTCCCGGTCGGCCATGTCGCACGCCGCGACCGTGACCTCGACGCCGTGCGCGATCAACTCGGCCTGCAACTCCACCGCACCCGGAGCGTCCAGGCCCCGGCGGCTGGTCAGCAGCAGATGCCGTACGCCACGCTCGGCCACCACATGCCGGGCGAACAGCGCCCCCAGACCACCGGTACCACCGGTGACCAGGACGGTTCCCTCCGGGTTCCAGACCCGGCCGCCATCCTCACCGGAGTCGTCACCGAACGCCTCTGCCACGACATCCCCGGGCAGTACCCGTGCCAGGCGCGGAACCCGTACCTCGCCCCCGCGCACCGCCATCTGCGGCTCTTCGGACGCAGCCATCTCCGGCAGCCCTGACAGCGGGGATTCCTCATCCACGTCGACCAACAGGAACCGGCCCGGGTTCTCCGACTGCGCACTACGCACCAGACCCCACACCGCCGAGGCCGCCGGATCGGTGACCACCCCGCCATCGCCCGCCACGACCGCGCCCCGGGTCAGGAACACCAGCCGCGACTCGGCGAACCGGTCATCGGCCAGCCAACCCTGCAGCAGATCCAGAACGTGGGCGGTCAGCGCATGCGCCGACTCCACCACCCCGGCCGCCGACTCGGACACCACCTCCGCGAACACCACCGCCGGGACCGGACCCGCCTCGGCCAGCGACGGCAACTCCGCATGCACCGCCACCGCATCCCCGGCCTCGCGCAACGCCGGAGCCACACCCAGCGCATCCACGCCGAGCAGCGCCACCGACGGCACCCGACCGGCCTCCGGCACAGCCCTCGCGGGCGTCCACTCCATCCCGAACAACGACTCCCAGCCCGCCCCGACACCGTCGGAAACCCTCAGCCGCTCAACCTCGACCGGCCGCAACACCACGTTGCGCGCCGACACCACCGGCCCCCCAGCGGCATCCACCGCGCTCAGCGACACCGCATCCGAGCCCGTCCTGATCAGTTGCACCCGCAGCACCGACGCCCCGCCGGCGTGCAGACACACCTGCTCCCACGAGGACGGCAACCGGCCACCCTCCACCGGCTCCAGCCCGGCGAAGCTCACCGCGTGCAGCGCCGCCTCCAGCAGCGCCGGATGCACCCCGAACGAACCCGCACTCGACTGCGCCTGCTCCGGCAACGCCACCTCGGCGAACACCTCACCGTCAGTGCCGCGCCAGGCCGCCCGCAGCCCCTGGAAGGTCGGACCATAGGCGAAGCCGTCCTCGGCCAGCTCCTCATACAGCCCGTCCACCTCGATCGCGGTCGCACCCTGCGGGGGCCAGACGGACGCGTCGAACGGCGCGACCTCCGCCACTTCGGTCGCGAGCGTTCCGGTCGCGTACCGCACCCACGCCACCTCCTCGGCTGCCTCCGCCGAACGGGCATACACACTCACGCTCCGACGGCCCGACTCCTGCGGAGCCCCCACCGACACCTGCAGCGCGACCGTGTCCCGCTCACCCAGCACCAGCGGCGTGATCAGGGTCAGCTCCTCGACCACCTCGCAGCCGACCTGGTCACCGGCCCGCACCGCCAGCTCCACGAACGCCGAACCCGGCACCACCACCGAACCCGCCACCACGTGGTCGGCCAGCCACGGATGCGACAAGAGCGACAACCGACCCGTCAGCACCACCCCATCGGAATCGGCCAGCCCGACCGCGGCGCCCAACAGCGGATGATCCGCCGCCGCCAACCCCGCCGCCGCCACATTCCCCGCACCGGAACCGGCCCCCTCGGGCCAGAACCGCTGGTGCTCGAAGGGATAGGTCGGCAGGTCGACCCGGCGCCCGCGCGGGAGCACCGAGCGCCAGTCCACCGGCACCCCGTGCACATGCAACTCGGCCAGCGCCGCCATGGACGCCGCGTGCTCATCCCGGCCCTTACGCAACACCGGCACCAACACCGTGGGCAACTCGTGCACAGGTGCATCAGGGTCCGCCGTCAGCGTGTCCTGGGCCATCGCGGTGAGCACCCCGTCGGGGCCCAGCTCCAGGTAGGCCCGCACGCCCTGCGCCTGCAACGTACGGATGCCGTCGGCGAAGCGGACCGCGCCGCGGACCTGGTCCACCCAGTAGTCCGGCGAGCACAACTGCTCGGCCGTGGCCTGCTCCCCGGTCAGCGTCGACACGATCGGAGTCCTCGGCGCCCCGTAGGTGAGCCTGCTCGCCAGGGTGCGGAAGTCCTCCAGCATCGGGTCCATCAGCGGCGAGTGGAAGGCGTGCGACACCCGCAACCGCTTCGTCCTGATCCCCCGTTCCCGCAGGGCGGTGGTCACCTCCAGCACCGCCTCCTCGGTGCCGGCGATCACCACCGAGGTGGGGCCGTTCACCGCCGCGACCGAGACCTCCTTCTCCCGCCCGGCCAGCAGCTCGGCGACCGCCTCCTCGGAGGTCTGCACCGCCACCATCGCCCCACCGGCAGGAAGCGCCTGCATCAACCGCGCCCGGCCCGCCACCAGCGCGCATGCGTCGGCGAGCGACAGCACACCGGCCACATGAGCAGCGGTGATCTCCCCGATCGAATGACCGGCCAGCACATCCGGCCGCACCCCCCACGAGGAGACCAGCCGGAACAGCGCCGTCTCCACCGCGAACAGCGCCGGCTGCGCCCACCCGGTCTGGTCGAGCGCCTCCGCCTCCGCCGAACCCGGCTCGGCGAACAACACCTCACGCAACGACCCCTCAAGCAGCGGATCCAGCTCCGCGATCACCTCGTCCAACGCCGTCGCGAACACCGGGAAACGGTCATACAACTCCCGGCCCATCCCCGCCCGCTGGCTACCCTGACCGGTGAACAACACCGCCAGCTGCGGCTCGCCCGCGGCCACCCCGCGCACCACGCCCGCACCCGCACGGTCCTCGGCCAGGCCGGCCAGCCCAGCCAGCACACCCTCACGACCCTCGGCCAGCACCACCGCCCGATGCTCGAACGCCGACCGCGTCGTCGCCAGCGAGAACGCCGCATCGGCCAGCCCCGGACCAGACTCACCCTCCAAGACCGACACCAGCCGCCCAGCCTGCGCCCGCAACGCCTCACCCGTCTTCGCCGACACCAACACCGGCACCACACCCACAGCCGGCACCCGGTCCTGCGAACTGTCCTCTCCCACTGGCGCTTCCGGCCCCTGTTCGAGGATCACGTGCGCGTTCGTGCCGCTGATCCCGAACGACGACACACCCGCCCGACGCGGACGACCCGTCCGCGGCCACTCCGTCGCCTCGGTCAGCAGCTCCACCACGCCCGCCGACCAGTCCACGTGCGACGACGGCTCGTCCACGTGCAGCGTCTTGGGCAGCACCCCGTGCCGCATCGCGAGCACCATCTTGATCACACCGGCTACGCCCGCGGCGGCCTGGGTGTGACCCAGGTTCGACTTGATCGCGCCCAGCAGCAGCGGACGATCCTCGTCCCGGTTCTGCCCATAGGTTGCCAACAGGGCCTGGGCCTCGATCGGGTCACCCAGCTTGGTACCCGTACCGTGCGCCTCAACCGCGTCCACCTCGGCGGCGGTCAGCCCCGCACCGGCCAGCGCCTGACGAATCACCCGCTGCTGCGAGGGACCGTTCGGCGCCGTCAACCCGTTCGACGCACCATCCTGGTTCACCGCGGAACCCCGCACCACCGCGAGCACCTCGTGACCGTTGCGGCGGGCATCCGACAACCGCTCCAGCACCAGCATGCCCACACCCTCGGACCAGCCGGTGCCGTCCGCGCTGTCGGAGAACGCCTTGGACCGCCCGTCGGCTGCTATCCCGCCCTGCGCGTTGAAGCCGATGAACCCCAACGGTGACGCCATCACCGTCGTACCGCCGGCCAGCGCGAGCGAGCATTCCCCCTGCCGCAGCGCCTGCGCCGCCAGGTGCAGCGCCACCAGCGACGACGAACACGCGGTGTCCACGGTCATCGCCGGGCCCTCCAGGCCCAGCATGTAGGACAGGCGGCCCGACAGCACGCTGGCCGAGAGGCCGGTGACGCCATGGCCTTGCACATCCGTCTGCGTACTTATGATCAGGCTCGTGTAGTCCTGGCTGTTGCTTCCCACGAAGACGCCGGTGGAACTGCCCTTCAGTGAGAGCGGGTCGATCCCGGCCCGCTCGACCGCCTCCCACACCCCCTCCAGCAGCAGTCGCTG